>NZ_JAVACL010000001.1:0-601678 GCF_032658145.1 Streptomyces sp. MK7
GCCTGCGACACTCGCGGACATGACCGACCGGTGGGCTCTGGCTCCGGCCGAGGACGGTGGCGCGGAGCTCGCCCCCCTCGGCCCGGACGGGCTGCCCGCCGGGCCGGTGCGCGAGGAGCCGGACCTCGCCGAGGCCGTCCGCAGCAGGCCGGACGTCACGCGGTGGGTGTGGCGGTCCACCGCCGAGGTCTATCCGCGTCTGCTCGCCGCGGGGGTGCGCGTGGAGCGGTGCTACGACATCGAGGACGCCGAGACGCTCCTCCTCGGCCACGAGGGGCGCCACGGCGAGCCCCGTTCGGCGGCCGCCGCCCTGGCCCGGCTGCGCGGCGGCCCCGTACCACCGGATCCGCCGCAGCGCTCCGCCGCGCCCGGCGCGCAGTCCTCGCTCTTCGAGCCGCAGGGCGTACGTCTGCCGCTGGCGGACCTGCTCGCGGTCTACGCCGAGCAGCAGCGGCGGCACGAGCGGGCCGCGCACCCGGACCGCATGCGTCTGCTGACCGCCGCCGAGTCGGCGGGCATGCTGGTGGCGGCCGAGATGAACCAGGCGGGCCTGCCCTGGAGCGCGGACGTGCACCGCCGGGTGCTGCACGAGCTGCTCGGCGAGCGGTACGCGGGCGGCGGGGAACCGCGTCGCCTGGCCGAGCTCGCCGAGGAGGTGTCCGCCGCCTTCGGCCGCCGGGTCCGCCCCGATCTGCCCGCCGACGTCGTCAAGGCCTTCGCCCGGGCCGGGATCAAGGTCGGCTCCACCCGCCGGTGGGAGCTGCGGTCCGTCGACCACCCGGCGGTGGAGCCCCTGCTGGAGTACAAGAAGCTGTACCGGATCTGGGTCGCCCACGGCTGGTCCTGGCTTCAGGACTGGGTACGGGACGGACGGTTCCGGCCGGAGTTCCTCGCGGGCGGGACGGTCACCGGGCGCTGGGTGACCAACGGCGGCGGCGCGCTGCAGATCCCCAAGGTGATCCGGCGGGCGGTGGTCGCCGATCCCGGCTGGCGGCTGGTCGTCGCCGACGCCGACCAGATGGAGCCGCGCGTGCTGGCGGCCATCTCCCGCGACCCCGGGCTGATGGAGGTGGCCGGCCGGGAGAGCGACCTCTACCAGTCGGTCTCCGACCGTGCCTTCTCCGGCGACCGTGCCCAGGCCAAACTCGCCGTGCTCGGCGCGGTCTACGGCCAGACCTCGGGCGACGGGCTGAAGAACCTGGCCGCCCTCAGACGCCGCTTCCCCCGCGCGGTGGCCTATGTCGACGAGGCGGCGCGGGCCGGCGAGGAGGGCCGGCTGGTGCGGACCTGGCTGGGGCGGACATGCCCGCCGGCGGCCGGGGCGGCGGAGGACGCGTCGGAGGAGGCGGGCCTCCCCCAGGAGCGCCCCGCCGAAGGGCCGTCCGGACAGTCCGCCGACCAGGGCTGGATGCCGGGGTACGCCTCCGGCAACTCCCGCGCCCGCGGCCGCTTCGCCCGCAACTTCGTGGTGCAGGGCAGCGCCGCCGACTGGGCCCTGCTGCTGCTCGCCGGGCTGCGCCGCGCCTGCCGGGACATGGCGGCCGAACTGGTCTTCTTCCAGCACGACGAGGTGATCGTGCACTGCCCGGAGCACGAGGCCGAGACGGTGGTCGAGGCCATCCGGGAGGCGGCGGAGCTGGCGGGGCGCCTCACCTTCGGTGAGACCCCGGTGCGGTTCCCGTTCACGACGGCGGTGGTGGAGTGCTATGCGGACGCCAAGTGACGGCCGCGGCGCCCCCGGACCGACCCCCGGCACGGCACCGCCGGGTCAGCGTGCGCCCGGCGGCGGGTCGGCGAGCAGCTGCCGCAGCTCGCCCGTCACCGCCTTCTCGTCCGTGCCGTCCAGGGCGGCGAGCGCGGTGCGCCACTGCGCGTACGCCTCCTCGGTACGGCCCTGCTGCCGCAGCAGGAGCCCGTGCTGGTGGCGGGCGAGACCGCCCGTGTAGCGGTCGGCGCGGGTGTCGGCGCGGCACAGCAGCTCGGCGCACTCGCGGTGGGCGCGTTCGGTGTGGCCCAGCTGCCGCAGCGCGCGGACCAGTCCGAGCCGGGTCTGGGACTCGCCGTGCCAGTCGCCGTGCCCGCCGAGGATGCGCAGGCTCTCCTCGAAGTGCCGGGCGGCGGCGGCCGGTTCGCCGAGGGCGAGGTGGGCGTAGCCGATGTTGCAGTGCGCGGTGTGCTGGACGATGACGGCGCCGATCTCGTCGCCGATGGCGAGCGAACGCCGGTGCTGCTCGATGGCGGCGCGCGGGTCGGTGTGCTCGTAGAGGTTGCCGAGGTGGCTGTGGGTGACGGCCTCGCCATAAGGGTCGTTGAGCTGCCGCGAGTACGCCAGGCTCTGCCGCAGCGCCTGCCCGGACTCGGCGTACCGGCCGAGCCCTTCGAGGAGCAGACCGCGGTTGTTGAGGCCGCGCCGGATGCGTGAGGCGACACCGAGCCGCCGCCAGATCGCGAGCGAGGCGTCGTTCAGGGCGAGGGCGTCGCTGTGCCGGCCGGTCAGGAAGTGCAGTCCGGCCAGATCGCTCAGCGCGTACGCCTCGGCCGCCTCGTCCCCCAGCCGGCGCGCCACGGCGAGCGCGGCCCGCCCGAGGACCTCCATCTCGGCGACGCGCCCGCTGCGCTGGACGTAGGGGAAGAAGAGGCGCAGGAGGCGGGAGAGGTACGCGTCCCGCCGCGCGCCGCCCGGGTCGCTGCCGGAGTAGCGCCCGGCCAGCTCGACGACGTTCGAGAGCTCCCCGCGCCCCCATTCGGCGGCCTCCTCGGCGGACCCGAAGGACGGAACGGCGAGGGCGTCGGCGGTGTTCTCGGACGGTCCGGACACAGTGGGACGGCGGCGGTCGTCCCGTTCATGACCGGGCTCGACGACCGCGGCGAGCACCCGCTCGGCCACGGCCGCATACCAGCGCAGGGCGACTTCTACGACGTCCCCCACGTGCGCCACGTCCATCGCGTCCGCCACGCCCTGGCCCCGCACCCTCCGGGAGCCCGCACCGCCGCCCGCGGCGGGAGGTGCGGCGGCACGCGCTTGGGATGTCGCCAGTTCGCGGGCGAAGTCGCGTACCAGGTCGTGCGGGGCGTAGCGCCCGAGTGCCGTCTCCTCCAGGAGGGCCACGTCGACGAGGCGGTCCAGGGCGGCCTCGGCACGGCGCTCGTCGGTGCCCGTGAGGGCGGCGAGCAGGGCCGCGCCGTAGGCGGGCAGGTCGAGCGCGCCGATGCGGCGCAGGGCGAGGGCCGCGTCGCGGTCGGCCTCGCGTTCGGAGACGGCGAGCGCGTCGTGGGCGACGGCCAGGGAGCGGCGCACGCTCAGGTCGTCGTACTCCAGATGGTGCAACCGTCCTTCGGTGGCGGCCAGTTGCCCGGCCAGCGCGTCCGGGGTGAGGGCGCGCCGGGCGGCCAGCCGCGCGGCGACGACGCGCAGGGCGAGCGGGAGGCGGCCGGTGAGTTCGACGAGCGGGTGCCCCGCGTCGAGGCCGTCCCGGTCGTCGCGTCCGGAGACCGCCCGCAGCAGTGCCGCGCTGTCGGGCGCGGACAGCGGGGTGAGCGGGAAGCGGTGGGCGCCGTCGAGGGCGGTCAGCGGGGAGCGGCTGGTCACGATCACCGCGCAGCCGGCGCCGGCCGGCAGCAGCGGCCGTATCTGCGCGGCGCTTCCGGCGTCGTCCAGCACCAGCAGCGTGCGCGTCGGCGCGAGCAGGGACCGCAGCAACGCGGCGGCCGCGTCCGGGTGTTCGGGGACGTGGCGCGGATCGGTTCCCAGGTCGAGGAGGAGGGAGCGCAGGGCCTGTTCCGGGGCGAGAGGGGTCATGCCGGGCGTGGCGCCGTGCAGGTTGACGTAGAGCTGCCCATCAGGGAAACGTTTCACCAGGCCATGGGCCACATGCAGCGCGAGCGCGGTCTTGCCGACGCCGGCCATGCCGCTGAGGACGACGAGCGGACTGCCGCCGGCCTCGCCGTGGTTCGCGGTCAGCGCCCTGCGCACGGCGGGCAGGACGTCGTCCCGTCCGGTGAAGTGAGCGGGCGGAGGCGGGAGTTGCGCGGGGCGCGGCGGCTGCGGGGTGTCCTTGGACGGTGGTGCCGGCCCGGCGGGGCCTTCCGCGCCGTCGACGTGCTCGTCCCCGGCGCCTCTGAGCACTTCGAGGTGGGCCTCCCGCACGGCGGGCCCCGGCTCGACGCCGAGTTCCTCGATCAGCCGGGCGCGCAGATCGCGGTGGACGGCCAGCGCCTCCGCCTGCCGGCCGGTGCGGTGCAGGGCGAGCATGAGCTGACGGTGGTACGCCTCGCGCAGCGGGTGCTCGGCGGCCAGCGCCGCCAGTTCCGGCACGAGCCCGGAGGGCCGGGTGCCGCCGAGGCCCAGTTCGGCGTCGTAGTGCCACTCCAGGAGCAGCAGCCGCGCCTCCTGAAGGCGCTGCACCAGGGCGTACCCGCCGAAACCGGCGGGCAGGCCGCTGAGCGGCGTGCCCCTCCACAGCACGAGCGCGTCCGCGCACGCGCGCGCCGCCCGCGCCCATTCCCCGCCGGCGTGCGCGGCACGCGCCTCCGCGACCCGCGCCTCGAAGAGATGGAGGTCCAGCTCCCCCCGGCCGACCCGCAGCAGATAGCCGGGCGGTACGGCGCGCAGCCGGTCGGGGTCGTCGAGGAGCCGGCGCAGTCGGGCCACGTGGTTGTGCAGCGAGGCCTGCGCGGAGACCGGCGGTGCCGCGCCCCACAGCGCCTCCTTCAGCGACTCGACGGAGACGACCCGCCCGGCCTCCAGCAGCAGCGCGGCGAGCAGGGCACGCACCTTGGGACTGCCGATGGGACGGACGGCATACTCACCGGGGGCGGGCTCGTACAGGACCGGTGGCCCCAGCAGCCCGAACCGCAGCTCGCCGCGCATCACACCGTCCGTTCACTGCCTCTCCGAGCGGCCGCGACCGCCCCTCTCCGCCAGGAGAACAACCGGCCCCATGTTAGCGATCTGTTGGCCGGACCTGATGTGATCATTTCATCGGATCAGGGCCCGACCGGCGCGCGCACGGGGTGCGCAGCTCGGGGGAGTGTCGCCGTCGGCCTGGTCCGTGGACGCGAGGGGTCCCGGTCGGCGGAGGTGAACGACCGGGACCCCGTCCGCGCCTCCTGCCCTTTCCGTTCACGCCCCGTGCCGCCCTGTCGTGCGCCGGGGCCTGTTCATGTGCGTCCGGTTGCCTGGGCGCGTGCCCCCTGCACCGGCCGCGCGCGCCACACGCACGCCGGGGTCCGGCCGCGCGCCGGGCCGACACGTGCGCCGGGTCTGGCCGGTCCCCGCGGGTCCTGTCCGCGCGCAGGACCCGGTCGCCGGTCCGGAACCGGCGGTCAGACGACGGGCGGCCGGCCGAGCTGCGTGAGCCCCTGAGCCGCCTGAGCCGGGTGAGCCAGTGAGCCCTGTGAGCCGCGTGAGCCGCCACACGGTGCGCCGGCGCATGGGCCGCCGCTCCCCCGCGGGCCGCCGCAGCCCCTCCACGAACCCTCCCGCCCAGGCTCGCAGCCCGGCGATCGACCGGGTTCGCACAAGGGTCGGGAGCGTCCACACCCCCAGGTGTACCGGGATCAGCACGAGCGGCAGCCTCCGGCGGACCAGCCGGACCCGGTTGCGGGCGGTACGTTGCCTCGGTTCCGCCGGGTCTCCCGACGCCGGATCGCCGGGCATCTCATGGAGGGAGACCGGTCATTTCATGGAGAGAGAAGAGAGAACAGACATGCGACTGCGCTGTGCCGTGCTCGACGACTTCCAGAACGCCGCGACCACCGCGGCCGACTGGTCGCCGCTCCGGGACCGGGTGGAGGTGGTCCCGTACGCCGAACACTTCGCCACGGAGGACGCACTGGCCACGGCGCTCGCGGACGCCGACATCGTGGTGACCCTGCGCGAACGGGTGCCTTTCCCCGCCTCGCTCCTGGACCGCCTTCCGCGCCTGAAACTGCTGGTCGCCTCCGGCATGCGCAACTCCGTCATCGACTACGGCGCCGCGCGCGCGAACGGCGTGACGGTGTGCGGCACCGAGAGCTCCTCGACCCCGCCGGTGGAGCTCACCTGGGCCCTGCTGCTCGGCCTCGCCCGCGGCATCGTGCAGGAGAACAACGCCCTGCGCTCGGGCGGCCCCTGGCAGTCCACCGTGGGCGCCGACCTGCACGGCCGCCGCCTCGGTCTGCTGGGTCTCGGCAGGATCGGCAGCCGGGTCGCCCGGGTCGGGCTCGCCTTCGGCATGGAGGTCACGGCGTGGAGCCAGAACCTGACGAAAGAGCGGGCGGACGAGGTGGGCGTGACCCTGGCCCCCACCAAGGAAGACCTCCTCGCCACCGCGGACTTCGTCTCGGTCCACCTGGCCCTGAGCGACCGCACCCGCGGCCTGCTCGGCGCCCCCGAACTCGCCCTCCTGAAGCCGACGGCCCATCTGATCAACACCTCCCGCGCCGCGATCGTCGACCAGGAAGCCCTGCTCACCGTCCTGCACGAGGGCCGCATCGCCGGCGCGGGCATCGACGTCTTCGACACCGAACCACTCCCCGCGGACCATCCCCTGCGCACCGCCCCACGCCTGCTGGCCACCCCGCACCTGGGCTACGTCTCCCGGGCGAACTACGAGCGCTACTACGGCCAGGCGGTGGAGGCCATCGAGGCCTACCTGGCCGGCACCCCGATACGCCTGCTGCCGCAGGCAGCACGATGAGTGCCCAGGTGCCGATCACAAGCCGGAGCAGGGCCACATCCGATCACGCATGACACCCCACATCCCCCGGCCGGGCCCGGCGACCAGCCAACGGAGTGCAAAAACCCCAGGCAGAAGGTATCTGACCTGGGGTTTCCCGGAGCCGCTTTCGGGATTCGAACCCGAGACCTACGCATTACGAGTGCGTTGCTCTGGCCATCTGAGCTAAAGCGGCGCGCTGCCCGCACCATGGTGCGCTCGGCAACGTCGGTAAGTCTACACAGTTTCCGGGGGTGCTTCGCACCCGCCCCGACGAGGGCTTTCCGGGGCGGTGCGTGGGGCGGGCATGGGGGCTATGAGCAGCGCTTTCCCTGTGTCGGCGGGGTGCCGTGGAGGAGGTAGGTGTCGATGGCGGAGTCGATGCAGCGGCTGCCGCGGCCGTAGGCGGTGTGGCCGTCGGCGACGAAGGTGAGCAGGCGGGCCGAGGAGAGCTGGGAAGCCAGGGACTGGGCCCAGCGGTACGGGGTGGCAGGGTCGCGTGTGGTGCCGACGACCACGATGGGGGGCGCGCCCTTCGCCTCGATGCGGTGCGGCTCGCCGGCGGGCTTCACGGGCCAGTACGCGCAGTTCAGGGACGCCCAGGCCAGGCCCTGGCCGAAGACCGGGGACGCCTTCCGGAAGGCGGGCAGGGCCTCCTCCACTGCGGCCGGGCCGGAGAAGGCCGGGGGCAGGTCCAGGCAGTTCACGGCGGCATTGGCGAAGATCAGGTTGCTGTAGTGGCCCCGGGTGTCACGTTCGTAGTAGGTGTCGGAGAGGGCGAGCAGGCCGGCGCCGTCGTTCTTCTGCATCGCCGCCGTCAGTGCCGCGCGCAGCTGTGGCCAGGCCGCCTGGTCGTACATCGCCGCGATGACCCCGGTCGTGGCGAGCGCCTCGACGAGGCGGCGGCCGTCCGGGTCCCCGGTGGGAATGGGGTGTGCGTCCAGCTTGTGGAAGAAGACCGCGAGGTGGTCGCCGGCCTGCGCCGGAGTGGTGCCCGGTCCGCCGAGCGGGCAGTCGCTACGGCGCACGCAGTCCTTCGCGAACGACTGGAAGGCCGTCTCGAAGCCCGCCGTCTGGTCCAGGTTCAGCCGGCGCGCGGTCAGGGACGGGTCCATCGCACCGTCCAGCACGAGACGGCCCGCTCGGTCCGGGAACAGCCCGGCGTACGTCGCGCCGAGGAACGTCCCGTACGACGCCCCCACGTAGTTCAGCCTCCGGTCACCCAGGACCGCCCGGAGCACGTCCATGTCGCGGGCCGCCTCCATGGTGGAGACGTGCCGCAGCAGCCGGGGGTCGTGCGCACCGCAGCCCTCCGCGAACTTCCGGAACTCGCCGACGAGCGCGTCGGTCTCGGCGCGGTCGTCGGGAGTGATGTCGGTCTCGGTGAAGGTGTCCATGTTCCGGTCGTCGAGGCACTCCACGGGCTCGCTGCGGGCGACCCCGCGCGGGTCCATCGCCACCAGGTCGTAGCGGGCGCGGACCTCGGCCGGATAGCCGACGCCGGCGAACTGCTGGAGGTAGCCGATGGCCGAGCCGCCCGGGCCGCCGGGGTTGACCAGCAGCGAGCCCAGGCGGCTGCCCGGTCCCGTGGCCTTCTTGCGGGCCACGGCCAGCCGGATGTCGCCCGCGGACGGGTCGGCGTAGTCGAGCGGTGCCTTCAGCGTGGCGCACTGGAAGCCGGGGGCCCCGCAGTCGCGCCAGGTGAGCTTCTGGACGTAGTACGGCTCGAGGGCGGAGGGCGTGGACCGCGGCAGCGCGGCCAGGACCGTGCTCGCCGCGGGCGCGGACTGGCGCTGTGTGCTCGCGGAGGAGCAGGCCGAGGCGAGCAGGGCGGCGGCCGCGAGGAGGACGCCGCCCGCACGGGCTGTGCGGGCCAGGCGGACCACGCGGGTGGCGACGGGGGGTCGGGGGGCCTGGGGCTCTCGGGAATCTCCGGGACTCCGGGAACCTCGGGGACCCTGACTGGCCGGACGGAGGGCGCGCCTGATGTACATCAGGCGAGCGTAACTCTCTGCGATCGCTCCGGTGCGCTTCGTAGGCGTCGTGCCTCGTACGAGTGAAGCCCTCAACAGCCCGAGCGGGGCGGACGGGGCGCGACCGACCTGTCGGCTGGATCTGTCCGGCCGCACCCGCCGGCCCGGCCTGCCGGCCGACCCGTCAGCCGGCTCTCAGGGACATCGTCATCGCCTCCACGGCCAGCAGCGGGGCCACATTGCGGTCGAGGGCGTCGCGGCAGGCGGCGATCGCCTCTATCCGGCGCAGGGTCGACTCCGGGGAGCTGCCGCGCGCGATGCGCTCCAGGACGTCCTCCACGTCCGCGTTGGCGATCGCGACACGGGAGCCGAGCTGGAGGGCGAGGACGTCGCGGTACAGCGCGGTGAGATCGGTCAGGGCGAGGTCGAGGCTGTCGCGCTGCGTACGCGTGCGGCGGCGCTTCTGCTTGTCCTCCAGGTCCTTCATCACGCCCGCCGTGCCGCGCGGCAGCCGGCCGCCCTGGGCCGCGCCCAGCGCCGCCTTGAGCTCTTCGGTCTCCTTGGTGTCCATCTCCTCGGCGAGCGCCTTGGCGTCGTCCGACGCGGCGTCGACCAGCTCCTGGGCGGCCTTGAGGCAGCCGCCGATATCGTCGAGACGGAGCGGGAGCTTCAGCACGGCGGCGCGGCGCTCGCGCGCGGCCGGGTCGGTGGCCAGGCGTCGGGCCCGGTCCACGTGGCCCTGAGTGGCGCGGGCGGCGGCCGCCGCGACGCCGGGTTCCACGCTCTCGCGGCGCACCAGCATGTCGGCGACGGCGGCCACCGACGGTGTGCGCAGGTTCAGGTGGCGGCAGCGGGAGCGGATGGTGGGCAGGACGTCCTCGATCGAGGGTGCGCACAGCAGCCAGACCGTGCGCGGGGCGGGTTCCTCGACCGCCTTCAGAACGGCGTTGGCGGACTTCTCGTTCAGCCGCTCGGCGTCCTCGACGAGGATCACCTGCCAGCGGCCGTTCGCCGGGGAGGTGAACGACTTGCGGACGGTGTCCCGCATGTCCTTGACCAGGATCTCGGCGCCGACGGCGGCGACCGTGCTGACGTCCGCGTGGGTGCCGACCAGCGCGGTGTGACAGCCGTCGCAGAAACCGCAGCCGGGGGCGCCACCGAGCGCGCGGTCGGGGCTCACGCACTGCAGCGCCGCGGCGAAGGCCCGCGCCGTCTGGGTGATCCCGGCTCCGGGCGGTCCGGTGAACAGCCACGCGTGCGTCATCTTCGACGCCTCCGGCGGCGGGGCGTCACCGGACGCCGCCGTGACCAGGGCGTCGGCGTCCCGGGCGGCGGCGGCCAGCTGCTCGCTGACCCTCTCCTGCCCGACGAGGTCGTCCCACACGCTCATGGGTCACGCCGCCCTTCCGTCCTGGTTCGTGCTCCGGGATCCATTGTGCGGGCAGCCACTGACAACGAGTCCGGCGGCCGGCCGACCGGGCACGAGGCCGGCGACGCCATGGAGGGGTCGTGGAGGTGTGGAGGGACCCTCCGCAGGTTCCGGCGGAGAGGCCCTCCGCGGGTTCCGGGGTCAGCCTCGTCGGCCGCGGCCGCGTCCGCGGCCCCGTCCGTTCCCGTGGCCGTCGTCGTACTCCTCCTCGGCCTCGCCGCCCTCCTGGTACTCGTGCGGTCCCAGCAGCTCGTCCGCCAGCGTCGGCAGGTCGTCCAGCGGGGTCTCCTCGGCCCAGTCCGGCCGGGGCCGCCGTGGCGCGCCGCCCTCGGCCTCGATCTGCGGCAGCTCGCGCGTACGGTCGTCGGAGCCGTCCGGCCGGGCGGCCGCCGGCCGCTCGTCCCGGAAGAACCCGGGCGGAACGCGGTCCGCGATGTCCCCGCCACGGACGTCCCGGTCGTCCCGGTCGCCCGAAGCACCCTGGGCGCCCCGGGCACTGTGCGCGTCCGCGGGGTCGTCGAACCGCACCGGGGGCAGCACCGCGGTCTCGTCGGCCGCCCCGGCGGGGGGCTCCCCGGCACCGACCGGCGGCAGGACCGCCGTCTCGTCCGCCGCGCCCGGCACTCCCGGGGTTCCCGCGCCTTCCGGACCGGCCGGAGGCGTGATCGGCTGCGGCAGCTCGGCCGTGACCTCGGAGTCGGGCGCGGACCCGGGCTCCTGGGGCGCGCTCGAACCCTCGGCCGGGCCCTCGCCCGCCGAGCCCTCTGCCCGCTCGTCGTCCTGTACCGGCCACAGGACCGCCGTCTCGTCCGTCGGACCGCCCGGCGGGTTCGCCGGGCCGCCCGCGGCGTCCGTCGGCGTCACCACCGGCGTCGGCACGGTCACCGCCTCCGGCGGCATGGCATCGGCGGCGGGAGGCGCCGACCGGCGCGGACCGGCCTGCGCGGCGGCAGCCGCCTGCTCGGCCGCCCGCCGGGCCTCCTCCGCCCGCAGAAGGGCCTCCTCGGCCTTCTGCTGCTTCTCCAGGCGGCGCGCCTCGGCCTCGGCCCGCAGCCGGGCCTCCTCCTCGGCCTGCCGGCGCAGGCGTTCCTCCTCGGCCTTGCGGCGGGCCTCGGCCTCCGCCCGGGCCTGCTCCTCCGCGAGCAGCCGGGCACGCTCCTCCTCGGCGCGCCGACGCGCTTCCTCGGCCCGCTGCCGGGCCTCCTCCGCCTGGCGTTCGGCCTCGCGGCGCTGCGCCTCCTCCAGCTCGCGCCGCTTGCGTTCCTCCTCCTCGGCGCGCAGCCGGGCGAGCTGCTCCTTGCGCTCACGCTCCAGGCGTTCCTCCTCGGCCTTGCGCCGGGCCTCCTCCTCGGCCCTGCGGCGGGCCTCCTCCTCGGCCTGCCGCCGCGCCTCCTCCTGGGCCTTCACCTCGGCCTCGGACAGCGGCAGCATCTGGTCGAGGTGATGCCGTACGACGGTCGTGACGGCCTCGGGCTCCTGGCCCGCGTCCACCACCAGGTAGCGGCCGGGGTCGGCGGCGGCCAGGGTGAGGAAACCGGAGCGCACGCGCGCGTGGAACTCCGCCGGCTCGGACTCCAGCCGGTCCGGCGCCTCGGTGAACCGCTCCCGGGCCACGTCCGGTGACACGTCCAGCAGGACCGTCAGATGGGGCACGAGCCCGTTCGTCGCCCAGCGGTTGATGCGGGCGATCTCCGTGGGCGACAGGTCGCGGCCCGCGCCCTGGTAGGCCACCGACGAGTCGATGTACCGGTCGGAGATCACGACGGCGCCGCGCTCCAGCGCCGGCCGCACCACGGTGTCGACGTGCTCCGCGCGGTCGGCCGCGTACAGCAGGGCCTCCGCGCGGTGCGACAGGCCGGCCGAGGACACGTCCAGCAGGATGGACCGCAGCCGCTTGCCGACCGGTGTCGCGCCCGGCTCGCGGGTCACCACGACCTCGTGTCCCTTGGCCCTGATCCAGTCGGCGAGCGCCTCGGCCTGCGTGGACTTCCCGGCGCCGTCGCCGCCCTCCAGGGCGATGAAGAAACCCGACTCCGCGGGCGCCGTCAGCGGGTCGTCGCCCCGCAGCGCGTCGACCAGGTCCTGCCGCAGCGGTACGCCGGAGCGGTCGTCGACCTTGGCCAGCACCAGCGCGGCCACCGGCAGCAGCAGCGCGCCGACCAGCATCAGCGTGAAGGCGGCGCCGCCGTGCGCGAACACGAACCGGCCGCTCTCCAGCCGGTGGGGACCGATTCCGGCCGCGACCACCGGGGCGAGCACGGCACCGAGGGCGACGAAGACACGTACCACCGCGTGCAGGTGCTCGGTCATGCGCGGCCGGCGGTAGTCCTCGGCCTCCTGGTCGAGCAGGGTGTGCCCGGTGTTGGCGGCGATGCCCGCGCCCACGCCGGCCACGGCGAGGATCAGCAGGACGGTGGTGACGTCCGGGACGAGTCCGGCGGCGAGCAGCGCGATGCCGGTGACGGCGATGGCCAGCGCCAGCAGCCGCCGCCGGGACAGCGCCACGAGTGCCCTGGGTGCCGTACGGATGCCGACGGCGACTCCGCCGGTCAGGGCGAGCACCGCCAGCCCGTAGAGCACCGGGCCGCCGCCGAGGTCCGCGGCGTGCAGCACGCAGACGGAGACCGCCGCGGCGATCGCCCCGGCGACGGCGGCGGAGGCGAGCACGAGCAGCGGAACGGCCCCCGTGCGGCCGTTGTCGACGCCGGTGCCCGTCCTCGGGCGGCGCAGCCCCTCGAGCGGGGACCGCGCGCGCGGGGTGCGGGTGCCGGGCAGTTCCAGAGAGGTCAGCACGGACAGGGACGCGGCGAACAGACCGGCCGCGACGTATGCGCCGAGGGCCGCCTGGTGCTGGTCGAACCAGGCGACGCCGGTGCCCAGGAGGTTGTTGAACAGGGACGCGACGACCAGTGCGGCGGCGGCCAGCGGGATCGCCAGGAAGTTCGTGCGCAGCGACAGGCGGCGCAGGGCGTCCATGTGGTCCGGCAGGGGCCGTACGGTGGCGCCCTCCGGGGGCGGTGCGGGCAGCAGGGCGGGGGCGGCGCTCTCGCGGCACACGGTCCACAAGCGCTCGGCGATCCCGGTCACGAAGACGGTGACCACCAGGACGGCCGGCGCGTTGCCCGGTGTCCAGTCGATCCACAGCGGTGCGGCGATCATCAGCGCGGCCCGCAGCCCGTCCGCGCCGACCATGGTCCAGCGCCGGTCGAGCGGCCCATCCTGGGAGGTCAGCGAGGTGAGCGGGCCGAGGAGGACCGCGCCGAAGAGCACGGTCGCGAGGATCCGCGCCCCGAAGACGATCGCCACCGCGAACGCCACGCCCCGGTAGCCGCCGCCGAAGGAGCCCTGGGCGAGCGTCGCCTGCAGGACGAGGACGACCAGGACCAGGAGCGCGAGAGTGTCCCCGATGCCCCCCACCAGCTGTGCGCTCCACAGCCGCTTCAGCTGCGGTCGGCGCAGCAGGGCACGGACGGCGCGCTCGCGGGAGTCCGCCACCAGTGCGTCGTCGGGGGCCGGGGTGTGGGCCGTTGGCTGCTCGGCTCGCGTCATGCGTTCAGCCTATCGGGACGCACCGACAGCACGCCGTGACCGTCCGAACGTGCGCGCCCCGGCACCGAAGCGATGCCGGGGCGCGCGTCTGCCCGTGATCAGTCCTCCGCCGCGTTCGAGGCGGTCGCCTTCTTCGCGGCCGTCTTCTTCGCGGCGGTCGTCTTCTTGGCGGTCGTCGTCTTCTTGGCCGCGGTCTTCTTGGCCGCCGTGGACGTCGTCTTCTTCGCCGTCGTCTTCTTGGCGGCCGCCTTCTTCGCGGTCTTCTTGGCGGGGCCCTTCGCGCGCTTCTCCGCGAGCAGCTCGAAGCCGCGCTCGGGGCTGATCGTCTCGACGCTGTCGCCGGAGCGCAGGGTCGCGTTGGTCTCGCCGTCGGTGACGTACGGACCGAACCGCCCGTCCTTGACCACGACCGGCTTGCCGCTGACCGGGTCCTCGCCCAGCTCCTTCAGCGGCGGCTTGGCCGCGGCCCGGCCACGCTGCTTGGGCTGGGCGTAGATCGCCAGCGCCTCCTCCAGCGTGATCGTGAAGATCTGGTCCTCGGACTGCAGCGAGCGCGAGTCCGTCCCCTTCTTCAGATACGGACCGTAGCGACCGTTCTGCGCGGTGATCTCGACGCCTTCCGCGTCGGTGCCGACGACACGCGGCAGCGACATGAGCCTCAGCGCGTCGTCCAGGGTCACCGTGTCCAGGGACATCGACTTGAAGAGCGAGGCCGTGCGCGGCTTGACCGCGTTCTTGCCCGTCTTCGGCGTGCCCTCGGGGAGCACTTCGGTGACGTACGGACCGTAGCGGCCGGCCTTGGCGACGACGGGGCGCCCGGTCTCCGGGTCGGTGCCCAGCGCTCGCTCGCCGCTGGGCTTGGCCAGCAGTTCCTCGGCCAGCTCGACGGTCAGCTCGTCCGGGGCCAGGTCGGTGGGGATGTCGGCGCGCTGGTGGGCCTCGGTCTCCCGCTCACCGCGCTCGATGTACGGTCCGTAGCGGCCCACGCGCAGCACGATGTCGTTGCCCACCGGGAACGTCGACACCTCGCGCGCGTCGATCGCGCCCAGGTCCGTCACCAGTTCCTTGAGCCCGCCGAGGTGGTCCCCGTCGCCGTTGCCTGCCTCGGCCGCGCCGCCGATGCCGTTGGCCTCACCGAAGTAGAAACGCTTCAGCCACGGCACCGCCTTGGCCTCGCCGCGCGCGATGCGGTCGAGGTCGTCCTCCATCTTGGCGGTGAAGTCGTAATCGACAAGCCGTCCGAAGTGCTTCTCCAGGAGGTTCACCACGGCGAAGGACAGGAAGGACGGCACCAGGGCCGTGCCCTTCTTGAACACATAGCCGCGGTCGAGGATCGTGCCGATGATCGACGCGTACGTCGACGGGCGGCCGATCTCGCGCTCCTCGAGCTCCTTGACCAGCGAGGCCTCGGTGTAGCGGGCCGGGGGCTTGGTCGAGTGGCCGTCGGCCGTGATCTCCTCGGCGCTCAGCGAGTCGCCCTCGGTGACCTGGGGCAGGCGCCGCTCGCGGTCGTCGAGCTCGGCGTTCGGGTCGTCGGCGCCCTCGACGTAGGCCTTGAGGAAGCCGTGGAAGGTGATCGTCTTGCCGGAGGCGCTGAACTCGACGTCCCGGCCGTCCGCGGCGGTGCCACCGATCTTCACGGTGACGGAGTTACCCGTGGCGTCCTTCATCTGGGAGGCGACGGTCCGCTTCCAGATCAGCTCGTACAGCTTGAACTGGTCGCCGGTCAGACCGGTCTCGGCGGGGGTGCGGAAACGGTCGCCCGAGGGGCGGATCGCCTCGTGCGCCTCCTGCGCGTTCTTGACCTTCCCGGCGTACGTGCGCGGCTGCGGCGGCAGGTAGTCGGCGCCGTACAGCTGGGTGACCTGGGCGCGGGCGGCGGCGATCGCCGTGTCGCTCAGCGTCGTGGAGTCCGTACGCATGTACGTGATGTAGCCGTTCTCGTACAGCTTCTGCGCGATCTGCATGGTCGCCTTCGCGCCGAAGCCGAGCTTGCGGCTGGCCTCCTGCTGCAGCGTCGTCGTACGGAACGGGGCGTACGGCGAGCGGCGGTACGGCTTGGACTCGACGGAGCGGACGGAGAAGCGGGTGTTCTCCAGGGCCGCGGCGAGCGCACGGGCGTTGGCCTCGTCGAGGTGGAGGGTGTTCGCGGACTTCAGCTGCCCCAGGGAGTCGAAGTCCCGGCCCTGGGCAACGCGTCGGCCGTCGACCGTCTGCAGGCGGGCGACCAGCGACGACGGGTCGGACGGGTCGCCCGCGCGGCCGGTCGCGAAGGTGCCCGTCAGGTCCCAGTACTCGGCGGAGCGGAAGGCGATCCGCTCGCGTTCCCGCTCGACCACGAGCCGGGTCGCCACCGACTGGACACGGCCGGCCGACAGCCGCGGCATGACCTTCTTCCACAGCACGGGCGAGACCTCGTAGCCGTAGAGGCGGTCGAGGATGCGGCGGGTCTCCTGGGCGTCGACCAGCTTCTGGTTGAGCTGGCGCGGGTTGGCGACGGCCTCGCGGATCGCGTCCTTGGTGATCTCGTGGAAGACCATCCGCTTGACCGGGATCTTCGGCTTCAGGACCTCCTGGAGGTGCCAGGCGATGGCCTCGCCCTCCCGGTCCTCGTCAGTGGCGAGGAAGAGCTCGTCGGAGTCCTTCAGCAGATCCCTGAGCTTCTTGACCTGTGCCTTCTTGTCCGCGTTGATGACATAGATCGGCTGGAAGTCATGTTCTACGTCCACACCGAGGCGGCGGACCTCGCCGGTGTACTTCTCGGGAACCTCCGCGGCGCCGTTGGGAAGGTCGCGGATGTGCCCGACGCTCGCTTCGACGACGTAGCCGGGGCCGAGGTAGCCCTTGATCGTCTTCGCCTTGGCAGGCGACTCGACGATGACGAGTCGGCGGCCGCCCTGTGCGGTCTCGCTGGTCGGGGACAACTTCGCTCTTCTCTCCGGTCGACGCTGGGTCTCGCTGGGTCTCCCCAGGCGTTGGTTTCCCGGGGTCGGGTCGTGCTGACGCTGCGGAGTGTGACGGTACAGCCCGCCCCCGTGTCAAACGGGAAAAGCCCGCAACGGCCACTCGAACGGTAACCCGACTACAGCCCTTCCTGCCGCCCGGACCGCTCACCCGCCCGCCCGGCCGGACACGCATCGTGACGTGCCGGTTACGCGGACCGGGGTGCCGCGGTGGTCCTCACAGGCGTGAGAAACACCACGTTCCGAGGGCCAGAGCCCCCAGCGCGATCACGCTCGCGGCGGTCGCCGCCATGATCGGGTGTACGCCGAGCGCGACGGGTTCCCGCTGCCGTACCCGGACCGCCGTCCACCCCAGCAGAACCGCTCCGAACAGGGCGAACACCGCCCCAGCGAAGATCGCCGGTCCGCTCTCCATGTATGTCCCCTCCCCGTTCCGGAGCCCCGGTCGGGGAGGCTGGCACGCGCGGACGACGGCCGGGCCAACCCTTGGTGAACGGGGGGCGGACGGGCTCCCATTCCCGCTCACGCACGGTCATCGGCCGGTGGCTCACGTGTTCCGGGGCCGTGTCCGAAAAAAGTTCGCCGCCGGCTGCCCCCTGTCGTCTGTTCTCCGGCCTCAGTGAGCGGGCTCCAGGAACCCCTGCTCCACCAGCAGCCGGATCTGCGCGGGCGTCCGGTCGCGCAGCAGCGCCGGGTCCTCGCCCACCAGCTGGGCGATGGCGTCCAGGATCCGGCCGGCGCTCAGCGTCCCGTCGCAGACACCGGCGAAGCCCGCGCCGACGGTGTCCACCGTGGTGGCCCGGCGCATCCCACGCTGCTGGCGCAGCACCACGTGCTCCGGATCCTCGGCGCCCGGCAGCCCGACCTGCTCCTGCACGATCTCTCCGACGAGCCGGAAGTGTCCGTCGAGCAGGGCCGCGTCGTCGTGCTCCCGCAGATAGTCGAGGCGGGCGAAGTGCGCGCGCACGGTGTCGCCGAGCGGCTGCTCGACGGGGTGCGGCCACTCCTCGGCGATGACGGAGGGCACGGCCGAGCCCGTCCGGCGCAGGGTGATCCAGCCGAAGCCCACCGCCTTCACCTTGCGCGCCTCGAACTCCTCCAGCCAGGCGTCGTAGCGCACCTGGTACTCGGCCGGGTCACCGCGGTGGTCGCCGGCGTCCCTGAGCCACAGCTCGGCGTACTGCGTGACGTCCTGCACCTCGCGCTGCACGATCCACGCGTCGCACCCGCGGGGCACCCATGACCTGAGCCTGTCCTGCCAGTCCTCCCCCTCCACGTGCTGCCAGTTGGCGAGGAACTGCGCGAACCCGCCCTCGTTCAGCCGCTCCCCCGCCTGCTGAACGAGCGTGCGGCACAGATCGTCCCCGCCCATCCCACCGTCGCGGTAGGTCAGCCGGGCACCGGGAGAGATCACGAAGGGCGGGTTGGACACGATCAGGTCGAACGTCTCGTCGTCCCGGACCGGCCCGAACAGCGAACCCTGGCGCAGATCGGCGGCCGGGGCCCCGGACAGGGCGAGCGTGAGCGCGGTGATGTGCAGCGCGCGCGGGTTGACGTCGGTGGCGGTCACCCGGGTGGCGTGCCGGCTCGCGTGCAGGGCCTGGATGCCGGAGCCGGTGCCGAGGTCGAGCGCGGAATCGACGGGTGTACGGACCGTGATGCCGGCCAGGGTGGTGGAGGCGCCGCCGACGCCGAGGACGACGCCCTCCTCGCGGCTGCCGATGCCTCCCGCGCCGCCGACCGCGCAGCCCAGGTCGGAGACGATGAACCAGTCCTCGCCGTCGAGCCCGCCGTACGGCCTGACGTCCACGGTCGCGGCCAGCTCGTCCCCGCCGACACGCGTCAGCCAGCCGGTCTCCAGACACTCCGGCACGGGCAGGACGTCCGCCACGCGCGCGGACGGCACGGGCTGCTGGAGGAGGAACAGGCGGACGAGCAGTTCCAGCGGTGTGTCCCCGCGCGTCGCCCGGAGGGCGGGCACGGTCTCGCTGCGCGCCAGCGCCGCGTACGCGGGGGCGCCGAGCAGTTCGAGCAGGCCGTCGGCGGTGAAGGAGGCACCGAGCAGGGCGTCCCGGAGCCGGGCGGCGACATCGGGGCGGTCGGCGGCGGGCAGGGCGGTCGGTGCGGGCAGGCTGGAGTCACTCACGCACCCATTGTGTCGGCTCCCACCGACATCGCATGTCCCGCCGACGCGTACGCGCGCGTCCCACGGTGTCGTACGCGCACATCCCACCGAAGTCGTACGCGCGGCATCGCGCGCGCGTGCCTGTGGTGCGGCGGCACGCGCGCGTACGGGTCAGCCGTTGGCCGTCGCGTCCGACGCGGCGGCGGAAGCGGAGGCGGAGGCGGACTTGCAGCTCGGCTGCTTGGCCATCGCCTTGCCGACGTCGCCCTCCTCGAGGTTCTTCAGGGCGTCGCTGCCGCTCTTGCTCAGCTTGTCCAGCTGGGTCGCGATGTCCTTGAGGCCGTCCGCGAACTTCGCCTGGTCCTTGGTGTCGAGCTTGTCCACCTGCTGCTTGAGCGAGGCGTAGGAGGCGCCGAGGTCGTTGAGCTCCTTGACGGCGTCCTGCTGCTTCTTCTTGCCGTCGTCGACCTTGGGCACACCGGCCGTGTTCACGGCGGAGCCGATGGCCTTGTAGGCGTCGGACATGTCCTGGAAGGCCTGGGCGTCGGTCTTCCGCACGTCGGCCGGAGAGCTGTTGTCCGAGGTCTCCTTCTGGATCGCGGCATTGGCGGCCTCGATCTTCTTCGCCTGCGGCTGCACCCCTTCGCACACCTGCTTGGCCCAGGCGTCCAGCGCGTCGTTCTTGTCGTCGGCGCTGTTGCCGGTGCATCCCGTCAGTGCCAGTACCAGTACCGCACCGCCGGACAGTGCGGCCGCGAGCTTCTTGTTCACCGGTTTGGTCCCTTCCATGGCTCTCGGCCCCGGAACATACACGCCGGATGGGCGGCAACCAGGGTCCGAGCGCACCATATGACCTCTCTTGCAGCCATTTGCACCAAGCGAGAGAAGGCTCACGGGAGCGGGTCCGGGCGCACACGAGGCGGGCGGGCGACGCCATGTGTGCGCCGCCCGCCCGCCTCGTGAACTGGGCCTGTCGTACGACCGCCTACGAAACCACCGCAGGATCGGCCGGCTTGGACACCTGTTCGGCGTTGTCTTCGTCACCCACGGCGATTCCGCGCCGCTTGGAGATGTAGACCGCGACGACGATGACGGCCATCGCGAGGACCGCGATCGCGATCCGTACGCCGAGACTCTTGTCGCTGCCGTAGCTGAACTTGATGACCGCGGGCGCGATGAGCAGCGACACCAGGTTCATGACCTTCAGCAGCGGGTTGATCGCGGGACCGGCGGTGTCCTTGAAGGGGTCGCCGACCGTGTCGCCGATGACGGTGGCGGCGTGGGCCTCGCTGCCCTTGCCGCCGTGGTGGCCGTCCTCGACGAGCTTCTTGGCGTTGTCCCAGGCGCCGCCGGAGTTGGCGAGGAACACCGCCATCAGCGTGCCCGCGCCGATGGCACCCGCGAGGTATGCGCCGAGCGCGCCGACACCGAGGGTGAACCCGATGAAGATCGGCGCCATGACGGCGAGCAGGCCGGGCGTGGCGAGTTCGCGCAGGGCGTCCTTGGTGCAGATGTCGACGACCTTGCCGTACTCCGGCTTCTCGGTGAAGTCCATGATCCCGGGCTTCTCACGGAACTGCCGCCGTACCTCGAACACCACCGAGCCCGCCGACCGCGACACCGCGTTGATCGCCAGGCCGGAGAAGAGGAAGACGACCGCGGCTCCGGCGACGAGACCGACCAGGTTGTTGGGCTGCGAGATGTCCATGATCAGGCTCATCGGAGCACCGGGTCCGGACAGCTTCGCGCCGACGTCCTGCGCACCGGTGGTGATCGCGTCGCGGTACGACCCGAAGAGCGCCGACGCCGCGAGTACGGCGGTGGCGATGGCGATGCCCTTGGTGATGGCCTTCGTGGTGTTGCCGACCGCGTCCAGGTTGGTGAGCACCTGTGCGCCCGCGCCCTCGACGTCGCCGGACATCTCGGCGATGCCCTGCGCGTTGTCGGAGACCGGGCCGAAGGTGTCCATGGCGACGATCACACCGACCGTGGTGAGCAGGCCGGTGCCGGCCAGGGCCACCGCGAACAGCGCCAGCATGATCGACGTACCGCCGAGCAGGAACGCCCCGTAGACGCCGAGGCCGATCAGCAGGGCGGTGTAGACGGCCGACTCCAGGCCGACGGAGATGCCGGCGAGGACGACGGTGGCCGGGCCGGTGAGCGAGGTCTTGCCGATGTCGCGGACCGGCCGCCGGGTGGTCTCGGTGAAGTAGCCGGTCAGCTGCTGGATCACGGCGGCGAGCAGGATCCCGATGGCGACCGCGACCAGGGCGAGGATCCGCGGGTCGCCGTCCTTGCCGCGGACCGCCGCGTCGGTGACGCCGGTCAGGTCGGCGTACGACGACGGCAGATAGGTGTAGACGGCGATCGCGACCAGCGCCAGCGAGATCACCGCGGAGATGAAGAAGCCGCGGTTGATCGCGGACATGCCGCTGCGGTCGGCGCGCCGAGGTGCCACCGCGAAGATGCCGATCATGGCGGTGATCACGCCGATCGCGGGCACCAGCAGCGGGAAGGCGAGCCCGTCGTTGCCGAAGGCGGCCTTGCCGAGGATGAGCGCGGCGACCAGCGTGACCGCGTAGGACTCGAAGAGGTCGGCCGCCATGCCCGCGCAGTCGCCGACGTTGTCGCCCACGTTGTCGGCGATGGTCGCGGCATTGCGCGGATCATCCTCCGGAATGCCCTGCTCGACCTTGCCGACCAGGTCGGCGCCGACGTCGGCGGCCTTGGTGAAGATGCCGCCGCCGACACGCATGAACATCGCGATCAGCGCGGCGCCGAGGCCGAAGCCTTCCAGCACCTTCGGTGCGTCGGCCGCGTACACGAGCACCACACAGGAGGCGCCCAGCAGGCCGAGCCCCACCGTGAACATGCCGACGACACCGCCCGTACGGAAAGCGATCTTCATGGCTTTGTGCGAGACGGTGGTGAGATCCTTTTCCGGCTCACCCTCCGCCGGTGTCGCTTCCCGCGCCGCCGCGGCGACACGCACATTGCTGCGCACGGCGAGCCACATGCCGATGTAACCGGTGGCCGCCGAGAACGCTGCTCCGATCAGGAAGAACACCGATCGTCCGGCGCGCTGATTCCAGTCGTCCGCGGGCAGCAGCATGAGCAGGAAGAACACGACGACGGCGAATACGCCGAGCGTGCGCAGCTGACGGCCCAGATAGGCCTTCGCGCCTTCCTGAACCGCTTCCGCGATCTTCTTCATGCTGTCGGTGCCTTCGCCCGCCGCGAGCACCTGGCGCACCAGGACGCCCGCGACCACGAGCGCGGCCAGCGCGACGGCCGCGATGACCGCCACGATGATCCGATTGTCGTGGGTCAGCACTGCGGCTGCGAAGGTTGTGGGTTGGCCCAACTGATGAGGGGTAGAAAGCCCCGCCATTCGTCCTCCTTGACGCTTGGGCTGAGCTCAAGATGTGGACGGATTGTAGGTAGCTGAACCCGATCAAAACAGTGTGCGGTAAATGGAATCAGCCGTCACACCCTTCTCAGCAAATGATCGCCGGGCGCTACGACACCCGAAAGCGGTAATGCCTCTGGAGCATTGACCCTTGATCCATTATCAGGCTATCGCTCGTGAATGACTTCACGAAATGATGGCCAACCCATAGTAGGTACGTTCACCCGTCCCGCGACATGCCGAAGGGCCCCACCTCGGTGGGGCCCTTCGGCACGAGAACTCTGAGCCGCCGGCTCAGGCGAGCACGGCGGTGGGCGGTGTGGTCGGCCAGGTCATCTTGATCAACCCGCCGTCCTGCCCGGCCGTGACCTTCACGTCGTCGACCAGACCGCTGATGACCGCGAGGCCCATCTCGTCCTCCTCGGCCTCCGCGTCGTCCACGGCGCCCGGAGCGTCCCCGGGGCCGTGCGACGCGTGGCGGGCCTCGTCGCCGACCTCGATGGAGAACTGCTTCTCCTCCTCGATCAGCATCACCGTCACCGGTGCCACGATGCCGCCGCTCTGATGCAGCCCGACCGCACGGGAGCAGGCCTCGCCGACGGCGAGCCTGACCTCGTCGAGGACGGCCTCGTCCACTCCGGCCCTGCGCGCCACCGCTGCCGCCACCAACCGGGCGGTCCTGACATGCTCGGGCTGCGCGCTGAAGCGGAGTTCGACGGTGGCCATGCATCCCCCTAGGAGCTACGGGCGTGCTGTCGCGGGGCCGGGCCGCCGAGAGCCCGGTCTCCCGCGTGAAGTTCTTCCGCCCCGGACACCGGCCCGGGACCGGCGGTCAGTCGGTGGCCGCCACCGCTTCGTCGACCGAGGTGTGGATCGGGAACACCTTGGTCAGACCGGTGATGCGGAAGATCTTGAGAATGCGCTCCTGGTTGCAGACCAGGCGCAGCGAGCCCTCGTGGGCACGCACTCGCTTCAGACCGCCGACCAGCACGCCGAGACCGGTGGAGTCGAGGAAGTCCACGCCCTCCATGTCGACGACGAGGTGGAAATTCCCGTCGTTCACCAGCTCGACCAGCTGCTCGCGCAGCTTGGGCGCGGTATATACGTCGATTTCGCCACCGACCTCGACGACCGTACGATCGCCGACGGTACGGGTCGACAGGGACAGGTCCACGGATCCTCCAGCACCTTGCTATCGAGCGGTCGCCCCTCGGGCACCTCGGCAGAGGCCCCCAGGACGGTTCGCCAGCCGCGATGGCATTCAATCACTTACCGGCAGGCGTGCACGACGCCTTGGCTCCATTGTCCGTCACGCCGGTGACACACTCGGGGCCAATGGCCAAGAATCACCGATCCGATCGATCCCCGACGGACGCCGCAACCCGCCTGACTCCGGGCGCGGTTCTGCACCGGCTCGCCTCCGGGCCGAGCAGGGCTGCGCGCATCACTCATACGGAGCACTTGCCCCCGCGGGCGGGTCGCCATGCCGTCTGGCCCGCAGAGATTCGCCCGGAGGTCATCGCGGCCGTCCAGGCGTGCGGAATCGAGCACCCCTGGGCCCACCAGGCGCGCGCGGCCGAGCACGCCCTCGACGGCGACTCCGTGGTCGTCGCCACGGGCACGGCGTCCGGAAAGTCCCTGGCGTATCTGGTGCCGGTGCTGTCGGCGCTGCTGGAGGGTTCCGAGGCACCGAACGGCCGTGGCGCCACGGCCCTCTACCTGGCCCCCACCAAGGCCCTCGCGGCCGACCAGTGCCGTGCGGTACGGGACCTGGCCCGGCCGCTGGGCAGCGCCGTACGGGCCGCCGTCTACGACGGCGACACGCCGGTGGAGGAACGCGAGTGGATCCGCCAGTACGCCAACTACGTCCTGACCAATCCGGACATGCTGCATCGCGGGATCCTGCCCTCGCACCCGCGCTGGTCCTCCTTCCTGCGGGCCCTGAAGTACGTCGTCATCGACGAGTGCCACACCTACCGGGGCGTCTTCGGCTCCCACGTCGCCCAGGTCCTGCGCCGGCTGCGCCGGCTGTGCGCGCGCTACGGCGCCTCACCGGTCTTCCTGCTGGCCTCGGCGACCGCGGCACAGCCCTCGGTGGCCGCCCGCCGACTGACCGGCCTGCCGGTGGTGGAAGTGGACGACGACGCCTCCCCTCGCGGTGAACTGGTGTTCGCCCTCTGGGAGCCCCCGCTCACCGAACTGCACGGCGAGAAGGGCGCCCCGGTCCGGCGCACGGCTACCGCCGAGACCGCCGACCTGCTGACCGACCTCACCCTCCATGGCGTGCGCTCGGTCGCCTTCGTACGCTCCCGGCGCGGCGCCGAACTGATCTCGGTGATCACCCAGGAACGGCTGGCCGAGATCGACCGCCCGCTGGCCCGGCGTGTCGCGGCCTACCGCGGCGGCTACCTCCCCGAGGAGCGCCGCGCCCTGGAACGCGCCCTGCACTCCGGCGAACTGCTGGGCCTGGCCGCCACGACCGCCCTCGAGCTCGGCGTGGACGTCTCCGGCCTGGACGCGGTACTGATCGCCGGCTATCCCGGCACCCGCGCCTCCCTGTGGCAGCAGGCCGGCCGTGCGGGCCGCGCCGGCCAGGGCGCCCTGGCCGTGCTCGTGGCCCGCGACGACCCGCTGGACACCTTCCTCGTCCACCACCCGGAGGCCCTGTTCGACCAGCCGGTGGAGTCCACGGTCCTCGATCCGGACAACCCCTACGTCCTCGCCCCGCACCTGTGCGCGGCCGCCGCCGAGCTGCCCCTCACCGACGAGGACATCGAGCTGTTCGGACCGGCCTGCGCGGAGCTGCTGCCGCAGCTGGAGGCCGCGAAGCTGCTGCGCCGCCGGACGAAGGCCTGGCACTGGACGCGCCGGGAGCGGGCCGCGGACCTCACCGACATCCGCGGCGGGGGCGGACGCCCGGTGCAGATCGTCGAGGCGGACACCGGGCGGCTGCTCGGCACGGTCGACGAGGCCGCCGCGCACACGACCGTGCACGAGGGCGCCGTCCACCTCCACCAGGGCCGCACCTACCTGGTGCGCTCCCTGGACCTGGACGACTCGGTCGCCCTGGTCCAGGAGGCCGACCCGCCGTACACCACGGTCGCCCGCGACACGACGGCGATCTCCGTCCTGGAGACGGACACCGAGGTCCCCTGGGGCGACGGCCGCCTGTGCTACGGCTCCGTCGAGGTCACCAACCAGGTCGTCTCCTTCCTCCGCAGGCGTGTCATCACCGGTGAAGTGCTGGGCGAGACGAAACTCGACCTCCCTCCTCGTACGCTGCGCACCCGCGCGGTGTGGTGGACCGTGACCGAGGACCAGCTCGACGAGGCCCGGATCAACCCGGAGATCCTCGGCGGCGCCCTGCACGCCGCCGAGCACGCCTCGATCGGCATGCTGCCCCTCTTCGCCACCTGCGACCGCTGGGACATCGGCGGCGTCTCCATCCCGCTGCACCCCGACACGCTGCTGCCCACCGTCTTCGTCTACGACGGCCATCCCGGCGGCGCGGGCTTCGCCGAGCGCGCCTTCCACACCGCCCGTGCCTGGCTCACCGCCACCCGCGAGGCCATCGCCTCCTGCGAGTGCGATGCCGGCTGCCCGTCCTGCGTCCAGTCCCCCAAGTGCGGCAACGGCAACGATCCGCTCCACAAGAGAGGAGCCGTCCGGCTGCTGACGGTGCTGCTGAAGGGGGCTCCCGAGTCGCCCGAGGAGCCGGCGGAGCCTGAGCAGCCTGAGGAGAAGGAGGGCGGGGTTTAGGCCGTCAGGGGACGGCTTGCTCCATGTGGGCGAACGGTGACGCGGTCCTCGACGGATCCGGCGGTCCCGCTCTCGCCCTGACCCGTGCCGTGAACGGACCGCGTTCCGACTCCGCGGTGACGTCCGAGGTGTCACCCGCGATCGCGCACCGGACGAGTCCGGCGCCCTGCGCACGCGCCACCCGGTCGGCCCGGGCGCAGGCCTCGGCGCGGCCCTGCGCCCAGTGCTCCGCCGCGGCCAGGGCCGCGAGGTCGGCGGCCCCGGCCGCACGGTGCCGGGTGACCACGGCCTGGCCCAGGGCGAGACCGATCCCGAACACCACGCACAGCAGGGCGATCGCCCCCACGCTCCAGACGGTGGCGGAGCCCCGGTCACCACCGGGGAACCGGCGCCTCATGAGCCCCTCCCGTTCTTCGTCCCGTTCTGCGCTCCGTTCTTCGTCCCGTTCTGCGCTCTGCTCTTCGTGGCGGTCCGGTCCGGGTCCGAGGCCGCTCCCACCGACTCCTCCGTCTCGGCAACGGCCTCCTCTCTCAGGTGGAAGGGCAGTGCGCCCATTCCCGGCGGCTCGGCCACGACGACCACGCGGACGTACTCTCCCTGCCGGGTCACCGTGACCCTCGCGCCATGTGGTGCCGCCTCGCGCGCCACCCGGGTGACGGCGCCGTCCGGGTCCTGCCGGGCGGCGGCCCGGGCGCCCACCCGGGCCGCGTCCACGCACTGGATCTGCGCGAGCACCACCAGCAGTCCCCAGACCAGCGTCGTCACCACCAGCACCAGCACAGGCAGGACCATGGCGGCCTCCGCGGTGACGAACCCCTGGTCGGCTACCCGGTCGCGCCGGTGCTCACATCCGGGCACTGAGTGCTCGTTTCACGATGTTCTGCAGCTCGGTCTTCACCTGCCCGCTCGTCACCACCTCGTACAGCAGCACGGCGAAGGCCACCGCCGCGATGATGCCCATCGCGTACTCGGACGTGACCATTCCCGCGTCCCCGCGCATCCGGCTCAGCAGGGCACGAAGCCGTGCCCGTGTTTGTGCGTACATCTCAACCCCCGTGAGGTCCTTGGTCCGTTGTTCACTCACCGCGTTCGCTCATCGCGCGCCCAGCGCGTCCAGCGCGTCCACCTCCCCGTCAGCCACCACCCCCTCGCAGCACCCCTCCCGCGAGGCCGATCACCACGGGAAGCACACCGACCGCGACGAAGGCGGGCAGAAAGCACAGCCCCACCGGCGCGGTGACCAGGACGGCCGCCCGGCGGGCCCGGGCCGTGGCGGTGCGTGCCCGGTCGGCGCGTACATCGGCCGCGAGCCGCGCGGCCGGTCCGGCGGCGGGGAGCCCGGACTCGTCGGCTCGCTCCAGCAGCCGCGCGAGGGCCGCGGCGCCCGGTATCGAGGCGAGCTGCCGCCAGGCGTCGGCCGGTGCACCGCCGAGCCGTACCTCGGCCGCGCCCCGTGCCAGCCCTTCCCCCACGGGCCCGCCCAGGGCCTCCCCCACCGCCTGGGCGGCGATCACCGGACCGGCCCCGGCCGCGATGCAGGCCGCCACGAGGTCGGCCGCGAGGGGAAGTTGCCGGACGGCTTCGCCCGCGTCGAACTCGGCCCCGGGACGGGCCGCCGTCCGTTGCCGCCGCCGTCGCCACAGTCCCAGCGCGCCGACGAGCCCGGCCACGACCCCGGCGGACCCGCCGAACAGCACCCAGACGGCACCCACGGCCCCTGCCGCCGACAGCCACCACCGCAGGGCGACCGGCACCGGGATGCGAGGACCGGTACGCTCCCGCTGGAGCGCCCGAGCCGTCTCCAGCAGTGAGGCCATCCGCCGCCGCACTCTCCGTTTCCCGCGCAGGGCCTTCAGCCACCGCACCGACAACGCCAGGAGCACCGCAGCTCCCGCGACCGTCCCCAGCCTGTGGACAACATCCCCGCTCACGTCGCCTCCGCCCGTCGCACGATCCCCAGGGCCCACCACAGCCCCGCGGCCTCCAGCACCCCGCCGACCAGCAGGCAGCCCAGGCCCGCTCCCGTGTGCAGCAGCACGTGCAGGGGATCGGCACCCATGGCCGTACCGAGCAGGAGACCCAGGGCCGGCAGCCCGGCGAGCATCACGGCGGTGGCCCGCGAGCCCGCCAACTGGGCGCGCAGATCGGCACGTTGGTCTCGCTCCGCGCGGAGCGCCGCTTCGAGCCGATCGAGCCCGGCGGCCAGGCCCGCGCCCTGGTCCACGGCCACCAGCCAGCAGGCAGCGAGCCCGCGCAGCCCCTCGGCACCCGGTTGCCGGGCCGCCGCGGCGAGCGCGCCGAGCACGTCGCCGCCGAACCGCGCCGCCGCCAGCACCGCTGCCTGGGCCTCTCCCAGACCGCCCGACTCCCGCGCCGCGTACAGCAGCGCCTCGCCCGGCTGGCGCCCGGCCCGCACCTCTCCGGCGAGCGCCGCACACAGCGCGATCACCGCATCGGCCCGCCGCTCCCGCTCCCGGCGCGCGGCCCGGGCGAGCCGGATCCGGCGCAGCACCGGCACTCCGGCCACCCCCGCGACGACCGGCAGCACCGAGGCGCCCAGCAGCGCCAGCACCAGCCCGGCGGCCGGCGCCCACCACTCGGCCTGCAACCGCCCACGGACGCGGATCAGTTCGTCACGGACCCGCTCCCACAGCGGCGGCCCCGCGCCCACCACCCCGCCACCGGCGAGCAGCAACCGCGCCCGCCGCGCCGCGGAGTTCCGCCCGCCCAGCAGCCACGCAGCAGCTGCGGCACACACCACGGCCGCCGCCATGGACACCGGCCCGGCGGGCGCCGGTCCGGAGAACGGCTCCCCCATGGAGAACAACTCCCTCATTCCGCCCGCCACTCCCTCTCCGCATCCTCCGGATCCCTCTCCGGACCCTCCGCGCCGAGCAACTCCCTCAGCCGCTCCCACCCCCGTTCCGCCACGAACGCCTCCGCGCCCCAGCGCAGTGCCGGTACCGTCCGCACCAGCCCCGACGCGTCCCGTTCCAGCACCCGCACCTCGGCGATCCGCCGCCGCCCGGAGCGGTCCCGCACGAGGTGCACCACCACCGACAGCGCCGCGGCCAACTGGCTGTGCAGCGCGGCCCGGTCCAGCCCGGCGGCCGTGCCCAACGCCTCCAGCCGGGCCGGCACGTCCCCGGCCGCGTTGGCGTGCACGGTGCCGCAGCCGCCCTCGTGACCCGTGTTCAGTGCGGCCAGGAGATGGACCACCTCGGCGCCGCGCACCTCGCCCACGACCAGCCGGTCCGGCCGCATCCGCAGCGCCTGTCGCACCAGGTCCTCGAGGGTGACGAGGCCCGCGGCCTCCTGGTTGGCGGGTCTGGTCTCCAGGCGGACCACATGCGGATGGTCGGGACGCAGCTCCGCCGAGTCCTCGGCGAGGACGATCCGCTCTCCCGGTCCGACCAGGCCGAGCAGCGCGCTGAGCAGTGTGGTCTTGCCGCTGCCGGTGCCACCGCTGATGAGGAAGGACAGCCGCGCCCGCACCAGTGCCCGCAGCACGCGGTCCCCGCCCGGCGGAACCGTGCCCGCCGCCACCAGTTCGCCGAGCGTGAACGCGCGTGGCCGTACGACGCGCAGGGACAGGCACGTGCAGCCGACGGCGACCGGGGGCAGCACGGCGTGCAGCCGGGTGCCGTCGGGCAGGCGGGCGTCGACCCAGGGCCGGGCGTCGTCCAGGCGCCGTCCGGCCACGGCGGCCAGGCGCTGCGCGAGGCGTCGTACGGCCGCGGCGTCGGGGAAGGCGACGGCGGCCCGCTCCAGTCCGCCTCCACGGTCGACCCAGACCCTGTCCGGAGCCGACACCAGGACGTCGGTCACCGAAGGATCGGCGAGCAGCGGCTCGAGCGGGCCGCTGCCGATCAGCTCGGACCGCAACCGCTCGGCCGCCCCGAGCACTTCCGCGTCCCCGAGCACCCGGCCCTGCTCCCGCAGCGCCTGGGCCACACGCGCGGGCGTCGGCTCGGCCCCGCTCTCGGCGAGCCACCGCCGCACACGGTCCAGCAACTGCGCGGACATCTCGGGGTCCGCGAGTCCCCGGCCGTACCCGAGCACCTCGGAAGGCGCCCGCCCATCCACATCCTTCAACCGGTCAGCGCTCCCGACCGCACCGGCAGGACTCCCGAGCCCGCCGGCACGCCCGGACCCGCCCGTGGCGCCTGTCGGTTCACCCCGAACCCCCGTCCGTCCCCGCCGCGGATCGACCACCGGCCTCATGCGGCACCCGCCTCGATCAGGGCCCGCTCCCAGAAGGCCGTGCAGAACCGGGCCAGCGGACCGCGCGCGCTGCCACCGGGCGGTGTCCTGCCCTCGCCGGGTCGCCGCAGCCCGGACTCCACGGGCACCTCGCCCACCAGCGGCAGCCCGAGCAGCCTGGCCACCTCGCGGTCGTCGAGGCCGGGCGCGTACGGCCCCCGTACCGCCACCCGCAGGTCGCGCAGGACCATGCCGACCGCGGAGGCCACGCGCGTGGCGGCGGCCACGGCCCGCAGTTCGGCGGGGACCACGAGCAGCCCGACGTCGATCTGGGCCAGGGCCTCGGCGACGCCCTCGTCCACACGGCGGGGCAGGTCGACGACCACGGCGCCACCGCGCCGCCGGGCGGCGGCCAGCACCGCCCGGACGGCCTGCGCCGGGACGGCGACGCAATCGCCGCGGTCCCAGCTGAGCACCCGCAACGAGTGCAGTTCCGGCAGCGACTCCTCCAGGGCTCCGCCGCCGACCCGCCCACGCGAGGCGGCGAACGCCGGCCAGCGCAACCCCTCGGCCGTCTCTCCGCCGAGCAGCACATCGAGCCCGCCGCCCAGCGGATCCGCGTCCACGAGCAGGGTGCGCAGGCCCTCCCGCGCGGCGGTGACGGCGAGCGCGCAGGAGAGCGTGGAAGCGCCGGCTCCGCCCCGGCCGCCGATGACGCCGACGGTGAGCGCGGGCCGCCCGATGCCCTCGGCGACGTCGGCGATACGGTCGACCAGCCACTGCTCGCCGTCGGGCAGCACCAGCACGTGGTCGGCGCCGATCTCGACGGCACGCCGCCAGACCCCGGAGTCGTCCTGGTCCCGGCCGACGAGGACCACTCCGCGCCTGCGCGCGGCCCCGCGCACCCGCCGGGCGGCGTCGTCCCCCACCAGCACCAGCGGTGCGGCCTCCCAGATGCCTCTGCGCTCGGGCACCCCGTGATGGACCTCGGGTGTGGCGCCCGCCGCCGCGCACAGGCGCAGCAGGTCGTCGAGGAGTTCGGCGTCCTCGGTGACGATCAGTGGTCCGCCCTGCCGCCCTCCGGTACCGGGCGGCGGATCGTGTGTGACGGTTCCGGTCACGGGTGGGTCCCCCTTCGCTAGATCACTCGCGCGGCCCCCGCGGCCCCGCGAATCCCGAACATGTGAAGAACCGGCAACCGGCCTTCATATGGACGGCCGATACGAACCGGCCATACGCGCCCGACAAACGGAACCGGCCATGAACTCGCCGCGAGCGGTGCGCGCAGGAATCACGGTGCAGCGAACCGGGAAATGATGTGGATCTTGGTCGAAATCTGTGGACAACTCAGCCGTTGTGAAAATGGCCATCACCCAAACCGGTGACCCCTGTGCTGGTTCTCGTGAGACTGTCGCAGCGCAGCCCCGCGACTACTCACCGTGATGGATCACGGACAGGGTTGCAGAGGGCGTGCGGTACGGCAGGTGTGGCATCACAAGGGTTACGAAAAAGGGGAGAACCCACCCGGACATGCGACGACCCCCGCCGGGGGGGAGAGCGGGGGTCGTCTCCACGGCCGACTCGGGGGGGGAGGAGTCGGACCGGGTTAGCACGGTCGCGAACGATCCGTGACTTCCATGGTGTACCCGAGAGGCCTCTCAGGCAAACCCACGCGCCCACCTTACGCCGAATGGGCTGCCCCTATGCTCAAGGACGTGGAAAACCACTCCTTGCCCCGCACGGCGGCCTTCTTTGATCTGGACAAGACGGTCATTGCGAAGTCGAGCACGCTCACGTTCAGCAAGTCCTTCTACCAGGGCGGGCTGATCAACCGCAGGGCTGTCCTGCGTACCGCATATGCCCAGTTCGTCTTCCTCGCCGGCGGCGCCGACCACGATCAGATGGAGCGCATGCGCGCGTACCTGTCCGCACTGTGCCGCGGCTGGAACGTGCGGCAGGTCAAGGAGATCGTCGCCGAGACACTGCACGACCTGATCGACCCGATCATCTACGACGAGGCCGCCTCGCTCATCGAGGAGCATCACAGCGCCGGGCGGGACGTCGTCATCGTGTCCACGTCGGGCGCGGAGGTGGTCGAGCCGATCGGGGAGCTGCTGGGCGCGGACCGGGTGGTGGCCACCCGGATGGTGGTGGGCGAGGACGGCTGCTTCACCGGCGAGGTGGAGTACTACGCCTACGGCCCGACGAAGGCTGAGGCGGTGCGCGAGCTGGCCGCGTCCGAGGGCTACGACCTCGACCGCTGCTACGCCTACAGCGACTCGGTCACCGACATTCCGATGCTGGAGTCGGTGGGGAACCCGCACGCCGTGAACCCGGACCGTGCGCTGCGCCGGGAGGCCGTCGCGCGCGGGTGGCCGATTCTCGACTTCCATCGTCCGGTGCGGCTCAAGCAGCGACTGCCCGGGTTCTCCGTGCCGCCGCGGCCCGTTCTGGTCGCGGCGGCCGCCGTGGGGGCGGCGATGGCCACCGCGGGACTCGTCTGGTACGCGAGCCGGCGCCGGGGCACGGCCGCCTGAACCCCGGTTACCGGGGCCGCCCGTCAGGCTCGCGCCGGGAAATACCGTCCGGGATTCCGGCGCTCGTTTATGTCCTGTTTGAACCTAAAAGTAAAGAAGTGCGGGCAGGGGTTCCGCTTGCCCCCCGCTTGCAGTACAAAGGACTCAGCGGCCCGCGAGACCGAAGGACATCCGAGAGGATCACCTTTAAAACGCATTCGGCCCACGGACCCCGCATGAACGCCGGGCACCCACGCGACGTCGACCCGTCGATTACGGGCCAGCCGCACCAGGTGACGGGCAAAGATCCCGACCTGATGGGCGACATATCGAGGACGCTTGGTAACTCGGCGCTCATGCCAGCGGCGGTACGAGAATCTCGTACCGCCGCAACTTGTTCACGAGCCCGAACCCTGCACAGGACCGGACTCCGCGCAGGCCCGGCCCGAACTCTCGGCGCGGATCCGCCACCTCCGAAACGGCCGTCACGCGGCGCCGCGCTGGAGCGCCTCGCACACCGCCGTCGACTCGCGTACGCCCAGTTCGACGGCCTTGGCGCAGTGGCCGATCCAGGCCGCCATGCCCTCCGGAGTGCCGGAGACATAGCCGTCCAGGGCCGCCAGATAGGCCGCGCGGCCCAGCTCGGCGTGGCCGACCTCGGCCGGGCAGACCGACTTCGGGTCCAGGCCGCTGCCGATCAGGACGATGCGCTCGGCCGCCCGCGCCACCAGGCCGTTGTGGGAGACGAAGGGGCGCAGCGCCAGCAGCTCGCCGTGCACGACGGCCGCGGTGACCAGGGCGGGGGCGGAAGTACCCGCGACGATCAGCTCGGACAGGCCCTCCAGCCGCCCGGAGAGCTCGGCCGCCCCGGGCAGCGGCAGCTCGATCAGCGGCTCGTGGACGTCCTCACCCTCCTGGCGCGGCCGCCCGACGGTGTCCTCCGTGCCGGCGGCGGCCACCAGGTGCAGCCGGGCCAGGACCCGCAGCGGCGACTGCCGCCAGATGGACAGCAGCTGACCGGCCTCGGCCGTCAGCCGCAGGGCCGCGCCCAGCACGCGCGCCTCGTCGTCGCTGCTGAAGTCGGTGCGCCGGCGCACCTCCTCGAGGGCCCAGTCCGCCCCGGAGAGCGCCGCGGAACCGCGCGCACCGCGCAGTGCAGCCTCGGAGGTGATCGCGTTGCTCCGGCGCCGCATGATCCGGTGCCCGTAGACCCGGTCCACGGCCTTGCGCACGGACTCCACGGACTCTGCCACACCGGGCAGCGCGCCCAGGGCCGCGAGCGGATCGACGGTCGCACCTTGCGTACTCATGGGTACGACCCTACGCACCCGAGCGGCCGGCTCCCCGAAGGAGTGGTCTTCTTCACGCACGCTGCCACGTACAGCTATCACACCACTACCCTTGGTGAACATGAAAATTGCTTTCGTCGGGAAGGGCGGCAGCGGCAAGACCACGCTGTCCTCCCTGTTCATCCGCCATCTCGCGGCGGCCGGGGCGCCCGTCGTCGCGGTCGACGCCGACATCAACCAGCATCTGGGCGCCGCGCTGGGCCTGGAGGAGGCCGAGGCGGCCGCGCTGCCCGCGATGGGCGACCGGCTGACACTGATCAAGGACTATCTGCGCGGCAGCAATCCGCGCATCGCCTCCGCGGAGACGATGATCAAGACGACTCCGCCCGGCGAGGGCTCGAGGCTGCTGCGGGTGGGCGAGGACAACCCGCTGTACGAAGCCTGTGCGCGCGAGGTGGAACTCGACGGCGGCGCCGTCCGTTTGATGGTCACCGGGCCCTTCACGGACGCCGACCTGGGGGTCGCCTGCTACCACTCCAAGACCGGAGCGGTGGAGCTGTATCTGAACCACCTGGTGGACGGCCGCGACGAGTACGTCGTGGTGGACATGACGGCGGGTTCGGACTCCTTCGCCTCCGGCATGTTCACCCGCTTCGACATCACGTTCCTCGTCGCCGAGCCGACCCGGAAGGGGGTCTCCGTCTATCGCCAGTACAAGGAGTACGCCCGCGACTTCGGCGTCGTGCTGAGGGTCGTCGGCAACAAGGTGCAGGGGCAGGACGACCTCGACTTCCTGCGGGCCGAGGTCGGGGACGACCTGCTCGTGGCCGTCGGGCACTCGGACTGGGTGCGCGCCATGGAGAAGGGCCGGCCGCCCCGGTTCGAGCTCCTGGAGGACGCCAACCGCCGCGCGCTGCGCACGCTCCAGGTCGCCGCCGACGCCACGCACGAGCTGCGCGACTGGCGACGCTACACCCAGCAGATGGTGCACTTCCACCTGAAGAACGCCGCCTCGTGGGGGAACGAGCGGACCGGGGCCGACCTGGCGGCGCAGGTCGACCCCGGCTTCGTCCTCGGCGAGGGCGTCACCGCCCTCGCCTGACGACACCCCCTAGGGCCTCGGCGCCCCGGGCACGCCCTTGGGTGCCGGGGCCGGGTCGGCCGACAGGAAGGACGCCCAGCCCTGCTTGGGAGCCTCACCGACCTCCAGCGTGCGCAGCTTGGCCAGGGCCCGCGGGTCCTGGGCGTCCAGCCAGTCGACCAGCTGGTGGAAGGAGACGCAGCGCACCTCGGGCTTGTTGCAGACCTCCTTCACCACCTCCTCGACGGCGCGCATGTAGGTGCCGCCGTTCCAGGACTCGAAGTGGTTGCCGATGACCAGCGGTGCGCGGTTGCCGTCGTAGGCCCGGTAGAAGCCCTTGAGCAGACCGTCGCGCATCTGGTCGCCCCAGTACTCGAACTTGTCGGGGTCGCCCTGCATCAGGGTGCCCGACTGGTTGACCATGAAGTTGTAGTCCATGGTCAGCTGCTCGAAGGTGTGTCCGGGGAACGGCACGAGCTGCATGGACAGGTCCCACAGGCCGTCTCTCTTCTTCGGCCACACCTGGTTGTCGACGCCGCTGCTGTCGTAGCGGAAGCCGAGCTGACTCGCCGCCTTCACGAAGTTCTTCTGACCCTCCAGGCAGGGGGTGCGGGCGCCGATGAGCTCCTTGTCGTAGTCGAAGGGCAGCGGGGCGAGGTTCTCCAGGCCGCTGTTGGTCTTCCAGGTCTTCACGAAGTCCTTGGCCTGGGCGATCTCGCTCTTCCACTCGTCGACCGACCACTGGCCGACCCCGCCGTTCGGGCCGCAGAAGTGGCCGTTGAAGTGGGTGCCGATCTCGTTGCCCTCCAGCCATGCCAGGCGGACCTGCTGCGCGGTGTCGGCGATGCCCTGCGCGTCGTTGAAGCCGATCTCCGAGCTGCCCGGCGCGTGCTGCGGAGGCTCGTACAGGTCGCGCTTGTCCTTGGGCAGCATGTAGACGCCACTGAGGAAGAACGTCATCGTCGCGTTGTTGGCCTTCGCCACCTTGCGGAAATGGGAGAAGAGCCTCTGTCTGTCCTCGCCGGCGCCGTCCCAGGAGAACACGACGAACTGCGGGGGCTTCTCACCGGCCCTCAGCCGCTCCGGCCGGGCCAGGTGAGGCTGGGCCCCGGTGTACGCGGTGGATCCGTCCCCGATCAGACGGACGACGCTCCCGGGCGGCTGCTGCACGGCTTTGGGCGCACCGGGCGCGCCCTGCGGACCCGGTGAGGGGCCGTCGGTGTCGCCCGCGCACCCGGCGAGCGACGAGGCGCAGGCCGCGGCGGCTACGACGCTCGCGGCGATCCTCTGGGTGGCGGCCATGTTCGGCCCACCTTCTTCCTTCTCTCGTCCAACGCCGGGGCGGCGTGTGCTGGTGATGTGGCCGGGCATTCCGGCAGCGCCGCCAAGGTCGCACGGGGGCGAGAAGGAATTAGTACGACAAGCCGATAAAAGGTCGAGTTCACCCATCGAGATGATTAGGTGCCCCATTTGCTCCGGAAATCCATGTGTGGACTTTACATTGCATTACGATTGCTTTACTCAGCGTTGGTTCAGCTGATCCGGAGCGGACCAGAGATCCGGAGGAGACCAGATCCATGTCAGCCTGCACCCCCACGCACGCGGCCGACTCCACTCGGCCCCAGCACTCGCATCCACCACACAGCCCGCCACCTCGGCGGTGCCGCCCCCGACTCGCGAGCGCCGATGTCTCGGCCGCCGTCGCGGTCTTCCTGATCGCCCTGCCCCTGTCCCTCGGTATCGCCCTAGCCACCGGCGCCCCGCTCCAGGCGGGCCTCGTGGCCGCCGCCGTGGGCGGACTCGTCGCCGGACGCCTCGGCGGATCCCCGCTGCAGGTCAGCGGCCCCGCCGCCGGACTCACGGTGGTCACCGCCGACCTGATCCACCGTTACGGATGGCGTACGACCTGCGCCATCACCGTTCTCGCCGGCCTCGCCCAACTCGCCCTGGGCTGCCTGCGCGTGGCCCGCGGGGCGCTCGCCGTCAGCCCCGCCGTGGTGCACGGCATGCTCGCCGGCATCGGTGTGACCATCGCCGTCGCCCAGCTGCACATCGTCCTCGGCGGCAACCCACAGAGCTCCGTGCTGGACAACCTCCGCGCGCTGCCCGCCCAGTTGGCCGGCCTCGATCCGGCCGCCCTCGCCGCCAGCGCGCTCACCCTGACCCTGCTGCTGCTCTGGCCCCGGCTTCCCGGCCGGGCCGGGAGCCTGCTGCGCCGGGTGCCGGCCGCCCTCGTCGCCGTCGCGGGCGCCACCGCGATCGCCTCCGCCGCCGGGCTGGTGCTGCCCCGGGTCGATCTGCCGTCCTGGCGCAGCCACGCCCTGGCCGGACTGCCCGAGGGGCCGGTACTCGGCCTGGCCGCCGCCGTCCTCAGCACCACGCTGGTGTGCAGCGTGCAGTCGCTGCTCGGCGCCGTCGCCGTGGACAAGCTGGTGGCCGGCCGCCCGGGACCGGCCGCCCGCACCGCCCGCTCCGACCTGGACCGGGAACTGCTCGGCCAGGGCGCCGCCAACGTCGTCTCCGGCGCGCTCGGCGGGCTTCCCATCGCGGGGGTGGCCGTACGGAGTTCGGCGAATGTCCGCGCGGGTGCCGTCAGCCGGAACTCCACGATGCTGCACGGCGTTCTCGTAGTGATTGCCGCGCTGCTGATGGTCCCGATCCTGGAGCTCATCCCGCTCGCCTCGCTCGCCGCCCTGGTGATGGCCGTCGGCATCCAGATGGTGTCCCTGCACCACATCCGCACGGTGACCCGCCACCGCGAGGTGCTGGTCTACGCCGTCACCACCTTCGGCGTGGTGGCCCTCGGCGTCCTGACGGGTGTGGCCCTCGGGGTCGCCGCGGCCGTCGCCGTCGCCCTGCACCGCCTCGCCCGCACCCGCATCACGCACAACGAGCAGGAGGGAGTCCATCACGTACATGTACGAGGGCAGTTGACGTTCCTCGCGGTGCCGCGGCTCAGCCGGACCCTGCATCTGGTGCCCCAAGGAGCCCGTGCCGTCGTCGCCCTGGACGGCTCGTTCATGGACCACGCCGCGTACGAGTCACTCCAGGACTGGCAGCGTACGCACACCGCGCAGGGCGGCTCCGTCGAGCTCACCGGCCGCCGCGCCGGAGTCCGCATCGCCGAGCCGGCCGGGCCCGCCGGATCGCCGGGCTGCCGTTGCCGGCCCTGGACGCCCTGGCGCAACCACCAGTGCGAGGGCGGCCCACGGACGCTGCCGGCCTCGGACGACGGCACCCACCCGGGAGCGGGACCGGCACCGGTCCCCGACACGGGCATGGGCGGAGGCCCGGCTCGGGGCCTGGGCACGGACAGGAGCGCGGGCGCGACTCGAGACGTGGACGCGCACGCAGGCTCGGGCGCGGGCAGGAGCGCGGGCGCGTTCGAGGCCCACGGGCCGGCCTCGGACCCCATTCCGAGCAGACGGCAACTGGCCAGAGGCATCAGCATGTTCCAGCGGACGGTCGCACCACATGTGCGGGACGAGCTCGCGCGGCTCGCACGGGAGGGGCAGCAGCCTTCCCAGCTCTTCCTCACCTGTGCCGACTCCCGGCTGGTCACGTCGATGATCACCTCCAGTGGTCCCGGCGACCTCTTCGTCGTGCGGAACGTGGGCAATCTCGTGCCGCCGCCCGAGGAGGACCGTGGTGACGACTCGGTCGCGGCCGGGATCGAGTACGCGGTGGACGTGCTCGGCGTGCGCTCCATCACCGTGTGCGGCCACTCCGGGTGCGGGGCGATGCAGGCCCTGCTCGGCTCGGGCTCGGGCAGCGGTCACCGCACCGGCTCCGGCTCCGGCTCCGGCTCCGGTAACGCCGGGACGCCGCTCGGGAGATGGCTGCGGCACGGGCTGCCCAGTGTGGAGCGGATGGCCGACGGCGGCCGCCCGGTGCCCTGGACGGCCGAGGGGCGGCCCGCCGAGGCGGTCGAACGACTGTGTCTGATCAACGTCGTCCAGCAGCTGGAACACCTGCGCGCCCACGACTCGGTGGCCCGGGCCCTGCGGGAGGGCACGCTGGAGCTGCACGGAATGTACTTCCATGTGGCCGAGGCGCAGGCGTATCTGCTGACGGGGACGGGTGGGGACGAGGTCTTCACCCGTGTGGAGGTGACGGAGGACCTGCCCAGACCGGTGTGAGGCGATCCGAGCACGGTCGCGCGGGCTGCCACCGACTGACCGGTGGCAGCCCGCCGTCCGTGGGAACGGATGACACCGGCGCCCGGCATGAGCGGCTCAGGCAGCTCGGCCCGCTCGGCCTGCTCGGCCTGCTCGGCCTGCTCGGCCTGCTCGGACAGCGCGGGAGCTCGAGCAGGCGGGCGAAGGTTCGACAACAGGTCTAAACCAATTTCCCGTCGGCCCTTGTCAGCGGGCCCCCGGGTCTGATGAGCTGTGGCCTGGGACACAACGGACACCCTGAGAAAGGGAGATGTCGTGAGCAACGAAAGCCTGGCCAACCTCTTGAAGGAGGAGCGACGCTTCGCGCCGCCCGCTGACCTGGCCGAGAACGCCAACGTCACGGCCGAGGCGTACGATCAGGCCAAGGCTGACAGGCTCGGCTTCTGGGCCGAGCAGGCCCGCCGGCTGACCTGGGCCAAGGAGCCGACCGAGACCCTCGACTGGTCGAACCCGCCGTTCGCCAAGTGGTTCAAGGACGGCACGCTCAACGTGGCGTACAACTGCGTGGACCGCCATGTGGAGGCCGGGCTCGGCGACCGCGTCGCGATCCACTTCGAGGGCGAGCCCGGTGACAGCCGGGCCATCACCTACGCCGAGCTCAAAGACGAGGTCTCCAGGGCCGCGAACGCCCTGCTCGAGCTGGGCGTCCAGAAGGGCGACCGGGTCGCGATCTACATGCCGATGATCCCGGAGACGGCGATCGCGATGCTGGCCTGCGCCCGCGTCGGTGCCGCGCACTCCGTCGTCTTCGGCGGCTTCTCCGCGGACGCGCTCGCCACCCGTATCCAGGACGCCGACGCCAAGGTCGTGATCACGGCCGACGGCGGCTACCGGCGCGGCAAGCCGTCCGCGCTCAAGCCGGCCGTCGACGAGGCGATCGGGCGCGTGGACAACGTGCGCAACGTCCTCGTGGTCCGCCGCACCGGCCAGGAGGTCGCCTGGGACGACAGCCGCGACCTGTGGTGGCACGAGGTCGTGGGCCGGCAGTCGGCGGAGCACACCCCGGAGGCGTTCGAGGCCGAGCACCCGCTGTTCATCCTCTACACCTCTGGCACCACGGGTAAGCCCAAGGGCATCCTGCACACCTCCGGCGGCTACCTCACGCAGGTCGCGTACACGCACTGGGCCGTCTTCGACCTCAAGCCGGAGACGGACGTCTACTGGTGCACCGCCGACGTCGGCTGGGTCACCGGCCACTCGTACATCGTCTACGGGCCGCTGGCCAACGGCGCCACGCAGGTGATGTACGAGGGCACTCCCGACACCCCGCACCAGGGCCGTTTCTGGGAGATCGTGCAGAAGTACAAGGTCAGCATCCTGTACACGGCGCCCACCGCGATCCGCACGTTCATGAAGTGGGGCGACGACATCCCCGCGAAGTTCGACCTGTCCTCCCTGCGGGTGCTGGGCTCGGTGGGCGAGCCGATCAACCCCGAGGCGTGGATCTGGTACCGCAAGAACATCGGCGCGGACCGGACGCCGGTCGTCGACACCTGGTGGCAGACGGAGACCGGCGGCATCATGATCTCCCCGCTGCCGGGCGTGACCGACGCCAAGCCCGGCTCCGCCCAGCGCCCGCTGCCCGGCATCAGTGCGACCGTCGTGGACGACGAGGCGAACGAGGTGCCCAACGGCGGCGGCGGCTACCTGGTGCTCACCGAGCCGTGGCCGTCGATGCTGCGCACCATCTGGGGCGACGACCAGCGCTTCATCGACACCTACTGGTCGCGTTTCGAGGGCCGCTACTTCGCCGGTGACGGAGCCAAGAAGGACGACGACGGCGACATCTGGCTGCTGGGCCGGGTCGACGACGTCATGCTGGTGTCCGGCCACAACATCTCCACCACCGAGGTCGAGTCCGCGCTCGTCTCCCACCCCTCGGTCGCCGAGGCGGCCGTGGTCGGCGCGGCGGACGAGACGACCGGGCAGGCGATCGTCGCCTTCGTGATCCTGCGCGGTACGGCCGCCGAGACCGAGGACCTGGCCGCCGAGCTGCGCAACCACGTGGGCGCCACGCTCGGCCCCATCGCCAAGCCGAAGCGGATCCTGCCGGTGGCGGAGCTGCCCAAGACTCGCTCCGGGAAGATCATGCGGCGACTGCTGCGTGACGTGGCGGAGAACCGGCAGCTCGGGGATGTCACCACGCTGACGGACTCCACCGTCATGGACCTCATCCAGGCGAAGCTCCCGGCGGCGCCCAGTGAGGACTGAGAAAGCCGGCGAGGACCGAGGACCCAGCGAGGACCGAGGACCCAGCGAGGACCGAGGACCCAGCGGGGACCGAGCGCTCGCCAAGGACTGAGCACGAAGGACTGAGCACGGCCCGAAGGGGCACCCGGTGGCACACACGCCCCGGGTGCCCCTTCGGCCGTTCAAGGGCGCACCACGGACGTTCGCCGCAGCTTAGGTAAACTAAGCAAAGCGACGCCAACGCAAGCAGATCCACAAGATCCTCAGGTGTGCCGGGAAGTCTGGTCGGCATGTGCTCGATCCTGCCCACCGACCGGAGGTTCCCTTGGCCACGCCCCGCACCAACACCCCCCGAAAGTTCCTGGGACGCCTGTCCCTGCCCGAGCGGAACTTCGTCGCGGACGCGCTGCGCACCGAGACCGTCGGCGGCGTCCTGCTGCTCCTCGCCGCGATCGCCGCGCTCCTGTGGGCGAACATCCCGGCGCTGCACGCGAGCTACGAGAGCCTCGCCCACCACCACGTGGGCCCCGCCTCCCTGGGCCTGAGCCTGTCCGTCGAGCACTGGGCCGCCGACGGACTCCTCGCGATCTTCTTCTTCGTCGCCGGCATCGAACTCAAGCGCGAGCTGGTCGCCGGAGACCTCAAAGACCCCAGAGCCGCGGTCCTGCCCGTGGTCGCCGCGCTGTGCGGCATGGCCGTCCCCGCGGTCGTCTACGTGCTCACCAGCCTCACCGGCGGCGGCTCACTCGGCGGCTGGGCCGTGCCCACCGCGACCGACATCGCCTTCGCCCTCGCCGTGCTCGCGGTCATCGGCACCTCACTGCCCAGCGCCCTGCGCGCCTTCCTCCTCACCCTCGCCGTCGTCGACGACCTGTTCGCCATCCTGATCATCGCGATCTTCTTCACCGACCACCTGAACTTCGCCGCCCTCGGCGGCGCCGTCGCCGGCCTGGCCGTCTTCTGGCTGCTGCTGCGCAAGGACGTGCGCGGCTGGTACGTGTACGTACCGCTCGGCCTGGTCATCTGGGGGCTGATGTACAACAGCGGCGTGCACGCCACCATCGCGGGCGTGGCGATGGGCCTGATGCTGCGCTGCACCCGGCGCGAGGGCGAACCCCACTCCCCCGGTGAGCACATCGAACACCTCGTGCGGCCCGTGTCGGCGGGCCTGGCCGTACCGCTGTTCGCACTGTTCAGCGCGGGTGCCTCGATCTCGGGCGGGGCCCTGGCGGACGTGTTCACCAGGCCCGAGACGCTCGGGATCGTCCTCGGTCTGGTCGTCGGCAAGACGCTCGGCATCTTCGGCGGGACCTGGCTGACCGCCCGGTTCACCAGGGCGTCGCTCAGCGAGGACCTGGCCTGGGCCGACGTGTTCGCCCTCGCCACGCTCGCCGGGATCGGCTTCACCGTCTCCCTGCTCATCGGAGAGCTCGCCTTCGCCGGGAGCACGGCGCTGACGGACGAGGTCAAGGCCTCCGTCCTCGTCGGCTCCGTGATCGCGGCGACGCTCGCGGCCATCCTGCTGAAGCTGCGGAACGCCAGGTACCGGCGGCTGTGCGAGGCCGAGGAGCGCGACGAGGACCTCGACGGCGTACCGGACGTGTACGCGCAGGACGACCCCGCCTACCACCTGCGCATGGCCGGCATTTACGAGCGCAAGGCCGCCGAGCACCGACGGCTCGCCGAGCTCAAGGAGGCCGAACGCGCCAGGCGGCGTGCCGAAGTACCGGGCGGGGCAAGCGAGGAGAACGACAGTCCGGCATGATCTGACGGGACGGTACAAAAGCAGCACCGTTCCCAGTCAGGCAGGAGAGGGAGATTGCGATGAGCGCACCCGACGGCAGCCCGGTCGGCGCCGAACGCAGCATCGGCCAGCTGTTCGCCTCGGCGACGACCGAATTGTCCGCGCTGGTGCATGACGAGATCGCACTGGCCAAGGCCCAGCTGAAGCAGGACGTCAAGCGCGGCGCGGCGAGCGGCGGCGCGCTCTCGGCGGCCGGCATCGTCCTGGTGTTCTCGCTGCCGATGCTCAACTTCGCCCTGGCCTACGGCATTCGGACGTGGAGCGGCTGGAACATGGCGGTCTGCTTCCTGCTGTCCTTCGCGGCCAACGTCCTGCTCGCCGGCCTGCTCGCGCTGATCGGCCTGGTGTTCGCGAAGAAGGCCAAGAAGAGCAAGGGCCCGCAGAAGGTCGCCGCGTCGATGAAGCAGACCGCGGGCGTCCTGCAGAACGCCAAGCCGCACCCGCGTCCGGAGCGCCCCGCTCTGGAGGACCGGACACCCGAGGCCATCGAAGCTGTGGCACGCTCGTCCTCATGACGGACCCCGCCACCCCTTCGGCGCAATCGACCTCGGTCGTACGGACCGACGTACCCGGCGACCGGAAGGTGACGCACCGGGACGTCGCCGCCAACGGCGCCCGCTTCCACATCGCCGAGCTCGGCGACGGCCCGTTGGTACTGCTGCTGCACGGCTTCCCGCAGTTCTGGTGGACCTGGCGGTACCAGCTGGTCGCGCTCGCCGACGCGGGATTCCGGGCGGTGGCGATGGACCTGCGGGGCGTGGGCGGCAGCGATCGCACGCCCCGCGGCTACGACCCGGCCAACCTGGCCCTCGACATCACCGGCGTGGTCCGCTCCCTCGGCGAACCGGACGCCGCCCTGGTCGGCCACGACCTCGGCGGCTATCTGGCGTGGACGGCGGCGGCGATGCGCCCCAAGCTGGTCCGGCGCCTGGCGGTGGTCTCCATGCCGCACCCGCGGCGCTGGCGCTCGGCGATGCTCGCGGACGTCCGGCAGACCAGGGCGAGTTCCTACATCTGGGGGTTCCAGCGTCCCTGGATCCCCGAGCGGCAGCTCACCGCCGACGACGGCGCGCTGGTGGCCCGTCTCGTACGGGACTGGTCGGGGCCGCGGCTGCCGGACGACGAGGCGGTGGAGACGTACCGGCGGGCCATGTGCATCCCGTCCACGGCGCACTGCTCCATCGAGCCGTACCGCTGGCTGGTGCGCTCGCTGGCCCGCCCCGACGGCATCCAGTTCTACCGCCGGATGAAGCGCCCCGTACGCGTGCCGACCCTGCATCTGCACGGCTCCCTGGACCCGGTGCAGCGCACCCGCAGCGCGGCCGGTTCCGGCGAGTACGTCGAGGCGCCGTACCGCTGGCGGCTGTTCGACGGGCTGGGCCACTTCCCGCACGAGGAGGACCCGGTGGCGTTCTCCGCCGAGCTCGTCAACTGGCTGAAGGATCCCGAACCCGATCGGTGACCCGGCGTGCGGTGCCCACCCGGCCGTGACGCGGTGTGAGGTGGCACCCGGCCGTGACGCGGTGTGAGGCGCTCGGTCGTGGCGCGGTGTGAGGCGCTCGGTCGTGGCGCGGTGTGAGGCGCTCGGTCCGGTCGGTGATGCCGCGCGCGGCGCCGGGTGACCGGTCGGTGACTCTCGTCGATGCGCCCGGTATCCGAACGTGAACACCTGCCCTTCGAACGGCCATTTGCCCGGCGCATAGGCCAATTGGTGCGCCCGCGGGAGGTTATCGACCTTGGGGCAGGGGCAGACGTCGCAGTATGGGCTGGACGCACGACTACAGTGACGTAGCACGCACCCGCCGTTCGGCGAGCGGTCCGGGCTCCCTCCACGAGGACGCCCGGCAACTGACGGGCGCGGACCCCCGGGTGGGCATTCCGCGCATTCTGCGCCGCCGGGCCCGCTGGGTCTCGGTACGCCTGCGCCACCCCCGCGGCTGACCCGCTCGCTCCGCCGGCCTTGAGGACCTGACACCGGCTACATCGCGCAGCTGTCGCTGTCCACCTGCTGGTTCGCGGCCCGTCCCTTGGCGATGTCCTGCTGGATCTCGTCCGCCGTCAGCGCGTAACCGGTGTTGGCGTCGTCGAGCGACTTGGCGAACACCACGCCGTACACCTTGCCGTCGGTGGTGAGCAGCGGGCCGCCCGAGTTGCCCTGGCGGATGGTCGCGTAGAGCGAGTAGACGTCGCGGCTGACGTTGCCGCGGTGGTAGATGTCGGGGCCGTTGGCGGTGATACGTCCGCGCACGCGCGCGGCGCGCACGTCGTACGACCCGTTCTCCGGGAAGCCGGCGACGATCGCGCCGTCGCCGCTGCGCGCGTCCTCGTTCGTGAACCGCAGGGCGGGCGCCTTCAGGTCCGGCACGTCGAGCACGGCGATGTCCCGGTGCCAGTCGTACAGGACGACCCTGGCGTCGTACTTCCTGCCCTTGCCGCCTATCTGGACGGTGGGTTCGTCGACGCCGCCGACGACGTGCGCGTTGGTCATGACGCGGCGGTCGCCGAAGACGAACCCGCTGCCCTCCAGCACCTTCCCGCAGCTGTGCGCGGTGCCGATGACCTTGACCACGGAGCGCTGAGCGCGGGCGGCGACGGCGCTGTGCCTCAGGGCCGGGTCCGGCGGCCGCACCTCGGTGATGGGCTCGTCGGCGAACGGGCTGAAGACCTGCGGGAAGCCGTTCTGCGCGAGGGCCGAGGTGAAGTCGTCGAACCAGGTGTTGGCCTGTGTGGGCAGCACCTCGGAGACCCCGATCAGCACCTTGGAGCTGCGGACCTCCTTGCCGACGGTCGGTATCGTCGTGCGGCCGATGAGCGAGCCGATCAGCCAGGCGACCAGCAGCAGGGCGGCGACGTTGACCAGGGCGCCGCCGGTCGCGTCCAGGGTGCGGGCCGGTGACCAGGTGATGTGCACGCGCAGCTTGTTGCCGAGGTGGGTGGTCAGGGCCTGGCCGACCGAGGCGCAGACGATGACGATGATGACCGCGACGACGGCCGCGGTGGTGCTGACCGGCGTGTTGTCCGTCAGGGCGTCCCAGAGGACCGGGAGCACATAGACGGCGACCAGGCCACCTCCCAGGAAGCCGATCACCGACAGGACGCCGACGACGAATCCCTGGCGGTACCCCACGACCGCGAACCACACGGCGGCGACCAGCAGCAGGATGTCCAGCACGTTCACCGCGTCGAGCCTCGCCTCATCGTCTTCTCGATCCCCATGTCCGGCCGGGGCCCGCCCCGCCGTTCGGCGGCGCGGGACACGGCGTCCCCTCAGGGCCCCGGCCGCGACGGCACGGAGCCCCACCCTGTCATGCCCGCCAGTCGAGCGGGACCTGCTTCTCGCGGTCCCAGGGCAGCTCCCAGCCCGCGTAATGCAGCAGGCGGTCGATGATTCCGGCGGTGAAGCCCCAGACGAGGGCCGATTCGACCAGGAATGCCGGACCTCGGTGACCGCTGGGGTGGACGGCCATGGCCCTGTTGTCCGGGCTGGTGAGATCCGCCACGGGGACCGTGAAGACCCGGGCGGTCTCGGCGGGGTCGACCACACCGACCGGGCTGGGCTCGCGCCACCAGCCGAGCACGGGGGTGACCACGAAGCCGCTGACCGGGATGTAGAGCCGGGGCAGGGCACCGAACAGCTGTACGCCGTCCGGATCCAGCCCGGTCTCCTCCTCGGCCTCGCGCAGCGCGGCCCGCAGCGGGCCCTGGCCCTGCGGGTCGCCGTCCTCGGGGTCGAGCGCCCCGCCGGGGAAGGACGGCTGGCCGGCGTGGGAGCGCAGCGAGCTGGCCCGCTCCATGAGCAGCAGCTCGGGCCCGCGCGCGCCCTCACCGAACAGGACGAGGACGGCGGACTGGCGCCCCGCGCCGTTCTCCGGGGGCAGGAAGCGGCTCAGCTGGACGGGCTCGACCGTCTCGGCGACGCGCACGACCGGCCGCAGCCACGTGGGCAGCCCGTCCTTGCTGAGCACGATCGCACCGTCGCGCGTCCCGCTCGCCGTCCCATGCGCCGGCCCCTGCGCCGTCCCGCTCGCTGTGTCGCCGGCCCGCGTCATCGCCACCCCCGTCCCCGTCGCCGTACTGCCGTGTCCAACGCCTGGCGGCACCGGGATCGTTCCACCGGATCCGCCCGTTCCGTTGGCTTCCCCGGTTCCGCCGGTTCCGCCGGGGTCATCCGGTGGCTCCCAGGGGCGGGGCCGGCTTGCCGCCCGCGTCCAGGTAGGCCTGCGGGGGCTTGAGGCGCTGGCCCGGGAAGCCGCCCTTCTCGTACTTCAGCAGCTTCTTCGCCTTCTCCGGGTCGGTCTCGCCCTCGCCGTACGCCGGGCACAGCGGGGCGACCGGGCAGGCACCGCAGGCGGGCTTGCGGGCGTGGCAGATACGGCGGCCGTGCCAGACGACGTGGTGGGAGAGGTCGGTCCAGTCGCTCTTGGGGAAGAGCGCGCCGACGGCGGCCTCGATCTTGTCGGGGTCGGTCTCCTCGGTCCACCGCCAGCGCCGCACCAGCCGCTGGAAGTGGGTGTCCACGGTGATGCCCGGGTGTCCGAAGGCGTTGCCGAGGACCACGAAGGCGGTCTTGCGTCCGACGCCCGGCAGTTTGACGAGGTCGTCCAGCCGGCCCGGGACCTGCCCGCCGAACTCCTCCACCAGCGCCTTCGACAGGCCCATGACCGACTTGGTCTTGGCCCGGAAGAAGCCGGTGGGGCGCAGGATCTCCTCGACCTCCTCCGGGTTGGCGGCGGCGAGGTCCTCGGGGGTGGGGTACTTCGCGAACAGGGCGGGCGTCGTCTGGTTGACCCTGAGGTCCGTGGTCTGGGCGGACAGGACGGTGGCGACCAGCAGCTGGAAGGGGCTCTCGAAGTCCAGCTCGGGGTGGGCGTACGGGTACACCTCGGTGAGCTCGCGGTTGATGCGGCGGGCACGGCGGACGAGGGCCGTGCGGGACTCGCCCTTCGGCGGCTCGGGGGCGACGGTCCTGGCGGGCGCGGCCTTGCGCAGGGCGACGGAGGCCTTCGGCGGCGCGATGGTCACCTTCTTGGGCGGGTGGGCCTTGCTGATGGGGGCGGCTTTCTTGGCGGCGGACTTCCCGGCGGTGGACTTCCCGGAGGTTGTCTTCTTGGCAGGGGTGGTCTTGCCGGTGGTGGTCTTCTTGGCGGCAGCCGTCTTGCCCGGTGCCTTCTTGGCAGGGGTGCCCTTCTTCGCGGCAGCAACCTTCTTCGGGGCGGCGGCCTTCTTGGCGGAGGCCGTCTTCTTGACGGAGCCCGCTCCCTCGGCCCCGGCGGAGGCCGTCTTCTTGGACTTCGTCCCGGAGGCACCTTTCGCCGCTTCCGCCACTTTCCGGCCGCCGTCGGGCTCGTGTTCGCCCACAGCGGAATCCTGATGCGCAGCCACCTGCCCAGCCCCCTAGACCTGTGCTCTCACCGGCGATTTGGACACCCGGCCAGCCTAAAGCCCGGCACCGACATCCGCCCGGGACCCCGAAGATCGGCGTCCGATCGGACCCCTGCCGCGTACCCCGGGACACCTGTGCGGCATCCTTGTGACAGATCACACTGTTTGGACCGTCCGGCAAAATGGGGAACACGGTCCCCTGGCGCACCGGGGGAGCAAGATCCCCTGAGCAGGTCGACAAGGAGAGAACTCGTGGACGACGTTCTGCGGCGGAATCCGCTCTTCGCGGCGCTCGACGACGAGCAGGCCGCGGAGCTTCGCGCCTCCATGACGGAGGTGACTCTCGCCCGTGGCGACTCCCTGTTCCACGAGGGCGACCCGGGCGACCGTCTTTATGTGGTCACCGAGGGCAAGGTGAAGCTGCACCGCACCTCCCCCGACGGCCGCGAGAACATGCTGGCCGTCGTGGGGCCCGGCGAGCTCATCGGCGAACTGTCCCTCTTCGACCCCGGCCCCCGCACCGCGACGGCGACCGCGCTGACCGAGGTCAAGATGCTCGCCCTCGGCCACGGCGACCTCCAGCCCTGGCTCAACGCCCGGCCCGAGGTGGCCGGCGCCCTGCTGCGCGCCGTCGCCCGGCGCCTGCGCAAGACCAACGACCAGATGTCCGACCTGGTCTTCTCCGACGTGCCGGGCCGTGTCGCCCGCGCCCTGCTGGACCTCTCGCGCCGCTTCGGGGTGCAGTCCGAGGAGGGCATCCACGTCGTGCACGACCTGACGCAGGAGGAGCTGGCCCAGCTGGTCGGCGCGTCCCGCGAGACCGTCAACAAGGCCCTGGCCGACTTCGCCCAGCGCGGCTGGCTCCGTCTGGAGGCGCGCGCGGTCATCCTGCTGGACGTGGAGCGGCTGGCCAAGAGGTCCCGCTGACAGCGCACCACCGGCACATCCCGGCCGAGTTCCCGCTCAAGGGACGCTCCCCAGGGCTCACCCCGGAGGGATACATCGCGCGCGAGGGTTCCCTCGCGCGCGTGCCGCACGCCTTCCGCCCCGTCGTGGCGGCCGCCCGCGACCGGCTGCCGGAGATCTACGGCTCCCGCCTGCACAGCGCCTACCTCTACGGGTCGATCCCCCGCGGCACCGCGCGCGTGGGACGAAGCGACCTGGACCTGCTGGTCGCGCTGCGGGACGAGCCGACGGACGCGGACCGGCGGCGGGCGAGTGCGCTGGGTACGGCGCTGGACGCGGAGTTCCCGCAGATCGACGGCGTCGGCGCCCTGCTCTTCGGCCGGGAGCGGCTGCTGAGCGACCTGGATCGGTACGACCTCGGGTGGTTCGTCGCCTGCCTGTGCACGCCCCTGCTGGGGCAGGACCTCGCGGCCTGCCTCCCCGGCTACCGCCCCGACGACGCGCTGCTGGCCCGCGAGACCAACGGGGACCTGGCCCTCTTCCTCCCCCGCTGGCGGGCACGTATCGCGGCCGCGGAGGACACCGAGGAGGCCCGCAGGCCCCTGGTGCGGTTCATGTCCCGGCATCTGGTCAGAACCGGCTTCACCCTGGTCATGGGCCGCTGGCGCGGCTGGACCAGCGACCTCCACCAGATGGCCGCCGCCTTCGGCGCGTACTACCCGGCGCGGTCCGCCCAGCTGCGTACGGCGGCCGCGTACGGCTACGACCCGGTCGGCGACCCCGCCGTGCTGCGCACCTACGTGGACGATCTCGGCCCCTGGCTCGCCGGGGAGTACGCGCGCGTGCACGGCGTCAAGGCACCCAGGCCCTAGAGGTGTCTCGTCGATCAGGCGGATCGGGGAACGGTGGCTGGTGCCGCGAGCCCCGCGTGATCGGCGGGACACCCCCTGGATCCCCCTAGATCAGTCCGTGTTCCTCCAGGTAGTCCAGCTGGGCCCGGACCGACAGCTCGGCCGCCGGCCACAGGGAGCGGTCGACGTCGGCATAGACGTGGGCGACGATGTCGACCGGGGTGCGGTAGCCGTCCTCGACGGCCGTCTCGACCTGGGCTAGCCGATGGGCGCGGTGGGCGAGGTAGTACTCGACGGCGCCCTGGGCGTCCTCCAGGACGGGTCCGTGCCCCGGGAGCACCGTGTGCACGCCGTCGTCGACCGTCAGGGACCTGAGCCGCCGCAGCGAGTCCAGGTAGTCGCCGAGGCGGCCGTCGGGATGGGCCACGACCGTCGTGCCGCGGCCCAGGATCGTGTCGCCGGTGAGGACGGCCCGGTCGGCCGGGAGGTGGAAGCAGAGCGAGTCCGCGGTGTGGCCGGGGGTCGGTACGACCCGCAACTCCAGGCCGTCCAGGGCGATCGCGTCGCCGGCGCCCAGGCCCTCCTCGCCCAGCCGCAGGGCCGGATCCAGGGCACGCACGCGCGTGCGGGTCAGTTCGGCGAAGCGAGCCGCGCCCTCCGCGTGGTCGGGGTGACCGTGGGTCAGCAGGGTCAGGGCGATCCGCTTGCCGGCCTTCTCGGCGGTGCCGACGACATTGCTCAGGTGGCCCTCGTCCAGCGGACCCGGGTCGATGACGAGGGCCAGCTCGGAGTCGGGCTCGGAGACGATCCAGGTGTTGGTGCCGTCCAGGGTCATGGCGGAGGCGTTGGGCGCGAGGACGTTGACGGCCCGCGCGGTGGCGGGGCCGGAGAGGACGCCGCCCCGGGGCCGGCCGGGGAGCGCTGATGCGTCCGTCATGCGAGGGGACCTTCCTGGGCGTCGGTCGGGCGGGGCCGGCGCGCCGTCACGCGGGTGCCGTGCCGCCGTTGGGGATGTGCTTGGTGAACTCGTCGTGGCCCGGCCAGGACAAAACGACCTCGTCGCCGACCAGGCGGGCCCGGGCGAGCACGGGGGTGAGATCGCGGGCCGGCGCGGCCGCGAGGGCCTCGGCGGGAGAGCCGTAGGCGACCAGCTGGCGCAGGGTGGCGACGGTCGGCGGCAGCATCAGCAGCTCGCCCTTGTCGTATCCGGCCGCCGCGTCCTCGGGGCGGATCCACACCGTGCGGTCGGCCTCCGTGGAGGCGTTCCGGGTGCGCTGGCCCTCGGGGAGGGCGGCGACGAAGAACCAGGTGTCGTAGCGGCGGTGTTCGAACTCGGGGGTGATCCACCGCGTCCAGGCGCCCAGCAGGTCCGAGCGCAGCGCCAGGCCCCTGCGGTCCAGGAACTCCGCGAAGGACAGCTCACGGGCGACCAGGGCGGCACGGTCGGCCTCCCAGTCCGGTCCCGTGGTGTCGCCGACGACCGAGTCCGGGTCCGGGCCGGCGAGCAGGACGCCCGCCTCCTCGTAGGTCTCCCGGACGGCCGCGCAGACGATCGCCTGGGCCTCCGTCTCCGCCACGCCGAGCCGGTCGGCCCACCACGCGCGCGTGGGACCCGCCCAGCGGACCCGGAGGTCGTCGTCGCGGGGGTCGACTCCCCCGCCGGGGTACGCGTACGCGCCTCCGGCGAAGGCCATGGAGGCGCGTCTGCGCAGCATGTGCACGGCGGGCCCGGCATCGGTGTCCCGCAGGAGCATGACGGTGGCCGCGCGCCTGGGCGTGACCGGTGTGAGGGTGCCGTCCGCGAGCGCGCGGATGCGGTCCGGCCAGTCCGGGGGAAACCACTGCCCATTCGCCATGGCCGGAGGCTATCCCGTGGTGGGCGAATGTTCGAGAGGTGCCCGAGGTCAGGGGCCTGCGGGGGAGGTTCCCGCGATCTCGGCGAGGGCCCTGTGCCCGCCGCGAGCCCCGGTGCGTCGGTCCGCTGCGGCACCGTCCGGTGCGGCCGGCAAGCACCGGCACCGTCCGCTACGGCACCAGCTCGACCTGGATCTCCACCTCCACCGGCGCGTCCAGCGGCAGCACCGCCACGCCGACCGCGCTGCGCGCGTGCACGCCCTTGTCGCCCAGGACCTCGCCCAGCAGCTCGCTGGCGCCGTTGACGACGCCGGGCTGGCCGGTGAAGTCCGCGGCCGAGGCGACGAAGCCCACGACCTTCACCACGCGCGCGATGCGGTCCAGGTCGCCCGCGACGGACTTGACGGCCGCGAGCGCGTTCAGCGCGCAGGTGCGGGCCAGCTCCTTGGCCTCCTCCGGGGTGACCTCCAGGCCCACCTTCCCGGTGACCGGCAGCTTGCCCTCGACCATCGGCAGCTGGCCGGCGGTGTAGACGTACGGCCCGGACTGCACGGCGGGCTGGTAGGCGGCCAGCGGAGGCACGACCTCCGGCAGCGTCAGACCGAGTTCGGCCAGCTTGGCCTCGACCGCGCTCATGCCTGCTTCTCCCGCTTCAGGTAGGCCACCAGCTGCTCGGGGTTCGGCCCGGGCACGACCTGGACGAGCTCCCAGCCGTCCTCGCCCCAGGTGTCCAGAATCTGCTTCGTGGCGTGGACGAGCAGCGGCACGGTCGCGTATTCCCACTTCTTCATGTGGCCGACTGTATCCGCTGTGGTCCGCCGGGCACGCGGCCGACCGTACGGTGGTCGTCCGCCGGGCACACGGCCGACGGCGGTGGTGGTCGTCCACAGGTTCCACAGGGCGGGAGGCCGACCACGACGGCAGTTGTCCACAGCCTCCCGCGTGCCCGGAGCGCGGACTGGTTAGTCTCGAAGGCGTGAGCAGGCTCCAGGTCGTCAGCGGCAAGGGCGGGACCGGAAAGACGACGGTCGCCGCCGCCCTCGCGCTGGCCCTGGCCACGGAGGGGAAGCGGACGCTCCTCGTCGAGGTCGAGGGTCGGCAGGGCATCGCACAGCTCTTCGAAACGGAGGCGCTGCCCTATGAGGAACGGAAGATCGCCGTCGCTCCCGGGGGCGGGGAGGTGTACGCACTCGCCATAGACCCCGAACTGGCTCTGCTGGACTACCTCCAGATGTTCTACAAGCTGGGCGGCGCGGGCCGGGCCCTGAAGAAGCTCGGCGCCATCGACTTCGCCACCACCATCGCGCCGGGCCTCAGGGACGTCCTGCTGACCGGCAAGGCGTGCGAGGCGGTGCGCCGCAAGGACCGCGGCGGACGGTTCGTCTACGACTACGTGGTCATGGACGCGCCGCCGACCGGCCGCATCACCCGCTTCCTCAACGTCAACGACGAGGTGGCCGGGCTCGCCAAGATCGGCCCGATACACAATCAGGCCCAGGCGGTGATGCGGGTGCTGAAGTCGGCCGAGACGGCCGTGCACCTGGTGACGCTGCTGGAGGAGATGCCCGTCCAGGAGACCGTGGACGGCATCGCGGAACTGCACGCCGCACGCCTGCCGGTGGGGCGCGTCATCGTGAACATGGTGCGGCCGCAACTGCTGGACGCGGCCGATCTGGAACTGGTACGGACCGTGCCGCGGGCCTCCCTCGCCCGGTCGCTGTCCGCCGCCGGGCTCGGCGGCGCACGGCGCGGCGGACACGCGGAACGGCTGGTGGAGCCGCTGCTCGGGCAGGCGGAGGAGTACGCCGAGCGGTACGCCCTGGAGGAGGAGCAGCGGTCCGTCCTGAGCGAGCTGGGTCTGCCGCTGCACGAACTGCCGCTGTTCGCCGAAGGCATGGATTTGGCGGGCCTGTACGAACTGGCGACCGAGCTGCGCAAGCAGGGATTGCAGGGAATGTCATGAGCCCGGACCCGGCCCCCGCGCGGGAGACCACGCGCGCGCAGGAGACGTCACACGGTGCCCGTCGCCTCGCGCCCGCGCGCGTGCTCGACATCGATCCGCTGCTCGACGACCCGGATACGCGGATCGTGGTGTGCTGCGGCTCGGGCGGTGTCGGCAAGACGACGACGGCGGCGGCCCTCGGGCTGCGTGCCGCCGAGCGCGGCCGCAAGGTGGTGGTCCTGACGATCGACCCGGCCCGCCGACTGGCCCAGTCCATGGGCATCGACTCGCTCGACAACGTCCCCCGCCGGGTGAAGGGCACCGAGGGCGAGGGCGAGCTGCACGCCATGATGCTCGACATGAAGCGCACCTTCGACGAGGTCGTCGAGGCGCACGCGGATCCGGAGCGGGCGGCCGCGATCCTGGCCAACCCCTTCTACCAGTCGCTCTCGGCGGGCTTCGCGGGCACGCAGGAGTACATGGCGATGGAGAAGCTGGGGCAGCTGCGGGCCCGGGACGAATGGGACCTCATCGTCGTCGACACGCCTCCCTCCCGCTCGGCCCTGGACTTCCTGGACGCGCCGAAGCGGCTCGGCTCCTTCCTGGACGGCCGGCTGATCCGGCTGCTGACGGCGCCCGCGAAGCTGGGCGGGCGCGCGGGGATGAAGTTCCTGAACGTCGGCATGTCGATGATGACCGGCACCCTCGGCAAGCTGCTGGGCGGTCAGCTGCTCAAGGACGTGCAGACGTTCGTCGCCGCGATGGACACCACGTTCGGTGGCTTCCGTACGCGCGCGGACGCCACGTACAAGCTGCTCCAGGCGCCCGGGACGGCGTTCCTGGTGGTCGCGGCCCCGGAGCGGGACGCGCTGCGCGAGGCCGCGTACTTCGTGGAGCGGCTGGCCGCGGAGAGGATGCCGCTGGCCGGTCTGGTGCTCAACCGTGTCCATGGCAGCGGTGCCGGCCAGCTGTCGGCCGAGCGGGCGCTCGCCGCCGCGGAAAATCTTGAAGAGCCCCGCATTGTGGATCAGGGAGACGGGAAAGCTGGACTTCGTAACTCTCCCGAAACGTATGGCGGTTCGGACTCCCCCGAATCTTCACCTTCTTCTCCCGATCCCGTCCAGGCGTCCGGGGACCCACTCCAGACGCCCGTGGATGCCGTCGACCAGGTGACCGCCGGCCTGCTGAGGCTGCACGCCGAGCGCATGCAGCTGCTCTCCCGCGAGCAGCGCACGCGTGACCGCTTCACCGCCCGGCACCCCGAGGTGGCGGTGGCCGAAGTGGCGGCGCTGCCCGGCGACGTGCACGACCTAGCGGGGCTGCGGGACATCGGCGACCGGCTCGCGGACAACCGCCGCGAGCTGCCCGAGCCCGGCGAGTGACAAAGGCACCCCGACGGGCGCCCTCAGCTCACCGCCGCGTAGTTCTCGTACACCTGGTCGTCGTCGAGGGACACCAGGCCGGCCCCGCGCTCGTACTCCATACGAGCGGTCTCCAGCAGCCGGCGCCACGAGGTGACGGTCGGCCGCCGGCGCAGCAGTGCGCGGCGCTCCCGCTCCGTCATGCCTCCCCAGACCCCGAACTCGACGCGGTTGTCGAGCGCGTCGGCGAGGCATTCAGTGCGTACCGGGCATCCGGTGCACACTGCCTTGGCCCTGTTCTGCGCTGCTCCCTGAACGAACAGTTCATCCGGATCGGTAGTGCGGCAGGCCGCCTGCGCACTCCAGTCGGTTACCCAGCCCATACCGGCGCCGTCCTCTCCCGAATCGAGGCTCCCCCACGGCGGCAGCGGCATATTCACCGCCGCCAGTTGAGGACGTTACGGAAGGTGGGCACAGCGCAACACCCCCTGCGGGCCCAATCTTGAATGGCCCGAACGGACTATGGGTTAGCGGCAGATCACCCGCGGGAGTGAGGTGGCGACATACGCAACAATCCCGGCACAACGGGACGATTTTGTTGCGCCACAACGGACGCCAGGTGGCACACAAGGCGATTTCGGGCACGCCACACACGCGTGAGCCGTGCGCGCCGTGCCACCCGGTCGGCACCGCACCAACTCCCTCGAAGGCCCCCAGAACACCCCCGGTCACCGCCCCGACCAAAAAGGTCGGGAGAACCCGGAACGTTTCGAGGCCGCCGGACGTATTGATACGTGGCCGCACTGCTGTGACAGTTGAGAGCAGCTTAGGCCAAGGCCTGTACGCGTGTCCGGCGAATGAGAACGTAGGCTGCCCTCATGCCAAAGAAGCGCTCGGGCGGAGGCCTGTCGCCCACGCAGCAGGCCGCCAAGTTCCTCGGTGTCAGTGTGCTCGCGGGGGCGGTGATGGCCGGCATCGCGCTGCCCGCGGCCGGCGCGCTCGGCCTGGCGGCCAAGGGGTCGGTGCAGGGGTTCGACGACATCCCGGCCAACCTCAAGCGTCCGCCGCTCAGCCAGCGCACCACCATCCTGGACAGCCAGGGCCAGCCGCTCGCCCAGGTCTACTTCCGGGACCGCACGGTGGTGGAGCTGAAGGACATCTCGCCGTACATGCAGAAGGCGATCGTGGCCATCGAGGACGCGCGCTTCTACGAGCACGGCGCGATCGACCTGAAAGGCGTGCTGCGCGCGCTCAACAAGAACGCGCAGAGCGGCGGGGTCGCCCAGGGCGCCTCCACGCTCACCCAGCAGTACGTGAAGAACGTCTTCGTGGAGGAGGCGGGCGACGACCCCACCAAGGTCGCCCAGGCCACCAAGCAGACTCTCGGCCGCAAGGTCAAGGAGCTGAAGTACGCGATCCAGGTCGAGCAGGAGCTGGGCAAGAAGAAGATCCTCGAGAACTACCTGAACATCACCTTCTTCGGTGAGCAGGCCTACGGCATCGAGGCCGCCTCCCAGCGCTACTTCTCCAAGCACGCCAAGGATCTCACCCTCCCCCAGGCGGCGCTGCTGGCCGGCATCGTCCAGTCACCGAGCCGCTACGACCCGGTCAACGACGAGGCGGAGGCCACCAAGCGGCGCAACGTCGTGCTCCAGCGCATGGCCGAGGTCGGCGACGTCTCGCAGGCGGAGGCCGACCAGGCGAAGAAGGAGCCGCTGGGCCTGAAGGTCACCCAGCCGCGAAGCGGCTGCATCACCGCGGTCAAGGACTCGAGCTTCTTCTGCAAGTACGTCGAGGAGGTCTTCCTCAACGACCCGGTCTTCGGCAAGACCCGCACCGAGCGGGCCAAGATCTGGAACCAGGGCGGCCTGACCATCCGTACCACCCTGGACCCGAAGGCCCAGGCCTCGGTGCAGGCCTCGCTGAAGCAGCACATCTACCAGTCGGACCCGGTCGCGGCGGCGGCCGTGCTGGTCGAGCCGGGCACCGGCAAGGTCCTGGCGATGGGCCAGTCCAAGCCGTACGGCTACGGCAAGGACCAGACCGAGATCAACTACTCCGTCGGCAGCGACCGGGGCGGCTCGAACTTCGGCTTCCCGACCGGTTCGACGTTCAAGCCGTTCGTGGCGGCGGCGGCGATCGAGGGCGGCAAGCCGCCGACGCAGGAGTACTCGTCGCCGTACAAGATGCCGTACCCGAGCCCGGTGCAGGCGTGCGACGGCAAGCAGTGGGTCAACACCTACAACCAGGACGTGGAGAACGAGAGCACCTCCGAGCACGGCCCGTACGCCATGAAGGAGGCCATGGCAAAGTCGGTCAACACCTACTTCGTGCAGATGATCTCCGACATAGGCCTGTGCCCGGTGGTCAACATGACCGACAAGCTGCACGTGGTGCAGGGCAACGGCGAGAAGCTGCCCCAGGTGCCCGCCATCGCCCTCGGCTCCAAGGGCATCTCCCCGCTGACGATGGCGACGGCGTACGCCGCATTCGCCTCCCGCGGGGTGTACTGCACCCCGATCGCCATCGAGTCGATCACCCAGAAGATCGGCGGCCAGGAGAAGTCCCTGGCGGTCCCGAAGTCGACCTGCTCGCGCGCCATGTCCGTGAAGACCGCGGACACCGTCAACACGCTGCTGCAGGGCGTGATCGACTCCGGTACGGGTCGGCTGGCCGGACTCTCCGACCGCGACAACGCCGGTAAGACGGGTACGACCGACGAGCGCAAGAATGCTTGGTTCGTCGGCTACACGCCGAACCTGGCGGGCGCGGTGTGGGTGGGCAGCGCCACCCAGAAGGTCCAGATGACCAACATCCGGATCGGCGGCGTTCTGCACGGCCTCGTCTACGGCGCCGACGTCCCCGGCCCGATCTGGCGGGACGCGATGACCGGCGCCCTTCAGGGCAAGCCGGCCCCGTCCTTCCACCTCGTCGACATCCCCGACAAGGAGAAGGACAAGGACAAGAACAAGGGGCGCGGCCACGGCGGCGACGGGAACAACCGTGACAACGGCGGCCTCATCGGGGGCCTCTTCGGCGGCGTGACCAACGGCGGCACGACCGGGGGCGGCCCGAACCCGTCACCCACCATCTCCATCCCGGATGGCTTCGTCCAGGGCCAGGACGGCGGCGTACGCGGGAACGGGAACGGTGGCCGGCTCGGTTGACGGTGGCCGGCTCGGTTGACGGTGGCTGACGCGGCTGACGCGACAGGAATGTACGACGCCAGGGACGTACGACGACGGGAACGTACGAACGTACGAGCAAGGGGCGCACAGCGGAAAGCCGGCGCCCCTTCGCTTGCGCGCCCCAAGGGCCCCTACCGGAAACGGCCGGAGGGGACGGACGGCCGGATCAGCCGGCCAGCAGCTTCTTCACCGCGGCGGCGACCCGCCCGCCCTCGGCCTGGCCCGCGACCTTCGGGTTCACGATCTTCATGACCGCGCCCATGGCACGCGGCCCCTCGGCACCGGCGGCCCGTGCCTCCTCGACGGCCTGGGCGACAATCGCGTTCAGCTCGTCGTCGGACAGCTGCTTGGGCAGGTAGGCGGCCAGCACCTCGCCCTCGGCCTTCTCACGCTCGGCCGACTCCGTACGACCACCCTGGGCGAAGGCGTCGGCCGCCTCACGGCGCTTCTTGGCCTCCTTGGTGATCACCTTGAGGACCTCGTCGTCGGAGAGGACGCGCTTCTCCTTGCCCGCGACCTCCTCCTTGGTGATCGCGGCGAGCGTCAGCCGGAGCGTCGAGGAGCGCAGCTCATCGCGCTCCTTGATCGCGGCGTTGAGGTCTTCCTGCAGCTTCGACTTGAGCGTGGTCATGGTCCTGATTGTCGCAGGTACGGCAACGCCGGTGCGCGAGGATTTACGGGATGCCGCGCGCGTTGCCGCCGCCCGTCCGTACCGGCGTCCGTGCAGAACGTCCGTACAGGGCATCCGTACCGGACGTCCGTACAGAGCGTTCGTACAGGGCCGTCGCACAGGGCGGTCGTACACGGCCCAATTTCCGCTGCCCGGCACGCTCCTGAGACGATGGACGCATGCGCGCGCGATACCGAGTTCCCCTGGGCATCACGGCGGTCGCGACCGCCGGTCTTCTCTACTCGGCGGGCTTCGAGGCCCGCTCCTTCCGCCTGCGGCGGGTGACGGTCCCGGTCCTGCCCTCCGGCACGCGCCCCCTGCGCGTCCTGCAGGTCTCCGACATCCACATGGTCAGCGGCCAGCGCAAGAAGCAGCGCTGGCTGCGCTCGCTGGCCGGTCTGCGCCCGGACTTCGTGATCAACACCGGGGACAACCTCTCGGACCCGGAGGGCGTACCGGAGGTGCTGGACGCGCTGGGCCCCCTGATGGAGTTCCCGGGCGCGTACGTCTTCGGCTCCAACGACTACTACGGCCCGAAGCTGCGCAACCCCGCCCGCTATCTGCTGGAGAAGGCCAGCGGCCGGCACGGCCTGAACGGCAACGCCCCGGTGGTCGGCGCGATCCACAACCCGTGGGAGGACCTGCGCGACGGCTTCGAGGAGGCGGGCTGGCTCAACCTGACCAACACGCGCGGGATCCTCAAGGTCGAAGGCGTCTCGGTGGAGCTGACCGGCCTGGACGACCCGCACATCAAGCGGGACCGCTACGCGAAGGTGGCAGGCGGCCCGTCCGGCGTGGCGGACTTCTCGATGGGCGTGGTCCACGCGCCCTACCTGCGCTCCCTGGACGCCTTCACCGCGGACGGCTACCCCCTGATCCTGGCCGGCCACACCCACGGCGGCCAGCTCTGCATCCCCTTCTACGGCGCCCTGGTCACCAACTGCGACCTGGACACCGACCGGGTGAAGGGTCTGTCCACGCACACGTCCGAGGGCCGCACCTCTTACCTGCACGTCTCGGCCGGCTGCGGCACCAACCGCTACACCCCGGTCCGTTTCGCCTGCCCTCCGGAGGCGACACTGCTGACGCTGGTGGGGCGGGAGTAGCCGCGGGGTAACCCGCCCAGCCCACCCGGATCGCCGGTCATGCCCTCCCTCCCTACGGTGAGGTCATGACCGCCGCCCCCACACCCCCCACACCGGAAACACCGCCACCACCACCGGAAACAGCACCACCACCGGAAACGCCGCCACCCCCCGCACCTTCATTCCCTCGAGACATACCGGACCTCCCCGCGATCCCGGGTATCTCCGTACTGATGCCCTCGACCGTCCCGGCGACCGCGGTGATGACCCCCGTCCGGCGTCGGTGGACGGCGGCGTACCGCCTGCTGATCGCCGCGGCGGCCGCGGCGGCGGTGACCGCGGACATGGTGATCGGCCCCCCGCTGCGCGTCCTGAGTCACTTCGCGATCCAGAGCAACATCTTGGTCGCGCTGGTCCTCGCGTTCTCGGCCCGCAGGGCCTGGGCCGCCCGCAGCCCCGTACCCGCGGCACTGACCGGAGCGGTTGTGCTCTACGTCACGATCACCGCCCTGGTCCACCATGTGCTGCTGACCGACACCTCCCCGCCGTTCTCGATCACGGGCACCCCCGGCACCCACCCCCTGTGGCAGTCGGTGGCCGGCCACCTCCTCCACACGGCGGTCCCGATCGCCACCCTGCTGGACTGGCTCCTGCTGACCGCCCCCGCCCCTGTGCGTCTGCGCCAGGCGGCACCGTGGCTGCTCTACCCCCTGGCCTACCTGGCCTTCTCCCTCACCCGCGGCGAACTGCTCCCCCCGAGCGCGACGGACCGCTACCTCTATCCCTTCCTCGACGTCGCCCAGCACGGCTACAAGCACGTCCTTGCCAACGCCCTCCTCCTGGGCCTCTCCTTCTACGCCCTGGCCGTCCTCCTCGTGGCCGCCGACCACACCCGCCCGAACCCGATCCGCCGCCGCACGAAAACCGGATTTCGTCTCCGGCCACCGGTGGGCTAAAGTAAACGTCGTCGCCGCGACAAGCAGCGACACCGGGGTGTAGCGCAGCTTGGCAGCGCGCTTCGTTCGGGACGAAGAGGTCGTGGGTTCAAATCCCGCCACCCCGACGGTGAAGTACCAGGTCAGGGGCCTGATCCGCTCAGCGGGTCGGGCCCCTGAGTGGTTCCTGGAGATCGTTTGGGAGAAATCTGGGAGAAGATCTTGGTCGGGGTCTCCCAGGTGGCTGCAGCCAAGCCAGCCTGATCACCGCGTCGCCGCGTCATGCCCATGTGCGCCTTCGCGAATTGAGCGCTCCAGACGACCCGGAGGCGTCCCGCTGATCAGTCCGTGCAAGTCCGACTGAATCCCGACCAGCAACGGTCGCTCGGTGGCCACTGCCATCCCTGACCCGAGCAAAGGCAGTCATCCGGCGCCTGGGCAAGCAACGCCACGGGCGCTGACGGCAACCTGGCCTCCGTGGGCCTGCAGGAGACATAGGTGACCAGGAGGATGAAGCCGATGGCCAAGCTCACGGAGGAGCAGCGTCGGCAGCGAGCAGCCAAACGCGCTCAGCGCGCGGCGCTGGATGCCGAGGCGGAAGACCAGCGACGCCGTGAGCGGGATGGTCTGTGGAAGCGCGAGGGCACACGGCTCACCTGGGCTGAGTACGTGGCTGGTGAGCCTTGTCGCGGTTGCGGGTCGCCCATGAGAGACGACCTGGGGAGCTGGCCACCGCTCATGAAGATGTCCGAATCAGAGAAACGCGAGTACGACGAAGCCGACAGACGGTTCCGGGAGCGGCACACCGACTGCAGAGCTGCCCGATGGAGCGTCGACGGCTCCCGCGTGACCCATTGCTGCTTCTGTTGTCCGCCACCGCCCCTGAGCGCGAAGCAGATCGAGGGGATCGCCAAAATCTTCGCTTCCATGCCATCGCGCGAGGAGCGCAAGAAGGATCTCGATACCTGGGACCTCACCCTCCGATGTGAACACGTGGTCCCCTACATTCAGCATCGCGATAACGCCTATGTCTCCGCTCGTGTCGTCGACTGTCCGGACTGCGGGGAGCGTCGCGGAGTGGTGAGCAGTGAGCGCGTAGGGCCCGCGTACAGCGATGACGGGACTATCCGTGAGCATGCGGCAGCTGATCGGGAGCGGCTCGGCCAGGAGCTGGCAGCTGCCGAGGCGAAGCTGGCGCGTCAGCGGAAGAACGCGGCAGCAACCCAGCGGCGTATCACCGAGCTCCAGGAAAGGCTTGGCAATGGGTCCTGACGGAGCGAGGAGCAGTTGGTGTCTCCGGGCCATTTCCCGGTATCGGTTGCGGTGTGTTACCGGTCGGGTGTGATCTGTCTCATGCAGACGTGGGCAGCGCTCAACGAACGGCAGCTTACGGTCCTGAAGCGCATCGGTGCTGGCAGCGAGCCAGTGACCTCCAAGGACTCTAACCTGGCGACGACGGTGTACGCCTTACGCGGCCGGGGCCTCGTCACGACGCCGCGCCAGAACGGTGTGTGGCGCGCGGAGATCACCGAAGCGGGGACCTACTACCTGGAGCACGGGCGCCACCCCGACCTGCCGGACAGGGAACGTACCGCGTCGCGGCTTCCGTCAGCGAAATCGCCAACGCCTGCCAAGGACAAGCGTCGGGAAACGGACTCTATCCCCGCTGACGCGAAGGCAGAATCTGCCAGCCGGGCGGGGGCGCCCGCCCGGCTGGCACGGAAGACGCGTATCACCATCACTGCCGAGGAACTCATCGCTCAGATCCGCGCCGCAGGCGGCACCTTGCGCGTCGAAGATCCGAAGGATGACCTGCGGGCCGCTTATCGGCGCGCGATCGATGCAGCCAAGCGGCAGAAGGCAGTGCCGGCAGGCCATCATCTCCGGTACACAGGCAGGACCAACGGCAGCGGCGATCTCGTCGTCCAGCTGGCCGACGACAACAACCCGGACGAGACCTCATGGAACCGCGAGCGGCTCAAGCGCAGCCGGACGCTCACTGACGTGGACGCCATCATCAGCGCGGTCCAGCAGGACCCGGTTGCCCTGGAGGTGTCTACCACTGCCCTGCCTCGTGCTCTGGATCTCATCCGCGCGCTGGCCGAGGAGGCACTGTCACGAGGGCATGGCTTCTCCGTCAACAAGAAGCGGCGCCATCCCCGCCCGCGCGTGCAAGTCGATGGCGGAACGTGGGAGTTGACGTTCAAGGAGGAGCAGGAGCAGAAGCCCCACGTCCCCACGGCTGAGGAACTGCGGCAGCGGAAGGTCTACAGCTGGCAACGCGTGACGCCCAAGTACGACTCCGTGCCGTCGGGTCGACTGACGCTGGAGGCGCGGGCGAGTAGCTACGGCACGCCCATCCAGTGGTCCGACACCAAGCGGGTCCGGACCCTGGAAAAGCAGGTCCGCACGGTCTTCAAGGACCTTGAGGCGCAGGCCGAAGCCAGCCGCCAGGCCCACCGCGCCTGGGTGGAGGAGCAGAAGAAACGCGAGGAGCAGCGGAAGCGCGAGGAGGCCGAACAGCGGGCCAGGTGGGAGAAGGCGATGAATGCTGCCCGGGTCAAGGCCCGGGAAGCGCATCGCGAAAGGACTTTCCAGGACGGCCTGGAGCGGTGGCACGCTGCCGAGGACATCCGCGCCTTCTGCGCGGCACTGGAGGAGTCGGCTGCGGCGGATAGTGATCCCGTACGGATTGAACGGCTCGCACAGTGGGTCCGCTGGGGCCGCGTAAGGGCTGAAGCGATCGATCCGACGCGTGGTCCCGCGGGCTTCGGGGCCGAGGAGTTCGACATCGATCCCGATCCCGAGGCCCTCAGGCCGTTCCTCGGCAAGTGGAGCCCATACCGCCCTGAGGAAGAGTTCCGCTACAGTCCCCCGCCATCACAGCGCCAGCCAGTCACGGAGACTCCCCGGGACGAAGGTTGGAGATATGGACGCCAAGGTCGCGCTCAATGGTGGCGGCGATGACGCCGTGGCCACGGTCCCGGAGTGCCTTGGTGGCGCGTTCGACCAATTCGCCCAGTCGGATGACCTCAGCGCGCAGGGCGACCAGTTCGTCGTAGCGTTCGGCCTTCTCCTGGCCGCACCATTCCCCCAGCGCCCGCAGAAGTGACTCCTCGGCGCGGCGCTCCTTGTCGTTGAAGCGACGGTTCCAGGAATACTGGTGGTACTGGTCCTGCGCGAGCGTCTCGTGTCGCCGGGCCAGCTCCTGGAGCACCTCGTCCGCCAGCTTCTCGGCCACGCGACGCGCGAGGCGCCGGGTGACCGGCCAGGGCGCGATACACCGGCCGCCGCGGTCCTCGAAGAGCAGTGGAGCCGCACGCAGTTCCTCGGCGTCGAGGTCCAACCAGGAGGCGGTGCTGTCGAGGTCCTTGATCTCCAGGACACCCGCGTCCACCTTGCCGCGCCGCAGCCGGACCCTGTTCTTCGGCCTGACGAAGCCGAACACGAGCCGCGCTGCTTCCAGTTCGGTGCTGCCACGCACCGTGCATGACGCCTCAGCGGCAGCCACCTCACGCTCGTCGTCCGCCCGGAACACATCGACCTGACTCCAGGGCACCACGAGAGTGCCCGGGTTCACCCACTCCTGCACGCTGGCTTCCTCACCGTCCAGGAACCGCACATGTACAGCTCCGTAGCGGCGCGGCCCCCCGATCCGAACGATCTCCACGCGGTGGACCGGCGTGCCGATCGCCTTGGGACTCGGCCGGTACGCCCATACCTCACCCGTCTCCATGAAGACCATTCAGTCAGAGTCCATGTCGCCGGACCAGCGGACTTGACAAGCGCTGTCCTCGGTGTTGATAGGCGGCACCGCATGTGTCTGGACCGCCGCCGTCGGGGCGAGGCGTTCCGAATCCCGGTCGTCCGACCTTGCGGCCCGGTCCGTGCCAAGGCGCTATCGCTCCCCTGCCCACTGCGTCAGCGGCATCCGCTTTGCAGGCCATTGGTCTGGAATGCGCTGGTGATCCCGCTTGCGGTCGGGCACTCGTGTCGGCCGCGAGAGCTGCCACCGAACCCCGAAACGATCAGGCCATTCCATCGTTTCCGGTTCCACAGCCGTTCCTGCGTACCACGCGCGTCGGATCCCGCGATACGTCCGTATCGCGCTCAACGACCGAACCCACCCTCTACGTTCCGATTAAGCCAGCACGCCGGTCTGTACCCTTGTGTGCGCTCCTCGCCCCTGTCTTACGGTCACGCCCTTCCTACGGCGATCCGGCATTGCACAGGGGGTAGAACACGATGACGGCCGCAGCAGTCGTACTCGAGAACCTGATGAAGCCTTGGAACGTCCAGGTCGACTCGACCGCCAATCTGGCGGGCGCCGTAGCGGACGCTGCCGCGAAGGACGACAAGGAGCGGCAGGAAGACGGACGGGAACCGCTGCGGCGGAAGCCGGAGCTGAGGAGGCTGCCGGCGGCCGAGGCCAACCCGTCGGTCACGCTGACTCCGTGGGAGGTGCTGCACGCGCTCGGGCGTGCCACCGTGCTGTCCCGACAGGGTGCGGGGCGCGGGCTGGCTGAGCACTGGGGGTGTCTGAAGTACTGCCAGGCCCTGGAGGGAAGTACCGGAAAGTACATGGTGTTGTCGGCGGAGGGGCTGAACCCCAGACGCCATTACAAGACCGTGCAGTCCGGGTGAGCTGGGGATCGGGTTCGCGCTCGCCGTCGCCGAGCGTGTCGTCCGGAAGCGGTATCCAGGGCACATGGTCTCCGTCGTGGACGCGGACATCGCCCTGCAGGCCGGCTGGGCCCTGACGGGCAAGGACGTGCGCCGCCAAGACTGGGTGCGGCTGCGGCCTGACTTCTTTCTGGAGGCGTGGAAGCCGGGAGAACCGTCGAAGGTCATCCCTCTCGCCTGCAAGGGGACACACGGAAAGACCCCTTACGTGTAAACCCAGTTGGCCAACGCCTCGGCTCAGGTGGAGGCGGTGCACGTGGGTCCGTGGAACCAGACGCCAGTGCTGGTGACCTCGACAGAGCTACTCGGGCAGGACGGCATCACTGTTCACGTCCTGCACGCCCCCGGCGATGGGTCGCTGGCTGTCGCGCTCGACGGTGTGGCTGCCGACGCCGATCGAGCGCTCGACGATCTGAACATCTACCCGGACGTGCGTATCCCCGACCCTGACGGCGGTGAGGAGCAGCGGGTGAGCGGCTTCCAGGTGCCGCCGGAGAAGTTCGTCTGGTTCCGGCGGGCTCTCGCGCGCGCAGGGGCTGCTGGGCTGATGGGTTTCACTGGGGGTGGAGAGCCCACCGCCCAATACCTGACGAAGCGGCAGGGCCGGCGGCACTTCGAGGGCTTCACCCATGCAGGTACCGGCATCATCCAGGATGTCGACGTGGAGATCGACGGAGTGACCTTCGTCGGCACCGACCACGTCTTCCGATTGAACGGCACGCGGGTCGAGGCGTTCTCCGGCCTCGCTGAGGATCTCTTCCACCACCTCCGGGACGGACGGGTCGAGCAATACCGGCGTGACGCCCACGCCTTGCGCTCATCCTGGCGCTCCACCCGCTTCGTGGACGGCTGGGACGGCCCGGTCTCCCTGCATGAGGACGGCTCGATCATGGCAATGAGCCTGCTGCCCGAACCGCGCAGGAGGCACCGAGCCAGGCAGCGGGTCTGACCGGCGGGCGAAGCGCCGTACGACCGGGCGGACAAAGCTGGCCGGATGCCACCGCCCTTGTCTGCCCCTCGCTGTTGCCACCGGCACCTTCATGCCAGAGTCAGCGTGCGCACAGCACGGACAGCGATGATCCGAAAGCAAGGAGTGGTGCATGCAGGACAGCGCACCCCGATGGCAGATCGTTGTGCCCACCGGCGGCGACGCGCTCCGTCAGGAGCGGCTCACCCGGGATCTGTACGACACCCTGCAGGCGACGGACGGTCTGACCGTCGGCTTCAACGACGACGACAAGCCCGCCGAGCCCGGGCACAAGGGCGCAGCCGTGGGCGAGATCGCGCTCTGGGCGGCCACCGCCACCGCCGTCGCACGTCCGGCCTCCCAGGTCCTGATCGCTCTGATCAAGGAGTGGTGCGCCAAACAACGGCACCGCAAGGTCGAACTCACCTACGGGGTCCACTCCGTAAGGATCACGGGGCGTCCGGACGCGGCGCAGGAGCGGATGGTCCGCGACTTCCTGGACCGGGCGGCCGGCGGCGAGGACGCCGGACCGGAGGACGGCGCAGCGTGACCCGTCTGAACAAGCGCCGTGCCCTGCTGATCGGGAACGAGCACTACGACGACGACCGCTTCGCGCCGCTCCCGTCCGCGCGGGCGGACGTCTGGGGGATGCATCAGGTCCTGAAGCACCGCAACATCGGTGCTTTCGTCTCCGTGCGGACCGAGTCCGATCTGACCGCCGACGACATGCGGCTGGCCATCGGCGAGTTCCTGGAGGAGTGCGAGGAGGACGAGCTGGCGCTGGTGTACGTCTCCGGGCACGGCGTACGGCTGGTTCGGGACAGCGGCGAGTTCCACTTCGTCGCCCGGGACACCGACTTCAACAGGGTGGCCGAGACCGGTGTGAGCGCGGGCTTCGTCAACGAGTCGCTGGAACAGTGCTTGGCCCCGCAGAAGATCGTGATGATCGACTGCTGCCGCAGCGGCGGCTTCGCGGTCGGCCTGCGTACCTCGGACCGGCGGCCCGGGAGCTTTGTGGCTAAGTCCGGCGAGCAGGCCCTGTTGACCAGCAGGGGCGTGTACGTCCTGTCGTCCTCGCGGGCCGGGGAGGACTCGTACGCGGATGCGGGCAACGGCGATGACGTGAAGCCTTCCGCGTTCACGGCCGAGGTGATCGAGGCCCTGCGGACGGGCAAGGTCAGCAAGGACGGCAGCAGCGAAGTATCGGTGGACGACCTGTTCCACTACATCTGTCGGCGTATGCGCGCCCAAGGCGGCCATCAGGTGCCGGTGCACTCCGCGCACGGCGTCGACGACCGCATCGTCATCGCGGCGTGCCCGCTCGGCAGGGCCCCGATCCTCGACCCGCTGAGCGGCCGGCCGCGCCCCGGCGCAGAGGAGCCGCCGCAGCCGCGCGTCTCCAAGTCCGTCCATTTCCAGCCGACTTGGACCGACCTCCTGGACTACTACCGCGAGTGCGTCCTGGCCAACGACACCGAGACGCCTCTCATGGACGTGGGCCACCACAACACGTCGTACGTGTGCCTGGCCGGCACGGAACGATTCGTCTCGGGCGACGTCGACGACGACGGCTGCGTCGCGCTTCCCGAGGAAGCGGCCTCGCTCATCGAGTCGGCGACCGAGCAGGACGCCGAACTCTGGGCGGGCTACCCGGCCGTGGTCCTCACGGGGCCGCGCTCCGGACGCCCCTGGCGGCATCCGAAGTTCGCTCCTTTGCTGATACGCCGCGTCGAGATCGTCCAAGGAGAGGGCGAGGTGCGGCTGAAGCCCTACGGCCCGGTCCAGCCGCATCCTCAGCTGGCCCTCGACTGGCTCGGTGAGGAGGAGGCCGCTCAGCTCGCTGACACGTTCCAGCCCTCCTGGCACCGGGGCCAGCACGACCGCATGGCGGTGGAGGCACGCAACCTTCTCACGCAGGAGTTTGAGCTGCCCTGCGTGCAGGAGCTCCGTCCCGACCAGCTCGCGGACCGCATCGACATCCACACGCCCGGTCACGGTGCCCGCAACACCGCGGTCCTCTTCACCGCCCTGCCCGAGACCGGCTTCACGAAGCGGCTGCTCGACGACTTCACCGACATCGCGAAGCAGACGGACCGGATCCAGGCGACCGCCCTCGGCGCCCTCGCGCCCGACGCCTCGCAGCGCACGCGTGCACTCGCCCTGACGGACCCCGAACCGGCGCGCCTCGCGACGCCTCTGCCCTGCAACGAGGCGCAGACCGCAGTCCTCCGGTCCGCCATGACCCGCCGCCTGACCGTGGCCACGGGCCCGCCCGGCACTGGCAAGAGCCAGCTGGTGGCCAACCTCGTGGCCACCGCCGTCGCCGACGGCCAGACCGTCCTGGTGGCGTCCACCAACAACGAGGCCGTGGACGAGGTCTGGCGCCGTTGCGACAGGCTGGTGCCCGGCAGCGTCGTACGCACCGGTTCGGCACGGAAGAACGCCAAGAGCTACGCGGAGTACGAGACCGCCGCGCTGCACGCACTGCGCACTGCCGCGGAGCCCGCCGTCAACGCGGCCACGGCGGCCATGGACGCCGAGGTGGCGGCCGACCGTCTGGCGGATGTGCGGCAGCGCCTCGCGCACATCGCGGCAACGGAACGGAGGCTGCGCCAGGCAGGCGAGACCCGCGAGGATCATGCCGGGCAGCTCGGCGTCTCCGCCGCCGCGCTCCACGACCTGCTCGGCGGGTTGCCCCAGCCGAAGGAGATGGAGAACAAGGCGCGCCGCCTCGCCCGCACATGGTTCTTCGGGCCGTGGCGTCGAGCCCGCTTCCTCCGCGGGTCCGGCCTGGGCGCGTACGACGGCGACCTCGTCGCAGGCTGCCTCGCGCTCGCCGGTTTCGCCGCCACCGAGTCGGATTGGCGCGACCTGCGCGGGCGAGTGACCTCCGTGGACGACACAGCACTCACGGGCGCACTGCGCGATGCCGAGACCGCCGTCCAGGTCGCTTCACGCACCCTCCTCGCCGGCACGGTCCAGGCGGCCGCCCGGACCGGACGCCGCCGCATCCTCGACCTGCTGCTCGCACGGGACAGCGACCGCAGCGACTGGCCGGAAATGCGAGACGTCCTGGGCCGCTCGTATGGTCGGACGGACAAACCCGCGGTGGCCGGCTGGGCCGTGACCAGCCTTTCCGCCCGGCGTTTCCCTCTCGGCCCGGCCCTGTTCGATCTCGTCGTCATCGACGAGGCCAGCCAGTGCGCCATCCCGCACGTCCTGCCGCTGCTCTTCCGCGCGCGGCGCGCCCTGGTCATCGGCGATGCCATGCAGCTCACGCACATCGCGAAGACCAGCCCGGAACGCGAGGCTCTCATCCGACGCAGGATCGGCCTGCGGTCCGAGTGGCTGGAAAAGTACCGCCTCGCCTACCGGCGCCACTCCGCCTTCCACGCCTCCGAGAGGTCCGTCGGCGGCACCCTGCTTCTCGGCGACCATTTCCGCTGCCACCCGCATATCGCCGCGATCTCCAATGACCTCTTCTACGACGGCGGACTAACCGTCCTCACCGACACCCGCGGCCGACCCGCCCTGCCGCGTCCCGCGGTCATCTGGACACACGTACCCGGACGGGCCGCCCGCCCCCGGTTCGGCGGCTCCTGGGTCAACGCGGACGAGATCGAGAAAGTGGACGCCAGCGTCCGCTACCTGCTGGAACAACTGCCGCCCGAGGCCACCGTCGGCGTCATCACCCCCTTCAAGGCGCAGGCCGACGCCCTGCGCAACCGGTTGAGCCAGTACGACGAGGAGCGTCTGCGCGTCGGCACGGTGCACACCTTCCAAGGCGGTGAACGCGACGTCATGGTGTTCTCCCTCGTCGCCGGTGAAGGCATGCGCCCCGGTGCCGTCGAATGGGTCGGCGGACAGCTGAATCTCTGGAACGTCGCCGTCACGCGGGCACGCAGCCACCTCATCGTGGTGGGGGACAAGGACCGCTGGCGGAAACGGGGAGGCGTGGCCGCCGCGTTGCTGGACGCCGCGGAGCACAACGGTTCACACCCTCACGACAACGACGAAGACGCCCTACTCAAGCGCCTCTACCAGGTGCTCTCCCGGCAGACGGGAGCCACCGTCGCCTTGGGCGAGAGTGTCCACGGACATCCGGCGGACGCGCTGGTGCGCAGCGTCGACGGCACCGCGCCCAGGGCCGTACTGCTCGATCGCGGACCGGAGGAGGATGCCGATGCGGCACGCCACCTGCGGCTGATGCTGCACCGCCGGAACCTGCTGAGCAGCGGTGAAGACGGAGACGACGCCACCCGCTGGCCGGCCTGGAGGCTGTACGACACCGGCAAGGACTGAGAAGTGAGTGCCTGTCTCCACGTCCTCACGCGGCAGAGTCACTCTCCGTACGCCTGCTTCCAGCGCGTCCGGTGACGGACGTCGCCCTGGCCGCCGCCGTTCACCTCGCCGAGCGACAGCAGGGAGGCTCCGCTGTTCCACAGCCCCAGGTGATCACGGTGTACGGCCAGGATTCCGTGCTGTACCGCGAACCTCTCGGAGGGTCGGCTGAACCGCGTGGTCGTCACGAACACGGCCACATCGGCCCCGAAGTGCACCTTGGCACCCAGCAGGTCGCGCATTTCACGGCTCGCGATCGTGCTGGTCGGCGCGTACCGCTTGCACTGGATCACCATGGTCCGGCCGTCTGGAAGACAGCCGACGACATCAGCTCCGTTGTCGTTCGCACCGCCCACCCGACGCACCTCGGTGCACCCGTCCCGTCGGCAGAGGTCCGCGACCAGCTCCTCGAACTCCGTACCGGTCATCGCGTCCACCTCGGCCAGCGTCCGTCGCCCGGTCTGAATCCTGTCAGCCTGCCGCCACAGACGGTCCCGCTCACGCGCCACCCGGTCCGTGTGCAACAGCCACCAGGCGGCCATACCCACGCCACCCAGCAACAAGGCCCCGATGAGGTAGGGCCAGACCACCGACCAGAACACCACCAGGAGAACCGTCGCTGTGCCCCCGCCCATGGCCACCCGCTTCAGCCGGGCCGCCTTCCGCCTCCGCGCAGCCGCACCTCGTCCGCGCCGAGCCGCCATCCGCGCCTCCACTCCCCGTCGTCCCAGTACGGCAGTCTGGCCAACGAGGGTCGGCACGAGTAGAGCGCGAAGTCGGCCAATGGCCGGATCAGGCGCTGTCGCCTGGCCAGTGCTTCGGCGGTGACGTCTTCGGGTCGGTGATCTGCAGACGGTTCTGGCGCGACGGGTCGACGGCCGTCAGGAACACCAGGCGCTGCCCGTCGGCCCCTTCCAGTTCAGCGATGGCGTGCGGCAGCGCCGCGCACACGGTGGCTATGGCGGTGCCGAGGCCGACCAAGCCACCGTGCTTGTTGTTCTGGCGGTACTGGATGCGGTGGAGTCCCGACCGCGCGATCGCCTCGACCTCCAAGGGGCGGCTCAGCTGCTTGGAGTCGTTCGTGATGATCGCCTGAAAGCCCTCGGCCTGGGCCTTCGCGTACAGCTCGATGTCCTTCGTGCCGGCCCAGCCGTCCAGTTCGTGGACGTGCGTCACGTCGTGCGCGGTCAGCAGGATGCGAACGATGTTCGCCATGGGTCTGGGCACGTTCTCGTCGAGCAGCAGCTTCAAGCGGCGACCTGCCGAGAGCCGTCGACGTAGCTGTCTACGTAATCGCTGAAGTCGGCCGCGTCGCGTGCCGCTGCGGCGCTGACCCCCGGATAGAAGTCACTGACCCTGTCCGGGGGGACACCATCCCTCACCAGGGCCGCTACCTCTGCGGCCGGAATCCGTGTGCCGTCGATGACCGGCTCGCCACCGCGCACCGCCGCATCGACCGCGACATGGTCGCGCGGCTTCAGCAGGTCGGGAATGTGACGACCATCCTTGTAGAAGGGTGCGAGGACATCCACCAGCTGGTGGATGACGACGTTCCCGCCCTTGATCAGGTCGACCGCCTGGTCCGGCTCCGCCAGGTAGATCGTGTCCGGGCCCGTGACGAGCCTGTACTCGGACAAGTGCTCCCGCTCGCCCAGATCTTCTCGGAGCGTGTCCACGGCCCTGCGGATCTTCTGCAGGGACGTCTCCTTACGGAGCTTCACGCAGGCTCGCAGGGCCACCACGTCACGGAAGGAGTACAGGATCGGGCGCGAGTCGGAGATCTCCGGCACGAGGAGCGCGCCCTGCTTGCCGGAGGCACGACGCCAGTGGGAGAGCTGTCGCAGCGTGGCACCGGAAAGGGCCGCGGCGAGTTTGGGCTCGTACGACACCGCGTTCCTCCTCTCCGCCCCGTCCCTGGTGACCGTACTGCATTCTCGTGCCTTCCGCTGAGATCGGAAAAGACGGGCTCCGTTCGAGGTAATCGGAGCCCGTCTCCCGACCATCAGACCATCGTCGTGGCACGAGCGCGCAGCAGCCGATCGAGTACGGCGACCGGCGAGCGCGGGTGCAGGCTCCGACGGACGTCGAGCGCTGCTTCCCACTGCTCGGTCAGGCCGGCCTTGAGACGCTCACGCATGCCAGGGGTCACGTGGGCATAGCGCGCCGAGACCGAGCCGTCGATGTGGCCCATGCGCTCGTCCATGAGGACCTTCTCCGTGCCGAGGTCCTCCATGTGCGTGCGGTGGGAGTGGCGCAGGCCGTGCGGGGTGAGCCCCCTGGCGATCGGCAGCCAGCAGGCGTCGGCCCGGCCCTGGGCGTTGCGGCCACGCACCGGGACACCGGGCCAGGGCTCGCTGAGCAGAGGGACCGGGCGGGCCTCCTGGGGTGCCTTCTTCGGGTACCAGCCGGAGGTGGCAGGAGCGAACAGCCAGGTGGCGAAGCCGTTGCGGCGCCAGTGGGCGGCGTTCTGCGTCGGGGTGCCACCACGTACGAAGTTCAGCTCAGTGATGGCGAGTTCGACGCGGGCGCGGGTGTCCTCGCGTACGCGCTCCGGGTGGTTGAGGACGTTGGAGACCGTGCCGGTGGAGACGCCCGCGCGGCGGGCGACATCGACGAGCTTGGCGCCCTGGTGTCCGCCGGTGCGGGCGGTACCCTGCCCGCGGAAGACGTACCGCTTGCCGTGGCAGGGGCACGGGATGGGCTTCGTACGGGCGATGTGGTCGGCGACCAGGGCCGACAGCCAGTCCGTCGCATCGATGGTGCGGTAGCTGTCGTCCTTGGGCGGGCAGCGGACCAGTTCGCCGGAGTCGAGCTCGTACAGCTGGTGCTCTACGCGTATGGCGCCGGGCCGGGCGAACTCGGTTTCCAAGCCGACGATTTCACCCCACCGCATCCCTGTGTAGCCCTTGATTACGACGGCGACGAACTCGTCGTCGCGCCCGGACAGTAGCGCTGCTCGCTCGGCAATGAGCAGCAAGCCGAGCGGGTCGGTGATGACCTTCTCGGGCCCACGATCGCGGGAGCGGCCGGCGCGTTGCCGCGCCCGCGCCGCTTCGCTGCTGGGTTGGAGGCGATGAGGCCCTCGTCCACGGCGTCTTCCAGGATGAGGTGGAGCGTCGAGCGCCATGTCTTGACGCTGGATGCCGCGTAGATGGCCTTCTCCCGCTTCTCCCAGGTGTCCACGTCCGTGCGGAGGATGCCGGCGAGGGCCTTGTCCTCGAACTCGGGGAGCAGGTGCTCCTCGATGTGGCGCCGGTAGTTCTGCATGGTGGACGCGGCCAGGTCCTGGGCGTCGTACCAGCGGCTGGCGTACTCGCCGAACGTTTCCTGTCCGGCCGACGGATCGCGCCAGGTGCCGCGCCGGACCTTGGCCTCTTCCTCGTCGGCGGCCTGCTTCGCCTCTCTCTTGGTGGCGAACTTGACCACTGCGCCTGCCGGGTCGATGACGGTTGCGTACTTGCCCTCGCTGACCTTGTATCTACCGCGCCAGTAACTGCCGCGCTTCTCGGCGAAGCCCACGCCCCGCGTTCCCTCCTTTCTGTCTTGTGGCGGTGGTGTTAGACGGCGGTGCCGTACTGGGACCTGCGGGGTGGTCGGGCCCTCAGACGTGGGGCGGAGGAGATGGGCGGCCGAATCTGCGGAGTCGTACGTGACGGCGTCGTAGTCGACGCAGACGGATTGGCCGGTGACGGCGTCCGCTGTGCTCTCTGTGGCGCAGGCTCCTCGTGGATGCGGATGATCTCGGCGAGGTGGTCCGCTGTGAAGCGGTAGGCGCGGCCGACTCGCGTGTGCGGTATCAGGCGGCGCCGCGCCCGGTCCTTGACCCACCAGGCCGAGCAGCCGAGCATCTCGGCGATCTCTTCTGGGCGGTAGAGACGGGGCAGGGCGGCTTCGCCATCCGTTCGGTGCGGAAGGCATGCGAGGGCAGGGGGCATCGCAGGGTGAGGCAAAAGGATGAGTCCTTACTCAGGGGGATATCGATCAGTGAAGTTCCCCCAAGGCCGGGTAGTTAGCGTTCTCGCATGTCACGCAAGGGGCGTTGAGGAAGTCCTGACACGGAGCAACGGAGCTCGTTGGTACAGGCAGTCGTCCAAGACAGCTTGTTACCGAAGGAGCTCCGTTGCCTGGTCATTGTGTCCTGCCGTCGCCGCTGGCGACCATCACCCGTACGGTCACTGTGGCCGCGGGGCGGTTCGCGCCGGGGCATCTGGGGGAGCTGACGGCAATCATGCCGTTCGAGCTGGTTGATGCGGTCTTGTTGGAAACGAGGGTCGTGCAGCGACGGCTGCGTGATCTGCCTTCGCGGGTCGGGGTCTACTTTCTGCTGGCGATGTGCATGTTCCCCGAGGTCGGCTACCGGCTGGTGTGGGCCAAGCTGACGGCTGGCCTGTCGGGGATGCCGGTTGTCCGCCCGAGCACGAAGGCACTGCGTGATCTGCGCCGCCGACTCGGCAGCGCGCCGGTGCGTGCGTTGTTCGAGGTGTTGGCCGGGCCGTTGGCCCGCCCGACCATGCCGGGAGTGCGGTTCGGCCCGTATCGGACAGTGTCATTCGACGGCTGCAGCTCGATCAAGGTGCCTGACAGCGAACGCAACCGGGGCTGGCTGGGGCGGTGCCCCGCACGGCGGGTATCCCCAGGTCGAGCTGATGACGCTGGTCGAGACCGGCACCCGGGCCGTCATCGCAGCGGTCTTCGGCCCCACCCGGGAGGGCGAGACCTCCTACGCCACCAAACTGTTGCACCATTTGGGCCCCGGGATGCTGGTGCTGTGGGACCGGGGCTTCGACAGCAACGACTTCCTCACCGCCGTGCACGCCACCGGCGCACAGGTCTTGGGCCGCATCCGCCAGCGCCGCCGCCCACCGGTCCTGACGCCGCTCGCCGACTCCTCCTACCTCTCGGTCATCGGCGGCGTCCCGGTGCGCATCATCGAAGCCCAGGTGAGTATCACCTGCACCGATGGCAGCACCTTCGGGGGCTCCTACCGTCTGGTGACCACGCTCCTGGACGCCCGCCGCTACCCCGCCGACCGCCTCGTGCACCTGTATCACGAGCGCTGGGAGCACGAGAGCGCCTACTACGCCTTGCGCCACACCATCCTGCACGGACGTGTCCTGCGCTCGCACGACCCGGCCGGCGTCGAGCAGGAGGTGTGGGCCGTGCTCACCCTCTACCAGGTTCTGCGACGCACCATGGTCCAGGCAGCGGAGTCCCGGCCAGGCACCGATCCCGACCGTTGCGGCTTCACCGTCGCCCTCCAGACCGCCCGTGACCTGCTGGTAGGTGCAGAAGGAGTCTTCGAGCAGGGCATCGGGGAGATCGGCCGACGCGTCCTGTCGGCGCTGTCGCCCGCACGCCGAGGCCGCGTCAGCACCCGCAAGGTGAAGTCCCCCATCTCCCGCTACGCGGAAAGGAAACTGGACGGCCGCCCCGACGCCAGCAAGGCCGTGACCTCGACGGTGATCACTCTCCTGCCGCCGCCGGCGCCGGAGCCCGCACTGCCCACGGCCACGGTCCCCCAGTACGTCGGCCCCGGCCAGACCAGCAACCGCATGACACGCGTCCTGGCCATCCTGCAGGCAGAACCCGAACGGCTCTGGCGCTCAAGGGAGATCGCCGAACTCCTCGGCGACGTCACCCTCGCCGCTACCTACCGACAACTCGCCCGCTGGACCGAGAAAGGAATGATCAAGAGGGTCCGCACGGGACGCTACGCCGCAGTCACACAGGAAACGGCCCCCCTTGCGTGACCTGCGAGAACGCTAACTACCCGGCCTTGGGGGAACTTCACCTACCTCGGAAATCCATCCCGAAGCGACCATGCTCCGCCCCACGCGTCGCAGGCGGCCACAAACTTAGCATGCGTCGGTGAGCTTCCCAACTACATTGCTGCTCCACTTGCGTTCATGCATGGCGGCACTCGACCGCGTTCTTGATCCCAGCACCCATCCCACCGTGCACAGGACTACAGGTGCCCACTTCTTGATCGCTTGCCTCAGCCGGCAGAACCCCTCCCGGGCCGCGCAGCGGAACATCACGTTCTCGAAGGGATGAATTGCAGGCGTGCTTTGTCACAGCGGCGGCGGGCCCCTCGTTGCCGTAGCAGCGTATCCCGCACCCCCTGGAGGCTCTGGCCAAGGACGACCCCGCAGACGCCGACTCGGTTGTTGATCTGGCACGGGGCATGCGGGGCCCCGAGGGGGAATAACACATCCTCAACGGAATCATAGTATTGGAGAACGTCGTCACGGATGTGCTCGCAGATACCTCGCTGCATGAGAGTGACTTCACCGAACCCGAAAACCGTCGCAGGTCATTCAGGGGCGCAGCGAGCGCAATCTTCACGTTTGGAGTCCGGACGAGCCTCTGCGCAGTATCCACAGGATGGGCAGAGGTAGCTGCGCGTACGCTTCCAGCAAGGTGCGGCAAGCAAATCCTGAGCGAAAGTTCGGTCCAGACGGTCTCCGTCGCCGCCGATCTTGCCCTCAGAGTCAGTGGTCGTGAGCACTGCGTATCGGTCACTGCACTTCACACAGCGACGATTCTCCCAAATGGATCCACAGTGGTCGCAAGCACATCGGTATGTGTCGCCACGGCGTTGGAACGCTTGGTCGGATCGGGTCGGGAGCCGACTACAAATCGGGCATCTGAGCAGGCGACGGATTCCCTCAGCTCCGTCATGCAACGCACGCACCAGCCCATCGACTTTCTGCTGGTGGTCACCTCGCTGCCGGACATGTGAAGTCGGGATGCCCAGCTGGTCAATTGAGGAAGGCATTGCGTCCAGTTCTTCCGGACTGGGTGGGCGTACCACGATGATTTCGTTCCTGCCTGGCTCCACCCAGTTCAGACTCTTGGCGACAGGCGCCACGAATTCTGCACGACAGGGCACCCGGACTGGGAACTCTGCCAGTACGGGACCAACCAGCGCGGCACGCAGCAAGCGGCCCACGCGCGCGACGCTGTCGATATCGGATGGGCTGACCGGCACGAACGTCGGAGCGGCGGGGCCACTGCTGCCCCAGCCACCGTGGACACCATGGACTGCAAGTCTCAGGTGGATCGGCAGTCGCTCTCGTTCGGCGGGCTCACCCGGGTAGAAGATCACTAGGGGTTCGCGGTTTGTTGTCGCCAGTTTGGAGAGCCATGACGTGATCTCCTCCGGGTCACCTGAGGCAGTGAGGGCATGAGGAAGAGGGACCATTCGCAGGACCTGGCGTCCGCGGAGGCGGAGAACGAAGGTGTCATCGCTGTTTCGGCTCAGCCATAGCGCGTCCGCGTGATAGCGGTAGCGCAGCCTCAATTCGTCTGGGCCGAGGCTCTCGACGGTGGGTTCGGGCTCAGCCTGCAGCCCGAGCTCGTCGAGCGCCTGTACGACCAGGAGCAGAACGAACTGCGCGAAGCTACGGCACCAGGCGGCCATCCTGGAGTGTGGGTCTGTATTGGCATCGCCCTTGCCGCGCAGTTTGACCCAGGAATTCCACAAGTCCCGACTGTGGCGATAGTTGGCGTCATTGAGAAACAGGTTGGTTGGGCGCAGTTCGGGTCTGCCGTCATAGGGAGTGCGGATCCCTTTGCGGAGGCGTGAGTCCAACTGTGGGGCCAAGGCATTGCGTAGGGCATTGAGTTGACCTCGCAGTTGTTCGATTTCCTCGTCGAACTTTTGCCCGTCGAGCAATCTGCTGATCATTTCGTACAGTCGGGCTCGGCCACGCCAGTTTGGCCGGGCTGCGGCCTCGCTCAACAGATCCTGGCCACGCTCCACCATTGACGCTATCGATTCGAGTTCGGCGGAGCGGGCTAGGACGTGCTGCCACAATCGATCCACAAGTGCAGCCACGACCCGGTTCTCGTACAGGTCATAGTCAGGAACACGGACCGGCGTGAGCAACTGGGCGGGTTCAACGCCTCGCAGACGACGGGCTGCCCAAGTCTCGCTGTGTGCGGAAAGGTGTACCACCGTGCGCCATGTGATGCTGCGGGCTCGACTCACCGGGACGAGCGTGTGCTCGGTGCGCAGTCGCGCGTGCGGAGCACGGCAAACCGCTCGTACGAAGCCCAGTTCAGCACGGATGCGGTCCTCCAGCGGGTGCGGCCGCAACCTGCTATCGGTGTCGGTCACTACAGGGGGAGTGGAGATCCACTCGGCCAACGGGGCACCGTGCTTCACTGCCTCTGTCACCGTGTCGCCGACCTGGAGCACGTTGTCCACTACAAGTGGGTCGGGGAGCGGTCGATGCCCGAAGTCACCGGACCACCAGGTGCGCTGGTCCGCCCGCAACAGCCAGTTCCCCTCCCGGCCGACGAGGTAGTCCCCAGGGGCTGCACGCCGGGTATCCAGCAAGAGCGTGTGTTCATCGGTGGGGATCATGTAGCGACCGAGCGGCACCCGGCCGTCGGGTGGTGGCACCAGCCGACCAGTCAGCCGGTCGAACAACCTGACTGGGTTCGCCGACTCCATGAGACCCCCGGGGCGGCTCACAACACACCCCGGTAACGGATCTCGTCGTCCAGGGCGCGTAGCGAATCGGTGGGTTGTGTTCGGTCACACAGTTGTGGCCATAGCGTCTGAATTTCGGAACGGAGCGCCTGAAGGTCGGTGGAGTGCACCTCAGCCCTCCCTTGAAGTTTGCGGAGCACCTTGGTCGCGAGCAGGTGGTCGGCCGCCTCTCCGATCTCTCCGCCTGCAGCCCGTACGACGGGGATAAACGACTCGGCCTGCCGCTTCAGGCGACTTCCCCAGGAGATGCCGAAGCTTTGCCGGAGGCGTTGACCGAGCTCGTTGTCGAGGAAATCCAAAACCTGAGCAACGTCGTCCACATGATTTTCCTTGGCATCCGTGAAAGCGGCGGACAGGGCTCCAAGCGAAATGGGAGGGATCAGCTGCGTATCACCAGGGTCGAACTGTTCCGGTTTTGTCGGCAGCTCAAGTACGTGCGCCCGGTCATACGTCTTGTCCGCGAAGGAGACCGTCGTCTCATCGTGGTTGGCCGTACCCACAAACCAGATATTGTCCGGCAGGAGTAGATCGCATCCGTCCCGCAACAATTGCGGTGCCGGGTCGACTCGGGAAGTCATCAGTCGAAGGCGCTGCGGCCCGCTCTCACGCAACTCCAGTGCATGCAGGATGTCGCTGAAGTATTGCTCTGGGTGGGACAGATTCATCTCGTCGAGTACGACGAAGAAGGGCTTGGCGCGAAACAAGGGGAGCTGCGCGCGATACAGAGCCTTGGTGAAATCTGTCTCGTAGAACTTGCGCTCGAAAGCGTTGTAGTAGCCCATCAGGTCCTGCGGGCTGCGCCACTCGGCGGCGACGGCCACGGTTTCGTAGCCGGCACCGATCGCTCGAGCAAAGGCAAGCGGAAGCCGGGTCTTGCCGATCCCGCTGATGCCTTGCAAGAGGTGGAGTCGGCTGGCAGCCAAGCCGCCGAGGAAACAGCGCAGGTCACGTTCGGAATAGTACAACCGTTCATTACGTGCGATGATGTCACGCACTCTCTGGACCAGGGTAGGCAGCGATGGCGCACCCCTCCGCAGTTCTGGTTCCCTGGAGTAATTGGGGTCCAAGTCCATCTCGACGCAGGCCGGGAACGGCGACGTGTTGCCGTTGCTTGCCTGAAGTTTCTCCAGTTCAGCCGACTGTTCGGCGATCTCCCGGCGAAGTGTCTTGTTCAACTGCTCCAGCGCGTTGTTGACGAGCTGGGCTGTCTGCTGCTCGGCTACCGAGATGCGGCTGGCAGCAATGTGGAGTTGCAGTTCCTCGTTTTTCCTCAGTAGCTCTTCTCTGTCGATGGCCAGTTCTTGGCAGCGGGCTTCCAAATCAGCCAGACGTTCCACAGTCGCTGACGGGCGGGCTGCCAACTCAGCGAGCAGCTCGTCGTTCCTGCGCCGCAGCTCTTCCAGCTCAGCCGCTGCCTCCGGCAGCGACAGGTCGCCCAAGGCCAATTCAGCTGCTTCCCGCTTGGCCAGCTCGTTGGCACGCCGCCTGGCCAATTCCGACGCGGCATCGTGACGTCGATTCGCCGCCTCCAAGTCGAGGCGAAGTGTCTCCAGCTCACCGGCGAACCTCGCTTCAACCGTCTTCTGCTGGTCAGCCATCTCCTGCACGAGATCCTGCTCACGTGCGGTCAGACGCCGCTCCGCTCTCTCCAGGTCGTGTCGGCGGCGGTCGAGGTCGGCTTCGTATGCGTCCAGCCCGGCCACTCGTTCGGCCAGTTCCTTCTCCTTGTCGCCAATGCGAAGATCGGCCTCCTGGGCGCGCTGCCGCTCCTCTACCTCCACAGACGCCCGTCGCCTGGAAAGTTCCTCTCCCAGCTGCTGAAGCTGAGCGTGACGGTATTCTGCGAAGTCGCTCTGAGCAGCCTGCTCAAGTTCGAAGAGTCGCGCTTCCCATTCGCTCAGCCGTTTGGCCTCCTCGGCCAGCCGGGCCTGTTCCTCCTTCGCCTTGGCAACACGATCATCCAACCCTTCAATACGGGTACCGAACTCAGCGTTCTGCTGAGCTTCTTTGACACGGAGCTCCTCACGCTGCCTGTCGATGGCTTGCTTGGCACTTTCGTGATCGCGCTGACGGCGTGCGGCGAGGTCCTTTGCTCGTTCGAGACCTTGGATGGCGGTCTTGAGACGCTCCGTGCTGACCTCAACAGTAAATTCCGTATCCATGGGCGCGGCTTCGGCCGGCCCGTGTTCCATGGTCTCCGCTGCTATGAGGGCTTCCGCCGTGTCGATCAGCTTCCCACTAGCCTCCCCGGACGACGGGGGAGCGCCCACGAAGCGGTTAGAGGCACTCCCGGAGGAGGATGCAGGGTGGCCGCGGGTTTTGCGGGCCTTGGCGCGCCTTTTGCTCATCGTGCGCTGGTCCTTTCTGGCTCCGGTGACAGATCGAGCACGGTTCTGGCCGCATCCAGGGCGAGTTCTCGACACCACTGGGCGTCATCGCTCGTGGAGGCGTCCCGGTCGCCGTGAGAACCGCGGTTACGGAGAGAGTTGACCTGCTCCAGTTCGGTCAGCAGGTTTGGGCGGCGTTCCGCGAGGCCACGCAGTGGATGCTGCAGGTATTCCGGGTTATCGGGGCTGGCGGCCGCGACGAGCGCCCAAGGCGCCAACTCCTTGACAGAGCCCTTCTTGACCAGAGCGGAGATCTGCTTCGTGAACTTCGCTGGGTTACTCTGCGCCGTCGCGAGACCTTCACCGAATTCCCTGAGGTTCCCGCTGATGAGGAGCGGTACACGGCTAAAGCCGAGACGAGCCGCACACTCTGCCAGGTGCTCCCTGAGGATGCGAGCGACGCCTGCGCCCTGCTGCATCTGCCAGTTCGGCGCGACTGGCCGATACTCGTCGACCAACCGACGGAACAAATGCTCGTACACGCGGACGGTCTCTCGTGCAACGGTTTCGATATCTGCGTTCGAAGCCATCCTTGCTGCGGCGTCCTCAAGCCCGAAGAGCAGGTCAAGCATGGACGGGTAGCTGCGGATTCGGTCGCCCAGTTGCTGCACCAGCTGTTCCTCAGACCGCTCACGGACTGCGCGGGCGATCTTTCGGTACCGGTGGTTCAAGTCATCGTCAAGGGCCAACGTCAGATGGGAAACGGCCTTAGACAGCCTTTGGTCGGAGTGCATGTGAGACAGCACAAGCTGTTGGAGCATCAGGCCGGGATCGAGCCCGAACGGGTCTCGGGCTCGCCACCCCGGTGAACGTGATGAGCCCTCGGTGGTTTCGGCGTTCAGCTCCAGCCAGGTGAGCAAGTACTCGGAGGTGGGCGGGCGAATATCCCAGACACGGTTCACCTGCTCCTCCGGAGGCATTGCGAACTCCGTGTGAAGGGCCTGAAGCTCCTGCTCGGCTTCGTATGCAGCGAGCGTCGGCTCGGCGGCCTGGTTGAACTGGGTCACGCGGCGCTCGGCGAGAGCGCCGCGATGTGCCGCGACCGCATGGATGATCTGGTCTGCGCTCGGCGCCGGCAGCTCTCCGGCACGCGCTTGATCGCACGGCGGAACCAGGTAGGCAGTCTCCTTGCGTGGATGCCCAGCACTGTCCAGGCGCAGATCGGCATCTGTCCCACGGACCCGCTGCACCGGTTGGAAGTCGAGATTCGTCGCAGTCCGAGGCCAGAGCTCTCCCGCGGGACTGCTCGCATCCTGAAAGACGTGGGTAACCACAAGCTCCGCTTCCTCGTCCACCCTTCCTGTGGCCACGGTGCGTAGACCCTTGCGGGTGGGAACGGCGGAAGCATCCAGCTGGCCTGAATCCTTCAACTGCCGTATGACGTAAGCGCAGAGTTCCGTGTTTTGGTGAATACGGCGTGCGATTGCGTCCGGCTGCCTGACACCGGCCCGGCACAGCCCCAGGACGACCTTCTCGAAGATGTTGAGGTGGTGCACTCGCAGTACGGGAGCCGTGACCCGATGGACGAGGACAGGCCAGCACACGAACAGCAGGTTGCGGGACCTCGGTGGTGCGGAGAACAAGAGCACACCACGTTCAGCGTGGAACGTCACCTGACCACCGTTCCGTCTGTCCCACCGAGGCACATCCTCCGGAAGTCCATCAGGGGTTCTACCTCATCTGGGGCGACGCTCGGCTCGAAGAGCTGGTCGTCGCCCACTACAACCAGCAGCCGCTGTTGCCGGCTCATGGCCACGCACATGCGGTTGCGCAGTACCAGGTGGCCGTAGGTCTCACGCACCCAGGCCGCATAGCTGTCGGGCTGGGTGTGTCTCTTCTGCTCTACGTCTTCCGGAACGGGCCGTGACCGGGTGACCGACAGGAATGCGACGTCGAACTCCTTGCCCTGGAACGCGTCTACAGTTCCCACTTGCAGCCGCACTCGTTCATTGTTGCGGTCGTCCCTCAGCAGTGCCTCGACCGGCCGGTACTCGCGACCGCTGCGCACGGCGAGCCCCTGTCGTTCCAGTTCAAGCCAGATGCGTTGCACCTGTGCCGCATAGAAGCTGATCACTCCAAAGGTGAGGTCCCGGCGTTCCAGCGCCAGACGCTTGAGTTCCTTGGCGATTGCCCTGGCCTCCACAGGACGCGTCTTGCTGCGACCCGGTACCTCACCACCGGAACCGTTAGGCAGGCTCAGCCATGCAGCGGGCTTGCCGTGATAACCGTCGAGCGCGTGAACGAAGTCCTTGTCCGGCCGTGGCGATTCCAGAGTCTTGTCGTAGAAGTTGCGGCTGACGAAGTCGCCGAGCACACGGTGCATGCGGAATTGGGCGCCCAGCCGGACAGTTCTGCCAGGCTTGTCAGGGTCCTTGCGGAGCAAGGTGAACAACTGCTCGAAGACACTTCGGCGAAGCATCGTGAGCTCGCCAGTCCGCCGCTGCTCCTCCAGCCCACGCTCGACATCAGGCTCCAGCATGTGCGGCAGCTGCTGGTGGTCTCCGACGAGGACGATCCTTCGGGTGGCTTTCGTGAGAGGGATCAACAGGTCTAGCGGATTTGCGCGAGCGGCCTCGTCTACGATCACGGTGTCGAAGAGCACGTCTTCACCTTCGGCATCCTTGGCTGCCGCGAGCCCACGTGAATCGGCCTGCTGGCAGGTTGTCGCCAGCGACGTGGTGTAGAGACGCAGCGTGTGGTGGACGGCGATGGGGTTGCCGCGAAGATCATCCAAGTAATCCGCGAGTACCTGATCCACGCCTTCGGCCGAGCTGCCCAGCCGGTCTTCCAGGTCTTCCACGATTGCGATGAGGAGGTCCACTACGTCCTGCCGTACAGCAGGACGGGCAAGTCGCTGGACCGGGATCATCTGGTCAATCAGGCGGGAGCGCAACTCAACCAGTTCCGGTAGGAACGGTGGTACATCGCCCTCCACCCAGTCTGCAGCGCGATCTAACAGCTCGCGGTCCTTGTCCTCGACAGAGCCGAGATGCCGTAGGCGGGTGAGCACGGCTGAGGCCATCAACGGGCCGTCGTCGGCGAATGCCGTTGGCGTGCACCGCAGTCCTCGTATGGCGCGCAGGGTCGTCTCGCGGCGTGGGTCGCCATTCAGGGAGGCAACGCGCCGAGCGACCTCCAGACTGGTGCGCAAGCGGTCAAGGTCGTCCATGAGCGCATCGGAGATCAGGCCGCGGGCATGTGCGGCGACCCGCTCCAGTAGCGCCGGAACTTCTTCCGCTGCGACAGGCGCCAGAGTGTAGGCGCCTGCCTGCCGGGCGATTTCCCTGAGAGCCAGAGTACGGCGGCCCTGCATGCTTCCACGCAGTTCACCGTCCAGAGCCGTGATCGCCTCCGCCCGCCACGCGCTGATGTGCGCTGTGGAGCCGCGATTGCGTGAGTCCACCTTGATGGCCGGCAGGTCCCACACCTTGGAGCGTTCGACAAGATTGTCCACAGCGGCATGCTGAAAGCTGGTCAACAGCATGCTTCGACTCACGACGGCGTGGCCCTTGCCCTCTTCCGCCAGCCGGGTTTGCAGGGCAGCGATCAACTGGGTCTTTCCAGTGCCAGGAGGCCCCTGGACGACTGCGATGTCCGGGGTGTTGAGTGCAACATCGAGGGCCAGTTTCTGCGACTCGGTCGGTGTCCCTTTGAAACAGGCCCACGCTGCCTCGCTATAGGGCTTGATGCGTCTGCGCTGGTGGCCGCGCTCCAACTTTCCTTGAAGAAGCAAGTGCAACTGAGGTAGCGGGATGTCCTCGTTCTGTACCCGCTTGATTGCCTCGGCACGACGCTGCAGTCGTCGCCGGTCACCCCCGACTGCAGCGTGAAGGAAACCGCTACGGGGAGGCATCCTCCGAAACAGGCTGGGCCCGACTCCCTCAGTGAGGCTGTCCCGTGTGCTAATCCGCAGATCTAAGGTCTGAGAATCCACATCGACGCTCTGTACTATGCCTGTCTCGTTGCCCCGTTCTGCTTGGACATCGAGCAGACCGAGCACGTCTCCTTCCAGCCCAGTGGACTTTGAACCCCCCAGCACATCGGGGAGCTCGGCTGCACACTCCAGTTCCAGCTCCTCGCCCGCCCGGACGGCGCTGGCGATATACCTCAGTACATCTTCTTGCCGATCCGGATCGGTCTCTTCCGAACCGAGGTGGAAGCGAATGACATGGTCAGGACCGTCCAACCGCCGGTACTGGGAGTACTCCATATAACGGAACTCACGCATGCGGCGCAGCGCATACCGGTTCTCCAGCTCATGGTATTCACGCCACCGGGCCAGGAAACTGTCCTCAGCCCCGGTTGTCCTAAGCCGATCGACCTCTTCTCGTACTTGTCGGCGCAGCCGAGTGTCGGTCGACCTGTCCACGAAGTCGAGGTCGCCGTGGACCAGGGCGAGCCGCTGGCGCTCATCGGGTTGCCGACCGTGGCTTCGTACGTTGGTGATACGCCAGCCCATGTTGTCGCGTGCGAGCGAGACCGCGATGTTGTCTCCGAGCAGTATGCATGGCTCAGGTTCGTGCAAGTCCTGCCCTGGGGCGGCCAACGCGGAGAACCGGTGCGGCAGCGTGGCTCCCGGGAGAGGGCCGAGCCTCGTCCGCTGCCGAAGCCAGTCCAGCGGCGCACCTGGTGTCTTGAGCTTCGTGTCATCAGCAATCCTGCGGATTGCGTCCAGCGCCCGGTCATCCAGTGCGACGCGCAGCGGCTGTCCCCACTGGCGCACCATGTCGTAGGGATGCGCCCGAAGACGGAGCCAGGTTCGGCCCCGCTGGTCCTGCTCTTGAGTGTTGAGCACCGCCACCACTCCGCGGAACGGGTCGATCAGCTGGCGCAGCGACTCGTCGTCACGGTCCCCACGAGGCCGTACCCGCCAGCTGAAGCCGCTGTCTGAGGACTCGTTTAGCCCTGCCGTGACGATTGGCCCGTTCCAAGCGAGCACGACTTCCCGGCCCCTGGCACTTTCAGGTATCTCAGTGCCCGATGGCCCGCTGATCCACAAGAACAGAGGCTTACCAGGCAGCATGTCGATGATGTCGCCTCCACTGCTCACCGGTTCACCCCCTGTTGGAGAGGCTGGCTCCTGAACCGCAGGAAACAGTGGATCTGCTCGTTGGGCCCGAACCGCACCGTCCACCGACCCGAGCTGGACACCGGTATCTCCTTGCGGTAGCCGAGTTGCAGGAGAACACGGCGTTCACCGCTGGGATCCTGCAGCCATACCTCGTGGCGACCGACCCGTTCCACAGTCACCTCCGATCGGCCGTCCCAGGCGATCTCGACCACGGGCTCATCGGCGTCCACAATCAGTGACGACGGGCCGCGGTCCAGGCACACCAGTGCATTGCGGGCCCTCACCGGAACGGGCTCGCCAGACGTGAGCAGGAGCGACTCCAACCGGCCGGTCTCCATGTCCCGCTGCGGTAACCCCGACCTTTCAGGCTGCGCTGGCACGTGGGCGTACAAGTCACATCGGGCAAGGAGAGGCCGCACCGTTCCGCACCAAGGGCAGGCAGCGGATGACGGATAGTACGAGTGAGCGCAGCTCGGACACATGATGGCGGACATCGCTGCCTGGTCGAGCTTAGTGCGCCACTCCAACAGAGCAGGCCGAAGACCGGCTTTATGCAGGCCTTCCTCGAAAGTCAGCGCGAACAGACGCTTGAGGCCCTTGGTGAGCACCGAGTCGCGAGGCAGCCCCTGACGGGTGCGATTACGGTCATCAGTTGGGTGGTCGATCCAAGGGAGCTTCCCGGAGAACGCGTCATCCTCCAGCGCAAACGGATCTTCGTAGACCCGTTCGCCAACGAAAGGGTGGGCCAGTACCAGAACGTGGAACGCCAGCACGGCGAAGGCGTAGGAGTCGCTGGCCGTGCTGCATCCCGACAGCTCGCCAACAACTTCCGGTGCGCCGTAGCCAGGTGTGTATACCGAGGTGTCCGCCACCGTTGACCCCACGGTCAGGTTGTCGGGATCGATCAGCCATACCTGCTCGTGCGCACTGTCGCGTGATACGCGGATGTTGTCTGGGGACACATCGGCATAGGCGACCGCCTTGGCGTGCAGGCCGCCGAGTGCCTCCGCCGCCAGAGTGAGCAAACGCAAGCGGCGGCGCAACCCGCCAGTCCGCCGGTACCAATCGACAACCGGTTCGGTCGTCGGCGGCTTGGCCAGGGAACCGATCCCGGTCATGTCGCCCAGCAGTTCCATCACGTAGCCGACGCGGCCGCTTTGCTCTCTGTCGAGCATGGCAAGCGGCCGCGCAATGGGGATGCCACCGAGGTCGAAGCGGCGCACCAACTCAAGTCGGGTTCGTAGCCGGTTGACATCCTCGCCCCTGACAGTACGCAGCACCTTCACGGCAGAGCGTCCGCCGGCGACTGACCAGACTTCGCCCTGTCCGCCTTTACCCAACTGCTCTTCGAGTTTCAGCGCGGTGCCGAACTCGTCTTGGAGGACATCGCCTCCGCGCAGCCTGCCGCGCCCCCTCGCGCCTGTGTTCACTTTCGTGTCCCTTCCCCCATAGGTTCGGCGTTCTCAGTCGGTGAGGTCGTACAACTCATCTGAGTCGAAGGTGGACAGATCGTCAGGGCTACCGCTACGAACACGAGTAGCCACACTCACCGTGACCCACTGGAAGAACTGCCTCACGCGGTCGAGCTCGTCGGTGCGCACCACCGGGATGGCGGGGTTGGCGACGAACCGCTCCAGTACCTGGTAAGCCTGACCGCCCGCTTCCGGGCCGACCGCGACGGCCAGCCGTATCGCCTTCTTCCCGCGGGGGGAGGCCAGTAGGCGTTCGAGTGCGGACTCCCACTCGTCGGTGGGTATACCGTCGGAGACCAAGACCAACGTCGGCTGAAAGGCCCGCTTCGGCACGGCTTCTGGGTCCTCGAGGACCGTCCGCGCGAGGTCGAGCGCAGCACCAAGAGGAGTGCGACCACCAGCCGACATCGAGTTCCAGTGGGCCTGGGAAGCTGGCACCAAGGGCTGGTGCAGTCGAGCTTCCGCCCCTCCGAAAGTGATCACGCCGACGGTGATTTCCCCGTACAGCGAGTCCTCGGCGGCGAAGGAATTGATCATGCTTGCCATGGCGTTATTGAGCGTTTCGATCTTCTTGTCTTGGTCCATGCTGCCGCTCACGTCGGCCAGCACCAAGACAGGCAGCGGGCGGGCATGCTGTACCTCAACTACAGGTGTCCCAGACTGATTGCCCTCGGTCACGGCAGACCTCCCCATGAGAAGCAAAAACCACACAGCATCTATCTTGAGTCGAACAAACCAGAATCTCGTGTCGCTGATGTCGAGATCAAGGGCTACTCATGGGTAGCTTGACTTGGCTTCAGATGTACGACATGAGCCATCTTGTGGCCCAAGAGAGTCAGTACTGTACCCATCCGACACCTGACGGACGAGGCGGTCCTCACAGGCGGAAGCACCGCTGCGGAACCGCCCCGCTGTCGTCGTCTCGGCCGCACTTACGCAACTTCGGCAACGACGATGACACGTAGTCCCGCTCCGCCAGCAGCCCGGCCTTCCACTCCGGCCCGACCACCTGACTGCGCCTCGGCGGCGCCCTTGATGCCGCAGCAAGAGGCACGGCGTGGCCAAACCTCCGAATGTCAAATGACGGCGAGCTCGCGCAAACTTGCTCGTGCAATGCAGCGCACGACTACGGCTACCGCCCCGCCGGCCCACCACCTGGGAGAAAACTGGGAGAAGATCTTCTCCCGGAGCCCCTGCCTGGCCGTTCCAGACCAACCGAGACCACACCGTTGACCTGCGCAAACATCCCCCGGAGCAGGTCGGGATCTCGCCCGAACCTCATTCGGGACGAAGAGGTCGTGGGTTCAAATCCCGCCACCCCGACGCCGTAGTATCAGGTCAGGGGCCTGATCCGTGAGAGCGGATCAGGCCCCTGGTTCGTTTGTCGGCCCCTCTCGGGAGCCAGCTTCGGAGTCCGGCTCCCAGCCTCCGTCGGCATGAGCCTTCGCCACCGCCGCTCACCGGAGAAGCCACGGGGTGTGGCGGGCACCTGGCGTCCGGGAGGGGAGCCGCTCCGTCGGAGCGTGACGAGCATCCAAGGCAGGTGGAACACAGGTGTGTGTACCGCCCCTCCACGTCGACATGCCCTGGGACTGGCCGACACCCACGCCGGCGCGAAGTTGCCGGAAGGCGGCAGGGTTCAGCTGATTCTTTCTGCCGGAAGTTGCCGCTCACGGTGGATGACCAGGTGCGTATGATTGTTCGAGCAGTCTTCGCCGAATGAATTCGGGCCGGAGTTACGGGGGGTGCCACTCGATTTCGAGGTGCGTTGATCGCGCGTTGATTCGAGGCGACAAATTCCCGGGGGCTTCGCGATACACGCCGCCCAGCCCATGGCTGTGGCTATTTCGCTGATTTCAACGACGCAGGCGCGCTGCGGGACCGTAGGTCCCGGCCATGGAAGATCACGTCGTGTTTCGCCTCGGAGGAGCCGCGATCATGCATGCCCACCTGACCACAGACGATTGGGGGCTCATCGCGGGCGCGGTCACCGTCGTCTACATGGCCGCGATGTACTGGTGCATGCCGACACCGAAAGCGAAGCGGCGCATGATCATCGCCCCGCTGGCCGGCTGGGTGTTTCTGTTGCCCAACGCCACGGTAAAAGGCTATTCCGTCTCGCACACCCTGTATTTCTACAGCTGCGCCCTGATGATGTTCGTCATCATGCTGGTGCCGGTCGCGAAAAGGGTCGCAGCCGACATTGCGGAGCAGGAGGCGAAGCCCTGGGACAAGGTGCCTCTCAACACTTTTTCCCTGTACTGGATGGCCGGCTCAGCCACGGGGTGCGTGGTGGGAATGGTCTACCTCTGGCCGTTCCTTGCATAGGAGGGACCACAACAGCCGCTCCCTGTCGCGGGCCCCTAGCCGCCCGCTGATCGGGCGGTCGGTGGGTGTTCGGCGTGGGGCGCGGGGAGGAGGATGAGAGGCGGGGCGATCTTGTCGGCCGGAGGTCGCGGAGATCTCGTAGGTCTCGGGGGCCACTGTGGGAACTGAGGGGGACCGCCGAAGGACGGCACAGGTGGGGCTCGCGATGCCGGTGCGGGAACTGGTCGCTGGGCTGCTGCGCAGTGTGCCGGAGCTGGCCGTGCACCGCGTACAGGAAGAGCAGCCGACCCGCGTGGCCAGGCCCGCGAGGGCCATATCGGGGCGATGCCCCGCCCGCAGACGGGGGAAATCCGGGGGCGGGGCAGTGACATCAGGGTCGGGTGAGGGGCATGGATACGGCTAAAGCCGGCCTCGAGGCCAGGGCGTCGTCGCCATGGACGCCCGGCCGCCGCGCAATTGCCGACGTTCGAGTTACTGGACGAGCCTTCAAAGATGGGCCGATGCCCCGAGGGGCACCTCCGCCCATACCGTCTTGCCCACGGGGGTGGCGTGGTGCCCACCCCCAGCGTGCGGCCACCACGTCCACCAGAAGCAGCCCCCGACCGGACTCTCCCTCGGGGCACGACGTGGGCAGGGCCGTGGGCGGCCGTTTCGTGGAGGCGGCGTCCGTGACCTCGACACGGACCAGGCCCGCGGTGGTGTCGAGGGAGCGCCGGAGGCCGAAGTCGCGTCCGGTCACCCGGCCGTGCTGGACGGCGTTCGCCGCGAGTTCGCCGACGACGAGGGCGACCGTGCACGAGAGGTCCGACGCCGGCGGGTGACCCCACTCCTCCATGCACCGGACGGCAAGACGCCGGGCGAGCCGCGCCCCTCGCCGCGAGGAGGTGAACTGCCGGCTCAGCGAGGCAGGTTCGCCTTCGCAGGCGAGCGCGATGGTGTCCGGCGCAAGGGGTGCGACGCTCCCGTGCGGCTCGTCTCCCGGCGTGGTCGTTCCTGTCAGCACGGCTTGTCCGTCCTTCCCTGTCGCACTCGAAGCATCGCGACGTACACATGTCGTCACGTTCCGTGCTCAAGGGTCGTCGTTTCGCCCTACGCTCAACAGGTGGCGCAGCCTTACTGCTCAGGCCATAAGCAACGGAAGTGACGCTTTGGCCAACGGAATTGATCCCAGTACGTCGATGGCGGCGCTGTTCGGCGCGCGGGTGCGCAGGCTCCGTACGGCGGCCGGACTCACCCAGGCCCAACTCGGGGCCCGAACACACGTCGTGAGCACACGGATCACCCAGATCGAGCGGGCGTCCGGCGCGAAGCCCACGCTGGAGCTGGCCCGTGCGCTGGACATGGCCCTCGGCGCGGACAACCTGTTGGTCGAGTTGTGGCCGTACGTGTACCGGGAGGCGTTTCCGGACTGGTCGCGGAAGTTCATGGAGTACTCGGAGCGGGCGGTGGCCGTCCGTGAGTACGCAGCTCATGTGGTGCCTGGCTTGTTGCAGACGGAGGACTACGCGCGATCGGTCCTGAGAGTCGGTCGAACGCTCGGCAGCAAGGAGCAGTTGGAGGAGCGGGTCGCCCTTCGCATGGGACGGCAGGAACGCCTGTGCGCTCCCGGTCGGCCCGAGCTGTGGGTAGTCCTCGACGAGGCGGTGCTCAGTCGTCCGGTCGGCGGCCAAGCAGTGATGCGTGAGCAGTTGGCGCGGCTGCTCGGGACGGCGGCGGAGCATCACGTCACCGTGCAAGTTCTGCCGTTCGACCAAGGCGAGCACGATGCCATGGGCGGTTCGCTCACCGTGCTCACGATGCCGGACGGCTCGGAGACCGCCTATACGGAAGGCGCTCACTACGGCCAACTCATCGAGGATCCGGACGAGGTCAGGAGGGCGGCAACTGCGTGGAGGTGGCCGACGGGTTCCGAGCCGTCGTCCCCGTCCGTGACAGCAAGGTCCCGCACGGTCCGGCCCTGTGCTTCGAAGCCGCTTCCTGGTCCGCCTTCATAGGCGAGTTGAAGGCCGGGGGCCACCGTCCCTGAGGTCGCCGGGTCTCGGCCACCATCCGTCTTCCGGGCTCACCGGACCCCTGTCCGCGAGGGTCCGGCGGGCCACTGACCTCCTCAAAGAACCGGGGTAAAGAACTACCCGCCCACCCACCCACCCTGCCGGAAAGCCCACGTCACCCGTCCGGGTGACCGGCTTGCGGGTGTGGGACACGGACGGTGACGTTCGCCGCGACAACCGCAAACAGATACGGCCCCCGGCCGGGAGTGGCATCCCGATCGAGGGCCTGACCGATCAGGAAGAAGACACCTTCCCGATGGCTGACCCGCAGTCTAACGCGCCCCTGCGCGCCGACGGCGGAGCTCCGAAAGCTCCGGCCTCCGGCGTGATTCACGTTCGTACCCGCCTCGCGGCCAACTTCACCGTGATCTCCAACGCCCTCGTCCAGCGACGCGGCAGCGCGGTCACGATCGGCGTCGCGGCGTACATCTCCTCCCTGCCCGACGGCTCCCCCGTGAGCATCGCCGCCCTGTGCGAGCACTTCACCGAGGGCGAGATCCTCAGCTCGCGAGCGCTCAGGGAACTCGAAGCCGCCGGGTACCTGGAGCGCCGACGCGAGCGGACGGCCACCGGGCAGGTCCGTACCCGCACGTACTTCTACGACATCCCCGGCGGGGACGTCGATCCGGACCCGGATCCGAACGGGCCTCCCAAGCCCCCAAAGCCGGGCCGACTCCGCAAGCGGCCCGCCGCCGCGACGACGCACATGCCGGCGTCCGTGCCCCCGCAGGAAGTGGCGCCTGTGTCCTCACAGACCGAGGCGGAGACCCCGGCCTCGCTCACCGACGCCGACCCGCAGGCCGTGGCCGTACTCACCTCTCTGCGCCGGGTCGATCCACGCCTGATCCTCTCCGAACGGGAGGCCGCACGACTCGCACCGGCCGTCTCCCAGTGGCTCGCGGCCGGCGTCGAAGCGCCCGAGATCACCGAGTTCCTCACCGCACGGCTCCCCGACCGCTTCCGCGCCCGCCCGGCAGGCATCCTCGCCTTCCGCCTGCGTGAGACGCCTCTGCCCGCCCCGCCACCGGCGGCGCCCCGTACGGACCGCCCGGCTGCCCTGCCCTTCCAGAACTGCGACGGCTGCGACCGGGCATTCCGCGCCCCGGAACCCGGACGCTGCCGGGAGTGCCGCTCCGGAAATCGTCTCCGTGCGGCCTGCTGAGCCTGTGGCCGGGTCCGTGACGCGATCCACCTGGCCGTCGAGAAGGACGGTCCGACGGTCCGGCGGCCCACGCAGTACGACACGACCGTATCGAGCACACCTGGCCATGACGGAGGGCGGCCCGGTGGCGGAACCACCGGCGGGCTTCAGGCCGTTCCGCCCATCCAGCCTGCCGCGTCCAGCCGGAACGCCCCAGGGGCCACCACGGTGCTCAGGTCGTCCTCGATGGCGCTGAGGCGGTCCTCGCCCAGTTGGGCGGCCCACTCGGCGCGCAGGCGGTCGAAGATCGCGGCCGAGCGGGCCAGGACGTCGAAACCGCGCGCGGTCAGGCGCACCACCTTGCGGCGGGCGTCGGCGGGGTCGTCGGCGCGCTGGGCGTAACCGAGGGCGACCAGGCGATCGACGGTCTTGCCCGCCGCCTGCTTGGAGATGCCGAGGCGTCGGGCGATGTCGCTGGCGGCGCTGCCCTCCGGGCCGATCGCCTGGAGGGCGAACCCGTACGCCGGGCGCACCTGCGGGTGTCCCTGCTCGGCGAGTTCGGTGTGCAGCGCGTCGATGAGTGTCCTGAAGCCCGCGAACAGCAGCAGCGGCAGCTCGTAGCCGGCTCTCGGCCGGTCGGCGTCGCCGCCGTGCGCTTCCGCGCCCTTCCCCGGAAAGGCAACCTGGTTTACCATCTCATCGTCAACCATGTTGACCATCTTAGGAGGTGTCATGTTCGCCGCACACACCATGGAGAGCGCCCCACAGGCGTCGCGACCGGCGATGCGGTCCGTCGCCGACGGCTTCGGCGGGGCACTGCCGGACGCCGTGGCCCGGCTGGCCGCGTCACCCGAGCTGCTCAACGGATTCCTGTCGCTGAGCGCGAGTTTCGAGCGCTGCACCCTGGACCCGCTCTCCAGGGAGGTCGTCATCATGACGGTCGCCGTCCGCAACCAGTGCCACATCTGCATCAACCTGCACACCGGCAGGCTCCGCAAGCTCGGCGCGGACCCCGGGCTCGTCGCCGCCCTGCGCGAGGAGCGCGCCCCGGCCGACGAACGGCTCGCCGCGATCCGTACGTTCGCCCTCGACGTCCTGACCACCGCCGGCGCCGTGGACGACGACGGAGTCAAGGCCCTCCTGGCCCACGGATACACCGAGCGCAACGCCCTGGAAGTCGTCCTCGGCATCGGCACGTACACGATGTCGACCTTCGCCAACCGCCTCGTCCGGGCGGCGTGAGGTCCGGGGCCGGACTGCCGGAGGGCCGGGCTCTCAGAGGGTCAGGCTGACCGCCGCGCCGATGCCTCCCAGGACGAGGGCGAGGGTCGCTTCGGGCCAGCCGCCCGAGCCCCAGCGGAAGAACCGGTCGACGGCCAGCCGGCCCGGGCCGATGGCGGCGACGGCCAGGGCGACCACGGCGATGCAGACGTTGTACTCGACTCCTTGCTCCGAGGCCCACAGGCCCTTCGCGCCGGTGACCGTCACCATGGCGTTGATCATCACGCCGATGAGAGCGGCGGCGGCCAGCGGGGTGAGCAGCCCCAGGGCCAGGCCCAGGCCGCCGAGGAACTCGGAGGCGCCGCCGATCACCGCGAAGACCCGTCCGGGGCGGTAACCGAGACTCTCGAAGAACCGGCCGGTCGCCGTCAGGCCCTGGCCACCGAAGAGACCGAACAGTTTCTGGGCGCCGTGCCCGGCCATCAGCAGCCCGAAGGTCAGCCTGAGGAGCAGAAGTCCGCAGTCGGCCGCGGACGCGAGGGGGACGGCGGCGGCGCGCGCGGCCGTTTCCGTCGGGCGCGCGGGACGGGCCAGGATGCGCTTGGTGACCATTGAATGCTCCGGATAAGTCCGGATACCCCGGATGCTTCCGATCCTTTCGCAGTCGTCACCGTCGTGCATCTGGGACGCGACACGAAGGGCCGGCTCGGGGAGATTTCTCCCGAGCCGGCCCTTCGGACATCGAAAAGCGCGCGAATCAGAACGAGACGGTCGCGCCGACCTGGTGGTACTGACCGAGGGTGCCCATCGCGGTGCCGAGGGCTCCGGCCGTGGCGGCCTGGGCCTGGCCCAGGACGTCCGAGTCGCTGATGGCCGTGGGGCCGGCGACGACACCGGCGTGCGGGCTCAGGCCGCCCAGGCCGCCGGAGACGTCGTCGAGCTCGGCGTCGGAGATCTCGGTGGTCTGGATCTGGGGAGCGGAGTTCATGTGGGAACTTCCCTTCGCATGGGTGTGGCACGAGGGGGCGGTCCCGCTGGGGACTGCGAGCCGCCGCGACCGCAGGCGTGCGGCATCCGATTCCGGACACCTCGGCTCCACCGGCGGTGCAACGGATCAAACCACGGAGCGCGCCGCGCATCTAATCAACGACCGCTCCCTCCAGGGCCGTTGAACGCTCCGGTTACGCATCTGTGTGCGCGCCGCCACGAAGAGGGAGCAGCTTCTCTACATGCTCCACGACATGGTCGACGAATCCTGAAGTGACAGGTGTTGCCAGAGTGGTTCCGAACGGGACACTCCGCGCCAATGCCGCACCACCCGGCGGCCTTCGGTACCCCCGCGCCACCTCCCGTGCCGCCGTTGCGCAATCGCCGTGAAGATTCGCGGCAGCCGGGCCCCGGCGGGCCGCCACCCAGCGAACACCGCCGGGCACAGAAACGGGAACTTTCATGATTTTACGGACAAAAGCCATCCCATTCGCGTCCTGCACCGTATCCAGTACAAGACCCGCTCAAGGAGGAGCGGACAGGAGAGGAAGCACGCTATGGCGATCTTCAAGGATCTCTTCCCGGCCAAGAGCCACGGTCACGGGGGCAGTGGCCACGGAGACCACGGCGACCACGGCGACCACGGCGACCACGGACACGGATCCGGACACGGCGACTCCTCGAGGAGGGGACGTCGGCACGGTTCGCGTCACAACGACTACTGATAAATGAGGTTCACCACCACCACTGACAAAGGGCCGAAACGGCCGAGCGGACCGGCGCACGAGGGAGCCGGTCCGCTCCGTCGGCATGCCCGGCGACATCCCGGACGCCGGCTGCCGCACGGACGGCGGCTGCTCCACGGACGGCGGCTGCTCCACGGACGGCAGCTGCTGCGCGGTCTGCTGTCGGTCGGCGCGGACACGGACGCCGTGGTCGCGGCGGCCCCGCCGCTGTCCGTGCGCGAGGTGTTCCGCAGGTTCTGGCCGTACACGCGCGGCCGGCGGGGGCGACTGCTGCCGCTCGCGCTGTTCAGCGTGCTCGGACCGCTCGTCGACGGCGGGGAGCTGTGGCTGTTCAAGGTGGTGGTGGACGAGGTCCTCGTCCCGAGGGACCTGTCGCCGTTCCTGTGGATCGCCCCCGCCTATCTGGGGCTCATCGTCGTCTCCGGGATCCTGGGGTTCGCCGACGACGTGCTGTCGGCGTACGTCAGCGAGAGCTTCCTGCTGGACTTGCGCTCCGATGTCTTCCGGCACGTCCAGGGGCTGTCGCTGGGGTTCTTCGAACGGCGGCGGCTCGGGGACCTGCTGTCCCGGGTCACCGGTGACGTGGACGCCGTGGAGACGTTCCTGCTGTCCGGTGTGGCCGACGTGCTGTACTACGTCATCCAGCTGGGCGTCTTCCTCGGTCTGCTCTTCTACCTGAGCTGGGACCTCACCCTCCTCGCCCTCGTCATCGTGCCGCTGTTCTGGGGCGCCGCCCGGCACTTCTCCCGGCTGGTCAAGGAGGCGTCCCGGGAGCGCAGGCGCCGCAGCGGTTCGCTCACCGCGGTCGCCGAGGAGTCGCTGGGCAACGTGGCACTGGTACAGGCGTACAACCGGCAGGCCTGGGAGGGCCACCGCTTCGAGCGCGAGAACCTGGGCAAGTTCCACGCCGCGATGGCCTCGGCGCGGATCCGCGCCGTCTACCGGCCGCTCGTCGAGCTCATCGAGGTGTGCGGCGCCCTCGCCGTCATCGGGCTGGGCACCTGGAAGCTGGCCCAGGGGCAGCTCACACTGGGCGGCCTGCTGGTCTTCCTGGCGCTGATCAGCAAGCTCTACGGCCCCGTCCGCGACCTCTCCCGGCTCGGCACCACCTTCTACTCCGCCTCCGCCTCCGCCGAGCGGATCGCCGAACTGCTCGACCAACGTCCCCAGGTCACCCAGGCCCCCGACGCCCGGCGGATCCGGCGGGCGCGCGGCGAGATCGAGTTCGACGCGGTCTCCTTCCGCTACCCCGGCACCACCCGCCCGGCGCTGTCCGACGTCTCCTTCCACGTCTCCCCCGGCGAGACCCTGGCACTGGTCGGCGCCAGCGGGGCCGGCAAGTCCACCGTCGCCAAGCTGCAACTGCGCTTCTACGACCCCGACCTGGGCGCCGTCCGCCTCGACGGGACCGATCTGCGCCGCCTCGACCTGACCGACGTACGCGAGAGCGTCGCGGTCGTCCTCCAGGAGACGCTCGTCCTGCACGGCACGGTCCGGGAGAACATCGCCTACGGCCGGCCCGACGCCACCGAGGCCGAGATCGTGGCGGCGGCGCGCGCCGCCGACGCCGACGGCTTCGTCCGGCTGCTGCCGGACGGGTACGACACCGTGGTCGGCCAGCGCGGGCGGACGCTGTCCGGCGGGCAGCGCCAGCGCCTGGCGATCGCCCGCGCGATGATCAGGGACGCGCCCGTACTGCTCCTGGACGAGCCCACCACCGGACTCGACGCCCAGTCCGGCCACCGGATCATGGACCCGCTGCGCCGCCTCATGGCCGGCCGTACGACCGTCGTCATCTCGCACAACCTGCTCACCGTCCGCGACGCCACCCGCGTGGTGGTCCTCGACCACGGTCGGGTCGTCGAGTCCGGCACCCACGACGAGCTGTTCCTGCGCGACGGCGCCTACGCCCGCCTCCACCGGCTGCACGCCACGACCGGCCCGGCAGGCACCACGACCGGCCCGGCAGGCACCACGACCGGCCCGGCAGGCACCACGACCGGCCCGGCAGGCACCGCGGCCGGCCCGGCAGGCACCGCGGCCGGCCCCGAGGGGAACGGACCGGGGAGGGTGCGGCCGTGACCGAGACCCAGGTGCGTGCTTCGGCCGGCCCAGCCCCGCCGCTGCCGGCGGGCACCCGGCCGGTCCCCGGATACCTGTACCTCGGGCACCTCACGCGCACCGGATGGCTGGACCTGTACGACTCCTGGAGCGAGGAACGCGACTGCCGGTGCGTCATCAAGGTGGTGCGCCCGGACCGCCACGGCGAGGCGGACCTGACCGAACGGCTGCTGCGCGAGGGGCAGTGGCTGCGCGACTTCACCCACCCGCACCTGGTCCGCGCCTACGAGGTCTTCGTGTCGCCCGAGCCGCTCGTCGTCCTGGAGACGCTGAGCGGGGAGACCCTGTCCCACCTCGTCCACCGGCTGAAGCGGCGCCCGGCCGCCACCGACCTGGCCGTGCTCGGGGCGCAGCTGTGCTCCGCGGCCCACTATCTGCACGGCCGGGGCCTGCTGCACCTGGACCTCAAGCCGTCCAACGTCGTAGTGGAACGCGGCCACGTCAAGGTGCTCGACCTCAGCCTGGCCCGCCCGCCGGGCCTGGCCCCGCCGGGGATCGGCACCTTCGCCTATCTCGCCCCGGAGCAGGCCCGCGGCGAGCCGCTCACCGCCGCGACCGACGTGTGGGGCATCGGCGTCACGCTGTACGAGGTGGCCTGCGGAAGCCTCCCCTTCACCGCGCCCGGCGACCACTGCCCGAGCTCGTACGGCTATGACTACGGGGACGAGCGATACCCGCAGCTGGAGGAGACCGCCCCGCCGATCGGGACACGGCGGCGGCTGCCGCGCGAGCTCGCCGCGCTCATCGACGGCTGTCTGCGGGCGGACGGGCGGGCGCGGCCCACGGTCCCGGACCTGGCGACGGCGCTGCGTGCGCTGCTTCCCGCCCCCGAGACGCACGGGTGAAAAGACCTCGGCAGGGATGGGAGAACCCCGGCACGGGCGAGAGGACCTCAGGAGCTCAGGTCTCCGCGCCCGTGGCGAAGTGGGTGGTGGCCAGCACGGTTCCGTCGGGTGCCGTCAGCCGGGCGCCGGAGAGCCCCGCGCGGTCGGCACCGGCCGGGGTGGGGGCTCCCCACGAGCCCTGGCCCTTGTGGAGGCTGAAGCTGCCGACCCGGACGCTGCTGCCGTCCTTGTGCACCAGCAGGCAGGAGACCCGGCCGCTGTAGGGGGTGCCCGCCCCGGCGAGGTCGACGGTCATGAAGATCCAGCCGGGGGTGCCCGCGTGGGCGTAGACCTCGCCGGCCGGCTTTCCGGCCTGGGCCTGGGCGGACATCAGCCCGCCCCACAGCATGCCGGTGTCCTGGTTCGCGGTGGTCGGAGCGGGGCCGGACATGGTGTTCTCGATGGCCGTGCCGACCGACCAGCCGCCGAACCCGACGGCCAGGACGCCCACGGTGGCGACGGCGGCGACCCCCGGCCGTATGCGCCGGGCGAACCGGCCCGGACGGCGCCGGCCGGGCACCCCGGCGAGCGTGCGGCCCTCGTGTGCCGCCGCGCTCACCGCCGCCTCCTGCGTCAGCACCTGTGCTGCCCGGGTCTCGAACCCGACCGGCGGCTCGCTGCCCGGCAGCAGCCCGATCAGCCGGTCGCCGACCTGGGTCAGCTGCCGGATGTGCTCACGGCAGTCCGCGCACCGCTCAAGATGCGCGACGGCGCCGGCCCGCTCGCGGCCGGGCAGCACACCGAGAGCGAGCTCGGCGCCGATCTCGCGCAGCTTGTCGCACATCACGTCATTGGGCATGGTCGTCGCCTCGGCACTCGGACGCGAGCGTGGTCCGCAGCTTGCCCATGGCCGCCCGGACCCGGGTCTTGGCCGTGCCCAGCGGGATGTGCTCCCGGTCGGCGATCTGCTGGGCGGTCATGCCGTAGATGCCTGCCATCACCAGCGCCCGGCCCTGCTCGCGTGGCAGTTCCGCCACGGCCGCCCGGAGCCGGGTCGACGCCTCGTCGGCCAGGGCGTGCTGCTCTGGGGTCTCACTGACGACGCCCAGGATGGCGTCCAGGTCCTCGGGCGGCACCGGCTCCGATCTCCGTGACCGGACGGCGTCGATGGCGAGGTTGTGGGCGATGGTGGTCAGCCAGGTCGTCACCGACCCGCGCCGCGAGTCGTAGATCTGCGCATGACGCCACGCCCGCTCGAACGTCTGCTGGGCGATGTCCTCGGCGAGTTGCGGGTCTCCGGTGACGGCGATCGCGACACCGAAGACGCGATGCTGGAACCTCCTCACGAAACTGACCGCGAGCTCCGGGTCACCGAGGGCCAGCCCGGACAGCAGAGCCTCGTCCGGGAGACGGCCCACAGTGAACCGGAATCTCGACATATCCCTATATACGGGCCGGAAGCGCCTCGGGATTTCCCGGCTGATACGGAATCCCATATTCCGATTCTCCTCCGGGCCCGCTCGCCCGCATGTTCTCCTCCGGGCCCGTCCGCACGGATGCCGGGCCGGCCGGCGACCCGGTCGGTCAGAGCGCGTCGGCGATGCGGTCGACCTGGTCGGGGTCGAGGCCGTAGCAGTAGAGCATGACCTCGTCGGCGCCCAGATCCCCGTAGGCAGTGACGGCCTCGCGGACGGCGCGCGGGGTGGTGAGCATGCCGGAGACCATGCGGTCGGGCATGCCGGTGAAGGTGTAGTACGCGTGCATGGCGGCCCGAGCGTCCTCGACGACCTGCTCCGGGCCCAGCGCGACGTTCACCTGCGCGACGAGGCGCGGGGCGCCCTCGCGGCCGTGCTCCTTCCACTGGCCGCGCACCGTGTCGAACAGGCCGCCCGCCCAGGACGGCGGCGCGGCCGCGAGGAAGCCGTCGCCCCAGCGGGCCACGCGCCCCAGCGCGACGGGCTTGAAGCCGCCGAAGAGCACCTCGGGGCCGCCGGGACGGAACGCGGCCGGGCCGACGGGGCCCACACCGTCGCCGTACGGTTCACCGGACCACAGACGGCGCAGCACGGGCATCTGTTCGTCCAGGCGGCGGCCCCGGGAGCGGATGTCGACGCCCGCGGCCCAGTGGTCGTCCTCGCGGCCGCCGATGCCGAGCCCGAGGACCAGGCGGCCGCCGGTCATCCGGTCCAGGGTGGCCGTCTGCTTGGCGAGCAGGGCGGGGTCCCGCAGCGGGGCCAGCAGCACCTCGGTCTGGACGCGGATCCGGGACGTGGCTCCGGCGAGGACGGCGAGGGCGACCAGCGGTTCGGGGTTGTCGTAGACGAGCCGGTCGAGCAGGCCGAGGGTGGTGAAGGGGCCGGCCTCGGCGCGCCGGGCCCAGGTGAGCAGGGCGGCGGGGTCGCCGATGGGAAGACCGATTCCGACGTTCATGAAGAGCCTCCGTGGAGAGGAAACGTGCGACAGGGAGAAGGACGGGTCGACAAGGACAGCGGACAGCTGCCGCCCTCTCCTGCGCCTCGCCGCGATGCCCCGGCGAGGCGGGACGCTCCCGCTCTGCGGCGTACTTCCGGGGAGGTCTCTTCGAAGTGCCGCCAGTCTAGGTCGCCTTCGGCCACGGGAGCCAACGGTTTTCTCACTGGTTCCACGTCTCGTCGTACGGGTCGCGCGGTGTCGGGACCGGCTTGGCGGCGGTGATGTACAGGTAGGGAATGGGGCCGTTGTTGACCGGGTCCGTGGTGCGGCGGGGCGTGTAGGTGCCGGTGACCTCCAGCCAGGCGTCCGGGCGCAGGACCGGGGGGATCCTGCCGGTCAGGGCGATCTTCACGGGCTGGGCGTCGGCGGCACAGCAGTTCAGGGCCATGCGTACGAGGTACGGCGTGCCGTCGCCGGCCAGGGCGACGAATCCCGTGATCTTCAGGCGGCGGCCGGACAGGAAGCGGCCGTGGTCGTAGACCGCGCGGTCGGCGTAGTCGACGACGCTCAGGCGCAGGGGGTCGGACGTGGGGAGGTTCTCGTAGCCGTACGGCTTCTGGAGTGCCGTGCCCGTGCGGACGGCACTGTAGGAGCCGAGGGCGGGCGGGGCGAGGAGGACCAGGGCGAAGAGGGGCAGGAGCAGGAGCCAGGAGACACGGGGTTCGCGGTGCACGTGAGCATGACCGTCCCCGCCGTGCTTCGTGCCTCCCCGCCACTCGTACCAGACCGTCGCCGCCGCGGCAGCGATCAGCACCGCGCCCGACAGCAGCAGCAACGGCTGGAGTCCCGCCTTGACATAGCGCAGATACAGGCCGGTGAAACCCGCGTGCAGCAGGACCACGCCGGTGAGGAACAGGACCGCCGCCTGTGCCTGGCGGTTCACAGGAGCACCGCCCCGGTCAGCACCGCGCCCGCGATCGCGAGGGCGAAGGTCGCGGGGGCGAAGCGCAGGGCGAAGCCGCGGCCGAACGTGCCCGCCTGCATCGCGAACAGCTTCAGGTCGATCATCGGCCCGACCACGAGGAACGCCAGCTTGGCCGTGAGCGAGAACTGCGTCAGTGACGCCGCCACGAACGCGTCCGCCTCCGAACAGATGGACAGCAGGACGGCGAGGACGGCCAGCGCCAGGATCCCGACCAGCGGATTCTCCGCCGCCGTGCGCAGCCCGCTCGCCGGGGCCACGGCCTTGAGCGTCGCGGCGGCCATCGCGCCGACGACCAGGAAGCCGCCCGCGTGCACCACGTCGTGCCGGACCGAGCCCCAGAAGGCGGCGCCCTTGGCCCCGCCCTCGAAATGCGGGCGCTCGGGCGGGCGCAGCCAGTCGGCGCGGCCGACGCGCTGCCACAGCCAGCCCATCACGCACGCCACGAGCAGGCTGGCGACGAAACGGGCCGCCACCATCTCCGGGTCGCGGGGGAAGGCGACCGCCGTCGCCGTCAGCACGACCGGGTTGATCGCCGGGGCGGAGAGAAGGAACGCGAGGGCCGCGGCAGGGGTGACGCCCCGGCGTACCAGCGCCCCGGCCACCGGCACGGACGCGCACTCGCAGCCGGGGAGCACCGCGCCCGCCATCCCGGCGACCGGGACCGCCAGAGCGGGCCGCTTCGGCAGGGCGCGGGCGAAGAACGACGGCGGGACGAACACCGCCAGGGCCGCCGACAGCAGCACGCCGAGCACCAGGAACGGCAGGGCCTGGACCACCACGGCCACGAACACCGTCATCCAGCTCTGCATCACCGGCGCCGACAGCGCCCCGCGCAGCGGGCCCTGCGCGACGACCACCACGAGCAGGAGGACGGTCAGCGCGACGGGCGAGGTGAGATGCCAGCCGTCCCGGTCCGGCTCGGCTCGTTCGGCTGATTCGCCCTGTCCGGCCGGGTCGGCGGGGTCGGCTGATTCGCCCTGTCCGGCGGGGTCGGCGGGGTCGGCCTGCTCGGCTGCGGCGGTGCTGATGCTGGCCACGGGTGCGGTACCTCCGGCGGGCTGCGCGCGTCGCCGTCACTGGCGTCGTGACCGGCGTCCCCTTCAGTACGCGCCCCGTGGCGCGCGCGTTCACCGGACAGGCACGGGCCGTCGGTGGAACCACCCGTCCCGGTGAGGCAGTCTGTCCCCTCGTGGGGAGCGTTCCGAATCAGGGTGGTGCGCCGGGCGACGCGGGCGGCGCGCACATGGTGGTCTGCGGTGACGACGGCCTGGCGCACCGGCTGGCCGCCGAGCTGCGCGGGGTGTACGGGGAGCAGGTGACGCTGGTCGTGCCGCCCTCCGGGCGCTCGGTACGGCCGCCGGTGGTGGGCCGCGTCCGCGCGGCCTCGGCGCTGCTGGACCGTGTGGTGAGCGCGGCCGTGAGCCGGGCCGGCGGCAACGGGGGCGGCGGTGGCAATGGCTACCGTGACAGTGAGGGCGGTCAGACGGGCCAGGGCGGTCAAACGCTCGCCGCCGACCGGGTGTTGGAGGCCACCGAGCTGACCGAGGCCGTGCTCGCGGAGGCGGGGGTGGACCGGGCGACCGCGATGGCGCTGGTGTACGACGACGACGAGACCAACATCCGTGCCGCGCTGACCGCGCGCCGGCTCAACCCGCGGCTGCGGCTCGTGCTGCGCCTGTACAACCGCCGGTTGGGGCAGCACATCGAGGAACTCCTCGACCAGGCCGCCGCGTTGGCGACCGGGGACGACGACACCTGGCTGGGCGCCGACGCCTCCACGACCGTGCTCTCCGACGCCGACACGGCCGCGCCCGCGCTCGCCGCCAGTGCCGCCCTCGGAACCACCAAGGTGGTGCAGACGGACGGGTTGATGCTGCGCGCGGTGGAGCGGCAGCCGCCCGCACCGGGGCAGGTCGCCGACCCCGGGCTGTGCACGCTCGCGCTGCTGTCGGCGACCAGCGGTGATCCGGCCGGCGCGGACGGGTCCGAGGGCAGCGGCGACCAGCGGCCCCACCTGCTGCCGGACGAGACGGCCGTACGCGAGGCCACCGGCCGCGGGACCGTGGTGCTGGAGCAGGTGTCGTACGCCACCGGCCGGGGTGCCGCGCGGCGCGGGGTGGGGGTCGGGGCCGTTCCCCCGCTGACCTCACTGTTCTCACGGCAGCTGCGCTGGTCGCTGGCGGGGCTGGTGGGGTGCGTGTTCGCGCTCGCGGTGGCGCTGTGGCTGGTGACCGGCGTCCATCCGCTCGGTGCCCTCTATCTGACGCTGCTGGACCTGTTCGCGATCGACGATCCCGCGATCGGGGCGCCGACCGGACGGCAGGTGCTGCAACTGCTGTCCGGGCTGGTCGGGTTGCTGTTGCTGCCGGTGCTGCTGGCGGCGGTGCTGGAGGCGCTGGGTACGTTCCGGTCGGCGTCCGCGCTGCGCAAACCGCCGCGCGGGCTCGGCGGGCACGTGGTGCTGCTGGGGCTGGGCAAGATCGGCACCCGGGTGCTGACACGACTGCGGGAACTGGGCATTCCGGTGGTGTGCGTGGAGTCCGACCCCGAGGCGCGGGGGCTTGCCACGGCGCGGCGGCTGCGGGTGCCGGTGGTGCTCGGGGACGTCACGCAGGAGGGCGTGCTGGAGTCCGCGAAGATCCACCGCGCCACCGCGCTGCTCGCGGTGACCAGCGCGGACACCACGAACCTGGAGGCCGTGCTGTACGCCCGGTCGGTGCGGCCCGATCTGCGGGTGGTGCTGCGGCTGTACGACGACGACTTCGCGACCGCGGTGTACCGCACCCTGCGGGCCGCGCACCCGCACGCGCAGACGCGGAGCCGGAGCGTGTCGCACCTGGCGGCGCCCGCGTTCGCCGGGGCGATGTTCGGGCGGCAGATCCTGGGGGCGATCCCGGTGGAGCGGCGGGTGCTGCTGTTCGCGTCGGTGGACGTCGACGGGCATCCCCAACTGGAGGGCAGGACGGTCGCGGAGGCCTTCCGGGCCGGGTACTGGCGGGTGCTGGCGCTGGACACGGACGCCTCGGCGAGCGCGAGTGCGGGTGCGGCGCCGGGGGCGGGGGCGGCGGCGCAGGACCGTCGCGAGCCGGCCGCCCAGGAGGCGGCCGAGGGCGGGGGACGCGCCTCGGGCCTGCTCTGGAACCTGCCCGCCACGTACGTCCTCCGCAAGGAGGACCGTGTGGTGCTCGCCGCGACGCGGCGCGGTCTCGCGGAACTTCTCGGCCGGCGGTCCCGGCAGCGGACGGTGACGTAGGCGGCGGGCGCGGCCCCCTGGGTTTCGCCCCCGCCGCCCCTACCCGTCCCTTCCAAGGGGCGCCGCCCCTTCGACCCCGGCGGGGCTTCGCCCCGGACCCCGTTTCCCACTCGCCCACCCGACTCGGTGAGTTGAGAGGGCACCCCCTGGGGCTCCGCCCCAGACCCCGGCGGGGGCTCCGCCCCCCGCGCCCCCGGAGGGCGTGCCTCCCACCCCGGACCGCGGCGTGCCGCCGCCTTCGGCCCTCCCTCCGGCGTCCCCATCCCCCGGGCCACGAACTCGCCCTGCCGCTCCCCCGGGCGGCCGACCGCTCTACCTCGGCAAGTGGCTTTCGGCGAAGTCGAGTTCCAGGCGGAGTTGTTTGATGCGTTCGTCCACGACGAGGGAGCCGTGGCCGGCGTCGTAGCGGTAGACCTCGTGGACGGCGCCGCGGGCCTTGAGGCGTTTGACGTAGTTCTCGATCTGGCGGATGGGGCAGCGGGGGTCGTTGACGCCGGCGGAGATGTAGACCGGGGCCTTGACCTGGTCCACGTAGGTGAGCGGGGAGGACGCCTCGAAGCGTTCGGGGACCTCCTCGGGGGTGCCGCCCAGCAGGGTGCGGTCCATGGCCTTCAGGGCTTCCATCTCGTCGTGGTACGCCGTGACGTAGTCCGCGACCGGGACCGCCGCGATGCCCAGCGTCCATGCCTCCGGCTGGGTGCCCAGGCCCAGCAGCGTGAGGTAGCCGCCCCAGGAGCCGCCGGTGAGGATCAGGCGCTCGGGGTCGGCCAGACCCGAGTCGATCGCCCACTGCCGGACCGCCGCGATGTCCTCCAGCTCGATCAGGCCGACCCGGTGCTTCAGGGCGTCCGTCCAGGCGCGGCCGTAGCCCGTGGAGCCGCGGTAGTTGACGCGGACCACCGCGTAGCCGTGGTCCACCCAGGCGGCCGGGCCCGCGGCGAAGGAGTCGCTGTCGTGCCAGGTGGGGCCGCCGTGGATGTCGAAGACCGTGGGCAGGGGGCCCGCCACGCCCGCCGGCCGCTGGACCAGGGCGTGGATGCGGCCGCCGGGGCCGTCCACCCAGACGTCCTCCACCGGGACCGAGCCCGGGGACTTCATGCCGGGAGGATCCAGGACCACCCCGCCGTTCGTGGAACGGACGGCGGACGGCTCGGCCGCCGACGACCACAGGTACTCCACGCTGCCGTCCGGACGGGCCGTCGCCCCCGAGACCGTGCCGGGCAGGGTGGGGATCCGCGTCAGTTCGCGGCCGACCGGGTCGTAGCGGAACAGCTCGCTGCGGGCCTCGAAGCTGTGCGCGACGAGCAGGCCGCTGCCGTCCGGGTACCACTCGGCGCTCACGTCGCCGGGCAGGTCCAGCTCCAGGTCCGTCTCCTCGCCCGTCGCCACGTCCCACACCAGCGGCTCCCAGCAGCCCCGCCGCTGGTGGCCGACGAGCAGCCGGGTGTCGCCGTCGACCGGGGCGAAGCCCAGCACCTCCAGGCCGAGCTCCAGCGTCCCGCCCTTGGTGTCGTCCAGCTCGGCCACCGGCGTGCCGTCCGGGCGCAGCACGCGCAGTGCCGAGTGCATGGCGTCGCCGTGCTCGGTGTGCTCGATCGCGATCAGCGAGCCGTCGTGGGAAAGGTCGCCGACGCCCGCCGACTCCCGGTGCCGGTAGATCTCCACCGGGTCCTCGCCGGAGCCCACGCGCGCGAGGTGGATCGTCGTGCCGTCCTCGTCCGTGGAGCGGCCCACGACCGCCGTACGCCCGTCCCGCCCGAGCGCGAGGCCCGCGGGGTAGGACGCCTCCAGTCCGGGCACGGCTTCCTCGTCGGGGCCGCCGGTGAACGGCTGGCGGCGCCAGACGCCGAACTCGTCGCCGTCCTTGTCGTCGAACCACCAGATCCACTCGCCGTCCGTGGACAGCACGCCCTCCGTCGTGCCGTTCGGCCGGTCCGTCGCCTGGCGCTGCTCGCCGCTCGCCCGGTCCCAGGCGTACAGCTCGTACGTCCCCGTCGCGTTCGACACGAACAGGGAACGGTCGGGTGCGTCCTCCGCCCAGTCGGGCAGCGAGACCCGGGGCGCCCGGAAGCGCTTCTCCCAGTCCGGCATCCGCTCTTGCCGGTCCCGCCCAGCCGTCTGGCCCTGCCCGTCCCGCTGGTCCTGCGCCGCGGACCCGTTGCTCTCAGTCATGGCCCCATAGTGCCTGGCCGCACCGACAACGCGCCGCCCCGCTCCCCAGCCTGTGGACAACCGACCCGTCCGGCCCCCGGCAACCTGTGGAAAACTCCGCCCCACCCCGACCCCGCGACCGGACCGTCCGGCCGGGGGCCGTACCGTTGAGGGCGTGTACCGGTTTCTGCTGACGCCCCGCTGGTGGGGCATCAACGTCTTCGTGCTGCTGGCCATCCCCTTCTGCGTCTTCATGGGGTCCTGGCAGCTGAGCCGGTTCGACGCGCGGGTGCAGGAGCACCGGACCGCGAACACCCAGGCCGCCTCGGACCGCACTCAGACCCCCCGCCCGCTGGCCCGGCTGCTGCCCGTCGACAAGCGGACCTCCGGCATGCGGGCCACCGCGACCGGCCGGTACGGCAAGCAGCTGCTGGTCCCCGGCCGTGAGCTGGACGGCAAGCGCGGCTTCTACGTGCTGACGCTGCTGCGCACCGACTCCGGCAAGGCACTCCCGGTGGTCCGGGGCTGGCTGCCGGGCGACGCGAACGCCGCGAAGGCCCCGGCGCCCCCCGCGGGCGAGGTCACGGTCACCGGTGCGCTCCAGGCGTCCGAGACGCCCGGTGACAACGGGGTCAGCGCACAGGGCGGCCTGCCGGCCGGACAGACCTCGGCGATCAGCGCCGCCTCGCTGGTCAACCTCGTGCCCTACGACCTGTACGACGCGTGGGTGACGCTCGACGAGGCCGACTCCGGGATGAAGCCGGTGCCGGCCAAGGCCCCGGACAACACCGGGCTGGATCTGAAGGCCTTCCAGAACCTCGGCTACACCGGCGAGTGGTTCGTCTTCGCCGGGTTCGTGGTCTTCATGTGGTTCCGGCTGGTACGCCGCGAGGCGGAGGCCGTACGGGACGCGGAGCTGGGACTGGTGCCGCAGGAGCAGAAGGGCGAGCAGGCCGCCGCGGTGTGACCGCTCGCGGCCACGCGCCCCGCGGACTCGCCGCCACGCCCCTACGACACGGCCAGCACCCCGGTGCGGTACACCGTGCCCGCGCACGCGTTCGGCACCGTCGCCGAGACCGCCGGGGAGCCCGCCTCCGGCGTGTGGGAGACCACGACGCTGCCCTCGGCCGTGCCGCCGTCCTCCGTCATCAGCTGCGTCGTGGTGCCGGCGTCGGTGCTCGTGCCCGCGGACGTGCCGCCCGTCGTGCCGGAGTCCTGGCTGGAGGAAGGATCGGGTGAGGGCGCGCCGGTCTCGGTGCCGCCGCTGCCGGTGCCGCCGCTGGTGGTGGGACAGGTCTCGGAGGGCACCCAGGCGAACTTCACCTCGTACGCCGAGCCCGGCGTCAGGACCAGCCCGGAGCCCTCGGTGGTGGGGGCGGGCAGGGCGGTGGCCGGGTCGCCGGCGGTGTGCTGCGTGACGGTGATCTTGCTGGAGTCGGCGGCGCCCTGCGCGAGCGTGGTCACCGTGCCGGGCCCGCCGACGGTGCAGCTTTCCTTGGAGATGTTGGTGACGCGGAACGTGCCGTAGACGGCGCCGGAGGCGTCGGGCGCGCCGGTCGTCGCGGTGGCGGAGCCCAGCTGGGGCGCCGTGCACACAGGGGCGCTGGTGTCGGCGGAGGCCGAGGGTCCGCCCGTGCCGGGGCCGGCGGTTCCGCTGCCGGGGGTGGCGCTCTTGCCGTCTCCCCTGTGGTCGTCCGGCTTTCCGCTGCTGCCCTTGCCGGGCGTCCGGCCGGAGGTGCCGCTCGCGGTGCCCTGCCCGGCGTCCGGGCCCTTGCCCTGGCCGGTGCCGCCCTGGGCCTGCGAGGCCTGGCCGGCGATGGCCGGGTCGACGCCGGAGCCGCCGGCGTCGGAGACGTGCACGAGCGCGGGGATGGCGGTGCCGATGAACAGGGCCGCGGCGGCCATGCCGACGGCGGCCTGCCGCTTGCGGGCGCGCCGCGCCGGAACCGCGCGCCGGAGGTGGTCCAGCGTGCCCTCACGCGGCTCGACCTCCTGGACCGCCTGGTGCAGCATCCTGCGCAGTGCCAGCTCGTCCGGGTCGAGCCCCTCGGGGTTCCTTTCGTCGGGGCTGTGGTTCACGTGTCCGTTCCCAGCGTGCGATTGCGTGTCGTCCTGCTCCGGCCGCGTCGGCTCGCGCCACGCGTACGGCTCGTGGCGCTCATGCGAGTCGCGTCCCTCGGCGTTCTCGCTCATGCCCGCGCCTCCATCGCGACCCTGAGTGCCGCGATGCCGCGTGAGCCGTACGCCTTGACCGATCCGAGCGAGATCCCGAGGGTCTCGGCGACCTGCGCCTCGGTCATGTCCGCGAAGTAGCGCAGCACCAGCACCTCGCGCTGGCGGCGCTGCAGGCCCTTCATCGCCTTGATCAGGGAGTCGCGCTCCAGCTGGTCGTAGGCGCCCTCCTCGGCGCTCGCCATGTCCGGCATCGGCTTGGAGAGCAGCTTCAGGCCGAGGATGCGGCGCCGCAAGGCCGAACGCGAGAGATTGACGACGGTCTGACGCAGGTAGGCGAGCGTCTTCTCGGGGTCACGGACCCGCTTGCGGGCGGAGTGGACGCGGATGAAGGCCTCCTGGACGACGTCCTCGCAGGAGGCGGTGTCGTCGAGGAGGAGCGCGGCCAGGCCCAGCAGCGAGCGGTAGTGGGCGCGGTAGGTCTCGGTGAGATGGTCGACGGTCGTGCCGGCCGCCACGGTCTCCTCGGCGCCGTCACGCTGGTTCGGTATGCGGGCGGGCCGCGCGGCGGGCATGGGGGCGATCACCGGCAGGCCACCGGATGAGCCGGGCAAGCCGGACATTCCAGGCGCGAGCGGTCGAAGCGTCGCACGGCGCGGCCGCAGGCCGCCGCGGGTCGCCGCTTGGAAGTCGAGTACCTCTGCCACGCCAGTTGGACACGCCGCCCCCCTCGGGGGTTGTACGTGCCGAGCGTCACTTTCGCGCCGAGTGTGCCGAGCGACGCGGCCGACAACGTTCTCGCGTCAGGCAGCACCCCGTCCGGTGCCCCACATGCCCTCATGCGTCCCGCTCTTCCCCTATATGTGAAATGACGAGGGCGCCCCACGCCCTCGCGGCGTCCCCACGCCCCCGAAAGGCGACCGCAAAGACGCTCCCCGCCCTGCGCGCGGTTGCGGAGGGCGGGGAGGAGAATCTTCGGACGCCGAGGCAGCACGGTACAAGTGGTACGGACCATTGATCCGACCATGTTTCTTACACAGATCCTACAAAGGAGCAGAGCCATGGCCGGCGCTTTCCCCCCGGTAACAGGCCTCGGTACGGCCCCAGTCGGCCTCGAAGCGGCCTCAACCGGCCTCCGAGCGGCCCTCAGTCCGCCTCGGCCGCCACCAACTCCGCGATCTGCGCCGCGTTGAGCGCGGAACCCTTGCGCAGGTTGTCACCGCAGACGAAGAGCTCCAGCGCCGTCGGATCGTCGAGCGCCCGCCGCACCCGGCCCACCCATGTCGGGTCGGTGCCCACCACGTCGGCGGGCGTGGGGAACTCGCCCGCGGCCGGGTCGTCGCACAGCACCACACCGGGTGCCGTGGCCATGATCTCCCGCGCCTTGCCGACGGTGACCTCGCCCTCGAAACGGGCGTGCACGGTCAGGGAGTGGGTGGTGACCACCGGGACGCGTACGCAGGTCACGGCGACCGGCAGCTGCGGCAGCCCGAGGATCTTGCGGGACTCGTCCCGCACCTTCATCTCCTCCGAAGACCAGCCGTCGTCACACAGCGACCCGGCCCACGGCACCACGTTCAGCGCCACCGGCTCCGGGAAGGGACCGGTGTCGTCGCCCACGGCGCGCCGTACGTCACCGGGACTGGTCCCCAGCTCCGTGCCCGCCACCAGGGACAGCTGGCGGCGCAGCGTCTCCACGCCCGCGTGCCCGGCCCCGCTCACCGCCTGGTACGAGGAGACGACCAGCTCACGCAGGCCGAACTCGGCGTGCAGCGCGCCCAGCGCCACGATCATGGTCAGGGTGGTGCAGTTGGGGCTGGAGACGATCCCGCGCGGGCGTCGCCGCGCCGCGTGCGGATTCACCTCGGGCACGACCAGCGGCACGTCCGGATCCGCGCGGAAGGCCCCGGAGTTGTCCACCACGACCGCGCCCTTGGCGACGGCGACCGGCGCCCACTGGGCGGCGACCTCGTCGGGGACGTCGAACAGGGCGATGTCCACCCCGTCGAAGGCCTCCTCGGCGAGCGCGGCCACCTCGACCTCCTCGCCGCGCACGGCCAGCTTGCGGCCGGCCGAGCGCGGCGAGGCGATCAGGCGGATGTCGCCCCAGATGTCCGCGCGCTGGGACAGGATCCGGAGCAGGACCGTGCCGACGGCTCCGGTCGCTCCCACGACCGCGAGCGTCGGTCGACCGGTCATCGTCGTACGCCTCCGTCACATCCGTACGACGGAACGGCGGCGGAGCGGACGGTCATCGCCCGGTGCCGCCGTAGACGACGGCCTCGTCGCTGTCGGAGTCGAGCCCGAAGGCGGTGTGCACGGCGCGCACGGCCTCCGGCACGTCGTCCTTGCGGGTGACGACCGAGATACGGATCTCGGAGGTCGAGATCAGCTCGATGTTCACGCCCGCGTCGGACAGCGCGGTGAAGAAGTCCGCGGTGACCCCGGGGTTGGTCTTCATACCCGCGCCGACCAGGGAGATCTTGCCGATCTGGTCGTCGTAGCGAAGGGAGTCGAAGCCGATGCCGGCACGGTTCTTCTCCAGCGCGTCGATGGCCTTGCGGCCCTCGGTCTTCGGCAGCGTGAAGGAGATGTCCGTCAGACCGGTGGAGGCGGCGGACACGTTCTGCACGACCATGTCGATGTTGATCTCGGCATCGGCGATCGTACGGAAGATGGAGGCGGCCTCGCCCGGCTTGTCGGGCACGCCGACCACCGTGATCTTGGCCTCGGAGGTGTCGTGCGCGACACCGGAGATGATGGCCTGCTCCACCTTCTTGTCCCCTTGCTCGATCGGCTCGCTGCTGACCCACGTGCCCTGCAATCCGCTGAAGGAGGAGCGGACGTGGATCGGGATGTTGTAGCGCCGGGCGTACTCCACACAGCGGTGGAGCAGCACCTTCGACCCGGACGAGGCCAGCTCCAGCATGTCCTCGAAGGAGATCCAGTCGATCTTCCGGGCCTTCTTCACCACACGCGGGTCGGCCGTGAACACGCCGTCGACGTCGGTGTAGATCTCGCACACCTCGGCGTCGAGGGCGGCGGCCAGCGCGACCGCGGTGGTGTCGGAGCCGCCGCGCCCCAGCGTGGTGATGTCCTTCTTGTCCTGGCTGACGCCCTGGAAACCGGCGACGATGGCGATGTTGCCCTCGTCCAGCGCGGTCCGGATACGGCCCGGCGTGACGTCGATGATCCGGGCTTTGTTGTGGACCGAGTCGGTGATGACACCTGCCTGGCTGCCGGTGAACGACTGGGCCTTGTGACCCAGGTTTTTGATCGCCATCGCCAGCAGGGCCATGGAGATCCGCTCTCCGGCGGTCAGCAGCATGTCGAGCTCGCGCCCGGCAGGCATCGGGGAAACCTGCTCGGCGAGATCGATCAGCTCGTCCGTCGTGTCGCCCATCGCGGAAACGACCACGACAACGTCGTTGCCGTTCTTCTTCGCTTCCACGATTCGCTTGGCGACGCGCTTGATGCCCTCGGCATCGGCTACGGAGGAGCCTCCGTACTTCTGCACGACAAGGCCCACGTGCGCTCCTCGCTCAGTCCGTGTGTATCGCACTTACGCAGATGCAGTGCGGTCGGCTCAGTCTATCGAGCGTCCGAATTTTCCCCCTGCGATACCGCATGGTGAGATCTCCGGCGCCCGCTGTTCAGAACGGCTCATGCCCAGGGGACGGGACGGCACTCGGAACGTGGCCGGGGTCACAGCACGGGGAGAAGCCGCGGAGAGGAACCCACGGAGAGCACGGAGAGCACGGAGAGCACGGAGAGCACGGAGAGCACGGAGCGGAACGCCTTCCGGGTGGGCGGGACGGGTTCGCCCTCCGCCGCCGGCGTCAGGTCACTGCGGCCCGTGCAGGCCCAGCGGGGCCGCGATCTCCTTCGCCATGACCTTGCCCGCCTCGAACTCCAGGGTCTCGTCGCCCATCCCCTGGTCGGTGTCCAGGCCGTCCAGTTCCTCCAGGGGCTGGTTGAGGCGGACGTGGTTGACGATGGACTGCAGGGCGCGCAGCACGGCGGAGGCCGTCGAGCCCCAGTTGGAGAAGTAGGAGAACTGCCACCACCACAGGGCCTCGGTGGTGCGGCCCGCCCGGTAGTGGGCCATGCCGTGGCGCAGGTCGGTGACGACGTCGGCGAGGTCGTCGGAGAGACGGGCCGGGACCGGGGCCCGGCGCGGCTCGTAGGGGTCGAAGACCTCGGAGTAGACGTCGATCGGCTCCAGGAGGCGGGCGAGGTTCTCGCGCAGGATGTCCACGTCCTGCTCCGGGCCGGAGTCCGGCTCGTAGCGCTCGTCGGGGACGAAGTCCTCGTGCGCGCCGAGCCGGCCGCCGGCCAGCAGCAGTTGGGAGACCTCCAGCAGGAGGAACGGCACCGCCGAGTCGGGCTCGTCACCCCTGGCGACCTCGGCGACCGCGACCAGGAAACTCTCGACCTGGTCGGCGATCTGGACCGCGAAGTCGTCCGGATTCTGGCTGGTCGCGTGCAGCGTGGCGTCAGACATCTAGGAGTCGTCTCCCCTCGAAGGCGCGACCGAGGGTCACCTCGTCCGCGTATTCCAGGTCGCCACCCACCGGGAGGCCGCTGGCCAGGCGGGTGACCTTCAGGCCCATGGGCTTGATCATGCGGGCGAGGTACGTCGCCGTCGCCTCGCCTTCCAGATTCGGGTCCGTGGCCAGGATGAGCTCCGTGACCGTGCCGTCCGCGAGACGGGCAAGGAGTTCCCGTATCCGCAGGTCGTCCGGGCCCACGCCCTCGATCGGGCTGATCGCGCCGCCCAGGACGTGGTACCGCCCGCGGAACTCGCGCGTGCGCTCGATGGCGACGACGTCCTTCGGCTCCTCGACCACACAGATGACGGACGGGTCACGGCGGCTGTCGCGGCAGATCGCGCACAGCTCCTCCTGCGCCACGTTGCCGCATGTCGCGCAGAAGCGGACCTTCGCCTTCACCTCCATCAGGGCCTGGGCGAGCCGCCGTACGTCCGTCGGTTCCGCCTGGAGGATGTGGAAGGCGATCCGCTGGGCGCTCTTGGGACCGACGCCGGGCAGCCGCCCCAGCTCGTCGATGAGGTCCTGGACCACGCCTTCGTACACCGGACTGCCGTCCCTTCCCGCGTGTTGCTTCGCTTCGTAACCGTAGTGGCCGGGCGGCCCCTCAGAAAGGCACCCCGGAGGGTCAGAAAGGCAGCCCGGGGATGCCGCTCCCGCCGCCCAGGCCCTGGGCCAACGGGCCGAGCTTCTGCTGCTGGAGCGTCTGGGCGTTCTCATTGGCCGCCTGGACGGCCGCGACGATCAGGTCGGCGAGGGTCTCGGTGTCCTCCGGGTCCACCGCCTTGGGGTCGATCTTCAGCGCGCGCAGCTCGCCGGCGCCGGTTACGGTGGCCCGCACCAGGCCGCCGCCCGCCTGCCCGTCGACCTCGGTCTGCGCCAGTTCCTCCTGGGCCCGCTGCAGATCCTGCTGCATCTTCTGGGCCTGCTGGAGCAGCTGCTGCATGTTGGGCTGGCCACCACCGGGAATCACGATCAGCTCCTGCTTTCGTACGGCATGTCCGGATGTCCGGGCGGAGTATCCCCGCTGGCATGAGCCTACGTGGTCCAGGGAGGTGGCGCCCTGCCACTCTTTCGAGTGAGTCACGGGTGGGCCCTATACCTGATCAAGGCCCCCTTCCGAGCGGAAAAGCGAGGCTTCCCTCCTCTTCGCCACCCATTGGGGGGTAGGAAGGGGGCCGGCGCGTCAGCCAGCGTCACAGACCGTGATCAGTAGGGAGTGCCGGGTGGGTCAGCCGGAGATGCAGCCCGAGGGTTCGCGACAGGACGGGCGCGGCGACGGGGCGGCCAGGCTGCGGCCGGGCGACCTGACCGGGCGGCCGTTCCCGCTCGGCGACTGGGGCGAGCCGGCCGAGCGGCTGGACGAGCTGTACCGGTGGGTGGAGCGGGGTGCGCTCGAGACCGCGTCCTGGTACCTCGCCGAGCGGGTGTGGAAGCGGCGCGGGGCGCGGGTGCTGCGCTGCGGGGCCGCGGTGGGGGCGGTGGCCGGGGCGGCGCTGCCGCTGCTGGACCTGACGCGGGCCGTCGGTGGAGTGGCGCCCTGGGGATATCTGGCACTGCTGCTGTCCGTGGCGTGCGTCGGCATCGACCGGTGCTTCGGGGTGACCTCCGGCTGGATGAGGGACGTGGCGACCGCGCAGGCCGTGCAGCGGCGGTTGCAGGTGCTCCAGTTCGACTGGGCGTCCGAGAACGTACGGGAGGTGCTGGGGCCGGCCGAGGGGACGGCGAGCGAGGCCGCGGAGCGGTGCCTGACGGTCCTGCGGCGGTTCTCGGAGGACGTGACCGAGCTGATGCGGACGGAGACGGCCGACTGGATGGTGGAGTTCCGGATCGGCTCCGCGCCGATGGGCCTCCAGTCGGCGGTGTCCGGCGCCGGCCGGCCGGAGGTGGGGGCCGCCGGAGGCGGGCGCCTTCCGCTGCCGCCGGGGGGCGCGCGGCCCAACATGCCCCGGCAACGCCCCCCGGAGCCGCGCTGACCGCGCCCCGCTGCCGCCTGGGTCACTCCTTGGTGTAGATCAGCTGCACCCCGGTGGTGGTGTTCACACGCCGCAGGCTGCCGTCCGACAGGAGGCTGACCTGCGTGGCCTCGCCAGGAGTGCAGCCCTGGGTGCCCTGGCCGACCGTGAGCGAGGACGGGCCGATCTCCAGCGGACCGCCGTCGACCGGCTTCCTGGTCAGGTCGGCCCGGAACACACAGTGGTAGGTCCCGCCGCCTTTCAGCGGGCCGTCGGCGACGAGCGTGAGGACCGTGTCGCCCACCTCGCCCTGACTGATGGTCAGGCGGCGGGGGTTGGAGCCGTAGACGTTGTCGATGGTCGTCGTCCAGGTGCCGAGATACGCGGCCGGGACGACGCCGTCCGACGGGGAGGGCGAGTCGGGCGGCGACGTCGTGGGCGACGGGGCAGGGTCCGTCGAGTCGGCGGGAGTGGTGGGTGCGGTGACGACCGGGGAAGGGCCGGGACCGCCCTTGTCGTCGTGGTCGCCGCCGCCGCTGCGCATCAGGGCGTACACCGAGCCGCCCGCGACGAGCGCGACGACCAGCGCCATCGCGACCAGTGCGGCGGTGGAGCGGCCGCCCCGGCGCGGTTCGTGCCGCGCGGGCAGCGGGCTCGGTCCGTACGGCGGCGTGGACCCCACCGGCGGCGGCCCGTACGGCGGGGTCGCGCCGAGGCCGCCGTAGGGGTTGGGCGCCCCGGCCGGCGCCCAGCCGCCGGGCTGCTGCGGATAGCCGTAGGGGGCGGGGACGGGCTGCTGCGGGTAGCCGTAGCCCGGATGCGCGGGCGCCGGCCCGGGCGGAGGCGTCCGGCCCGCGACCATGGTGGGCAGGTGATTGACGGGCGGCTGCGCCCCGCCTCCGCCCGGCTGCCCGGGAACGGGCGGGTTGGCTCCGGGGGCGGCGGGGGCGTGCCCACCGGACGGCGGGGGAGCCTCGGCCGGAGGCTGAGCGACGGACGGCTCTGCAGCAGCCGGGCGGACTGCGGCGGGGTCCTGCGGAGTGGGGGCGGCGGCGGGAGTCCCGGCAACGGCACCGGGAGCGGCCGGGGCTCCAGCAGCGGCGGGCGTGGCCGGGGTCCCGGCAGCGGCGGCAGGAGCAGAAGGAGTCCCGGCAACGCCGGGGACGGCCGGGACCCCGGCAACAGCGCCGGGAACAGCTGGAGTGCCACCTGCGGCAGGAGCAGAGGAAGTCCCAGCAACACCGGGAACGGCCGGAGTCCCGGCAGGAGCTGGAGCAGCCGGAGATCCAGGGGCGGCGGCGCCCGGCACAGCGGGCTCCCCGGCAGCGGCGGCGTGCGCCGTCCCTGCGGCTCCGGCACCGGCCCCCGCGCCGGCACTCGGACCGGCTTCAACACCGGCTCCGGCACCGGTCCCGGCCCTCGCCCCGGCACCAGCACCAGCACCAGCACCAGCACCAGCACCAGCGTCGGCCCCGGCAACAGCTCCGGCATCGGCTCCGGCAACAGCTCCGACCCCAGGGCTTCCCGGCGCCCCGGAGCCGGCGGCGGCCCCCGCCGGACCCGCCTGCGCCCCCTTGGTCAGATCGGGCCTCCCGGCCCCCGCGTCGGCCCCGGCAACGGCAGCGACCCCCTCCCCCGCCGCCGGGCCCGCGGAACCCGCCACCGGACCCGCCGCAGCTGCCAGGCCCGCCGAACCCACCGCGCCAACGGGCCCCGCCGAACCCACCGGACCCGCTGCCCCCGGCCCCGCCGGAGTCACCGCATCCGCCGTACCCCCCGTCGCCCCCTGCGGCTCCCGTTCCTCCGGGTTCTCCGCGTCCAGGAGTTGCACCGCGTGGCGGCCGAGCTGGGCCACCAGGGCGCTCGGCAGCCAGGGGTCGCGGAAGCGGCCGTCGGCCAGGGTGTCCTCGGCGCCGGTGCGGTCGAGGATCCAGTCGAGCGTGGGCCGCGCCGCCGGGTCCTTCTTCAGGCAGGCGCGGACGAGGTCGACGATGCCCTCGGGCAGCGCCTCGAGGCCGGGTTCCTGCTCGGCGATGCGGTACATCAGCGCGTGCACCCCGCTGTCGGCGGTGCCGAACGGCAGTGCGCCGGTCGCCGCGTAGGCCAGCACGGAGCCGAGGCAGAAGACGTCCGCCGCGGTCGTGACCCGGTCGCCGCGCACCTGCTCGGGTGCCATGAAGCCGGGCGAACCGACCAGCGCGCCGGTCCGCGTGAGGCCCCCGTCCGTGACGGTCTCCAGGGCCCGCGCGATGCCGAAGTCGATGACGCGCGGGCCGTCGATGGTGACCAGCACGTTGGAGGGCTTGAGGTCGCGGTGGATGAGCCCGGCCGCGTGGATGTCCTTCAGCGCGCCCGCGAGACCGGCCGCGAGGATCCGTACCGAACGCTCGGGCAGCGCGCCGTGGTCGTGGCCGACGACCTGCTGCAGGCTGGGTCCGGCGACATACCCCGTGGCGACCCACGGCACGGTGGCCTCGGTGTCCGCGTCCAGCACGGGTGCCGTCCAGTGGCCGCCGACCCGCCGGGCGGCCCGCACCTCCTGCCGGAAGCGCGCCCGGAACTCCTCCTGCTGCGCCAGTTCCCGCCGGACCAGTTTCACGGCGACCGTCCGCCCCCGGTCCGACCGGGCCAGATACACCTGCCCCATGCCGCCGGCCCCGAGCCGCGCCAGCAACCGGTACGCACCGATCCTCTGCGGATCGCCGGGCCCCAGCTTCTCCATGGCTCAGCGCCTCCCCCCGATGCCCGACCGATGTCCGACATCCCCCGATACACCCCTGCCCAACAGCCCGAGGATAGTGCCGCCACCGGGAGTGACGGAGCGGCCCGGTGTCTACGGTTCCGTAACAGCGGCGTGCCCGTACCGGCACCGCGCCTCACCCGTACCGGCACCGCGCCTCGCCCTTACCCGCACCCCTCTCCCCGACAACCTGTCGCTAAATCCTTCCGAGCGCAGACAGGACGCCCATGCCGGGTCCGCATCCCGGACATCTACGCTCGCGGCCATGACCCCTCAGTCCCCTCAGCCCTCTCAGCCCCCGCTGAGCCCCCAGCCGAACCCCGAGGCCGGTGCCGCCGTGAAGGCCGCCGACCGGGCGCACGTGTTCCACTCCTGGTCCGCGCAGGAGCTCATCGACCCGCTGGCCGTGGCCGGCGCCGAAGGGTCGTACTTCTGGGACTACGACGGCAGGCGCTACCTGGACTTCGCCAGCGGGCTCGTCTACACGAACATCGGCTACCAGCACCCGAAGGTCGTCGCCGCGATCCAGGAGCAGGCCGCGCGGCTGGCCACGTTCGCGCCGGCGTTCGCCCTTCAGGCGCGCTCGGAGGCGGCCCGGCTGATCGCCGAGCGGACCCCGGGCGACCTGGACAGGATCTTCTTCACCAACGGCGGCGCCGACGCCGTCGAGCACGCCGTGCGCATGGCCCGGCTGCACACCGGGCGGCCGAAGGTGCTCTCGGCGTACCGCTCGTACCACGGCGGCACGCAGCAGGCCGTGAACATCACCGGCGACCCGCGCCGCTGGCCCTCCGACAACGGCACGTCGGGGGTCGTGCACTTCTGGGCGCCCTTCCTCTACCGCTCCCGCTTCTACGCCGAGACCGAGGAGCAGGAGTGCGCGCGGGCCCTGGAGCACCTGGAGACGACGATCGCCTTCGAGGGGCCGTCGAGCATCGCCGCGATCATCCTGGAGACGATCCCGGGGACCGCGGGGATCATGGTGCCGCCGCCCGGCTATCTCGCCGGGGTGCGCGAGCTGTGCGACAAGTACGGGATCGTGTTCATCCTGGACGAGGTGATGGCCGGGTTCGGGCGGACCGGTGAGTGGTTCGCGGCGCAGCTCTTCGACGTCGTGCCCGACCTGATGACCTTCGCCAAGGGCGTGAACTCCGGATACGTGCCGCTGGGCGGTGTGGCGATCTCCGGGAAGATCGCCGAGACCTTCGGCAAGCGGGCCTACCCCGGTGGTCTGACGTACTCCGGGCACCCGCTGGCGTGCGCGGCGGCCGTCGCGACGATCAACGTGATGGCCGAGGAGGGCGTCGTGGAGAACGCGCGGCGGCTCGGCGCCGAGGTGGTGGAGCCGGCGCTGCGCGAGCTGGCCGAGCGGCACAGCAGCGTCGGCGACGTGCGCGGTGCCGGCATGTTCTGGGCCCTGGAACTGGTGAAGGACCGCGAGACCCGCGAGCCGCTGGTGCCGTACAACGCGGCCGGGGAGGCGAACGCGCCGATGGCGGCCTTCGCCGCCGCCGCGAAGGCGCACGGCCTGTGGCCCTTCGTCAACATGAACCGCACCCACGTGGTGCCGCCGTGCAACGCGACGGAGGCCGAGCTGAAGGAGGGCCTGGCCGCCCTGGACGCCGCCCTGTCGGTGGCGGACGAGTACACGAAGTAGCCCACCGGATCCGGGACACCTCTGTTCCCGCCTCACTGGGCGGTTGGGGGAACCCGAACGCGTAAGGTGGCGTGCTCGTAGACATGCGTACGTACGCGACCCCCGTGGACGTATGTTCGAGGACGACGAGCACGCCACCGCACGCGTGAGGGAGAGGGCCCGACCATGCCCGGCATCAGCGGCACCCCGGCCGTGACGCGCAGCACCCTGCGGCAGCAGATCGCGGAGGCGCTTCGGGACGAGGTGCTGGCCGGGCGGCTGCAGCCTGGGCAGGAGTTCACGGTGAAGGAGATCGCCGAGCAGTACGGGGTGTCCGCGACCCCGGTGCGTGAGGCGCTCGTCGATCTGTCCGCACAGGGCCTGCTGGAGGCGGACCAGCACCGCGGGTTCCATGTGCACGAGTACTCGCCGGCCGACTTCCGCGAGATGATCGAGGCCCGCAGCCTGGTCACGGACGGCATGTTCCAGGCCATGGCCGACGGGCGGGCAGCCCTGCGCGACCCCCTGGACCCACGGACGGCGGCCACCCTCGCGGGGGTGCGCCGGCGCGGCGAGGAGGCCCAGCGCGCGGCCCGCGCCGGCGACCTGACCGTGCTGATCGGCTACGACCTGCGCTTCTGGCGCGAGCTCGGCCTGCTCTTCGGCAACCCCCATCTCTCCGACTTCCTGCACCGGCTGCGCGTGCAGTCCTGGGTGTGCGCGGTACAGCACCTGCGCCGGCTCGACGATCTGCGCGGGGTGCTGTGGTCCGGCCATACCGAACTCGTCGACGCACTGGTGAAACGTGACGCCCCGGCGGCCCGGGCGATCCTCGCCGCGTACAACGCCCACTCCCTCGCCCTGGCCGACCGGATGGCAAGAGCATGAGCAGATCCACCCCCGGGGCCGAGGAGCCGTACGCCACCGACGCGTCCGCCGCCGAGCCGCCCGCCGCCGACCCGTGCGCCGCCGAGGAGCGGTCCGCCGACGCGCCGCCGGTGGAGTTGTCGGTCGTCATCCCCGCCTACAACGAGCACGAGCGCCTCGGCCCCACCCTGGACGCCGTCACCACGTATCTCGATGACAACGAGAACCGCTTCGGCACCTGGGAGGTCGTCGTCGCCGACGACGGCTCCACCGACGGCACCGGCGACCTCGTCACCGTCCGCCGGGACCCGCGGGTCCGGCTCGTCGGCGGCGGGCGCAACCGCGGCAAGGGCCACGCCCTGCGCCTGGGCGTCGCCGCCACCCGCGGCCGGCGGGTGCTGGTCACCGACGCCGACCTCGCCGCCCCCATCGAGGAGCTGGAACGGCTGGACAAGGCGATGGGCGAGGGCGGCGCCGCCGCGATCGGGTCCCGCTCGGTGCCCGGCGCGACGATAGGCAGCCGCCAGCACCGGGTGCGCGAGCTGATGGGCCGCGCCGGGAACGTCCTCATACGCCGGGTCGCGGTGCCCGGCATACGCGACACCCAGTGCGGCTTCAAACTCTTCGACGGCGAGCGGGCCCGCACGGCCTTCGCCGCGTCCCGGCTCAACGGCTGGGGCATCGACGTGGAGGTGCTCCAGCACTTCCGGCGCGCCGACTGGCCCGTCACCGAGGTCCCGGTCCGCTGGTCCCACCAGTCCGGCTCCAAGGTCGGCCCGCTCGACTACGGCCGCGTCCTCGCCGAACTCGCCCGCCTCAAGGCGCGCACCGCCCGGCCCGCCGACGTCCTCGCGGTCCTCGCCTTCCTGGTGATGGCGGTGGTGCTGTACTCCGGCCGGCTGACCGACCCCGGCCACCGCTACCTCCCCGACTCGCTCCAGGACCAGAACCAGTGGGAGTGGTTCTTCGCGGTCACCGCCGACAGCGTGGCCCACTTGCGCAACCCGCTCTTCACCGATCTCCAGGGCTTTCCCGACGGCGTGAACCTCATGGCCAACACGGTCATGCTGGGCCTGTCCGTCCCCTTCGCCCCGATCACGCTCGCCTTCGGCCCCGCGGTCTCGCTCAGCGTCTGCATGGCCCTGGGCCTGGCCGCGACCGCCGCCGCCTGGTACTGGCTGATCGTCAAACGGGTCGTACGGCACCGCGGAGCGGCCTTCACCGGCGCCTCGCTGGCCGCGTTCGCCCCGCCGATGGTCAGCCACGCCAACGCGCACCCGAACTTCGTGATCCTGTTCATGATCCCGCTGATCGTCGACCGCGCGCTGCGGCTGTGCGAAGGCACCCGGGTCCGCCGGGACGGCATCGTGCTGGGGCTGCTCACGGCGTACCAGATCTTCCTGGGCGAGGAGCCGCTGCTGCTCGCGGCGATCGGCATGACGCTGTTCGCCGCCGCCTACGCGGTGGCGAACAGGGAGGCGGCGAAGGCGGCCTGGCGGCCACTGCTGAAGGGCCTGCTGATCGCCGGCGCGGTCTGTCTGCCGATCGTCGCCTTCCCGCTGTACTGGCAGTTCGCGGGTCCGCAGAGCTACAAGAGCGTGCTCCACGGCGACAACGCGGGCAACAGCCCCCTGGCCCTGCTCTCCTTCGCCGAACGCTCCCTGTTCGCGGGCGACGCGGCACGGGCGAACGCCCTGTCCCTCAACACCACCGAGCAGAACGCCTTCTACGGCTGGCCACTGGTCCTGCTCGCCTTCGGGATCGTCGTGCGGCTGTGGGAGCAGGCCCTGGTGAAGGCGCTGGCGGTTACGGCGGTCGGTGCTGCGTTCCTCTCCCTGGGCCCGAAGTTCCGCCTGCCGATGACCGACACGGTCTACCCCGGCCCGTGGGCCCTGCTCGCCCACAAGCCGCTCTTCGAGTCGGTCATCGAGGGCCGGGTCGCGATGATCTGCGCCCCCGCGCTCGGCATGCTGCTCGCGCTCGCCCTGGCCCGGCTGTCGGCGGCCCGCAAGGTCGGCACGCTCTACGCCGGCCTGCTGGCCGCCGCCCTCGCGCTGCTGCCTCTGGTGCCCGCCCCGCTGAAGGCGGTGGACCGCGAGCCGGTGCCGGCGTTCATCGCGGACGGCATGTGGAAGCCGTACGTCCGCGACGGCGAGTCACTCGTCCCGGTGCCGCTGCCCGACCCTGGCGCGGCCGAGGCCCTGCACTGGCAGACCGCGGCCCACCTGGGCTTCAAGCTCCCCGGCGGCTACTTCAACGGCCCCTGGGGCCCCGACCACGTCGGCATCTACGGCGCCTCCCCGCGCTACACCTCCAACATGCTGCGGGACGTGCGCTACACCGGCGTGGTGCCCACCATCGGCGACAACTGGCGGGCCCAGGCCCGGCAGGACTTCGCCTACTGGCACGCGGGCGCCCTGGTCCTCGCCCCGCAGCCCAACGACGGCCCGCTGCGCAAAGCGGTCACCGCGCTGGTGGGCCGCCCGGGGAAGTGGACGGGCGGGGTGTGGGTATGGGATCTGCACGAGGGGAGCTGACGGGACCCCGCACCGACTACCCTTCCCTGACCGTGTTTTCCCGACCGTGTCGTGTGCTTCGCACTGGATGAGGAGCCCTCTTTGGCCTGTGACCTGTGGCTGGTACCGCTCGTCGACGTGTTGTGCCACACCCCCGACAACCCGTTCGCCGAGGAACTCGCGCAGTACAACAAGGTGCTGGCCGAGAACGGGCTCCCGCCGGTGCCGGTGTACCAGTACATGCCGGGCCTGTCCGGGGAGGTCGCGCCGGTGGCCGGCTTCGACTACGACGCACTGCACTTCCTGCGCCGCTCCTACCTCCTCCAGGTCTGCGGCCTGCCGTTGACCCCGGTCGACGAACTGGGCGGCGACTACGAGCAGCTGCTGGAGATGTTCGAGTCCACGGCCCAGCAGTCCCACCTGGTCTGGCACTACGACCACGCGGGCGCGTACGTCCCCCTGGACTTCCCCCAGCCGCTGTCCAACGACGAACTCCTGGCGAGCGGCGGCCCACTGGGCTCCTCCCAGGCCCTGCTGCGCGAACTGGAACACGTCGCCCCGGCCATCGGCATCGACCCGGCCAACCCCCCGGCCGCCCCGGCACCCCCGCCCGCCCCCACCGAACTGGAGCAGCCGGCCGCCCCCGCCCCCTACGACCCCAGCCCCTTCGCCCGCGAACGCCACGTCTGGCTGGGCCTCCACGCGGCCGCGACCCGAAGCCTGGCCCAGGGGTCGATGATCGTCTTCAGCTGAGAGCGGCGCCGCTGGACCCGGCGGTCAGCTGGACTCCGCGGTGGCGGGGGGCGAGGAGACGACGGCATAGGCGGTTTCGGCGCGGCGCGCCTCGGGGGTGTCGCCGGGGGCGTGGGCGAGGAAGTCCCGGGTGGGTCCGGTGAAGGCGATCCGCCCGTGCCGCAGGACGGTGACCTGGTCGGCCTCCTCCGCGAGGTCGGCGACATCATGAGTGGACATCAGGACGCGCACCTCGGCCGTGGCCAGGCCGAGGATCAGGTCACGGAACACCCGCCGTTGGGTGGGGTCCATGCCGGCCGTCGGCTCGTCGAGGAGCAGCACGCCGGCTCCGTGGACGAGGGCCGAGGCGACACCGACACGGCGCAACTGCCCGCCGGAGAGCTGCCGGGTCTTCGCGTCGGCCCGGTCGGCCATGTCGACCCGGCCGAGGGCGGTGAGCGCGGCGTCCCAGGCATCGGACTGGTTCATGCCCTTCAGCCAGCCGGTGTAGGCGACCTGTTCACGGGCGGTCAGCCCGGTCATGGCGGTGACGGTCTGCGGCATCCACGCGACCTGCCGGAGGTAGGCGTGGTCGCGGGAGGACACGGATCCCATGCGGACGCTGCCGGTGCGGGGCCGGTGCAGGCCGCAGGCGAGTTTCAGCAGGGTGGACTTCCCGGTGCCGTTGGGACCGAGCAGGACGGTGAACCCGTCGGGAATGGTGTAGGTGAGATCGTTCAGGACGGGCGGCTTGCTGCGGCCGTAGCCGAAGGTGCAGTGTTCCAGGCGGATCGAGGCGGGCATCAGGGGCCTTTCAACGGGTGGTGAAATGGGCGCCCAGACCGGCGGCGAAGACGGCGAGGCTGAAGGCGAGGGTGGGCATGACGTGCGCCGGGTGGAGGGTCACCGCCCAGATCCACGGCTGCTGGAAGCTGCGGTGTCCGACGAACATCACGACGAACACCCAGGCCGCGGGGACGACGGTGGCGGCCTGCTCGTGAATCCTGCGGGCGATGAGCATGAGGCCGGTGAGGAAGAGCAGGTTGCGGCCCGCCATCGTGGCCTCCTCGGCGTCGGCGAGCACGCCGACGGCAACACTGGCCACGGCGCCCGCCGCGACGACTGCCGTGACCAGAGCCGCGTCGAGGAGGCGCATGTCGCGGCGGGCGGTCGCCTCGATCTCCGGGAGCCGTTGGGTGAGGCTGTAGCCGAGCGCGGAGGTGATGAGCAGGGGGGCGAGCTGCATCAGGAACACCCGGTTGCCGCTGACGGCGACCAGACTGGGCAGCTCGGCGTACTGGTTGTGCCCGCTGACCGCGACGACGGCGAACACGGCGAGCGCCGGAAGGATCACCGTGGTCGTGCGACGTGCCTTGATCCACAAGGTCATCGGCCGGTCTCCTGGGCGAGGCGGCACGCCTTGACCTGCTCACCGTGGAACCAGTCGGCCTGCTTGTCCTTGGGCAGACGGTCTGCGCTGTCGGTGAGCTGCTCCACCTTGGCCAGCACCTGGCCGGGGTTCTGGAAGGCGCTGTACTCGGACCGGCGCCAGGCCAGGTAAGGCTCCTCGGCGCCGGCGATCCTGGCGGCCCAGAGCATCGCGGCGTCGTGGTCGACGATCCAGTCGGCCGAGTGCGGTGTGTCGAACCGGCTGGAAAAGCGGCAGGGGAAGGTGACGGACATCAGCAGTGTGCTGTAACGGACGTACGCCATGCCAGGTCCGTTCCGTCCAGTCTGCTTCGAGAGGGGCAGCCGCCATGAGCCGGTGGTGGAGGGCTTGGCGCGGCGGCCGTCCAGGATGCTGTCGGTGACCGTGCCGGGCACGGTGACGCCGACCCCGGCGTCCTGGAGGCGGTGCAGGGTCCGGGTGATCTCGCTTCGCGCCTGGGGAAGCTGCCCGACGGCGCCGCCTGACACCGCCATGCACACCCGCGGGGCGGTGCCGGTGCAGCGGGCCTCGGCGTGGCCGGCGCTGACCGGTCCGTATCCGTAGCCCCAGCCGCGGGCCGTGTACGCACATCCGGCCATGACCACCACCGCCATGACGACTGCGGACAGGCGGATGGCGCGACGGGCCCTGTGCCCGGCGGGGATCCACCACACGGCGATCGCCACGGCGGCAGCGGCACCGAACAGGAACGGGACGAGGAGCGTGACCGGACGGTAGTACTCGCCGAAGTCCGGGGTGGTGTCCAGGTCACCGGAGACGTGCCGCAGCCACACGGGCTCCATCCGGGACGTCTGGGTGATCAGGTAGTACACGACGACCATGGACAGGGGCGCGGAGATCAGACGGGGTGTGAGATGCCCCAGGGCACATCCGATCACCGCCCACACGACCACGAGCCCCATCCCGAGGAGGAGCGGGGCCACGGCCTGGGGCGTGGGAGCGAGCCGGGTCTCGACCAGCCGCATCACCACCGGCAGCACGAGCATCGTCCACCCCGCCGCGACCACCGGGGCCAGGACGTGCGCGGCGACGCGGAACCGCGATCGGCCAGGAGCCAGGCCCCACACGGCGTCCCGCTTGAGACGCCCGCCTTCCCAGACGGCGAGCCCGCAGGTGATGGCGTAGGCGAAGACGTAGAAGTAGAACAGGGACCGCGCGACCTGCTCCGGGGCCCACAGGGGTCCTGCGATGACCTCTTGGTAGGAGTCCTCGAAGTGCAGGGCGTAGAAATAGTAGAAGGCGATGAGACCCAGCCAGACGGGCGCGGTCCACACGGCAGGGCTGGTACGCAGTCGGGTACGGAGGTTCACGAGTCTTCGGGACCAGTCTGTACGTGGGGGCGGGGAAAACGCGGGGGAAGGCAAAGCACTGGGCCGGGAACCCGCGAACGAGGCTCCCGGCCTGACGGCTGCGTGCTCGGCCGGCTAGTCGGCCGCGGTCGTGTCGACGTACACCTTGCTCACGTTGAGGTTGGCCTTCGTGTAGATCGAACCGTCCAGCGCGGGGATGGTGAAGTACCGGTTGTCACCATCGGTGTAGTGGGCGTTCCACTCGCCGCGGGACGTGTACGAGGACCCCTTGAAGCAGTTCGTGAAGGTCTTCATGCCCATGTCCTTGTCCCGGCTGAACGGGATCGCCTGCCACAGCTTCACCCCGGCCGAGACGCTGGAGGCTCCGACGAGGGAGCAGCCGGTGAACTGGATCTCGGTGTAGTCGTTGTCCGCCCAGTGCCGCGACTCCTTGTCGCCGGGCGCCCAGCCGGAGAGATAGCTGGTGAAGTTCCGCGGCTGCATCCGGCCCGGCTCCGGAGGACCGTACAGCTGGAACAGCCCCTCCTCGCCGCCGTTGAACGTGTACGCGTCGTCGCTGGACGTGGCGCCGTCGTCCGCGCTTGCCGCGGTGACGGTGCCGGTGAGCGCCGCCGCGGCGACAGCCGCGATCAGGCCGGTGCGTATGGAGTTCCTCGAGTTCAGCATGTTGCCTTCCCTGGCCAATCGATCTTGCGGTTCCCGCCCCGGATCGGAACCGGGGCTACCAGCCCGTATGGGACACGCGAAGGTCAGGTCGGCGTACGTGCATGGCCGATACAGCGGCATGACGAATGAGCCCTTCCCCCGTAGAAAAAACCGTCTCCCGTTGCCGGTTGAGGTACGCGGCGGCGGATCGGTCACATCCGCCGGGCGCGGTGATCACGATAGGCACATGGCACAGGAGCAGATCAAGGGCCGGCAAAGAGCACCGGTACAGGCCGCAGCGGGCCTGGCGGGAAAGCGACTTCGGCGGCCACAACAAACCGGAATGAAGAGGTCAGCCACACAACCTTTGAGTGGCCTGTGTCGCCCCGGTGAAGCGGAGGAGAAGCCCAAGCAAAGCCGAGGCATGGAGAGATGACTGAGAATCCCCCTCATTCGGGCGTAAATGAGACGTAGAACACATACAGCGGGGAACGGCCGGCCGGATCTCCGTACCGGCCGTTCCGCCCTCGCCGGTCAGAACACCGGTGTCCCGTCCTGCGTCAGCTTCCAGTTGTCGGCCGCGAACGTCTTCGGGTCGATCGTGCCCTTCGTCGTGGCGTAGGCGATCATCAGGTCGCGGACCTGGTTGGTGGAGCTGTAGGCGGTGTCGGCGTCGGCGATGTGCGGGTAACCGCTCCCGCCGTTGGCCCGGTAGTTGTTCACCGCGACGACGAAGACCTGGTCGGCCGCGACCGCCGCGCCGTCGTAGGTGAGGTTCTTGATCCGGGAACCCTCGGGCTGCGCGATGTCGATCTCGTACGAGACTCCGGACGCCGTGTCGTACATGTAGTCCCAGAAGCTGTTGGCGTTCGTCAGCGTGGAGGTGTCCACCTTCGTGCCGCTAGGCACCTGGTGGTAGTACTTCGCCGCGTACTCGAGGTAGTCCTTGAGCTGGGCGCCGGTGAGCTTCTTGCCGTACAGGGTGTTCTCGTAGATGTAGAGGCCCGCGACATCACGGATCGTGACGTCGCCGGCCGGGATGACGGCGGTGCGGCTGAAGCACGCGGCGACGGAGATCAGCGGGAGCTGGGCGTCGGACGCCGACAGGCCCGACCTGACCGCGTCCATCTGGACCTGGTGGATGAAGTCGATGGCGGGGACGTCCTCCCAGCAGGCCTGTGCCGTCGACATCTCCTCGGTGCACGTGCCGATCGCGGTGTTGACGTACTTGACCACCAACGCGTGGTCGGCCTTGAGCAGTTCGGTGATACGGGCGTCCTCCTCGACCGTGTTGCTGTTGAGCGTGGTGGAGGTGGTGCGGGTGACCTTCCAGCAGCCGTGGTGCAGCTCCAGCTCGAAGTCGAAGACGGACAGCCGGTAGCCGTAGCAGTACGGCTCGGACAGGACGACGTCCTTGCCCGTCTCCTCGTTCTTCACGGTGTACGTCGGGACGTCGACGTGCGTGTGGCCGACGAGGATCGCGTCGATGCCGGGGACCTGCTCGGCGACCAGGTTCGAGGCGTTCTCCACGTACGGGAGTTCGTCGCCCCACGACGTCGAGCCGTCCAGGCCCGAGTGGTCGGTGAGGAAGACGACGTCGCAGCCGAGCGAGCGCAGCCGCGGCACGTACTTCTTCGCCTGCTCGACCAGGCCGGTGAAGGTCATCTTCCCGGAGACGTTGTCCTTGTCCCACAGGGCGATGCCCGGGTTGGTGAGGCCGAGGATGCCGACCTTGATGTCCGGCGCGCCGGGCACCTTGATGCGCTTGACCGTGTAGGGCCGGAACGCGGGCCGCAGGGTCGTCGCGTCGAGCGCGTTGGCGCCCAGCAGCGGGAAACGGCACTGCTTCTCGAAGGTGCGCAGGACGTCGATGCCGTAGTTGAACTCGTGGTTGCCGAGCGCTGCGGCGTCGTAGCGCATCTCGTTCATGGCGATCGCCATGGGGTGCTGGGGGCCGGGCTCGCCGTCCTTGCCGGTGATGGGGTCGACGTTCGCGTAGTAGTACGCCAGTGACGTGCCCTGGATGATGTCGCCCGCGTCGACGAGCAGCACCCGGTCCTCGCCCTTCTGCGCGCGCAGCTGCTTGACGAGGGTGGCGATGCGGGCGATGCCGTACGTGTTGCCCTTGCTGTCGGAGTAGGCAGCGTTGGTGTAGTAGTCCCAGTCGAAGACGTGGCTGTGCAGGTCGGTGGTGCCGAGGATGGAGAACGACCAGGTTCTCGGCGCCCTTTCGGGCTTGCGTCCGGCGGCCTGCGGGGCCTGCGCGGCCTGCGCGGCAGGCGCGCCGGCCGTCCCCGCGACGGCCACGGCCGCTGAGGTGACGGCGGACTTCTTCACGAACTCCCGGCGGTTCATGGGACTGACGGGCATACAGGGCTCCTGAAAGGCTGACGTGACGCGTGTAGACATCGGTGCCGTACGGAACTACTCGCGTAGAGCGTGGCGTCTGCCCGGTCCGCCGGAAACCAGGAAGTGGCCATGCCCGGGTCAAGCCTGGGTCATCAGGTGCTCGGCGAGCGGAGGTTCAGGTGCCGGAGTCGCACAGGCTCCACCGGTCGGTGGTCTCGATGCGCAGCAGGCAGCGGTCCGGCACCGGCACGGTCAGCCGCGCCTCGCCGCGTCCGTCGGCCAGGACCGGCCCCGTGTGGAGCGAACGGGTGACCGTGAGAAGGCGGAACGGGCCGTCGCCGTGGTGCTCGAACCGCACGGCCCGGAGCCCGGCGGCCTTGACGACGCTCTCGATGCCCCGGCCCGTCAGCCGGGTGTCCCGGCGCAACTGCCGTGCCTCGCCGGCCGGGCGCAGTGCCAGCCGCCACGGACCCGGGGCCGACACCTCCAGCAGCATCACCGCGCCTCGCTGCGGCGGCACCAGCACCCGAGCGAGGGTGACGTGCCGGCCGCACGCGCCCTTCACCAGCTCGGTCGAGCGGCCGAACCCCGTGCCGGACACCGAGTAGGCGTCGTGCTCCCGGCCTTCGGCCTCGAAGACCAGGAGGGCCCGTCCGCCCGTCCCGGGCCTGTGCACCCGGACCCGGGTCGTCCCGGAACCGTGGATCCAGGTGAGGCCGTGTCCCTGTCCCTCGGCTCGGGCGGCGACGTCCAGCCGTTCCAGGGCCGCCCGCCCTCGTTCCAGGATCTCCGGAACCCGGTCGGGGGCGCTCGCCTTGGCGTCCTCGTACGCCTGGAGGGCCGTTGCGTAGTCCGCCAGGTCGTCCGGGGCGCTGGAAGGGCCGGGCGAGTAGGGGTGGTCGGTCAGCAGCTCGCCGTAGTCGGTGACGGCCTGTTCGGCGGCGTGGACGGCGTCCGTCCTCCGCTCCGGTTCGGGTCGTGGCTCGGGCTTCGATCGTGGCTCGGGCTTCGATCGTGACCCGGACTTCGATCGTGACGCGGGCTCGGGACGGGACTCGCGCTCGGGCCGCAGCTCGGGCTTCGGAGCGGGCGCCGACGCCGACCTGAGTGCCCGTCTGTTCCTGGGCTCGGCCGTCGGCTTGGACCCGAACCGGCGCGCCACCAGCGCCGGCGGGACGACGAGAACCGCGTACATGAGAAGAGCGGCTCCGCCGTCGCCGACCGGCAGCAGCACCACCGCGAGGATCAGTACGGCGAAGGCGGCCGTTCCACTAATCAACCCGTACGCCAGACATCTGCCCCAGGACGCCCTGACCGGCTTCATCGAGCCACCCCCCGTCGGTCCCGACGGCTCACCGCACTGTCCGCAGACCATCGTGCGGCGGGCGATCGCCGGCGAACAGAGGTGGTTCCGGGCAAGCGGAACGGGCGCCGGTTGCCGGACACCGGCAATGCGGAGATACGGGCGGCACCGGGCGCACGGCGGCCGACGCGCGAGGCGGCGGCCGCCATACCCGACAAGGGATTACGGCACGGGCTACAGGAACGAGTTGATCTCGATCGTCTCGTCGCGGCCGGGGCCGACGCCGATCGCGGAGATCGGGGCGCCGGACATCTCCTCCAGGGCCTTGACGTAGGCCTGGGCGTTCTTCGGCAGGTCGGAGAAGGACTTGGCCTTCGAGATGTTCTCCTGCCAGCCGGGCAGGTACTCGTAGACCGGCTTCGCGTGGTGGAAGTCGGTCTGGGAGTACGGGAGCTCCTCGACCCGCTTGCCGTCGATCTCGTAGGCCACGCAGACCGGGATCTGCTCCCAGCCGGTGAGGACGTCGAGCTTGGTGAGGAAGAAGTCCGTGAGGCCGTTCACCCGGGTCGCGTAGCGGGCGATCACCGCGTCGAACCAGCCGCAGCGGCGGTCACGGCCGGTGGTCACACCGCGCTCGCCGCCGATCCGGCGCAGCGCCTCGCCGTCCTCGTCGAACAGCTCGGTCGGGAACGGGCCCGAGCCGACACGGGTCGTGTAGGCCTTCAGGATGCCGATGACCCGGCTGATCTTCGTCGGGCCGACGCCGGCGCCGGTGCAGGCACCGCCCGCGGTCGGGTTGGAGGAGGTCACGAAGGGGTACGTGCCGTGGTCGATGTCCAGGAGGGTGCCCTGGCCGCCCTCGAACAGGACGACCTTGTTCTCCTCCAGGGCCTGGTTGAGGATCAGGACCGTGTCGGCGACGTACGGCCTGATCTGCTCGGCGTAGCCCAGCAGCTCCTCGACGACCTGGCCCACGGCGATCGCGCGCCGGTTGTACAGCTTGGTCAGGATCTGGTTCTTGACGTCGAGCGCCGCCTCGACCTTCTGGGTGAGGATCGACTCGTCGTACAGGTCCTGCACGCGGATGCCGACGCGGTTGATCTTGTCCGCGTAGGTCGGGCCGATGCCGCGTCCGGTGGTGCCGATCTTGCGCTTGCCGAGGAAGCGTTCCGTCACCTTGTCGACGGTGACGTTGTACGGCGTGATGATGTGGGCGTTTCCGCTGATCAGGAGCTTCGACGTGTCGACGCCGCGCTCGTTCAGACCGCTCAGCTCGGAGAGCAGGACCGACGGGTCGACGACGACGCCGTTGCCGATGACCGGCGTACAACCGGGCGACAGGATTCCGGAAGGGAGGAGGTGCAGTGCATACTTCTGGTCGCCGACGACGACCGTGTGGCCGGCGTTGTTGCCGCCCTGGTAACGCACCACATAGTCCACGGAGCCGCCGAGCAGGTCGGTGGCCTTTCCCTTGCCCTCGTCACCCCACTGAGCACCGAGCAGCACAAGTGCGGGCACGCGCGTACACCCCTTCCGGGCGGGGCATGTCCAGGGTCAGGGGCGTACGCGGGTTCACCGCCGCGTACACCGCGCGACCGTCGTCGGCCGCACAAACCGTCGGACCGGATGCCCCGGAATAGACGAAGCCCCTGGCGCAATAGCGCAAGGGGCTCTTGCACAAAGATGCTACCCGAGGAAGTGAGGCAGGACCGAGGTGGCGACCTTCGCGACGTCCGATCAGCTGCTGGTGGTCATCGACCCGGTCGCCCGGCGGACGGACGGGGAGTCCGTACGGATCGCGAAAGACGTGCTCAGCGCGGGTGCGGCCACCAAGGTGTGCCTGCCGGACGGGCCGGAGGAGTTCGCCCGGGCGCTGGCGCGGCGCGGCTCGCGGCGGCCGGTGGTGGTCGGTGACGACCGGGCGCTGCTGCGCGCGGTGTCCCTGCTGCACCGGCAGCGGGAGCTGGCCGCGTGCGCGCTGTCGGTCGTACCGGTCGGAGATGTCATGCCCCTGGCCTGCTCACTGGGCGTGCCCGCCGGTCCGGTGGCGGCGGCGCGGGCCGTGCTGGACGGGGTCGTACGGCGCCTGGACCTGCTGGTCGACGACAGCGACGGGGTGGTGCTGGGGACGCTGCGCATCCCGCCGCTCGCCCCGCACGAGGCGCCTGCGGGCGCCACGGCGCTGCCCGCCGAGGTGCCCTCCGCGCAGGGTCACCCCTGGCTGCGGACCTGCCAGTCGCTCGTACGGACCCTGGTGGCCCGCCCGCCCCGGACGGCGTCCGACGCCGGTCCCGAGCCCTCCCGGCTCCGGGTGGAGGTCGACGGGGAACTGGTGGTGGACCTGGACCAGCCCGTGGAGGGGGTGTCGGTGGTGCCGGGGGCCGCCGGAGTGGCCGAGGTGGAGGTACGGCCGCTCTCCGTGGGCGCCGCGGGATCCCCGGTACGGGCGGAGGGACGCACGGTGACCGTCTCGGGGGCGCACTTCCGGTACCGGGCGGACGCGGTGGTGTCGGGGCCGGTGCGCACCCGGACGTGGACGGTGCGGGAGGGGGCCTGGGGGCTGGTGGTGCCCGCGCCGGGCTGAGGGCCCGCGGCGGGGTGAGTCAGGCCTCATCCTCGGGCGGACGGAACCCGCTCGTGTCGAGGGTGCAGCCGAAGGGTTCCGGGACGGGCAGCTTCTCGCCGAACGGCTTGCTGACCCGGTACTCGTACCCCGCCGCCGACGGCGCCCCGTACACCGTGGCCTCCTGCTTCTGCATGTCGAGCACCAGGTAGACGGGAACGCCCGCCGTGCCGTACACCTCGACCTTGCCGATCAGGTCGTCCTTCCGGGTGGAGGTGGAGGTCAGCTCGGCGACGAAGGAGAGGGCTTCGCCGTCCAGGTGGTGGCTCTCCGTTTCGAAGACCTGCTCGTGCGCGGCATGAATGTCAGGGCCGTACGCGCACTCGTCCCCCGAGAAGACATACAAGAACGGACCCACTCGGCGTAGCTGCTCAACTACACCCTCAAGGCCTGGTCACGAAGCCCCGAAAAGCTCCTCCCGGCGCATCCGCCAGCGCTCCATCATGGCCATGACCTCTCCGTCGATGAACTCGAAGAAGGCCAGCGTCTCGGCCAGCCGCCGTCCGGCGGGGCTCTCGGCGCCGAGGCTCTCGACGCCCTCGCGCAGGGCGTGCTCCCAGCGCTTGATGACCGCCTCGCGGTTGGTGAGCGCCTCGTACCACTGGCCGGCGTGGACCCGGTAGCGCTCGCGGCGTGAGCCGGGCTCCCGCTCGCGCGAGACCATGTGGACCTGAGCCAGGTAGCGCACCGCGCCGGAGACCGCGGCCGGGCTGATCTTCAGCTGCTCGCTCAGTTCGCTGGAGGTGAGCGCGCCGGTGTCGGAGGAGAGCAGTGCGGCGAAGACGCGGGCCGGCATCCGCTGCAGTCCGGCCTCGACCAGTTGGGCCGCGAAGCTCTCCACGAACTTCGACACCGCCTCCGGGTCACGCTCCGGCGCCTTCTCGTCCGTCATGCCCGCATCCTCTCCCCTCGTCCCGACGCGCTCCCGAGTTTATACGCTTCCTTAGCTTCACAATTTTCTGAAACTAGCGTAGCTTCCAAAGCATGACGAAGGCAATCACCGTCTCCGGCCTCCACAAGGCGTTCGGCGCCACCCACGCGCTGGACGGACTCGACCTGGACGTCGAGCAGGGCGAGGTCCACGGCTTCCTCGGCCCCAACGGCGCCGGGAAGTCCACCACCATCCGGGTCCTGCTCGGACTGCTGCGCGCCGACTCGGGCGCCGCCCAGGTGCTGGGCCGGGACCCCTGGACCGACGCGGTCGAGGTGCACCGCCGGATCGCGTACGTCCCCGGCGACGTCACCCTGTGGCGCAACCTCTCCGGCGGCGAGGTCATCGACCTGTACGGCCGGCTGCGCGGAGGCCTCGACCAGCGGCGCCGCGCCGAGCTGATCGAACGGTTCGAACTGGACCCGACGAAGAAGGGCCGGGCCTACTCCAAGGGCAACCGGCAGAAGGTGGCCCTGGTCGCCGCCTTCGCCTCCGACGTCGACCTGCTCATCCTGGACGAGCCCACCTCGGGCCTCGACCCGCTGATGGAGGAGGTCTTCCAGCGCTGCGTGGCCGAGGAACGCGACCGCGGCCGCACCGTCCTGCTCTCCTCCCACATCCTCAGCGAGGTGGAGGAGCTGTGCGACCGGGTGAGCATCATCCGCAAGGGCCGCACCGTCGAGAGCGGTTCGCTGGCCGACCTGCGCCACCTCACCCGCACCAGCGTCACCGCCGAACTCGCCGGCCCGCCGAACGGCCTGGCCCACCTGCCGGGCGTGCACGACCTCGACGTACAGGGCCGCCGCGTCCGCCTCCAGGTGGACACCGACAAACTGGACGCCGTGCTGCGGCAGTTGAGCGAGTCGGGCGTGCGCTCGCTGACGTCGACACCCCCGACGCTCGAGGAACTGTTCCTGCGGCACTACCAGGACGACCTCGACGAGGTGTCCCGATGACCGCCCTCGTGACCGCCGCACCGCGCCGCTCCCGTCAACTCGCGGGCACCGGCACTCTGTTGCGCTTCGCCCTGCGCCGCGACCGGGTGATGATCCCGGTCTGGATCGCGGTGAACGCGCTCATGGTGCTGTCCATGCCGAACACCCTGAAGGGCCTGTACGGCACCGCGGGCCAACGCGCCGACCTGGTCCGGCAGATGGAGACCAACGCCTCCTTCCGCGCCCTGATCGGCCCGGTCTTCGACACCTCGATCGGCGCGCTGACCGCCTGGCGGGCGGGCGTGTACGCCGCCGCCCTGGCCGCCGTGACGAGCCTGCTGGTCGTCGTGCGGCACACCCGGGACGAGGAGGAGAGCGGCCGCCAGGAACTGGTGGCCTCGGGCATGGTCGGCCGTCGCGCCTCCCTCACGGCGGCGCTGCTGGCGGCGGCCGTGGCGAACGCCGTGCTGGCTCTGCTGGTCATGGCGGGCCTGGCCGGACAGGGGGCCTCGGGTGCCGTGTCCTTCGGGCTCGGCCTCGCCGGGGTCGGCATGGTCTTCGCCACGATGGCGGCGATCGTCGCGCAGCTGACCGAGAGCGCGCGCCTGGCCCGCGGCCTGACGGCGGCGGTGCTGGGAGCGGCCTTCGTGCTGCGCGCGGCCGGCGACTCGGCCACCGACGACGGCTCCTCGGTGCTGACCTGGCTGTCGCCGCTGGGCTGGCTGGAGAACCTGCGGTCCTTCGCCGACGAACGCTGGTGGGTGCTGCTGCTGTTCGCGGCGGCGACCGCGGTGCAGGGCGTGCTGGCGTACGGGCTGGCGGGCCGCCGGGACGTGGGCATGAGCTTCCTGCCCACCCGGCCCGGACCGGCCGCCGGCCGCCTCGGCACCGCCGCCGCGCTGGCCTGGCGGCTCCAGCGCGGCGGCGTCCTCGGCTGGAGCGTCGGCTTCCTCGTGGCGGGGATCGTCTACGGCGGGCTGACGGACGGGGCGGCCGACCTGGTCCGCGACAACGACAACGCCCGTGAGATCTTCCAGCGGATGGGCGGCCAGTCGGGGCTGACAAACGCGTTCCTCGCCTCGATGGTGGGGATGCTCGGGCTGATCGCCGCGCTGTACGTCGTGGCCTCGGTGCTTCGGTTGTACGGCGAGGAGTCCTCCGGCCGGGCGGAACCCCTCCTGGCGAACGCGGTCGGCCGTCTTCGCTGGGCCGCCGGTCATCTCGCCATCGCCTTCGGCGGCTCGGTGTGGATCATGCTCCTCGCCGGCCTCGGCTTCGCCGTCGGCTACGGCAAGCAGATCGGCCCGATCCTGGGTGCCTGCCTGGTCCAGGTCCCCGCGATCTGGGTGATCGGGGGCCTCGCCGTCCTGCTGTACGGCGTCCTCCCGCGGGGTGCGATGGCGGCGTGGGGAGTGGCCGGCGCCGTGCTGCTGCTGGGCTGGGTCGGCCCGGCCCTGGACGTGCCGCAGCCGGTCCTGGACATCTCTCCCTTCGGGCACCTCCCGAAGCTGCCCGGCGCGGAGATGGCCTGGGGGCCGGTGGCGGTACTGACCGGGATCGCGGTCGCCCTGGTGGCGGCGGGACTGGCGGGACTGCGGCGGCGGGACATGACGACCTGACCCCCTTCGGGCAGCCCTGGGGGCACACCCCTGAGCGCACGCCCTTGAACGTCCCTGAGCGTCCCGAGCGTCCCCGAGCGTCCCCGAGCGCACGGCCTCGACCGGTCGTGCGCTCAGCCCACCTCCACGCTCAGCCCCTTCAGCCCCCGGATCACGAAGTTCGGCTTCCGCTCCGGCTCGGCCGCCAGGGTCAGGGCCGGGGCCCGCTCCAGCAGGGCCGCCATGGAGGCCGCCAGCTCGATCCGGGCCAGCGGGGCGCCGATGCAGTAGTGGATGCCCGCGCTGAAGGAGATGTGCGGGTTGTCCCGCCGGGTCAGGTCCAGCCGCTCGGGACCGGTGAAGACCTCGGGGTCGTGGTTGGCCGAACCGAACAGCATGGCGATCTCCGCGCCCCGCGGGATCGTGGTGCCGTCGATCTCGATCTCGTCCAGCACCCACCGCTCGAAGAGCTGGAGGGGAGTGTCGTAGCGCATCAGCTCCTCGACGGCGGACGGGATCAGGGAGTGGTCCGCGCGCAGGGCGGCCAGCTGGTCGGGGTTGCGGAACAGCGCCCACCAGCCGTTGACCGTCGCGTTCACCGTGGCCTCGTGACCGGCGTTGAGGAGCAGCACGGCTGTGGAGATCATCTCCTGCTCCGTGAGCCGGTCGCCCTCGTCATGGGCGGCGATCAGTCCGGAGATCAGGTCCTCGCCCGGCTCCCGGCGGCGGGCCGCGATCAGCTCCCGGAGGTAGTCCGAGAACTCCACCGAGGCCCGCACCGCCCTCCTCGCCGTCTCCTCGGACGGGTTCAGCTCGTACATCCCGCAGATGTCCGCCGACCAGGGCCGCAACTGCGAGCGGTCCGACTCGGGGATGCCCAGCATCTCGGCGATCACGGCGACGGGCAGCGGTTCGGCGACGTCCGTCAGCAGATCGCCGCCGCCCGCCTCCACCAGGGCGGCGACCAGATCGTCCGCCAGCCGGTGCACGTACGGCTTCAGGCGCTCCACCGTCCGCGGGGTGAACGCCTTGGACACCAGGCGCCGGATACGGGTGTGGTCCGGCGGCTCCAGGTCGAGCATCCCGTGGTCGTTGAGGACATGGAACGGCTCGTGCTCCGGCGGGGGCGGCGTCCGGCCGAAGTCCTCGTGCGTGAACCGGTGCTGGTAGGTCCGGCCCAGCCGGCGGTCCCGCAGCAGCGCCGACACGTCCGCGTGGTGCGGCACGAGCCACTGGTCGCTCGGCTCGTAGTAGAGCACGCGGCCCCGGGCGCGCAGTTCGGCGTAGGCGGGATAGGGATCGGCGACGAACGCCGGGTCCCAAGGGTGGAACGGGAGACCGGAAGGAGCGGAAGGAGCGGAGGGAACGGCCATGCACGGACGCTAGCCCGACATCCCCCGGCCTGACCAGGGGACCCGTGACCAGGGGATTCTGACCAGGAACGCCTCTGACTCGGGACACCTCTGACCAGGTGCGTCGCTCTCCCCGGGCCCTACCCCGGCGTCACCAATCTCGCCTCGTAGGCGAACACCGCCGCCTGCGTGCGGTCCCTCAGGCCCAGCTTCACCAGGATCCGGCTGACGTGGGTCTTGATCGTCGACTCGGCCACCAGCAGGCGCCCGGCCATCTCCGCGTTGGACAGGCCCTGCGCGATGAGCACCAGCACCTCCGTCTCCCGCTCGGTCAGATCGCCGTACGCCGCCTGCGCGGACGGCATGATCCGCGGGGCCTCGGACAGCTTCGAGAACTCCGTGATCAGCCGCTTGGTCACCGAGGGCGCGAGGAGCGCCTCGCCGGACGCCACCACCCGTACCCCCTCGGCCAGTTGGCGCGCGGAGGCGTCCTTCAGCAGGAAACCGGAGGCACCCGCGCGCAGGGCCTGATAGACGTACTCGTCCAGGTCGAAGGTGGTGAGCACCAGCACCTTCGCCGCCCCGTCCGCGGCCACGATCTCCCTCGTCGCCTCGATGCCGTTCAGCTCGGGCATGCGGATGTCCATCAGGACGACGTCCGGGGTGAGTTCGCGGACCCGGTCCACTGCCTGGCGGCCGTTGACCGCCTCGCCGACGACCTCGATGTCCGGCATCGCGTTCAGCAGGACCGAGAAGCCCTCCCGCACCATCATCTGGTCGTCCGCGATCAGGACGCGGATGGTCATGCCTCGCCCCCGATCGCCGTCGGGACCGGCAGGAACACCGACACCTCGTACCCCCCGTCGTCCACCGGGCCGGCCGTCATCTCGCCGTTCAGCATGGAGACCCGCTCCCGCATGCCGGTGATGCCGTGCCCCGCCCCGGGCGAGGGCTGGATCCGGGACGGCTCGGGCGGCGGACCGTTGACTATGCGCAGGCCCAGACCGCCGAGCACATAGCCGATCTCGACCCGGGCGCTCGCGCCGGGTGCGTGTCTCAGGCTGTTGCTCAGGGCTTCCTGGACGATCCGGTACGCCGACAGCTCCACGCCCTGCGGGAGCTCCCGCACCGCACCGGTCACCACCTTCTCCCCCTCCAGGCCGGCCTCCCGGACGTTGGCCAGCAGCGTGTCGAGGTCGGCGAGGGTGGGCTGCGGGGCCTCCGGGGCCTCGTAGTCCTCCGCTCGGACGACTCCGAGGACACGGCGCAGCTCGGTGAGGGCCGCCACCGCGTTCTCCCGGATGGTGGCGAAGGCCTTCTCCAGCTCCGGCGGAGGATCCTGCACCCGGTAGGGCGCCGCCTCGGCCTGGATCGCGACCACGGACATGTGGTGCGCCACGACGTCATGCAGCTCGCGGGCGATCGTGGTGCGCTCCTCCAGCAGGGTGCGGCGGGAACGCTCGTGAGCGGTCACGGTCTGCTGGGCGGTCACCGTCTGCTCGGCCTCCCGGCGTATGTGCCAGACGGTGACGGCCAGCAGGACCAGGGCGGACACGACCAGCATGGGCGCGGAGTTGTTGCTGAAGTGGTAGCCGAACACGGACTCGACGCCGAAGGCGTACAGGGCGGTGAGCACCCACATCCATCCCGCCGTGCGCGGCCGGGTGCGTATCGCCACGACCGTGAGCACCGTCAGGTGCGACAGGAAGCTGCCGGGCTGCCAGGGCCAGTCGCCGAAGGTGCCGGCGGCCATCGACGTGACGGCGCTCGCCGCCAGGGACAGCCAGAACGCCCCGACCGGGCGGACCAGGGTGAGGAGCACCGGCGCCAGGGCCAGCAGGGCGGTCATCGGTGCCCACAGGCCGTCGTAGGAGCTGGTCCAGGCGGCGAACATGGCCAGCACGCCGGCCACCGCGACCAGCAGGTGCGGAGCCCAGGCCGCGTACTCCCGGGTGCGGCCGGGCAGCCGCCCGGCCAGGGGGCCGTCGACGCCCCTGCGGTGCAGAGGGCGGTAGGCGAAGGCGTCGTGGAACAGGTCCTGCCGCAGCCCGCGCAGCGCGTTCACGGCCAGCCGGTACTCGGGGCTGCGCCCCTCGTACGGACGGAACGCGCCGTCCGGCGTCGTCTGCGTGTGGGTCGTCTCGGTCACGGTGAAAACGGTAGGCCCCGGCGGGTGTCGTAGTCGTCCCCAGTGAGAGGGGTCCTTGGGCCTCCCTCTCAGGTACTACGGGTACGTCCGAGCCCGCCCGCGTCCGCCCGCCCGCGGCCGCTCGCATCCGCCCGCGGCCCACCCGCCGTGCACGGCTACACGGTGCGCTCAGTACCCGGAGGGGCGCACCAGTCCCGACTCGTAGGCGAACACCGCCGCCTGGGTGCGGTCCCTCAGGCCCAGCTTCACCAGGATGCGGCCGACGTGCGTCTTCACGGTCTGCTCGGCGACGACGAGGTGCTCGGCGATCTCCGCGTTCGACAGGCCGTGCGCGATCAGCGTCAGCACCTCCGTCTCGCGCTCGGTCAGATCGCCGACCCGCTCCTTCAGCGGGGCGCGCGGTCTGTCGTTCATCCGGGAGAACTCGGCGATCAGCTTGCGGGTGATCGCCGGCGCCAGCAGGGCGTCACCGGCCGCGACCACCCGCACGGCCTCCGCCAGCTGGTCGGCCGAGGCGTCCTTCAGCAGAAAACCGGAGGCTCCGGCGCACAGCGCGTCGTACACGTACTCGTCGAGGTCGAAGGTGGTGAGCACCAGGACCCTGGTGCCGGGTGTCTCGACGGTGACGCGGCGGGTGGCCTCGATGCCGCTGAGCTCGGGCATGCGGATGTCCATCAGGACGACGTCCGGGGTGAGTTCGGCGACCTTGGCGACGGCGTCCAGACCGTGCACGGCCTGGCCCACCACCTCGATGTCCGGCTGGGTGTTGAGCAGCACGGTGAAGCCCTGCCGGACCATCTGCTGGTCGTCGGCGATGAGTACGCGGATGCCGCCGCTCGTCATGGGTGGTCTTCTCCTGTCGGATGGGGTGGACCGGGAGCCCGCGGGCCGGGGGCCGGCGGGCCCGGCGAGTCCTCGGGGACCCCGGGCACGTCCGGTGGTTCGACGTCGACGACGGGTGCGCCGTCCGGGGCGGTGAAGTCGGTGTGGAGGAGGGGCAGTTCGCGTGCGCCGGACCGGGCGGTGAGCGGGGCGGTGCCGTCGCGGGGCAGGAAGGCCGACACGGCGAAGCCGCCGTGCAGCGTCCTGGCTGAGGTGACATGGCCGCCCAGCATCGCCGCCCGTTCGCGCATGCCGAGCAGCCCGTGCCCGGCGCCCGGGGAGCGCGACACGGGGCGCCGCGGACGGGAGTTGACCACGCTCAGGAACAGGCCGTCGGGGACATGGGTGACCTCCACGCGGACCGCCGAGCCCGGGGCGTGCCGCAGGGCGTTGCTGAGCGCCTCCTGGACGATGCGGTACGCCGACAGCTCCACGCCGGGCGGATAGGGCTGGGCCTCCCGACGGGTGTCCTCGACCTCGAGGGCGACCGTCAGGCCGGCGGTGCGGGTGTTCTCGACAAGGGCGTCCAGGCGGTCGAGGGTGGGCTGCGGGGCCTGCGGCGCGGCCCGGCCGCCGGACTCGCCGAGGCCGTAGGGGTCCTCGGGGTTCTCCGAGCGCAGCACGCCGAGCACCCGTCTCAGTTCGGCCAGTGCCTCCAGGGCGTTCTGCCGGATGCCGGCGAGGTTCTCCTTCAGCTCATCGGAGGGGTCCTCCGTCAGGTGCGGGGCCACTTGCGCCTGGATGGAGATGACCGACATGTGGTGGGCGACCACGTCGTGCAGCTCGCGGGCGATGCGGCTGCGTTCCTCCAGCAGCGTGCGCCGGGCCCGTTCCTCGGCGGTGAGCGTCGTCTGCTGGAGCAACTCCGCGCGGGCCACACGGCGGCCGCGCAGGGCGGTGCCCAGCACCACCACGACCGCGGACAGAACCACGGCGAGCACGCCGGTGGACGCGTAGTTCGCCGCGCCCCACAGGCCCTGGAGGACATAGGTGACCAGCACTGTCAGCCCCAGCGCCTCCGCGGCGACGCGGGTGCGGACCCGCAGGGAGAGCAGCAGCAGGACGAACAGGTGGGCGACGATCCCGGCGGCGGTCCACGGCCACTGGAAGTCCGTCGCCCGCCGGGCCGACAGCGGGCCGTGGACCGCGATCGCTCCCAGCAGCGTGGCCGTCGTCGACAGCCACCACGCCGGAATGGGCCGCCACAGGGCCAGCACCATCGCTCCGCTCTGGCCGACCGCGACCAGGAACGCCGTCCCGGGGCCCACACGGCCGTTGTCCTGGAGTTGCGCCGCAGCACCGATCAGGACGCCGAGCGCGGCCACGCACACGATCCCGTGCGGCAGCCAGCGCAGCCACACCGAGGGAGGCAGCGGATCGGCCTGTGCGGTCCACAGATCGTCACGCAGCACCCGCAGCCCTCGCCGGACGGGGTTCCCCCTTGGCATCACACGTCCACCCTAGGGCCGGACGTGTGGGCCGTCCCGGGGCGACGGGACCGCACCACAAGGGAACGTCGCCGGCCGCCGGCCTGCTCGAATCCGCGGAACGCCGCCCAGCACACGGCCAGGACCAGGGCGAACACCGGGAGCCAGGCGAGCCGGGCCGCCACCCAGCCCAGGCCGTCGGGCAGGGTGTGCAGGCCGGGGAGGCGGCCCGCGAGCAGGCCCGTGGCCGTGGTCGCCATCAGCGCCGTCTGGTGCCACAGGAAGATCGTCATGGCGGAGAGGTTGACCAGCGCCACGGCCGCCCAGGCGAGCGGACGCCGCATCGCACGGCCCAGCCGCTCGCGCACCAGCAGCGCCAGGCCGCACTGGGCCAGCCCGAAGGTGACGGCGGCCAGTGTCGGCGGGTCGAGGTTGGAGACCGTGGCACCCGGGACGCCGACCATCGACGCCGGGTAACCTGCCCAGGCGACGAGGGCCGCGGTCGCCGCCGTCCCGCCGGTCAGCAGGATCCAGCCGGCGCGGCGGCGCCGGAGTTCGCCACGGGTCCAGGCCGCGCCGAGGGTGTACGGCACGAGCCAGCCGGCGGGCAGGTTCAGCCAGCCGAGCCAGGCGGGCGCGCCGAGGCCGAAACGGAGGAGGTCCACGTGCAGAACGACCACCAGGGGCCACAGCGGGTTGAGCCGGGTCAGCAGCGGGGTCGCCGCCGTCAGCACGGCGAAGACCAGGAGGAACCACGTGGGGGACAGGGCCAGCTTGACGAGGGTGCGGACCGTGCCCGGGTCCGCGCCGGTCAGGAGGAGGGCGACCGCGGCGGCCGTCCAGAGGGTCAGGACGGCGGCGACCGGTTTGAACAGGCGGGACAGGCGGGCGCGGAGCCATTGCGGGTAGCCGGTGCCGCGGGCACGGGCCGAGAGGTAGCCCCGGGTCGCCACGTGCCCGCCGACCAGGAAGAACACGGCGAGGGTCTGGAAGACCCAGGAGATGGGCGCCAGCCAGGGCATGTGCTGGAGGGGGCTGGCGGTGTGCAGCGCGGGGTGCGTTCCGCCGCCGGTGTCCGCGACCAGTGCGGTGACCAGCCAGTGGCCCAGGACCACGCCGAGGATCGCCAGCGCCCGCAGCGCGTCCACGGCCCGGTCCCGGTGCGGGGGAGTGCCGGCGTCGACCTGCCGGGCCACGGCTCGTACACGGGTCAGCACGTCAGTCACCTGGCATCTCCTTCGTGGCACCCAGGACGATCCGGGTCAGGTTGGTCAGGGACGGGGAGCCGGGGGTGAAGTAGGCGCTGTGACCGCCCGGTCCGGCCGGGAAGGTACGGGCGCCGAAGGCCGGGTCCACGGGGTCGGTGCCGAAGCCGACGGTCGTGCCGAAGAGATCCGCGTGCACGTGCGGCACGTGCGCTATCCAGTCGTCGGCGCCGCGGCCAGCCCAGACCCGGGCCCGGGTGTGCAGCGCCCGCACCGAGTCGGCACCGGTGCCGGGGCTGCCGAGGAGGGCGATGTCGTTCACGTCCAGGCCGGCGGCGGCTCGTCCGCACACCACCGAGCCGTAGGAGTGGCACACCAGCGTGATGTGCGGGCCCCGGCCCGTCACGCCTCGCAGGTCATGGATGAACTGCCGCAGGTGCGGGGCGGCCTGCTCGGCACGGCCGGTGGTGAGAACCGCGGTGCTGATCGTGCCCGGCGTCTCGTATCCGAGCCAGGCGACGACCGCCGTGTGCGTCGTGGCGGGGGCGTCGCGGGTCAGCTCGCGGGAGAGCGCCGACGCGCCTGCGCGGAAGCGGTCATAGGTGTCCAGGGAGGTGTCCGAGCCGGGGACGAGGACCGCCACGCGATCCGCGTGCGCCAGGTCGCCGATCACTTCCACGGCACGGCCCGAGCCCCGGCCGTCGAAGGAGAGCAGCCGGTGCGAGGGGGACGCCAGCTCCCGGTCCACGGCGGCGCGGTGCGCGTCCCCGTGCGCTGCGGCCATGCGGGCCGCCTGCTCGGCGTTCGCGCGGTTGGCCGTGTAGGCCGCGTCCAGGCCGGCCCGCGTCGGGGTGGCGAGGGCGGCCGGGGCCGGGGCGGGGATCCGCGGGCGGGCCGCCGCCGAGAGCGGCACCACCACGGCGGCGGCGACGAGGACCGCGAGGAGGACGCGGAGGGCGCGCAGCCCCCGGCGCCGCCGTCGAGCGGAACCCGGGACACGGGCAGGAGCCCGGTCCGCGGAAGTGTCCCCGCACTCCCGCGCTGCCGGTTCCTGCTCCCGCTCCCGCCCCTGCTCTTTCCCCCGCTCCTGCTCCCGCTCCTGCTCCCGCTCCTGCTGCTCTTCCCCCCGCTCCTGCTCGACGACGGTCGTCCGCCCAGGCCGCCTCACGGCTCGTCTCCCCCTCCGGTCGGCCCGTCCGTCGGGCTCGTCCAGAGGGGAAATTACGGATCCGGCCGCGTCGTCCGCGTCCCGCCCGAGAGCTGTTCCGCGCCGTAGCTCTCAGGTACTACGGGTCTGACACCCAGGGGTTGGACGGCTCACCACGCCAGCTGCGCGATCTCCTCCGCCACCACCGCGCACGCGTCCGCCGCCGGGTCGATCAGGGGGAAGTGGCCGACGTCCTCCAGCAGGGTCAGCCCGACCACCTCGCCGGCCTTGGCCGCCGCCTCCGTGTACGACTCCGCCACCGCCTGCGGAACGTCCACGTCCGCACGCCCCTGCACCAGCGTCGTCGCGATACCCGTCGGCAGCAGCAGCGCCGGGTCGGCATACGGCCGCCGTACATCGAACTCGTCGGCACCGCCCAGCAGTTGCAGCGCCGCACCGCCGCACACGTTCAGCTTCCCGGCGACCGCGAAGTCCGCGATCGGCGCGAGTGCCACCACACCCCGCAGCGGCGCGGGCCGGTCGGTGCGCCAGGGCGTGTCGCCGGGCAGAACGTGCCGGGCCGCTGCCCACAGGGCCAGATGGCCGCCCGCGGAGTGGCCGGTGATCACCGTGCGCCGCGCGTCGGCCTGCGGCAGCACCTCCCGTACGAGCGCGGGCAGCGCGTCCAGCGCGGCCGCCACGTCGTCGAACGTCTCCGGCCAGCGGCCCGCGACCGCGGCCTCCCCCTCGCCGTCCGGGGCGGCGCCGCCACGCCGGTACTCGACGTTGGCCACGGCGAAGCCCCGGCGGGCAAGGAAGGCCGCGAACGGGGTGATGTGCCGGCGGTCGTACGGTGCCCGCCAGGCCCCGCCGTGCAGGACGACGACCAGGGGGGACGGGCCGGGTTCCGTGGTGCGCGGGGCGTAGAAGTCGATCACCTGGTCGGGGTGGTCGCCGTACGCGGCGGTGCCGTCGGGGTCCACGGGCGCGTGCGAGAAGGCGGACTCCTCTTCGGCGGCGGCTCTGGCTGCGGCGGCGTCGTCCGGCATGCTCCAACCTCTCAGCGACGATGGGGGTCCCTCCCAGGCTTGCAGCACTGGGGGAGGGGTTCGGCGGACCAGGTGAGATGGCGGTGACGGTATCAGGACGGTGACATGGGTGTTCGGCCGTGGGGGTGCCACTGCCGCGGCGGCACCCCGCACGCCTTCACGCCTTCACGGCTTCACGGGTTCACGTCACCACGCCGCCACGCCGTCACGCCGTCACGCCGTCACGCCGTCACGCCGAGTCCAGCACCTCCCCCAGCACCCTCGCCGCCCTCTCCGCGTCCCCGAAGCCCACATACAGCGGGGTGAAGCCGAACCGGAGCACGTCGGGGTGGCGGAAGTCCCCGACCACACCCCGCCGGATCAGCTCCTTCATCACGCCCCCGGCGTCCGGGCAGCGCAGCGCCACCTGACTGCCGCGTTCCGCGTGCGCCTGCGGGGTCAGGGACTCGACGAGGCCCTCCGGGACGTACGCCCCGACGCACTCGAGGAAGAAGTCCGTCAGGGCGAGGGACTTGGCGCGGACCGCCGTCACCGTCACGCCGTCCCAGACCTCAAGCGCCGCCTCCAGGGCGAGCATGGAGAGAATGTCCGGGGTGCCGACCCGGCCGCGGAGCGCGCCCGCCGCCGGTTCGTAGGCCGGCCGCATCCCGAAGGGCTCCACATGCGAGTTCCAGCCCGGCAGCGGGGAGTCGAAGCGGTCCTGCAGGTCGCGGCGGACGTAGAGATACGCCGGTGAACCCGGGCCACCGTTGAGGTACTTGTAGGTGCAGCCCACCGCGAGGTCGACCCCGTGCTCGTCCAGCCCCACCGGCAGCGCGCCCGCCGTATGGCACAGGTCCCACACCGACACCGCGCCCGCCGCCCGCACCGCCGTCGTGAGCGACGGCAGGTCGTGCAGCCGGCCGGTGCGGTAGTCGGCGTGGTTGAGCAGCACGGCCGCCGTGCGGTCACTCACCGCGTCGGGTACCGCGGCCGGGGCCACCGGGCGCAGCGCGCACCCCGTCATCCGCGCCGCCGACCCGGCGATGTACCCGTCCGTGGGGAACGTCGTCGCGTCCACCAGGATCTCGTCCCGGCCCTCGCCCGCGAGCCGTACGGCGCCCACGAGTGCCTTGAAGACGTTGACACTGGTGGAGTCGCCCACCACGATCTGGCCCGGCGCCGCGCCGACCAGCGGAGCGATCGTGTCGCCGATCCGCTCGGGCGCCGTCCACCAGCCGCTCTCCTCCCACGAGCGGATGCGCAGCTCGCCCCACTCACGGCGGACCACGTCGGCGACCCGGCCGGGGACGTTCGCGGGCAGCGCGCCGAGCGAGTTGCCGTCCAGGTACACCACGTCGTCCAGCACGAACCGCGAGCGCACCGGCGCCAGTTCGTCGGCGGCGTCCAGCTTCTCCGCACGCAGCGCCAGTTCAGACATGGGACCTCGCCGTCCACAGCTCGGGGAACACGTTCTTCTGTGCCCGCTTCTCCAGCCAGGCCACCCCGGCGGAGCCGCCCGTGCCCTGCTTGGCGCCCATCGCGCGGCGGGTGGCGACCAGGTGGTCGTTGCGCCAGCGCCACACCAGCTCCGCCACGTCCGTCAACGCCTCGCCGAGCCGGGCGAGTTCGTCTTGTTCCGCACCGGAGTAGAGCCGCGCCCAGACGGCCTCCACCTGCTCGGACGGCTCGTAGCGCAGCGACACGTCACGGTGCAGGACGGCGTCCGGGACCGCGTGCCCGCGCCGGGCCAGCAGCCGCAGCACCTCGTCGTAGAGGCTCGGCTCGTGCAGCGCCTTCTCCAGTTCGGCGTGGGCGCGGGGCGCGCCCCGGTGCGGGACGAGCATCGACGCGGACTTCTCGCCGAGCAGGAACTCCATGCGCCGGTACATCGCCGACTGGAAGCCGGAACCCTCGCCGAGGGCGCCGCGGTAGCTGTTGAACTGGGCCGGGGTGAGCTGTCCGAGCGGCTTCCAGGACGCGTTCAGCGCCTCCAGTTCGCGTACGGACCGCTTCAGCGCGGCGATCGCCGACGGCACGTCGTCGGCGCGCAGGGCGCCGGCCGCGGTCTCCCATTCGTGGACGATGACGGTGAACCACAGCTCCATGACCTGGGTGGTGACCAGGAAGACCATCTCTCCGGGATCGTCGGAGAGGGTGTGCTGGAGGTGGGTGAGCACGTCCGCCTTGACGTAGTCCTCGTACGGCGTCGTGCCCTCGAAGTCGAGATGCGGGGTCTCGGGCTCAGCGGCCTCGTCGGGCCGAGGGGTCGGGTGAGCCTGGTGGGACATCGCTGTCTCCTGCATGTACTCCGGGTAGCGGTCCGCCCCTGCCGATGCCGGCACGGGGGCCCCGGTCCCCACCCGAATCCTGCGCAACACCCACGGAGATCGCAAGGCCCGCCTGATCACACAGGCGGGCCAGGTCACACAGACGGGCCGGGCCACACAGGCGGCGCGGGCCACGGGCGGCGCGGCCCGCGTACGTCCCCGCGTGTCTCCGCGTGTCCCCGCGTACGGCTCAGCCCAGCGTCTGGGCGGCCGTCTCGGAGGAGTCCTTCAGGAACTGCGAGCAGCGCATGTACTCCTCCTGCTCGCCGATCGCCTGGGCGGCACGGGCGAGGGCGTGCAGGGCGCGCAGGAAGCCGCGGTTGGGCTCGTGCTCCCAGGGGATCGGGCCGTGGCCCTTCCAGCCGCTGCGCCGCAGGGCGTCCAGACCGCGGTGGTAGCCGGTACGGGCGTACGCGTACGACTCCACGGCCGCACCCCGCTCGAACGCGTCGTCGGCCAGTTGCGCCCAGGCCAGCGAGGACGCCGGGTACCGCGCGGCGACGTCGGCGGGCGAGGTGCCCTGCGCGAGAAGCTCGCGGGGCTCCGGGTCGTCGGGCAGGTGGGTGGGAGGCGGGCCGCCGAGGAGGTTCTCGTGAATACTCATGGGTTCAGTCTGCGGCATCCCACCGGGCGGAGTGCGCCCACCCGGCGGCTCCTCGTCTCAGGCCCGCTGGTCCGGTTCCAGGGGCGGGGTCGTCACGAAGCCGTGGGTGCGGCACTCGGGGCGGCGGCACTCGGGGCCGGGGCGGCGGACGGTCGCGAAGGCGAGGAGCGCCCCCGCCACCAGCACCGCCGCGATGATCGGCATCGCCCGCCGGAACGCGGCGTCGAAGGCGTCCGCCGAGCGGTACGCCTCCGGGCCCATCCCGGCCAGCAGCGGCAGCGCGGCCACCGCGATCAGCCCGGCCGCGCGGGCCGCCGCGTTGTTGATGCCGCTGGCCAGGCCCGCCCGGGAGGTGTCGACCGAGGCGAGGACGGTGGCGGTCAGCGGGGCCACCAGGGTGACCATGCCGGCGCCCATGACCAGCAGGGCGGGCAGGACGTCGGTGACGTAGTCCGCGTCCTTCCCGACGCGCAGCATCAGCAGCATCGCGCCCGCGCACAGCAGCGGGCCGACGGTGAGCGGGACGCGCGGGCCGATCCGGTCGGCGAGGGCGCCCGAGCGGGCCGAGAACAGCAGCATGAGGACGGTCGTGGGCAACAGGGCGGTGCCCGCCCGCAGCGGTGAGTAGCCGGCCACGACCTGGAGCTGGAGGGCGGTGAGGAAGAAGAAGCCGCCGAAGGCCGCGTAGACGCACAGGGTGACCAGGTTGACCGCGGTGAACTGGCGGGAGGCGAAGATGCCGAGCGGCATCATCGGGTCGGGCACCCGCTTCTCGACGTAGACGAAGGCGACGGCGGCGGCCACTCCGGCGGTCGCGGTCAGGGCGACGGCGAGGGAGCCGCTGCGGGCCTCGATCAGGGCGTACGTCACCAGGGCGAGGGAGACGGCGCCGAGGGCGGCGCCCAGTACGTCGAAGTGGCGGTGGGCGCGGACCTTCCCGGCCGCTCCGCCGGCTTCGCCGGGCCCGGCCAGGGGGACGCCGCCGGTCGACTCGGGGACGTGCCGCAGGGCGACGGGGACGCAGACCAGGGCGAGCGGGACGTTGAGCAGGAAGACCCAGCGCCAGCCGGCGCCGTCCACCAGCCAGCCGCCCAGGAACGGGCCGACCGCCGCGCCGATGCCGCCGAACCCGGACCACAGGCCCACGGCCCGGCCCCGGTCGTCGGGGTGGAAGGACGCCTGGATCAGGGCGAGGGAGCCGGGGGTGAGCAGGGCGCCGCCGATGCCCTGGAGGGCTCGGGCGGCGACGAGGACGGTGGAACCGGGGGCGAGGCCGCACAGCAGGGACGCGGTGGCGAACCAGATCACGCCGAGCACGAAGATCCTGCGGCGGCCGTACAGGTCGCCGAGGGAACCCCCGAGGAGGATCAGTCCCGCCAGGGTGACCATGTAGGCGTTGACCGTCCACTGGAGGGTGGCGAGGTCCGCGTTCAGGTCACGGCCGATGCGGGGCAGGGCGACGTTGACGACGGTCGAGTCCAGCATGACCATGCTGGAGCCGAGCACGGTGGTGAACAGGATCCACTTGCCCTGTGCGGACGACAGCCGGATGTCGGGCATGGGTGGATCATCCCGCGTCCGGCGCCACGGGGCCAGACGAGCGACGGACCCGGCGCTCGGCGCACCGGGCCCGTCACGGACAGGCGAACACAGGTGGAGACAGGCGAGGACAGCCGGTAGCCGGTTACTTGATCTTCATGCCCGTCGAGCGCAGGTTGCCGCAGCCCTCCACCACGCGCGCCGCCATGGACGCCTCGGCCAGCTTGCCCCAGGTACGCGGGTCGTAGGCCTTCTTGGAGCCGACCTCGCCGTCGACCTTCAGGACGCCGTCGTAGTTCTTGAACATGTGGTCGGCGACCGGACGCGTGAAGGCGTACTGGGTGTCGGTGTCGATGTTCATCTTCACCACGCCGTTCTCCAGCGCGGTGCGGATCTCCTCCTCCGTGGAGCCGGAGCCGCCGTGGAAGACGAAGTCGAACGGCTTGCTGTCGGCCGGGCGGCCGAACTTCGCCGCGACACCCTCGTTGAGCTCCTTCAGCAGGTCGGGGCGGAGCACGACGTTGCCCGGCTTGTACACGCCGTGGACGTTGCCGAAGGACGCGGCCAGCAGGTAGCGGCCCTTGTCGCCCAGGCCCAGGGCCTCGGCGGTGCGGATAGCGTCGTCGACCGTGGTGTACAGCTCGTCGTTGATCTCGTGGCTGACGCCGTCCTCCTCGCCACCGGTCGGGGTGATCTCGACCTCAAGGATGATCTTGGCGGCGGCGGTGCGGACCAGCAGCTCCTGCGCGATGGCGAGGTTGTCGGCGAGGGTCTCCGCGGAGCCGTCCCACATGTGGGACTGGAACAGCGGGTTGCGGCCGGCCTTCACGCGCTCCTCGGAGATCGCGAGCAGCGGACGTACGTACCCGTCGAGCTTGTCCTTCGGGCAGTGGTCCGTGTGCAGCGCGATGTTGACCGGGTACTTCTCGGCGAGCACGTGCGCGTACTCGGCCAGGGCCACGGCACCCGTGACCATGTCCTTGCTGTACTGGCCGCCGAGGAACTCGGCACCACCGGTGGAGATCTGGACGATGCCGTCGCTCTCCGCCTCCGCGAACCCGCGCAGCGCCGCGTTCAGGGTCTGGGAGGACGTCACGTTGATGGCCGGGTAGGCGAACTTGCCTGCCTTCGCCCGGTCGAGCATCTCGTTGTAGACCTCGGGGGTTGCGATGGGCATCTGTCCGCTCCTTGTATGTGCGGGGTGCGTTCTGCGTGTTTACGGCCCTGACCTAGGGAGTGACGTCATCGTCGGCCCCATCTTCGCAGACGATGCCGGATGCTTCGGACACCCTGTCCAGCCTGTGGATGACGGGTCGCGCGGCCCGGACCGCACCGCCGTCCGTGCCTCAGTCCAGGCCCAGGTCGTCCTTCGAGTACGCGAAAACGTACGGCACGCCCGCCTTCTCGGCGACCGTCTCGGCGGCGCCCGTCGCCCGGTCCACGATCGTGGCGACCCCGACGACCTCGGCGCCGGCCTCCCGCAGCGCCTCGACGGCGGTGAGCACCGAACCGCCGGTGGTGGAGGTGTCCTCGACGGCGAGGACCCGGCGGCCCGCGACCTCGGCGCCCTCGATACGACGCTGCAGCCCGTGCGCCTTGCCCGCCTTGCGCACGACGAACGCGTCCAGCGTCCTGCCGCGCGCGGCGGAGGCGTGCAGCATCGCGGTGGCCACCGGGTCGGCGCCCAGGGTGAGGCCGCCGACCGCCTCGTAGTCCAGGTCGGCGGTCAGGTCGAGCATGACCTGACCGACCAGCGGGGCGGCCACGCCGTCGAGGGTGATGCGGCGCAGGTCGACGTAGTAGTCGGCTTCCTTGCCCGACGACAGCGTCACCTTGCCGTGCACCACGGCCTTGTCCTTGATCTGCTGCAGCAGCTCGCCGCGAACGTCACTCATGGCAGCCAGCTTAAGCGCGGCGCCAGCTCCAGGTCGTCGTGGCCTCCAGCGGTTCCAGGGGTGTGACCAGGTGCGGGTGGGTGTTCAGGCCGTCGGGCGGGCCGGTCTGCGGCTCCACGCACACCGCGGCCTCCTGCTCGTCGTAGACGACGACCCATTTCTCCGGGCTGGTCACCCTCAGCTCCAGCTGCCCGGGCCAGGTGAGCGTGACGTCGACGCCGTCGGGCATGCCGAAGCAGTCGTCCCAGGGGCCGGGCTTGGGGTCGACGCGGTGACCGGTGGGCAGATGGTCGTCGCCGCGCTCCTCCTGCCAGGCCGGGGCGAAGTCCAGCCGCGCGTCCTGGGCGCCGGGTCCGCCGAGGTTGCGGTGGAACCACGGATGCCAGCCGATCTGCGCCGGGAAGGAGGACTCGTACGTCTCGACGGACATCGTCAGGGTCAGGGAGTCCTCGGTGAGCGCGACCATCTGGGTGACCCGGCCGCGATAGGGCCAGGGGTCGACCAGGTCGTACGTGATCACCGCCTCGTCCGCCGAGACGCGGGCCGTGTGCCAGGCGCCGTCTCGGGCGGTGCCGTGGATGGCGTGCGGCGGGGAGTTCAGCGGCATCTGGTGAACGGTGGCGCCGTCCCGGAACCGGCCCTCGCGGATCCGGCCGCACCAGGGGACCATCGGGAAGCAGCCGAACCTCTCGCCCTGGCGCAGCAGTTCCAGCCCGCCCACCCGGAGCCCTCCGATGCGGCCGCCGTTGCCCGGCTGCACGGTCGCTTCCGCGTCGCCCGCGGTCAGCGTGATGTCTTCGTTACTCACGGAACGAGGCTACTGGCCCGATCAACAGGGCGTTCCGCGCGCCGTCCGCGCACGCCGTGGCGCGTGCCGCGGCGTCACCGGCGGCGTCTGAGAGCCCGGCCCACGACGATCGCCGAGGCCACGACCAGTGCGGCGGCGGGGGCGGCCCAGCGGAGGGTGGGCGTGGCGGAGACGGTGAGCGGCGCGGGGACGGGTGCGTAGCGGCCGCGCGGCGGGGCGTGGTCCACTTCCTCCGCGCTGCGCCCGATCATCGTCCGCCGTGCGTGCGCCGCCTCGGCGGGCGGCTCGGGGGCGTCGTCGAAGCCCTCGGCGAGGGACATGTCCGCGTCGAGGGACATGTCCTCGTCGTCGCGGTCCGGCCGGTCCTCCCCGCCGTCCTCTTCGTCCGCTTCCCCCGCTTCGTCCGCTTCCCCCGCTTCGGCCGCTTCGGCCGCTTCGGCCGCTTCGGCCGCTTCGGCCGCTTCGGCCGCTTCGGCCGCTTCGGCCGCTTCTGCCTCGCGGTCGTCGTCCTCGGCGAGGGGATCGAGGGAGGACGGCGGGACCTCGGTGTCGAAGACGGAGACGTGCTCGGCGGAGCCCGGTTCGGAGAGGCGGGGTCCGGGGGCCTCCTCCGGGGGCGGTACGGGCGCGTCGTCCGCATCCGGTGTCGTCTCGAAGTCGCCCGTCGCCAGCGGGGCGAAGTCCTCCGTCGCCAGGGCCTCGGCGGACTCGGCGGGCTCGAGGGGCTCGGCGGGCACGATGGGTTCCGCCGGCTCCGCAGGTTCCGCCGGCTCCGCAGGTTCCGCCGCCAGGTTCTCCGCGAAACGGCTCAGCAGCCGGATCACGGCTGCCCGTACGGCATCCGGGTCGAGCTCGGTGAGCCGGCCGCCGGCCGAGGCGGTGCCGTCGAAGGCGAGGGCCGAGCCGTCGTCGGTGTCCCGCAGCCGGATGGTGAGCGCGAGGTCCACCGAACCCGTGCCGCGGGACTCCGTGGCGGCGCCCTCGACGCCGTACGTCCCGTCGTCGCGGGCGGAGACACGCAGGGTGCCGCGGTAGGTGACGGAGTGACTGCCGACGCGCACCTTGAGCCGACCGGCGACGGGCTCGGCGCCCGGGTCCTGCTGGAGTCCGGGCACCGCCCGGGCGACCCGCGCGGGGTCGGCGAGCGCCGCCCGCAGCCGCCGGGCCGGAACCGGAACGAACACCTCGTGCTCCATGTCAGCCGAGCGTACCCAGTGCGGGCCGGGAATACCCTCTCCTCGCCCGCAACGCCCCCACGCCCTGCTCCCCCGCTCCCCCGCTTCCCCGCTCCCCCGCGCCTCACGTGCCCGCACCGCGGTCCGGCGCCGGTCAGGGCTCGCCGCCGGGGCGTACCAGGCCCGACTCGTAGGCCAGTACCACCGCCTGGGCCCGGCTGGCCACGCTCAGTTTGGCCATGGCGCGGTTGAGGTGGGTCTTCACCGTGGCCTCGCTGATGAAGAGGCGGTCGGCGGCCTCGGCGTTGGTCAGGCCCCGGGCGACCAGTCGGAGGACCTCCAGCTCGCGGCTCGTCAGCGCGCGCAGGGCGGCCGGCGCATTCGCGGGCGCCGTCGGGGTGTCCGCCCGCTGTGTGAACGCCTCCACCAGCCGTCGGGTGACCACCGGAGCGAACAGGGAGTCGCCGCCGTGCACGGCGGTCACCGCGGCCAGCAGGCGCTCCGGACCCGCGTCCTTGAGGAGGAAACCGGCCGCGCCGGCCCGCAGGGCGCCGTACACGTACTCGTCGAGGTCGAAGGTGGTGAGGATCAGGACGCGCGGCGCGGGGTCCGCCGCCTCGGAGAGGATCCGGCGGGTCGCCTCGATCCCCGTCATCCCGGGCATGCGGATGTCCATGAGGATCACATCCGGCCGGGTCTTCGCGGCCAGGGTCACCGACTCCGCCCCGTCGGCGGCCTCCCCGACGACCTCCATGCCGGGAGCGGCGCGCAGCAGCGCGACCAGCCCGCTGCGCACGAGGAACTGGTCGTCGACCACCAGCACTCTGATCATCCCGTGACGGTGTCTCCCCGGCGTGCGGCCTGCTCCGACGTCGGCAGGGTCAGATGCACGCCGAATCCACCCTCGCGCCGCGGGCCGACGACGATCGTCCCGCCGTAGAGCTTGGCGCGCTCGCGCACGCCGATCAACCCGTGGCCGCCGGGTGCGGGCATTCTGTCCGGATCCATCCCCCTTCCCCGTTCCTCGAGGTGCCCGTCGTCGGTGACCGACACCGTCATCTCGCCCGCCCGGTAGACGAGTTCGACGGCGGCTGCGGCACCTGGGGCGTGCTTGAGCACATTCGTCAGGGCCTCCTGGACCACCCGGTAGACGCACAGCTGTACTCCGGGCGACAGCGGTCTCGGCTCGCCGTGCACCCTCAGATCGACCGGGACGCCGCCCGCGCGGACCCGCTCCACCATCTCCTCCAGCCGGTCGAGGCCGGGCGTCGGCTCGGTGGCGGCGCCGTGTTCCCCCGCGCCGTCCGTGCCGTCCACGCCGTCCGCGCGCAGCAGGCCCAGCATGCGTCTGAGCTCGGCCAGCGCCTCGCCGCCGGCGTCGGCGATGGTGGAGAGCGCCTCGCGCGCGGTGCGGCCGTCGGAGTCGAAGACGAACCGGGCGAGGCCCGCCTGGACGTTGATCACCGCCATGTGGTGGGCGACCACGTCGTGCAGTTCGCGCGCGATCCGCACGCGTTCCTCCGCGACCTCGCGCCGGGCCCGTTCGGCCTGTTCGGCGCGGAGGCGTACGGTCAGCTCGGCGGTCCTGCGGGCGACGTACCCGAACCGCCACAGCACGAGCGGGTATCCGATCGCCTGGCCCACGACGGACGCCATCGAGTCGGAGTGGCTGATCGCTCCCGCGTAGATCCACACACCGCCCATCAGGGCGGCGCACACCGCGGTGACCCGGTTGGACCGGGTGGCGGCCACCGTGTACAGGGCGACCATGGCGGCGGGCGAGTTCACCACCGGCCAGTACCCGAGGGTGACGTAGACGGTCCAGGAGAGGTGGACGACGACGAAGACGGTGAGCGGGGCCAGGCCGCGCAGCGCGAGCGGCAGGTTGGTCAGGGCGACCAGCGTCCAGGCGAACGCGTCCAGCGGCGGCCATCCCTGTCTGGCGGCCTCGGCGCCGAGCAGGCACGCGACGGTCGTCGGCGCCAGGGCCGTCAGACCGTCGACCGTGAGGGGGCGGATCCGCATCGCCGCAGGGTAAACCCGTGCGTGGGCCGCGACGTCAGCTTTTCGCGGTACCGCGAAAGATGCAGGGACCACGCGGCTACCGCACAGGGTGTGCAGGAGATCCACCCGGTGACGGATTCCGCCGCCTCGGGGCCGCCCGTACGTTCGTGGGGCGACGGTGGCACGGGGCCGCCGAGCCGGGGGAAGCACGGGGGATCCACGGGGGGACGCTTGGGGGGAAGGCGGCCCGTTCCGCTCCGGGAGACAGGGGGAACGGGCCGCCCGGGCGAGCCCGGCACCTGCCCCGGCGCCGCCCCCACACCTGCCCGGCGCTGCCTCCACGCGCCGGCCCCGGCCCCCTACAGGAACGTTGCCTCAGTCGGCGTAGCGCGGGGCGATGAGGGTCGAGGGCGGGAGGCCGGGGACGCGGGTGGTGGCGGCGGCACGGACGGCTGCGGCGAGGGTGGCCGGGGCGAGCGTGCGCGGGCGCGGGGCGCGGGGATCCAGTGCCAGGACCGGCGGGGTGCGGGAGGCCAGGACGAAACCCCAGTCGCGGGGCGCCCGGGTGGCGCCGGCCGTCCGGTCGGGTCCGGCGGCGAAACCGGAGTCGCCGCCGGGCACACGGTAGGCGACCGTCCGCAGGCCGGCCGCCCGGACCGTCGCCTCCACCGTCCAGAACGCGCGCGGGCGCGAGACCACCGGCCCCGCGTGCACCACCAGCCGGCCGCCGGGCGCCAGGGCGCGCCGGGCCAGGCCGTAGAACTCCTGCGCGTACAGCTTCGTGCTCGCCGTGATGCCCGGGTCCGGCAGGTCCTCGATCACCACGTCGTACGCCCCCGCCGGCGCCCCGCGCAGCCAGCCGAAGGCGTCGGCCACGGTCACATGGAGGCGGCGGTCGCCGTACACGTGCCCGTTCAGCCGGGCGAGCCCCGGGTCGGTGCGCGCCAGGCGGACGACGGCCGGGTCGACTTCGACGATGTCCACACGGCGCACACCGGGGTGGCGCAGCACCTCGCGGGCGGCGAGGCCGTCACCACCGCCGAGGATCAGCACACGCGCGTGCGGGCCGGTCATCGCGGGGTGGACGAGCGCCTCGTGGTACCGGCGCTCGTCCTGGCCGCAGACCCGCAGCCGCCCGTCGAGGAACAGGTCCAGCGGACGGCCGCGGGTGCCGCCGGTGAGGACGACCTCCTGGACGCCGGTCTGCTCGGCCACACGGACGTCGTCGCCGTAGACCGCGTGCCGTGCCGCGCGTTCGAAGTCGCCGACCAGGGCGGCGGCCGAGGCGAGCAGGCCGAGCACGGCGAGGTTGGCCACGAGCAGCAGCCAGCGTCCGCGCCGGGTCAGGTCCCGCCGGAACAGGCCGAGCACCAGCGTCCCGCCGGCCACCACGTTGACGGCGCCGGTGAGCAGCGCCCCGGTCAACTGGCCCAGCAGCGGCAGCAGCAGGAACGGGAAGGCGAGACCGCCGACGAGCGCGCCGACGTAGTCGGCGGCGAACAGATCGGCGACCGCGCCGCCCGCATCCTGCCGGCGGATGCGCTGGATCAGCTCCATCAGCAGCGGGACCTCGGCGCCGATCAGCAGGCCGATGGCGAGCGAGAAGGCGACCAGGAGACAGCGCGGGCCGCTCGCCCACAGGCCGCCCCAGTCGCCGGTCCAGGCGAAGACGGCGTACAGCGCCATGGCACTGCATCCGCCGACGAGCGCGAGCGTGGCCTCGATCGCGCCGAAGGCGACGGCGGCGCGCCGGCGCAGCCGCTTCGCGGCGAGCGAGCCGATGCCCATCGCGAACACCATGACGGACAGCACGACGGACGCCTGCGTGACCGAGTCGCCGATCAGGTACGAGGCGAGCGCGACCAGTTCGAGTTCGTACACGAGTCCGCAGGCCGCGCAGACGAAGACGCCCGCGAGCACGAGCAACCGGCCGGTTCCCGGCCGGACGGGCAGCCTCGCGGGGCCGCGCCAGGATGACACCGGGCAGGGCGGGGCCGTGCCGGGCGGGGCCGGGGCGTGCGGTTCGATCACGACTGCGACGTTACGTCACGGGTGTGGGACGCTTCGTCACCCACACGTGTGGAAAATGGGGCTTTTGAGGCATCGCTGGTTTGGGCACGAGGAGTTGGCGGGGACCCGTGCGGGGACCCCGGTTGACGGGCGCCCGTGCGGGGGACGCCGGTTCGACGGAGACAACCCGTGCGGGGGAGGCCGGTTGACGGACAACCGCGCGGCGGGCGTTCGTTGACGAATATCGCTTCCGGGCCGGTCAGTCGGCGGGAACCCGGGCACGTCGGCGCGCGCCCACCCGGGTGCGGGTCGCCACCAACTGGCCGTCCTGCGGGTAGGCGTGCCAGGTCCGCCAGTGCACCTGTCCCTCCTTCTGCTGGGCGAGCAGCGCGGTGAACGCGTGCGGACTGCCCGGGAACACGCCGGCGAGGCCGTGCGGATGGTCGGAGACGAGGGCCAGCAGCTCCTGGGCGCGGCCGGCGAACGACCCCGGCGACAGTTCCTCGACGCGCGCCGCGAACTCGTACTCCCAGTCGCCGACGCGTTTGGCGACGCCGAGCGGCAGGGGCGTACTGGAGCCCGCGATGCACGCCACCGTCTCCGAGCAGATGCCCCGCTCTTCCTCCAGGAGCACCTGGTGGGACGCGCCGAGCAGTCTCAACTGCAATTTCTTTCCTGACAGTTCGAGGTCGAGGGTGGCCAGCGCGGGCAGCGGCTCGCGTCCCAGGGCCCAGGCGAGGTCGGCCGCACGCGTGTCGGTGTAGGAGGTGTTGAGGGTCGTGAGCATGGATCGGCTCCGCTAGCACGCAAAGAACGAAGAAAAGGGGGGCTTGGGCCGGCACACCCCGGTCCACAGGGAGAGCACGGCCCGGTCAGCCCGGTTCAGAAGAGGTGTGAGCAGGACGTCCTGGGGGCTACGTCGGCTCGGCGTGTGAGAAGGGAATCATGAACGGTGGCGCCGCCACAGCGTTTTTACCCAAGTTCGTAGGCTTTCCATCCCTCAGAGGGCCTACCTGCTCAACTGTTCAACCACGGCGTGCGCCGGGGCGCGCGCGACGGCGCGCGACGGCGCGCGGCACGCCCGGCGAGCCCACGCGAGGGCCTCCGCCGGGCCCGCGCCAGGGTCCGGCCGCCCGAAACCCTGCCGTTCGAAACCCGGCCGACCGAAACCCTGCCACCCGGGTCAGCTGCCTCCGCCGCAGCCGCCCCCGCCGCACGACGAACCGCCGCCGCAGGAGGAGGAGGACCCGCCGCACGAGGAGGACCCGCCGCACGAGGAGTGCCCCCCGCAGGAGGAGTGCCCGCCCGAGTGATGCCCGCCGGAGTGGTGGCCGCCGGACGACGAACCGCCGCCGTCCCCCGCCGCCCACCAGCCGCCACCCCCGCCGCTCGCGCTCCCGCCGTACGCCCGTACGCGCCGGCCGCCCTTGGACAGCCGCACCTTCCGGCCGCCACCGGACCTGCCGCGCGCCGCGGAGGCCATCGAGACCACGAACAGCACCGCGATCACCGCCAGAACGATGCCGAAGACCATGGCGTCACGCTCCTTCCGCTCCCCCGGGTACCACCCCCGGAACGCCCCCCGTGGGCGCCTGAAATCGGTGCGTGCTGCGGGGATGCCCGGCCACCGCACGGGCCAAAGCACACTTGAGGAAGTCCAGAGCTTCGGCGCAGGATGACCGGCATGACCTCCAGCGCACGCCCCTTCCTCAATCGCCGGCTCGCCGAGTTCGGGACGACGATCTTCGCCGAGATGTCCGCCCTGGCCACGCGGACCGGGTCGATCAACCTGGGGCAGGGCTTCCCCGACACCGACGGGCCCGAGGAGATCCGGGAGGCGGCGGTGCGGGCGCTGCGCGAGGGCCGCGGCAATCAGTACCCGCCGGGCCCGGGCGTCCCCGAGCTGCGCACCGCCGTCGCGGCGCACCAGCTGCGGCGGTACGGGCTGTCGTACGACCCGGACACCGAGGTGCTGGTCACCGCGGGCGCCACCGAGGCCATCGCGGCCTCGCTGCTGGCGCTGCTGGAGCCCGGGGACGAGGTGGTCGCCCTGGAGCCGTACTACGACTCCTACGCGGCCTGTATCGCGATGGCGGGGGGACGACGGGTGCCGGTGACGCTGCGCCCGCACCACGGCGAGGGCGGCCCGTCGTTCCGGCTGGACCTGGACGAGCTGCGCGCCGCTGTGACCGGCCGGACCCGGCTGCTGCTGATCAACACCCCGCACAACCCGACGGGCACGGTGCTCACCCGCGAGGAGCTGACCGCGATCGCCGAGCTGGCCGTGGAACGGGATCTGCTGGTGGTCACGGACGAGGTGTACGAGCACCTGGTCTTCGACGACGCCGAGCACATCCCGCTCGCCACCCTGCCCGGGATGCGCGAGCGGACGGTGACGATCGGCTCGGCGGGCAAGACGTTCTCGTTCACCGGCTGGAAGGTCGGCTGGGTCACGGCGGCGCCCGCCCTGGTGACGGCGGTGCGATCGGCGAAGCAGTTCCTGACGTATGTGGCCTCGGGGCCGTTCCAGTACGCGGTCGCCGAGGCGCTGGCGTCCCCCGAGTCGTACTTCACGGCCTTCCGCGAGGACATGCGGGCCAAGCGGGAGGTGCTGGCGGCGGGGCTCGCCGAGGCGGGCTTCACGGTGTTCCGGCCCGCGGGCACCTACTTCGTCACCACCGACATCCGCCCGCTGGGCGAGACGGACGGCTTCGCCTTCTGCCGGTCGCTGCCCGAGCGGGCCGGCGTGGTCGCCATCCCGAACGCGGTCTTCTACGACCACCGCGAGGAGGGCGCGCCGTTCGTCCGGTTCGCCTTCTGCAAGCAGATCCCGGTCCTGGAGGAGGCGGCCCGGCGTCTGAAGGCCCTGGCGGGCTGACCGGCCGCCCGCGCGCCGCTCCGCTCCCGTGCTCACGGCGAGAGCCCGGCCCGGGCACACGGTCTCGGTGACCTGTGCCCCTGGCCGGGCTCTCACTCGCCTGCGGGGTGCGCGGGGCGGCGGGTCACTCCTCGTCGGTCTCGGGACCGCCGTCCTCGGGTCCGTCGGCCTCGTTGATGTCCTGCTCCAGGCCGAGCTGCTCGACGAGCCACCGGTCGAACTCCAGCGCGGCCCGCACCCAGCTGACCGTGGAGGAGACGAAGTGCTCGAGGCTCACGCCCATGCCGATCAGCATCTGCGCCTCGCCGATGAGGCGGACGGTGCCGTCGTCGTGGGTGTGGGTGTAGACCTTGGGCCACAGGGTGCGCCGGTTCCAGTCGTCGATGGACTCCAGCAGCTGCGGCTTCTCGTCGATCTTGTGCGGCCGGTCGTAGAACGTCCGCACCGAGAAGACCTGCTGGTCGGCCTCGCCGCGGAACATGAAGTACGTGCGGAACTGCTCCCACGGCGCGACGAGGTCACCCTCCTCGTCGACGAGGTGCTTGAGCTCCATCTGGTCCAGGAGCTGCTTCACAAGATCCTGGTCCGGGACGACGGGGCCCGCCGGTCCTTGGGGCTGCGGCTCGGGCTGGCCCCCGAAGTTCGGAATCGAGGACGGGTCGATGCTCACCGTGTTTTTCCCTTCGTACGGATCCCGCCATCCTCCCCCATGCGGGGAGGGGCGTGGCAAGCCCGCCGGGCGCTTGTCAGCCCTGGGCTGACATGATCCGGCCGACGGGTGGACGTCGGGCGGGTGGAGGTGGGGGCCATGACCCGGACACGGACCGGAAGGGCGGAGCAGCCCGGCGCCGGCGGGGCGCCGCGGGGCCGGACGAGGTGGTGGCTGGTCGCGGCGGTCGCGGTGCTGCCGGCCATGGCCCTGCTCCCCTTCCTCGTCGCCTTCGTGGGCATGGCCTTCTCCGACTCCGAGTACCCACTCGGCGGAGGGCCCAAGGCGGTCTCCTGCACGCAGGCTCTCGCCTTCGGCGGGGCGGCCCTTCCGGACGGCGCCGCACCGGTCGGGGGGTGCGTGGAGCAGGGCTGGCAGGACGTCTCCTACAGCGCGGACTTCCGGATGCCGCGGGCCGCTGTCCGCGACTGGCTGCACCGCACCTACCCGGACGCCCCGGCGCCGGAGACGGGGTTCTGCACCGACGACGCGGATCTGTGTCTGGAACTGAGCTACCTGCGGGGCCTGCCCGAAGGGGTGGGCGCCGACGTCGTACAGGTGAACGTGACGTACGAGGACTCCGGCACCGCCCTGGTCGGGTTCGCGGCGTTCACGACATGAGCGCGGCGGCCCGCCACCCGACTTCCGGGTGACGGGCCGCTTGGGCGCGTGGCCGCGTGGCCGCGTGGGCGCGTGGGCGCGTGGGCGCGTGGGCGCGTGGGCGCGTGGGCGCGTGGGCGCGTGGGCGCGTGGGCGCGTGGGCGCTACAGCGTCTTGCCCGTCGCCGGACCCACCAGGAGGCCCTCACCGAAGCGGTCGACGCGGACCGTGTCGCCGTCCTTGATCTCGCCGGACAGGATCTCCTTGGCGAGGCGGTCGCCGATGGCGGTCTGCACCAGGCGGCGCAGCGGACGAGCGCCGTAGGCCGGGTCCATGCCCTCGTCGGCCAGCCACGCCAGGGCCTCCGGCGTGACCTCCAGGGTCAGGCGGCGCTCGGTGAGGCGGCGGGCCAGGCGGTCGATCGCCAGCCGGGCGATCCGGCTCAGCTCGTCCTTGGTCAGGGCCGAGAAGACCACCAGGTCGTCCAGGCGGTTGAGGAACTCCGGCTTGAAGGAGGCCCGCACCAGCTCGAGGACCTGCTCCTTCTTCTCCTCCTCGCTCGTGATCGGGTCGATCAGGAACTGGCTGCCCAGGTTGGAGGTGAGGATCAGGATCGTGTTGCGGAAGTCGACCGTGCGGCCCTGGCCGTCGGTCAGGCGGCCGTCGTCGAGCACCTGGAGCAGGATGTCGAAGACCTCGGGGTGGGCCTTCTCCACCTCGTCCAGCAGGACCACGCTGTACGGGCGACGGCGCACCGCCTCCGTGAGCTGGCCGCCCTCCTCGTAGCCGACGTACCCGGGCGGGGCGCCGACCAGCCGGGCCACGCTGTGCTTCTCGCTGTACTCCGACATGTCGATGCGGACCATCGCCCGCTCGTCGTCGAAGAGGAAGTCCGCGAGCGCCTTGGCCAGCTCGGTCTTGCCGACACCGGTCGGGCCGAGGAAGAGGAAGGAGCCCGTGGGCCGGTCGGGGTCGGAGATGCCCGCGCGGCTGCGGCGCACGGCGTCGGAGACGGCGCGAACGGCCTCGCCCTGCCCGATCAGCCGCTTGCCGATCTCGTCCTCCATGCGCAGCAGCTTCTGCGTCTCGCCCTCCAGCAGGCGGCCCGCCGGGATGCCGGTCCAGGAGGCGACCACGTCGGCGATGTCGTCCGGGCCGACCTCCTCCTTGACCATGGTGTCCCTGGCGGCCTCCTCCTCGGCCTGCGAGGCGGCCTCCAGCTCCTTCTCCAGGCCCGGGATCTCCCCGTACAGCAGCTTGGAGGCGGTGTCGAAGTCGCCGTCGCGCTGGGCGCGCTCGGCCTGTCCGCGCAGGTCGTCCAGCCGCTCCTTGAGCTCACCGACGCGGTTGAGGGACTGCTTCTCCTTCTCCCAGCGGGCGGTCAGGCCCCGCAGCTCCTCCTCCTTGTCGGCGAGGTCGCGGCGCAGCTTCTCCAGCCGCTCGCGCGAGGCGGCGTCGGTCTCCTTCTCGAGCGCCAGCTCCTCCATGCGCAGCCGGTCGACGGCGCGCTGGAGCTCGTCGATCTCCACGGGCGAGGAGTCGATCTCCATGCGCAGCCGGGAGGCGGCCTCGTCGACCAGGTCGATCGCCTTGTCGGGCAGGAAGCGGGAGGTGATGTAGCGGTCGGACAGGGTCGCGGCGGCCACCAGGGCGGAGTCGTTGATCTGCACCTTGTGGTGGGCCTCGTAGCGGCCCTTGAGCCCGCGCAGGATCGCGATGGAGTCCTCCACGCTGGGCTCGGCGACCAGCACCTGCTGGAAGCGCCGCTCCAGCGCCGGGTCCTTCTCGATCCGCTCCCGGTACTCGTCGAGCGTGGTGGCGCCGACCATGCGCAGCTCGCCGCGGGCCAGCATCGGCTTGAGCATGTTGCCGGCGTCCATGGCGGAGTCGCCGCCGGCGCCCGCGCCGACGACGGTGTGGAGCTCGTCGATGAAGGTGATGATCTGGCCGTCGGACTCCTTGATCTCGGCCAGGACCGTCTTCAGCCGCTCCTCGAACTCGCCGCGGTACTTGGCGCCCGCGACCATCGCGCCGAGGTCGAGGGCCACCAGCCGCTTGTCCTTCAGCGACTCGGGCACGTCGCCCTTGACGATCCGCTGGGCGAGCCCCTCGACGACGGCGGTCTTGCCGACGCCGGGCTCGCCGATGAGGACCGGGTTGTTCTTGGTGCGGCGCGAGAGCACCTGCACGACGCGGCGGATCTCCTGGTCGCGCCCGATGACGGGATCGAGCTTTCCTTCCCGCGCGGCCGCGGTGAAGTCGGTGCCGAACTTCTCCAGGGCCTTGTACCGGCCCTCGGGGTCGGGTGTGGTCACCCGGCGCCCTCCCCTCGCCTTCTGGAACGCCTCTTGCAGCTTCTTCGCACCGGCGCCCTGCCGGGTGAGCACCTCGCCGGCCGCGCCGCCCTTGGCGGCGACGCCGATGAGCAGGTGCTCGGTGGACAGGTACTCGTCGCCCAGCTCCTTCGCCCGGCTCTGCGCGTCCGCGATCACGGCCAGCAGCTCGCGGTTGGGCTGCGGCGGGGCGACGGTGGAGCCGGTCACACTGGGCAGCGACGCGAGCACGCGCTCGGCGCCGGAGCGGATGGAGGCCTGGTCGGCGTCGACGGCCGACAGCAGGTCGATGATGTTCTCGTTGTCCTGCCCCTCGAGCAGGGCGAGGAGCAGGTGGGCAGGGGTCAGGTCGGGGTGTCCCCCGGTCACGGCCCGGTTTCCGGCCGCGTTGATCGCGTCCCGGCTCCTGTTGGTCAGCTCGGCGTCCACGGTCGCTTCTCTCCTCCTCGGCGTCAGCGGTCTGCCACGTCTCCCAGTGCTGACTCAATCAACGTGCACAAAGTTGAGTCTATTCCACTCAAGGCAGCACTCAAGAGGGGGGCGGCACTCAAGGGGGCACTCGGAGGGTCGGCCCCGTGATTCCCGTTCCCGCAAAGGCGCGCGTTAGGTTCCATGCCATGGCCACCACGTACAGCATCGACCCGGGCGCTCCCGACCCCGCCTATCTCGGCTTCTGGCAGGAGCGGCATCTGTGCACCCTGACGACGCTCCGCCCCGACGGCACCCCGCACGTGGTGCCGGTGGGGGTGACGTACGACCCCGAGGCGCGGCTGGCCCGGGTGATCACCAACAAGGCGAGCGCGAAGGTGGGCCACGTCCTCACGGCCGGGGAGCAGGGGGCGCCGGTCGCGGTGTGCCAGGTGGACGGCCGGCGCTGGGCCACGCTGGAGGGCCGCGCCTTCGTCCGCACGGAACCGGAGCGCGTCGCGGAGGCGGTACGGCGCTACGCCGAACGCTACGGCCGCACACCGGGCCCCAACCCGTCCCGAGTGGTGATCGAGATCGAACTGACCCGGGCGCTGGGGCGCGGCTGAGGACGACGGGTCCGGCGACGGGACGGGCGACAACCGTGCGACGAGCCCGGCGACCGGCGATTTCCCGTCACGGGCCGGATCCACGCGTTCCCGGAGATTCCGGGGAAAACTGCAGCGGCGTCACCGTGTTCAGGTCACGGTGACGCCGCTGCGGGGGGAAGTACCTGAGCGATCTGTTGCGACGGGGGAATCGCGTCAGGCACTGCGGGGGGTGGCTGAGGTAGTTCGTAGGGTCGCGGGCTCCGGCGCCACCTGCCGGTGATCCCGCTGGTCCAGGTTCACAAAGATCATTCCGTAGCGGACGGCACACCGTACGGGCTGTGGCGCCCCGCGGGGCCGCCGCAGGCACCGGAAGGCCCGTACGTCTCCGTCCTCGTCCCGCGTGACGACGACCGGCTCACCGAAGACGGTCACCATCAACGAGTCACCACTGTGGGGGAGGGCGGTGACCAGGTCGATGAAGTGCCAGCCCGAGCGGTAGGCCGTGGCCATCTCACGGCGGAACGAGCGGTCGTCGGGAGGAGTCGTCACGTCATCCCCTCACGTCGCCATCCGCGGGAGCGATCGGCCAACTCGTGTCACTTGCGGTCGACGCGGCTACTGCCGGCCAGCTGGTGTCCGCCCGAACGTCGCCCTTCTCGCCTGAGAAGCCGGCCCACAGTCCCATGGCCGCAGCGGCGGAGAAGGCGGCAACAAGTACCGAGCGAAGCATTCTCTTGCCCATAGTCGGCTTCGTCCTCACTTGAAGGTCCCCTCTTCCCCCGTCGAGTACGACGATGGCTCATTCGGGCACGTCATGGCCACATAATCGATGCATCATGTTCCTGCATGTTCAGGACCCTGGGGGGTGGAGATTTGGCGACGAATCAGACTAAAAACATACATCCCCATGCGGCCACCGAGATGTGTGAGGAAGGTGCGCGCCTCTACGCGAACGCTCTACGAGCAGGACGCATCGCGCGCACGGAGGCGGAACCCGCCCCCTGCCTCATGGAGTTCGCGCTGCTCCACCCGGACCCGGACGATCCGGACTGGCTGCGACCGGTTCCGGCGTCCGTGGCGCTGGCCCAGCGGCTGACCCCGCTGGAGCGCGAGATCGCCGAACGCAGGCGCCTGTCAATCCAACTGGCCGACGCCTTCGAGCCGTTCATGACGCTCAGCGCCCATATGACGGCGGGCACGGACTCCCTCACCGTGCTGGAGGGCGGCGACCGCATCAACGCCGCCCTGAACCTGGCCACCTCCCAGTGCCAGACCGAGGTCCTCACGATCCAGCCGAGCGACCGCTACACCGAGCGCAGCCTGCTCAGAGGACTGGAGCGCGACCGGCCCCTGATCGAGCGGGGCGTACGGATCCGCACCCTGTACCAGCACACGGCGAGGTACAACCCGGAGAAGCTGGCGTACGTGGCGCAGCTCGCCGACGGCAAGGTGGAGTACCGCACCATCGACGAACTGGTGGAGCGGCTCATCATCTGCGACGAGACGGTGGCCTTCATCCCCACCCGGGACGACCAGCAGGTCGCCCTGGAGCTGCGCCACCCCGGCCTCGTGCGCTATCTGATCAAGGTGTTCGAGTTCATGTGGGACCGTGCCGTGCCCCTGACCGCCGGCGCCCCCTACGAGACCGCCGCCGACGGCATCACCAGCATCCAGCACTCCATCGCCAAACTGCTCGTCGAGGGCCACGTCGACGAGGCCATCGCCCGTCGTCTGGGCATGAACGTGCGCACCTGCCGGGCCCACATAGCCAAACTCGCGGGCGCCCTGGGCAGCGGCAGCCGCGCCCAGCTCGGCTATCTCATCGCCCAGTCCGGGATCCTGCAGCAGGAGGAGCGCTGAACGGCGGGGAGGCGGAGGCCGCAGGCGCGGCGGGCGCCACCCGCACGGACGCGGGAGGCCACCGGGAGCACCCCCCGGACCGCCTGTGCGCGGCGGGCTCGGCGCTGTACGAACGCGCCCTGCGCGAGGGAGGGGTGGCGGCCGAGGACGCGAACCGTGCGCCGTGCCTGGTCGACTTCGGCCTGCTGCACCCCGCCGTCGACGACCTGGGCCGCCTGGAACCGCTCGCCCCCGCCACCGCCCTGCACCGTCTGCTGCGCACCGCCGAGGAGCGCGTCGCCGCCGAACGGCGGCGGCAGGAGCGGCTGGCCAGGACGTTCGAACCGCTCCTGCGGATCGGGGACCCGCGCGCCGGGACCGCCGACACGCCCGGGCTGAGGATCCTCAGCGGTACCGCGCGGATCAACCTGGCCATCACCGAGGCCATGGCCGAGGCGACCCGGGAGATGCTGTGCATCCAGCCCAGCGCCCACTACGGCAGCGGGCGCGGTGAGGCCGCGCAGGCCGTCGCCATGGGCCGCGACCAGGCCCTGCTCGACCGCGGCGCCCGCATCCGCACCCTCTACCAGCACACCCAGCGTCACGCTCCGCTCGTCCTCGCCCGCTACGAGCGGCTGCGCGGCGACGCGGAGGCCCGCACCCTGGACGAGCTCACCGACCGCCTCCTCGTCATCGACCGCGCGGTCGCCCTCATCCCCGCCAACGAGGACGGCACGCTCGCCCTCGAAGTGCGCCACCCCGCGCTGATCTCCTACTTCGTCACCACCTTCGACCGGCTGTGGCGGCTGGCCACCCCCATGTACCCGCAGAGCGTCCAGCGGCCGCCGGCCGGCGGCGTCACCCCCCGCCAGCGCGCCATCGCCGGCCTGCTGGTGGAGGGGCACACCGACGCCGTCATCGCCGAGCGGCTGGGCATGAACGTACGCACCGCGCGGGAGCACATCGCCAAGCTGGCCGCCTGGCTGGGCAGCACGAGCAGGGCCCAGCTCGGCTATCTCATCGCGCGATCCGGGATCCTTGACCAGGAACACTGAGCGGGACGGGACCGGAGGTGCCCGGCGGGCCGTCCAGGCCGGCCTGGGCGATCCGGACGCCCAGCTGCGTACGGCTGGCCGCGCCCAGCGTCTCCGACAGACGGGCGATGTGCGCACGGCAGGTGCGCACGCTGATGCCCAGCCGCTCGGCGATCACCGCGTCCTGGTGGCCCTCCGCCAGCAGCGCGGCGATGGACCGCTCGCGGTGGGAGATGCCCTCGATACCGGTGTCGGGCAGCGGCGCGGTCAGCGGGATCGCCAGCCGCCACAGCCGTTCGAAGACCGTCACCAGGTACTCCACCAGCGCCGGGTGGCGCAGCTCCAGCGCCATCGTGCGGTCGGCGTTGGCGGGGATGAAGGCGACCGTGCGGTCGAACAGGATCAGCCGGTCGATCACCTCGTCCAGCGTCCGCGCCTCGACCGCGTCGCCCATCAGCTCCAGGTAGTTCAGCAGCCCCTGGCCGTGCCGGGCCACATGCGTGTACAGGTCGCGCATGCGCACCCCCCGGCCGCGCAGCGCCAGCGCCCGGTGCAGGCCCTCCGACAGCTCGTGCTCGCGGCGGATGCCGCCGGGCTGGACGGTCAGCACCTCCGCCCGGCACGCCTCCGTCGCCTCGTCCATGGCCGCCTGGATGCGGGACAGGCCGTCCAGGACGCGGATCGCCGTGCCCTCGGCCGCGGCCCGGTGCTGCTGGACCCGGCTGCCCAGGCCCGCGTACCGCTCGAAGGCCGCCACCGCCGAGCCCACCCGCCGGTGGCTCTCGCTGACCTCCTCGTACATCCCGCGCAGCAGGCGGGTCATGACCTCCTGCGGCGCGGTCGGCACCAGGTAGTCCATGTCGTCGGGGTCCGGGTGCAGCAGGGCCAGTTCGAGCAGACAGGGCACTGGATCGGCGTCCCGGCGCGGCACCCGTCCGCGCCGTACGGCCCGGGAATACACGCGATCCCCGGCCTCACACAGTCGGTCGGCACCGTGTGGATGTTCCTGAGTTCCGCGCCCGGCCATGCCCCATCACACCCCCGGCTTCCGCGTCTTCGCAGCGCAACTATGCGCGGCCCGGACCGGCTGTGCAACACGGCTCCCCGCGCCCCGGACACCGGAAACGGCCGGTATCACCCGGTGTGCACCGGGCTCTCGGAGGGCGTGGCGTGTCACGGACGGCCGGCCGGGGTGCGGCCGGCACGGACGAGTCCTACTTCAGCTTCGCGGCCGCGCAGGCGGACTTGTACGGGGCGGTGCAGATCTCGGACACCTTGTAGATGCCGTCGGCCACGACCGTGTCCTGGATGTTGCCCTTGGTCAGGGCGACGACGGGCACCAGCTGCGCGGGAATGCCCTTCTGGGTGGCGTTGGCGACCTTGTCCCGGGTCAGGGCGTCGAACTGGATGTCCTTGCCCTGGACCTTGGCGATGGCCATCTCGGCGGCGTTCTCCGCCTCCGTCGGATAGGACTTGTACACGCTCATGTACTGCTCGCCGGTCAGGATCCGCTGCACCGCGTCGAGTTCGGCGTCCTGGCCGGTGACCGGGGGCAGCTTGGAGACGCCCGCGGCCTTGAGGGCCTTGATGATGCCTCCCGCCAGACCGTCGTTGGCCGAGTAGACACCGGCGATGTTGTTCTTGCCGATCTCGCTGATCGCCTGGGCCATGTTGGCCTGGGCGTTCTCCGGCTTCCAGTCCTTGGTGTCGTAGGACTTGGCGATCGTCACCTTGCCGTTCAGCTGGTTGAGGGCGCCCTGCTTGAACTGCTTGGCGTTCGGGTCGGTCGGCGAGCCGTTCATCATGACGATCTTGTCGGAGCTGTCCACCCCCGAGCCCAGCGCCTCCAGCAGCGAGCGGCCCTGCACCTCGCCGACCAGCTCGTTGTCGAAGGAGATGTACGCGTCGATCGGACCCTCGGCGAGCCGGTCGTAGGCGATGACCGGGATGCCCGCGTCCTTGGCCTTCTTCACCTGGGCGGCGATGGCGTGCGAGTCGACGGCGTCGAGCAGGATGACGTCGACCTTCTCGTCGATCATCCGCTGCATCTGGTCGGCCTGCTTGGAGGCGCTCGCGCCGGCGTTGGCGTAGTCCACCACGCCCTGCTTCTTGGTCAGCTCGGCGACCTTGCTCCTGATGATGGGGGCGTCGAACTTGTCGTAGCGGGTGTTGGCGGTCTCCGGCAGCAGCAGACCCACCTTCACGTCGTTGCCCTTGGTCGGGCTCGCGTCGGCGCTGCTCCCTGAATCACCGAGCGCCCCGCAGGCGGTCAGCGAGAAGGTCAGCGTGGGCGCGGCCACGGCTATGGCGATACGACGCATCGAGGTGCTCACTTCTGGTGCCTTCCGGACGAGGGCGCAGCATTGCGACCCAGGTGACTGAAAAGCCAACGCGGAGGCGCCCACCGCCGTCAAGCGGAACCACTTAACGAGATGACAACACCACGCTCCGCTTTCTGCGTGAAGAGCCTGCGAACCCTCACCGAACCCTCTCCAAACGCCCTTTACGGACCCTCCATCCAACGAACGTTCATCGGCCGGCAAAGATCCGTACAACCGGCCGGGCGTGCGAGCGGACGCACAACCGACCGAACGAACTCGGCCAGGCACCGCCCTGTGCGACCGCGCCCAGGCACGGCGAAGGGGCGGGAGGCGGTCCTGTCCCCAGGCACGGCGAAGGGGCGGGAGGCGGTCCTGTCCCCAGGCATGGCGAAGGGCCGGGAGGCGGTCATGAGGCGGTCATGCCTCCCGGCACGGCGAGGGGCCGGAAGGCGGTCATGAGGCGGTCATGCCTCCCGGCACGGCGAGGGGCCGGAAGGCTGTCTGCCTCCCGGCCCCTGGTTCCGCGCGTGTGCGGCCCGCGCAGGCCCGCCGGGCCGTCAGTCCGGCTGCTGCCGCTTCGGGCGCCAGACGACCAGGGCGCTGGTCTGCTGGACCTCCTGGTACGGGACCAGGTCGCGGCGGTAGGAGGCGTGGACGGCGGCCTCGCGCTGGCGCATCGTGGCCGCGGCGCCCTCCAGAGCGGCCTGCAGTTCCGCGACCCGGGACTGCAACGCGGCGACCTGGTTCTCCAGTTCGATGATCCGCTTGATGCCGGCCAGGTTGATTCCCTCGTCCTGCGACAACTGCTGCACCTGACGGAGCAGTTCGATGTCGCGGGCCGAGTAGCGGCGGCCCCGGCCGGCGGTACGGTCGGGCGACACCAGGCCCAGCCTGTCGTACTGACGGAGGGTCTGCGGGTGCAGTCCGGACAGCTGAGCGGCAACGGAGATGACGTACACCGGTGTGTCTTCCGTCAGTTCGTACGGGTTGCGACGGCGCCCGTCCATCTCCCTCATGCTCCCTTCGCGGCCTCGAACAGCTCCGCCCGCGGGTCCTCGCCCGCGGTCGCCTCGCGATACGCCTCCAGCGCGTCACGAGCCTTCCCCGACAGGTCCTTGGGGACACGCACCTCCACGGTGACCAGCAGGTCCCCGCGAGTGCCGTCCTTGCGGACCGCGCCCTTGCCACGGGCCCGCATCGTACGGCCGTTCGGCGTGCCCGGAGGCAGCTTCAGCGTCACCGGCGGCCCGCCGAGCGTGGGCACCCGGACCTCGCCGCCGAGCGCGGCCTCCGGATACGTCACCGGCACGGTGACCGTGAGGTTGTCGCCCCGGCGCCCGAAGACCGGGTGCTCGCCGACGTGCACCACCACGTACAGGTCGCCCGCCGGTCCGCCGCGCTCGCCCGGGGCGCCCTTGCCGCGCAGTCGGATGCGCTGCCCGTCGTTCACCCCCGCCGGGATGCGGACCTGCATCGTCCGGGACGACTTGGCGCGCCCCGAGCCGTTGCAGACCTCGCACGGGTTCTCCGCGATCAGCCCGCGGCCCTTGCAGTCCGGGCACGGGTCGGTCAGCGAGAAGCCGCCGCCCGAGCCGCGCGCCACCTGGCCGGTGCCGACGCAGGTCGGGCAGACCCGCGGCGTGCCGTTCTTGTCGCCGGTGCCCGAGCAGGCCTTGCACGGCTGCTGGCTGGACATCCGCAGCGGCACCGTGGCGCCCTCGATGGCCTCCGTGAAGCTCAGCGTGACCTCGGACTCGACGTCCTGGCCGCGCCGCGGCTGGGTGCGCGTGCCGGCGCCCGCGCCACCACGGTTGAACAGGCCCCCGAAGACGTCACCGATTCCGCCGCCGAAGCCGCCGCCGCTCTGGGCGCCGCCTCCGAAGAGGTCGCCCAGGTCGAAGTTGAAGGAGCCGCCGCCCGCCCCCGGCCCGGGGCGGAAGCCACCGTTGCCGAACAGGGTGCGGGCCTCGTCGTACTCCTTGCGCTTCTTGGGGTCGCCGAGCACGTCGTTCGCCTCGGAGATCTCCTTGAAGCGCTCCTCGGCCTTGGCGTTGCCCTTGTTGGCGTCCGGGTGGAACTCGCGGGCGAGCTTCCGGTACGCCTTCTTGATCTCGGCCTCGGTGGCGTCCTTGGGGACGCCGAGGACCTTGTAGTAGTCCTTCTCGATGAAGTCCTTGGTGCTCATCCCCGACGTCCCTCCTCTCCTGCGCCGTCACTCACGACGCCCCCGGCGACCATGGCACCCGCGGCTGCCGTGGTGCCTATGGCGCCTTCGCCGTCAGCCCTCCTCAGGGCCACCACTGTCCTTGCCCTCACCGGCGTCGCCGGCCTCACCCTGCGCGTCGCCCTTGGCCTTGCCGGACTCCTCGGCCGGCTTGACCGTCTGGGCGCCCGGCTGGGGCTCGGCCACCGCCACCCGCGCGGGGCGGATGGTGCGCTCGCCGATCCGGTACCCGGGCTGCAGGATCGCCACGCACGTCGTCTCGGTGACGTCAGGCGCGTAGGAGTGCATCAGCGCCTCGTGGACCGTCGGGTCGAAGGGCTCGCCCTCCTTGCCGAACTGCTGCAGTCCCATCTTGGCCGCCACGGTCTCCAGCGACTCGGCGACGGACTTGAAACCGCCCACCAGTTCGCCGTGTTCCCGCGCGCGCCCGATGTCGTCGAGCACGGGCAGGAGCTCGGTCAGGAGGTTCGCGATGGCGATCTCCCTGACCGCGACCCGGTCGCGCTCGACCCGGCGGCGGTAGTTCTGGTACTCGGCCTGGAGCCGCTGGAGGTCCGCCGTGCGCTCGCCGAGCGCCGTACGCACCTGGTCCAGCTGGGCCGTCAGACCGGCCGACTGAGCGGCGTCCCCGGCCGGGGCCGCCCCCTCCTCCTTGGCGGAGGAGGCGGCCTTCGGCTCGGCGTCGTCGGAGGTGGCGCCGGAGGGGACGTCGGGCTGCTGCTCGTCGAAGCCCGGGGTCTCCTCCGTCACGCGGCACCGTCCTTGCGCTCGTCGTCGACGATCTCGGCGTCCACCACGTCGTCGTCGGCCTTCGCCTGGCCGGCACCGGCGTCACCGGCACCGCCCGCGGCCTGCGCGGCCTGGGCGTCGGCGTACATCGCCTGGCCGAGCTTCTGGGAGACGGCGGCGACCTTCTCCGTGGCGGTGCGGATCTCGGCGGTGTTGTCACCTTCGGCGGAGTCGCCCTTGAGCTTCTCCTTCAGCTCGGCGACGGCGGACTCCACCTCGGTCTTGATCTCGCCCGGGACCTTGTCCTCGTTGTCCTTGAGGAACTTCTCGGTCTGGTAGACGAGCTGCTCGCCCTGGTTGCGGGTCTCGGCGGCCTCGCGGCGCTTGTGGTCCTCCTCCGCGTAGCGCTCGGCCTCCTCGCGCATGCGGTCGACCTCGTCCTTCGGCAGCGAGGAGCCGCCGGTGACGGTCATCTTCTGCTCCTTGCCCGTGCCCAGGTCCTTGGCGGTCACGTGCATGATGCCGTTGGCGTCGATGTCGAAGGAGACCTCGATCTGCGGGACACCGCGCGGGGCCGGCGGCAGGCCGGTCAGCTCGAACATGCCGAGCTTCTTGTTGTACGCGGCGATCTCGCGCTCGCCCTGGTAGACCTGGATCTGCACCGACGGCTGGTTGTCCTCGGCCGTGGTGAAGATCTCCGAGCGCTTGGTCGGGATCGTGGTGTTGCGCTCGATCAGCTTGGTCATGATGCCGCCCTTGGTCTCGATGCCGAGGGACAGCGGGGTGACGTCGAGCAACAGGACGTCCTTGACCTCACCCTTGAGGACACCGGCCTGGAGCGAGGCGCCGATGGCGACGACCTCGTCCGGGTTCACACCCTTGTTGGCCTCCTTGCCGCCGGTCAGCTCCTTGACGAGGTCGGCGACGGCGGGCATACGGGTGGAGCCACCGACGAGGACGACGTGGTCGATCTCGTTGATGGAGATGCCGGCGTCCTTGATGACGTTGTGGAACGGCGTCTTGCAGCGCTCCAGAAGGTCCGCGGTCAGCTGCTGGAACTGGGCGCGGGTGAGCTTCTCGTCCAGGTGCAGCGGGCCCTCGGCGGAGGCGGTGATGTAGGGCAGGTTGATCGAGGTCTCGGTGGACGAGGACAGTTCGATCTTGGCCTTCTCCGCCGCCTCACGCAGACGCTGGAGGGCCATCTTGTCCTTGGACAGGTCCACACCGTGGCCGGACTGGAACTGCTTGACCAGGTAGTCGACGACGCGCTGGTCCCAGTCGTCACCACCGAGGTGGTTGTCACCGTTGGTGGCCTTCACCTCGACGACGCCGTCGCCGATCTCCAGCAGCGAGACGTCGAAGGTGCCGCCACCGAGGTCGAAGACCAGGATGGTCTGGTCGTCCTTGTCGAGGCCGTACGCCAGGGCGGCGGCCGTCGGCTCGTTGACGATGCGCAGCACGTTCAGACCGGCGATCTCGCCGGCCTCCTTGGTGGCCTGGCGCTCGGCGTCGTTGAAGTACGCCGGGACGGTGATGACCGCGTCGGTCACCTTCTCGCCCAGGTAGGCCTCGGCGTCCCGCTTCAGCTTCTGCAGCACGAACGCGCTGATCTGCTGCGGGTTGAAGTCCTTGCCGTCGAGGTTGATCTTCCAGTCGGTGCCCATGTGGCGCTTGACCGACCGGATGGTCCTGTCGACGTTGGTGACGGCCTGACGCTTGGCCACCTCGCCGACCAGCACCTCGCCGTTCTTGGCGAAGGCGACGACGGACGGCGTGGTCCTGGCGCCCTCGGCGTTGGTGATGACGGTGGGCTCGCCGCCCTCCAGAACGCTGACGACGGAGTTAGTCGTGCCCAGGTCGATGCCGACCGCACGTGCCATGGTGAATTCCTCCAGCTGACTTGAGTGGAACGGACTCAAGTGTGCACGACACATGCATCCGGGTCAACAGACCTGAGTCAGCCGGACTCAACTCTTATCCATCCCTTACACGCAAGGACTCTCTGAGCTGCGAAAACGAGGACCGCCGGGATGGCGGCGCGGGATATTCAGGTTGACGAGCAGGACGGGGAGTGAAGATCTGCGAGGCGCACTCCGGCCGGTTCTGCGTCATATGCGTGTGGTGCGGAGTCCCGAGGGCGTGGGGCGCGGGAGCGGGCGGGGAGGCGCGGAGCGCCCGGAGCGGGCCGGGGCTGCGCAGCCCTTCGGAGGGGGATACGACCGCGGGGGTGCGCGAAGTTCCCGGATCGGCGGCCGCCCGGGCCCCGGTGCCGTACGGATCGGCGGGGCGGGGGCGGGACCGGGTGGCCGTGCCGTACCCGCCGTACTCCTCGACCGTACGCGAACGGGTGGCCGTGGCGTAGTCCCCGGCCACCGGGCGCGACCGCGTGCCGGTGCCATGGCCCTCGGCCCCCGCGCGCGACCGGGTGGCAGTGGCGTGCGTCCCGGTCGTGGCGGACCTGGTGGCCGTGCCGTGGAGTTCGGTGGGGCGGCGCGGACCGTACACCCGTACGCACAACAGGCCGAGGACGGCCGCCAGGACCGCGCCCGCCAGCCACAGCCCGCCCGCCGGCGCCAGCCAGCCCGTGTGGACCAGGGCGCCGACCAGGACCGCGGCGAACGTCCCGGCGCCGAGCACGACGGTCGCGCCCGGCGGAGTGAGCCCCAGCCGGCGCAGCCGGTGGGCGAGGTGGTCGGGGCCGCGGCGGTGGACCGGGCGTCCCGCCAGCCGCCGGGAGAGGACGACGAGGACGGCGTCGGCGGTCGCCATGGCGGTGAGCGCGAACAGCACGGCCACGGTGGAGGCGGCGTCGTACCCGGTGCGGACCAGCACCGCAGCGGCGGCCAGCACGAACCCGGTGAAAAGGGAGCCACACGCGCCGAAGGCGATCCGCGCCGGATGCCAGTTGTGCATCAGGAAGCCGGTGAGGGCGGCGGCCAGCACGCTCAGCAGCACCGCCAGGTCGTCCATCATCTCGGCCGCCGCGCACACGCCCGCGCCGAACGCGGTGAGCACGCCCACCGTGCCCGCGAGGCCGTCGGCGTGGTCGAGCCCCCGGAAGGCGGCGGTCACACAGGCGATCCAGGCCACCGCGGCGAGACCCGCCGGCAGCCCGGTCTCGTCGTACGGCACCACGAAGGCCGCCGCGACGGCCGTACCGACGAGCAGGAACCGCGCCTTCAGCCGCCAGACGTCCGCGACCAGCCCGAGCACGGCCACCCCGGCGCCCGCCGTCAGCAGCCTGCCCACCCCGTGGCTCAGCGGCGCCGCGCCCGTCCAGCCACCCGCCGCCGCGACCAGGCAGGTGCTGACCACCACGGCCACCCCGCCGAGCAGCGGCACCGGCCGCACCCTGCGCCGGTCGACCATCCCCAGGCGCAGCGCGGGCCCCCGGAGCAGGGCCGAGAGCAGGGCGGCGAGGAGGAGAGCGGAGGTGGCGGTCGCGATCCCGTAGAGCACGGTTCTTAAATTAGGGGTATATCGATCGATTGGGTGTGAATAACACGATCAGGACAGAATTGGATCAACAGGAGTCTCTCAGGCAACCCTCAGCGACCCAGATCACCCCGCGTGCGGCTACATTGCGACGGAGGATGGGGGTAGTCTCAAACGGACTGCATAAGTTACCGCTTAGTAATTTCGAGGCCGCCTCACAGGAGCCCCAATGCAACTCGCCGCGATCATCGTGTCGCTGGTCCTGATCGTGGTCGGCGTGGCACTGTTCGGCCGCGCCCTCCTGCAGATCTACAACTACCTGCGGCTGGGCCAGTCGGTACCGGCCGGAACGCGGACCAACGACCCCGCACAGCGCACCATCACCGTGGTCAAGGAGTTCCTCGGCCACACCCGGATGAACCGCTGGGGCGTCGTCGGGGTGGCGCACTGGTTCGTGGCGGTGGGCTTCTTCACCCTGCTGCTGACGATCGTCAACGCGATCGGGCAGCTGTTCGAGGCGGACTGGATCCTGCCGGTCATCGGCGAGTGGGCGCCGTACAACGTCTACGTCGAGTTCATCGGCACCATGACGGTCGCCGGCATCCTCGTCCTGATGGCGATCCGCCAGCTGAGCCACCCGCGCACGCCGGGGCGCAAGTCCCGCTTCGCGGGCTCCAACTTCGGCCAGGCGTACTTCGTCGAGGCCGTCATCCTCATCGTCGGCGTGTGCATCTTCATGCTGCACGCCCTCGAAGGCGCCCAGCACCACGTGGACTCCTACGAGGCCTCGTTCTTCATCTCCTACCCGGTCGTGTCGTGGCTGAAGGGCATGGACGTCTCCACGCTCCAGAACCTCACCTACTTCTTCGCCGGCCTGAAGATCGCGACCTCCTTCATCTGGATGATCGTGGTCGGCCTGAAGACCGACATGGGTGTGGCCTGGCACCGCTTCCTGGCGTTTCCGAACATCTGGTTCAAGCGCGAGGCGGACGGCGGCACGGCGCTGGGCGCGCTGCAGCCGATGACCAGTGGCGGCAAGGCGATCGACTTCACCGACCCGGGCGACGACGACGTCTTCGGCGTCTCCCAGGTCGAGCAGTTCTCCTGGAAGGGCCTGCTGGACTTCTCCACCTGCACCGAGTGCGGCCGCTGCCAGTCGCAGTGCCCGGCCTGGAACACCGGCAAGCCCCTCTCCCCCAAGCTGCTGATCATGTCCCTGCGGGACCACGCCCACGCCAAGGCCCCGTACCTGCTCGCGGGCGGCGGCAAGACGATGGAGGGCGAGGAGAAGGCGAGCGAGGAGCAGCTGGCGGGCGTACCCGCGTCCGCCCTCGCCGAGGCCGAGCGCCCGCTGATCGGCACCGCCGAGGAGAACGGCGTGATCGACCCGGACGTGCTGTGGTCCTGCACCACCTGCGGCGCCTGCGTCGAGCAGTGCCCGGTGGACATCGAGCACGTCGACCACATCGTCGACATGCGCCGCTACCAGGTCATGATCGAGTCCGCGTTCCCGTCCGAGGCGGGCACGATGCTCAAGAACCTGGAGAAGAAGGGCAACCCCTGGGGCCTGGCCAAGAAGCAGCGCCTGGAGTGGACCAAGGAGGTCGACTTCGAGGTCCCGGTCGTCGGCAAGGACATCGAGGACCTGACCGAGGTCGAGTACCTGTACTGGGTCGGCTGCGCCGGCGCCCTGGAGGACCGCGCCAAGAAGACCACCAAGGCCTTCGCCGAGCTGCTGCACATCGCGGGCGTGAAGTTCGCGATCATGGGCGGCGACGAGAAGTGCACCGGCGACTCCGCCCGCCGCCTCGGCAACGAGCCCCTGTTCCAGGAGCTCGGCATGGAGAACGTGATGGCCCTGAACACGGCGTTCGGCGAGGAGCTGGACGACGAGGGCAAGGTCACCGAGGAGTCCAGGAAGCCGAAGTCGGCGAAGAAGATCGTCGCCACCTGCCCGCACTGCCTCAACACGCTGGGCAACGAGTACCCGCAGCTCGGCGGCGACTACGAGGTCATCCACCACACCCAGCTGCTCCAGCACCTGGTCGACGAGGGCAAGCTGATCCCGGTCACTCCGGTCGAGGGCGTCATCACCTACCACGACCCGTGCTACCTGGGCCGCCACAACAAGATCTACACACCCCCGCGCGAGATCATCGGCAAGGTCCCGGGCCTGCGCAACGAGGAGATGCACCGCCACAAGGAGCGCGGCTTCTGCTGCGGCGCCGGCGGCGCCCGGATGTGGATGGAGGAGCGCATCGGCAAGCGCATCAACAACGAGCGCGTGGACGAGGCCCTGTCGCTGAACCCGGACATCGTCTCCACCGCCTGCCCGTTCTGCCTGGTCATGCTCACCGACTCGGTCAACGGCAAGAAGAACGAGGGAGCGGCGAAGGAGTCCATCCAGGTCGTCGACGTCGCCCAGCTCCTGCTCGACTCCGTCAAGACCCCGGTCGACCCGGCCGGCGACGCGGCGAACGAGAGCGCCCCGGAACCGGAGCCGGTGAAGTAGGAGCCGGTGAGGCAGGCGGTCCGCTGGGCCGACGACCGACGCCCCCATGTCCGTACGCGTACGGACATGGGGGCGTCGCCGTGCACGGGCGCGCGAGGCACCCGCGGGGCTGCGTGAGGCACCCGGGGGCCGGAGGCGCTCCTCAAGCCACCGGGCCGCTCTCAAGCCACCGTCCCGCCCTACGCCCCCTTGGGCGCGGCCTGCTGCACCACCTCGAAGGACCACAGGGTGGAGCCGGAAGCAGCGGGCCTCGGCCGCTCCCCGCCCCCTTCGCCCGAGCCCTGGTGTGCGGCCTTCATCGGCCCCTCCATCCAGGCCTGGAACGACTCCTCGTCCCGCCACCGGGTGTAGACGAGATAGGTGTCGGTGCCTTCGACGGGACGCAGCAGTTCGAACCACTCGAACCCGTCGGAGTTCTCGACGGCGTGCGCACGCGAGGCGAACCGCTTCTCCAGAGTCTCCCGCTGCTCGGCGGGCACGGTCAGCACGTTGATCTTGACTACGCTCATGGGCCCATCCTGCCCGCTGCGCTGCCGTCGCGGCCGGGGACACCCCCGGCCGGCCACCGCGGCCACCGCCCATGGCCCCATTGAGCCGGTGATCCGGCTGATCCACTCGGATCGATCACACGGACAACAACGATCACAGCAATCCCAAAGCTTTACCGAACACACATACAACCCTCATCGATCCCCGCAGGTCTCCTGATCGCCGATCAGCGCGTGAACGCGGCGCCAACTCCCCGCGAACAAAGGCGATCGGCCCACCATCGACCGAGGATGCCCGCCAGGCATCCCGCATGCCGCAGGAGAACTCGCATGCTCCAGCACCACCGCAGGACCGCCCTCGCGACGGCCACCGCCGCAGCGCTGACGGGCGGGCTGCTCACGTTCGCGGCGGCCGCCCCGGCCACCGCCGCGGACTCCACCGTCGTCCCCCAGGCCGACTTCAACGGCGATGGCAAGGGCGACGTCGCCTTCTCCGCCTCGGGCGCCTACGTCAACGGCAAGAAGGAGGCCGGCCAGCTCGTCGTCCTCTACGGCACCTCCACCGGCATATCGGGCGCCAAGCGCTCCACGATCAGCCAGGAGACCTCGGGCGTCCCCGGCTCCGCCGAAACCGGGGACGCGTTCGGCTCCGACGCCGCCTACGCCGACTTCAACAACGACGGCTACGACGACCTCGCGGTCACCTCCATGGGCGAGGACGTCGGCAGCGACGCCGACGCCGGCAGCGTCACCCTCCTGTGGGGCTCGGCCCAGGGCCTGACCGGCAAGAGCACCATGATCGCCGACCCGGCCCCGTACTCCCACGACAAGTGGGGCCTCTACCTGGCCGCGGGCGACTTCGACGGCGACGGCAAGGCGGACCTGGCCGTCTCCAGCACCAGCACCACCGTCTACGTCTTCAAGGGCGGCTTCAGCTCCACCGGCAAGCCCGGCGGCACCTACACGATCAAGCCGCCCGTCGTGTCGGGCAGCTACCCGCTCAACCTCACGGCCGGCGACGTCAACGGCGACGGCCGCACCGACCTGGTGGTCGACGGCTACGAGAACCGGACCGAGTACGGCTGGAACCGCAACTACTGGATCCCCGGCACCGCGAGCGGCCTGAGCATGGCCTCCGCCAAGGAACTCAGGCCCGGCATCATCACCGCGATCGGCGACGTCAACCACGACGGCTACGGCGACATCGTCAGCGGCGCCCCGTGGGAGACCACCATCGAGGACGGCACGGCGGTCCCCTACTCCGGCAAGGGCGGCAAGGTCTGGATCACCTACGGCACGGCGAGCGGCCCCGGCTCCGCCACCGGCATCACCCAGGACACCGCGGGCGTGCCCGGCAACGCCGAGAAGAACGACGAGTTCGGCTCCGAGCTGGACCTCGGCGACATCAACGGGGACAAGTACCTCGACCTGGTGATCGGCAGCCCGGGCGAGGACATCGGCACCCACACCGACACCGGCATGGTCACGGTCCTCTACGGCTCGCCGTCCGGCATCAGCACCTCCGGTGCCCAGTCCTTCGCCCAGAGCAACCCCGGCGTCCCCGGCAACGACGAGAAGTACGACGAGCTCGGCCTCGACGTGAAGCTCGACGACGTCAACGGCGACGGCAAGGCGGACCTGATCGCGAGCTCCGCGGAGAACAGCGGTGACGGCGCGGTCCTCTACCTGCCCTCCGACGGCAAGAAGATCACCACCAGCGGCGACCGCATGATCATGCCGAGCGACGCGGGCGTCTCGACGACGGGCACCCCGCTCTTCGGCGCCAACTTCGGCGACTGACCCGGGGCCGCATCCCACCGCTCCCACTCCCCGATCCCGAACCCCGGCCATCCCCGACACCACCCCGGCACCGCCCCGGTACTCAGGTAGGAGAGCCGTCCGGCGGTCCCTTAGGGGATGTCACAGCTCGGCCGCAAAGCCGGGCCCGGACCCCCGGGCCCGGCACGCGGCCGTGCCGGACCAGGTACGTTCGACGACGTGGCTGGATTCAGGATCGGACGCGGCGGCCGGGACGACCGGGCCCCGCAAGCGCGCCCCCAACAACCCCCGTACGGACAGCAGACGCCCCGCCAGGCGCCGTCGTACGGCTACCCGTCGGCGCCGCAGCCGTACCCGCAGCAGCAACCGCAGTACGGAGGCGGCGGGCCGGGCGCGGGCCCCTGGCCCCAGGCGAACGGCGGCGGCCACGGCGGCCACGGCGAGCCGGAGTACTTCGGTGACGGCGGCGCCCATCCGCAGGGCGGACCCGACCCGTACGCGGCCAACAACCCGGGGCACACCCAGGCGTTCGCGATCGGCGAGGACCCGTACAACCAGGGTGAGACCTACCGCGCGGGCTCGGCGCCGGCCGGCCCGATCGGCCCGCGCCTGCACTGGAAGGACCTCCTGCGGGGCATCGTCCTGTCCCCGCAGCAGACCTTCCTCCAGATGCGCGACTACACGATGTGGGGTACCGCCCTCATCGTGACGTTCCTCTACGGCCTGCTGGCGGTCTTCGGTTTCGACGGCGCCCGGCAGGACGCGATCAACGCCACGCTCTCCAACGCGGTCCCGATCGTCCTGGTCACGGCCGTGGCCATGGTGATCAGCGCCTTCATCCTGGGCGTGGTCACCCACACCCTGGCCCGCCAGCTCGGCGGCGACGGCGCCTGGCAGCCCACGGTCGGCCTGTCCATGCTGATCATGTCCCTCACGGACGCCCCGCGCCTGCTCGTCGCCCTCTTCCTCGGCGGCGACGCGGGCTTCGTCCAGCTGCTCGGCTGGGCCACCTGGGTGGCCGGCGGCGCCCTGCTGACCCTCATGGTCAGCCGCTCCCACGACCTGCCCTGGCCGAAGGCCCTGGGCGCCTCGGCGATCCAGCTGATCGCACTGCTGTCGATCGTGAAACTGGGCACGTTCTGACGGCACGTACGAACTCCGACGCACGTACGACCGAACAGGGAAGGGGCCCCGGCTTTCGTGCCGCCGGGGCCCCTTCCCCGTCCTAGTCGTATTGCGCTCTTCTCCCGGGCGACCGTCTCCTAGGCGTCGAGCACCTGCCCCGCCCGCTTCACGACGGGCGGTTCGACCGACCAGGGGAAGTTGATCCACTCATCGGTGCGCTTCCAGACGTACTCGCACTTCACCAGCGAGTGGGACTTCTCATAGATCACGGCGCTGCGGACCTCGGCGACGGTGTCCAGGCAGAAGTCACGGACCAGCTTGAGCGTCTTGCCGGTGTCGGCGACGTCGTCGGTGATCAGCACCTTCTTGTCGGAGAAGTCGATCACGTTCGGCACGGGCGCGAGCATCACGGGCATCTCGAGCGTGGTGCCCACACCCGTGTAGAACTCGACGTTCACCAGGTGGATGTTCTTGCAGTCGAGGGCGTAGGCGAGGCCGCCGGCCACGAACACACCACCACGGGCGATGCTGAGCACTATGTCGGGCTCGTAGCCGTCGTCGGCGATGGTCTGCGCGAGTTCGCGGACGGCGGTGCCGAACCGCTCGTAGGTGAGGTTCTCTCGTACGCCGCTCATGTCGGTGGTGGTGCCCCTCAGACCCGGGTCCGGTGGAAATTGAGGTAGGAACGCGAGGCGGTCGGCCCGCGCTGCCCCTGGTAACGGGACCCGTAGCGCTCACTGCCGTACGGGGCCTCGGCGGGCGAGCTGAGCCGGAACATGCACAGCTGCCCGATCTTCATCCCGGGCCACAGCTTGATCGGCAAGGTGGCCAGATTCGACAGTTCGAGCGTGACATGCCCGGAGAACCCGGGGTCGATGAACCCGGCGGTGGAATGCGTCACCAGCCCGAGCCGCCCGAGGGAGCTCTTCCCCTCCAGCCGGAAGGCGAGGTCGTCGGGAACCGTGATGACCTCGTACGTACTGGCGAGCACGAACTCCCCGGGGTGCAGGATGAAGGGCTCGTCCCCGTCGGGCTCGACGAGCCGCGTGAGGTCCGGCTGCTCCACGGAGGGGTCGATGTGCGGGTAGCGGTGGTTCTCGAACACCCGGAAATAGCGGTCGAGGCGCACGTCGATACTCGACGGCTGCACCATGGATTCGTCGAATGGATCGATCCGCACCCGCCCGGCGTCGATCTCGGCCCGGATGTCCTTGTCTGAGAGAAGCACGCCCCGAGGATACGCAAGGCGCGCGGAGCCCCCACAATCAGGACGACCCCACGCGCCCGGACAGCGGTGTTGCCACCGCTTCCACTGCGTCTACCGCTTCTCCAAAGTCACCGGCACCGCACTGCGGAGCCGGGCACACCGCGGACACCTCACGAGCCGGCCGGGACCGAGCCGGTCGGCCTGCTGCATCGGGAACGAAGCGGTGCTGAACACGTGCCCCTCGGCACAACGGACGACGGTGCGCTCCATCAAGCCCTCAAGTCCCTTCCCCAGAACCGCGTCTGGCCTTCTGCCGCCTGACGACAAAAGCCACACTACGGGATCAAAGAGACGACCCTCCAGGCGGCACTCCGGCCCCACGAGCACCCTCCCCCACGCCACCACCGTACGCCCCAACTCCGTTCACACGCAGCCCTCATACCCCCAGAAACGAGACAGGCCCCACGGCGATCAACGCCAGGAGCCAGGGATGAGGTACAGTGAGCGAGCACCGGACACCGACTGCGGTCGGCGTCTTACGCGGGTGTAGTTTAATGGTAGAACATCAGCTTCCCAAGCTGAGAGCGCGAGTTCGATTCTCGTCACCCGCTCCATGCTAAACCCCCAGGTCAGCGACCCGGGGGTTCTTTGTTGTCTGAACCAGTGGGGCAGGTGGCGCACCACAACCGCACCATAAGGCGTAGCCACACCTCTGGCTGATTGCCGGAAGGATCGGAGTCGGCCCCAGCTTCCTGGATGTAGGCGAACGCACTGGCCGAGCTGGGGTGCGCATAGCCGCAGAGGTATCGGTACACGGTGTAGAGCTGCCTCCGCGGGTCGATCTCGTCGCACTGTGCCTGGAACCGACGAAACACCTCACTCTCGTCGGTCTTCTCCACCGCCTCGCTGTTGATCTGGTCGATCAGGTCTTGAGGCACATTGAACGCCGTCTGCATGTCGTTGGCTGCCGCTCGGTTCACCCGACCACCCTCGGCAAAGACTCCGAGTGCACCAGCGTCCCCCTTCTGAGACAGCCAGTGCAGGCTGACAGTGGTCTCGAACATGGTTCGCAGCAGTATCAGGGCTTCATGTGCGAGACCGTGATCCACCAGATGCAGAGTCGCCTCAGCCAGCCGATGAACTTCGGTGCACCAGCCATGCCCGAGCAGGACGGACCGGTACTTGCGCTGTCTGGTCTCGATCGGCCCAGACGCCCGAAAGTCGGCGATCAACTTCTCAATGGCATCGCGGTACTGCTGCTTCTGTGAAGAGAACCGGCGCCAGCCGACCGAACGGTAGACCCAACACATGACCGCTGACAGCTGATCTTGTCGTCAAACTCGTCCGCAGCCAGAGATCGTGGACTATCTGTGGACGAGTTCCGACCCACCGCGCTGTGGGGGAGCGCTGACCTGTGCATACGCCAGGGACCGAAGCGCCCTCCGAGCCATGTGCAAGCAAAGCCGCTCCGTAAGTTGTTCGGCTGTCCGGGAGAGTCGGGTGTGGCTCTAAAGCCGCTTGCCCCCGGTGGCTCCGGTGGAGTGGCCGCCCGGCTCTCCGGGACGCCTGGCCGCCGATTGAGATGTGCGCATAGGTCGCTGTTTACGGAGCTGACGGCGGGTGTCCCCCGGACGGAACAGGTACTGCCCGACGCTGAGGAGACGCCCATGGCCGACCGACCATTCCGCCTCTGGGTCGGTATCGACGCCGGCAAGGCCCACCATTGGCCGGCCGCCATCGATGCCACCGGGGCAACGATCTGGAGCCGGAAAGTCCCCAACGACGAAAGTGAAATCCTGAGCGCGCTCGGTGAGATCCTCCCGTTGGCGGAGGAGGTCTGCTGGGCCGTGGACATCACCGGCACCGCCTCCGCGCTGCTGCTCGCTTTACCAGCATCATCCGCGACGGCCCCAATCGCGACTACTACCTCAAGAAGCGACGCGAAGGCTGCAAACACGTTCAAGCCGTCATCGCCCTCGCTCGTCGACGCGTCGATGTGCTCTGGGCCCTACTGCGCGACGGAAGGCTCTTCACCCTCCACCCACCAGCCGCGCACGGTGCTTGAAATGGGCCAGCGGGCCCCACTCTCTGGCGATAGCCTGCGAGCCAAACCAGAGAGGCGGACCCAGTGGGCTTCGACGCAGAACGATCAGCGCGCATCGCTGCCATGCAGGAAACCGCCCGGCCCGTCTGGGAGGCAAGTGGCGATACGGACGCCCTCCAGCAGTTCCTCAAGGACAACGGGTGCCATGGAGTGGAAGCCGTGTTCGTCACCATGGGCCTCTTGGACTGCGATCTCGCCGAGGCCCAACGGGCCTTCTTCAACGCCCCGTGCCGCGACGCCGAACGCCGCTTCCACAACGACGCCTTGGATCTGCTTGCCAAGGACGCCGCCGACGACGCCTGACAACAGGCGGAGCCTTGACTGGGTCATTAAGACTCCACCAGTGCTGTGGGCCGGGAAGGTTCGTTGGGTTTGCTCGTTGTGCTGGTTGGGCAGGGAGCTCCATCCAGGTGGCGGGAGCGACACCACCGGTCAAGATCCGCGGGTTGACTGAGCAGGAGAGGCAAAAGCTGCAGCAGATCGTGCAGCGAGGCACTACAAGATCGAGTCGCAGCTGCTTCGTGCCGGCTACAGGATCGACTGGCCGACGAGCATCAATTCGGGAACCAGCGCGGGGCTGGAGCAGCGGGGGTAACTCCCTTAATGTGCAAGCCACACGGACGGGGGGCACATGCCAAAGTGCACAGGCCGAGGATGCACGAATGAAGCGCGCCGGACACCCTACGTAGAGGGTGTCTACTGTCGGCCATGCGTTCGCGCGCTGCGAGGGCCCCGCGAGTCTGACGCTTACCTCGAAGAGGCACGTAAAGAAGCAAGCGCGGCCAGACGGCGGTTAGCCAAACGGCTCGCCGAGCAGGATGCGGCACGCCGAGCTCGGCAGGGCCTGGCATTGAAACCCCCGGGGCCGCTGCAGACGATGTCCCCCGGTTGGTGGGAGATCAACGACCGGTGGTGACACGGGCGCCTGGACCACGAACGCAGAGGCTGGACGATGTACGGCCGGAGCGAAGAGACACGGAATCAGTTGGCCAGTGTCGGCTTACCTGCAGCGTGGTGGAGGCCAGTGGGGGTGCAGCGAGGCACACGCGCCTGATCGGTCGGCGCACCCGCCGTCGTGGCTGGCTGTCGTCGGCTGAGGTTCGTGCCACTACCGTGCCAGATGCAGGGGTCACCCACGGTCAACGCCGGTGTCCTGTGGTCGAGTAGCCGCTTGCTTCCTCACCCAGCAAAGCCACAGCTCACTCGCGAGATCACCCCGCCTGTCTCCTGAAGCGGGTGTACTCCCAGAAGGTTGAGCATGTAACGGCACGGCGGGTTTGGTCCTCGGCCTCTAATGCGTCGGGCTTGGGCTGGGCGGTGCGCCGGTAGCGGCGCCGCTCTTCGAGGGCCTTGGTGATGGGGGCGTCGTGCCAGCGGTTGGCGCCGTCGCAGGTGTCGTCCGGCTCGGGCCAGCGGCCCCGGCTGCGGTCGGCGCGGGTCGTGACGGTAGTGACGTCGATCCGGGCGGCCTCGAGCTCGCGGGCGGTGCAGAGGCGCTGCGGCTCGAGCTCGGCGCAGCCGCCGGATAAGAAGCGCTGAGTGTCCTAGAGACGGGCTGGGCATGAGATCCGATTGCCGCAGCCGCAGGGTGCGACGCACGGAATGCCCTAGAGGGGGGCTGAGCGCCGTGAGGTCGGGTGGGTGGGAGGGCACCGGGCCCGCTCTTGGCAGTCGCCGTACCGGAGGGCGGGTGCGAGGAAGTTTCGGCGGGCGTCGCTGCTGCCCGGCCGTCGCTTCCGCCAGTGCTCGATGTGACGGCAAGAGTCGCGCCTAGGGCCACGGAGAGAGCCAGGGCCGTCCCCGCTGCCAGGCGACGGCTCCGGCGAGTGCCGCCGGGGAGGTTGCGTCGGGTGACTGCCGCCTCCTGAGAGCGTATGTGCTCCTTCGTTCCGGGGTGAGCGGCCAGCGGCGTCGGAAGGCCCGCCTCGGAGGGCGCCGAGAGCGGCAGGGGGTATGGATCAGGTCCGGCGTTCCGGGAGGCGAGGGCTTGCGCGCACTGCTCGGCGTCCGGACGGGCCTCGGGGTCCTGGGCGGTCATGGCCCGCAGCAGGGTCGCGAATTCCGAGGGGAGCCAGGTGGGGACTTCGGGTGGGCGGTGTAGGCGGGCGACTGTCGCCTCCAACGGCGTACCCTGGTACTCCAGTTCGCCTTTCAAGCACTCCAGCAGGACCAGACCGAGCGCGTAGACGTCGGCGGCCGGCCCGATCCGCCTGCCCTCAACCTGCTCCGGTGCCAGATAGGCGGCGGTGCCTATCAGCACGTCCGGTGCCGTATGGCGGGTGGCGTTGGCCAGGCGCGCGATGCCGAAATCAGCCAGGTGAGGAGCACCGGCCGCGTCGAGGAGGATGTTCGACGGTTTGATGTCTCGGTGCACGACGCCGGCGCGGTGGACATAGGCCAGCACCCGCGCGAGGGCGGCGCCCACATCCACCACACGCCGCTCTGACAGCGCTCCACACGCCAAAAGGCCGCGCAGCGTGGTGCCCTCGATCAGTTGCATGACCAGGTAGGTGCGGTCATCGTGGCGGCCGGCGTCGTAGACGGTGACCAGCCCCGGGTGCTGCAGGCGGGCCAGAAGGACGGCCTCCGCGGTGAGACGGTCCTCCGTCTGCGGGTCCGGGCCGGGCCGGAACACCTTGACGGCCACGGGCCTCCGAAGGCGCGTGTCAACGCCCTCGTACACGTCGGCCATGCCTCCCGATCCGATTCTCGCGCCCAACCGGTAGCGGCCGGAGAGGACTTCGGCGGGCTGCTCATCCGCTGGAACCGGCTCTGGCGTCGGCGGGGCTGCTGATTGGCGGGCCTTCATCTGGTTCTCCGTTGCTGTCACCGCGTACCGGACTCGGCCATGGGCCATGCTGCGAGGCGGGTACCCCCAGCCTGTGTCAGATATCCGGGCCAAGTCGGCGCAGCGACGAAAACGGCCCCGCCTCCCCCGTGGCCGGCGCGTTGCAGCAGGTCAGGCAAGCTGCCAGCCGGACAACTGCCGTCGTCGCCAACCTCCGCCGTCAGCCGCTTCCCCGGCAGGTCACTGACCGGCGGCCGACAGCCGTGGGGGTCAGCAGGCGACCGGGACCAGGAGACACGAGCTCCCAAGCTGCGGTTCCCTCGTGAAGACGGGTCTTGCTGTCAGACCCGCGCTGTACGGTCCGCTCCATGGCAGAGAGACCGACGACGAACTGGCGCAGTGGCATAGCCAGCGCGCGGCGCAGCCGGGTCAAGCCTCGGTGAGCAGGCGAGCCTCCGGATCCCGACCGGCGGGGCCGGGAGAGCACGACGCGACCTCGGCGCTGGGCTGCTCGGACATGGGGCAAGGGTAGCCGGGCCGCACACACATGCGGTTTGCTCATCCGTGGAGCAATCGCCTGGTCGGCCCGCCCGGCGTTCTCACCGCCACATCGGCGTCCTGTCCACTCATCGGACACCCAGCGGTTGCTGTCGGACGCCCGGCCTACCCGCCGTGGCGGCGAAACTCCCGAGCACTCAGCCAGCCCTGACGCACGGCCAAGACCGACCACACACCGGCCACGGCGGCCATCCAGCGCGCCTGCAGCACCACGGCACCCGTCACAGCGAGTGCCGAGACCAGGGCATCCAGGCCGGTCACGCAGGCGTCTCGTACCCATTGAGCCGAGTTCCGGATCACTCCTGCGCTCCTTTCACGCTGCTCATCAAAGCGTCTGCGACGCTCTCAGGTCCCGGCTCGGGCTCAGCCATGCCGAAGCAACCGCCACGGCCGAGGCCGCCACGAGTACGGCCGCCGCCCAGCGCGCCCCCGCTTGCACGCCACCGCCGCTCACCACGTGCAGGGCGAGCGTGACCAGGGCGACGCCGAGTGCTGTGCCCAGACCGCGCGCCATGTTCACCAGTCCCCCTCCGGTACCGGAGGCCCGCGCCGGTATGCTGCGCATGATCATGCTGTTGTTGGCCGGAGTGAACGTCCCCAGCCCCAGCCCGGTCAGCGCCAGCACCGGCACCAGCCAGCCGATCGTCAGCGGGACGACCAGCAGCGCGGCCACCGCCAGAGTGAAGGCGCAGGCTCCCGCCAGGCAACGGCCGCGATCCGGAAGGCGGCCGGGGAGCAGGCGGTCGCCGCCGGTAGCGGCCAGCGCGAATCCGGCCGGCAGCGCCGTGAGCACGAGTCCGGCGGTCAGGTCCGAGGTGCCGCGCGCGGTGAGTACGACGGGCACCAGCACCAGCGGTCCGAACAGCACCAGATATCCGCTCAGGGCCCCGACCAGCCCAAACGTCACCGTTCGCACCCGCAGCAGGGTCAGGTCCAGCAACGGGACGGCGGCCCGCCGCTGCCAGCGCACAAACGCCCAGCCCGAGCCGGCCGCCAGTAGGAACAGGAGGGCGACCCCCCAGTCGGGCACGGCAAGCCCGGATGCCGCGGACACCCCCATCAGGGCACTGGTGGTGGTCACCGCGAGCAGTCCCCATCCTGCCCAGTCGAAGCGTGCCACCGCCGTACGGGCCCGCGTCCGCGGCAGCAGATAGTGCCCGCCGACCAGCGCGATCAGCCCAACCGGCACGTTCACCCAGAACACCCAGCGCCACCCCAGCGCCGAGACCAGTGCCCCGCCCACCGTCGGACCCAGCGCAAGCCCGAGCGCCTGGGCGGCGGCCTGCACGCCGAGCGCGCTGCGCATCCGCTCGCGCGGTGCACTGGTGGTCACCAGGGCGACACTGTTGGCCTGCATCATGGCCGCGCCGGCGGCCTGGACCACACGGAACGCGACAAGTGCGAGCAGAGACGGAGCGAGGCCGCAGGCGGCGGAGGCCAGAGTGAAGACGGCGAACCCGTACAGGTACAGCAGCTTGCGGCCGTGCGCGTCGGCCAGCCGCCCGGCCGGCACCAGCAGGGCCACCAGCGTCAGCAGGTAGGCCAGCGACACCCACTCCACCGCCGCCAGTGACGCGTGGAACTCCGTGCGCAGACTGCCGTAGGTCAGCGTGACGATGCTGGCGTCCAGCTGCCCCATGAACGCCCCGAAGCACACCGTCCCGACGGCCAGCCACCAGGCGTTCGGCAGCGAGCGCACCCCCTCGGGACGTGGCCGCTCAGCGGTGAACACAGTGGACCAGCTCCCTTTCGAGGGGTGCGGACTCATGTCAGTGGCCATACCTCCCAGGTTACATCGGTCACCGAACTATTTTGCCATCGTCCTATCTCGCGGTCGCGGCAGCTGCACCCACTCCGTCCGGATGACGAAGTCGAGGAATGTCCATGGCGGCTGCCGCGGCCCCCTCACGCAAGGCAAAGCGGCCCCGACAACTCAGGGGAATCGCGTCGATCGACCTGGACAAAAATCGACCTGGACAAAAGAAGCGGCCCTGCGGCATGTCACCGAGCAACTCAAGACCCCCTACGGCGACCCCCACACCCCCCCGAGGAGATCGCGCCGTCGCCACGGCACGGCAGACCTTCACATTCCTGCCGATTCGCACCTACGTGCCCGTTCCAGTGGAACTCGAGGCCCGCCGCATCCTGGACGAAGAGTCACCCGACACTCCGAAACCGTCACGCAGGTCGGCAGTCCAGAGCATTCGAGTGGCAGGCCAGTCGGCCATGTGAACAAGTCGCCGGCCACAGGCTGGAGATTGAGACGAGCAGGCCGACACCGGCCGACCTGCCGGCCCGCACGATCACATCACCTGACCTCACGAGCTTGTCAACGGCGACGCCGAGCGCGGCGATGCCGAGGATGGGCAGCCATGCCTGGCCGGTTATCGGCGACGCACGGAAGACGTGACTCACGGCTTGGAGTTCGGTGCGGGGGGAGCCGCTCAGGTGGGTCCGGATGCACATCAGTCCCCTGCTCAGGCAGCTGAAGCGAAACCGAAAAAGTCAGATATTTTGCCTGTCTCAAATACCCCGGTGGGTATTTGACCGGCCTCGGCACGACGTCGTAGCCTCGTCAGCAATAAACCCCCCAGGGTATCCGTGGAGGCACTGGACAGGTGTCTGACCAGAGGGAAAGGACTTCCACCATGGTCGCCAGCCCCCCACCCGGCACCGACACGACCGCCGGCCGGCACCGCGTCGCCATCGTCGGCGGCGGCAGCGCCGGGATCAGCGTCGCCGCCCGGCTGCGTCGCGCCGGCGTCACCGACATCACCCTCGTCGAACCGTCCGACACGCACTGGTACCAGCCCCTGTGGACCCTGGTCGGCGGCGGCCAGGCATCCTTGCGCAGCACCCGCCGGCCCGAGGCGTCCGTCATTCCCGACGGAGTGCGCTGGATAGGCCGGCATGCCCTCGCCGTCGACCCCGACGCCCGCACCGTCGCGCTGTCCGGTGGCGCCGAGCTCACCTACGAGCACCTCGTGATGGCCCCCGGACTGCAACTGGACTGGGCAGCCGTACCCGGGCTCGCCGAAGCGGTGGGACACGACCGGGTGAGCAGCAACTACGCGCCGGAGTACGCTCTTCGCACCTGGGACCTGATCAGGCAGATGCGGTCGGGCACGGCCGTCTTCACCCACCCGGCGACCCCGCTCAAGTGCGGCGGTGCACCCCAGAAGATCGCGTACCTGGCCGCCGACCACTGGCGCAAGCAGAAGGTTCTCGACCGGATCCGGATCATCCTCGTCATCCCGGACCCCGTCCTGTTCAAGGTGCCCGAATGGGGACGCACCCTGGAGCAGGTGGCCGCCCGGTACGGCATCGAGGTGCGGCTGCGGTCGGAGATGACCGCCGTGAACGGCGACCGCCGCGAGGTCGTTCTCACCGATCACGCGAACGGTGCCGAGGAGACCGTCCACTACGACCTGCTGCACGCCGTGCCGCCGCAGAGCGCGCCCGACTGGGTCAAGGACAGCCCGCTCGCCGACCCGGGGAGCCCTCTGGGGTTCGTCGCCGCCGACAAACACACGCTGCAGCACCCGCGGTACGCAAACGTCTTCGCTCTCGGCGATGTGGCGAACCTGCCGACCTCCAAGACCGGCGCGGCCGTGCGCAAGCAGGCGCCGGTCGTGGCCGGCAACGTGCTGGACGTGATGAACGGCCGGACGCCTGCGCGGCGTTACGACGGCTACACCTCCTGCCCGCTGGTGACCGCCCGCGACCGGATGCTGCTCGCCGAGTTCGACTACGACCTGCGGCCCGCTCCCACCTTCCCGCTCATCAACACCTTCAAGGAGCGGCGCGACATGTGGGTGTTCAAGCGGTACGTGCTGCCGTCGGTGTACTGGCACGGCATGCTGACCGGCCGCCTGTGACCGACCGGCCCGGGCTTCCCCCGACCCGGGCCGGTCCTCTGCGCACCCGAGAGGCACCGACAGCGCGCCTGTGCCTCCTCTCACCCGGCATACCCCTGATTCAGCATGGAAGACCGCCCGTGTTCTTCGCCCAGTACTACCTCGACTGCCTGTCCCAGGCGTCGTAGCTGATCGCCGACGAGACCACCGGCAGGGCCGTGGTCGTGGACCCGCGCCGCGACGTCTCCGAATACCTCACCGACGCCGACGCCCACGGTTCCACCGTCGAGGGCGTCCTCAACACCCACTTCCACGCCGACTTCCTCGCCGGTCACCTGGAGATGGCCGCCCGCACCGGCGCCTGGATCGGCTACGGACGCCTCGCGAAGCCGAGTACCCCATCAACACGCTGGTCCGCGCCGTACGGCCGTGACCTCCCGGAACAGATCCGCCCCGGACGGGTACCAGAGGTACCCCGCCGGGTATGCGCGAGGCGGTAAAATACCCCTTGGGGTATGAACCGGAGGAGTGGTCGTGGAACTGGAGCTTGAAGGCTCGGACCTGAAATCCGTGCTGAACCGACTGCGCCGCGCGCAAGGGCAGATCTCAGGCGTGATCCGGATGATCGAAGAAGGCCGCGACTGCGAAGACGTCGTCACGCAGCTCGCCGCCGCGTCCCGCGCCCTGGACCGCGCCGGATTCGCCATCATCGCCACCGGTCTGCAGCAGTGCGTGACCGACATCGACACCGGCCGGAAGAACGGTGAGGACACCGAGCAGATCCGCAACCGACTGGAGAGGCTCTTCCTGTCACTGGCGTGAGAACGGCACGAAACGCTCGCTCCGCACGCGCGCTTCCGGGACCTCTCCGGACGCCGGCACGCGTGGGCCACAGACACTGGGACACCCGTTCCGGCACCGTCGAGTCATCGAAAGGCAAGGTCATGACCTACGACCGCACCGTGCACCTCGACATCGGCTTCGCCACCGCCGTCGAGCGTGTCCGCGAGGCCCTGTCCGCGCAGGGCTTCGGAATCCTCACCGAGATCGACGTCACCGCCACCCTCAAGGCCAAGCTGGACCAGGACATGGAGGAGTACGTCATCCTCGGCGCCTGCAACCCGACGCTCGCTCACCGCGCTCTCGACGCCGACCGCTCCATCGGCCTGCTGCTTCCCTGCAATGTGGTCGTCCGCACCGAGGGCGACCGTACCGCCGTCCAGGCGCTCGACCCGGACACGATGGTCGCCATCACCGGGCTCGATGCCCTGCGTCCCATCGCCGACGAGGCGACCCGCCGCCTCGACGCTGCGCTCGCCTCCCTCGCCACCCGGACCGCGTAAGTCCGACACGACTGCGTACAGCCGGTCGGCACCCCGGCTCCGCAGCCGGCTCCACGCTGCCCGAAGACAGGCGCCGTCCCGGACACCGGCAGCTCACACGCCCGTCACTCGGGCGGACAACGGATGCCCCGCACGCCCACCGAGGCCCTCGCCCGACTGCGCCGCGCCCTGAATGCCTCCGCTCGCACCGACGTCCGGGGGAGCCCTCCACCCAACCCGCCCCGGCTCACGCCAGGTGTGCCGACAGACGCAGTAATACCCCACCCGGTATCAGGAATACCCCCGGGGGTACTCATGTTACGGTGTTACTCATACCCCCCGGGGTAATCTAGTGGGAAGGGACATCTCCGTGTTCTTCATCGACACCATCGAGCTCGACGGTCTCGGCAACCGCCACTACCTGGCCGGCGGCAAGCAGACGGCCGTGGCCGTGGACCCGCCGCGCGACTTCGACCAGGTTCTGGCGGCGGCCGCCCGGCGCGGAGTGCGGATCTCGCACGTGGTGGAGACCCACATCCACAACGACTACGTCACCGGCGGGCTGGAGCTGGCGCGCGTGACGGGTGCCGCCTATCTGGTGCCGGTCGGCGCGCGCGTGTCGTTCGCCCGGGTGCCGGTGGCCGACGGCGACACGGTCACCGTCGACTCCGGACTGGACCTGCGAGCCGTGGCCACTCCGGGTCACACCCCGCACCACACCTCGTACGTGCTGCAGGAGAACAACGTGCCGGTGGCCGCGTTCACCGGTGGTTCGCTGCTGATCGGCACGGTGGGCCGGCCGGACCTCGTCGAGCCGCGGCTGACCGAGCGGCTGGCCCGTGCCCAGCACGCCTCCGCGCACCGGCTGGCGGACGAACTGCCCGACGAGACGTCCGTGCTGCCCACCCACGGCTTCGGCAGCTTCTGCTCCTCGGCGCAGGCCGAGGGTGACGTCACCACCATCGGCAGGGAGAAGAGCGGCAACGCGGCGCTGACCCAGGACGTGGACTCCTTCGTCGCGCGGCTGCTGGCCGACCTCGACGACGTGCCCGCCTACTACGCACACATGGGCCCGGCCAACGCCGGCGGCCCGGCTCCGGTGGATCTGACTCCCCCGGCCGTCGCCGACGCCGAAGAGATCGCCGCCCGCCTCGCGGCCGGCGAATGGGTGGTCGACCTGCGCAGCCGTATCGCGTTCGCCGAGGGCCATGTCGCCGGTTCGTTCAACTTCGAGGCGGACGGCAAGATCGCCACCTACCTGGCCTGGATGATCCCGTGGGGCAAGCCGGTGACCCTGCTCGCCGAGTCGCCCGAGCAACTGGCCGCCGCCCAGCGCGAACTCGTCCGGGTCGGCATCGACCGGCCCGCCGCCGCCGCGACCGGTTCGCCCGAGGAGTGGGTGGCCGAGGGCGGCTCCCTGGCGTCCTTCTCCCGGTCCACGTTCGCCGGACTGGCCGAGCACGGCACCGACGGCATCGTCGTCCTGGACGTACGGCGCGACTCCGAGCGCGCCGCCGGGTACATCGAGGGCTCCGTGCACATCCCCATCCACCAGCTGCACAAGCGGCTGGGCGAGGTGCCGGACGGCACCGTCTGGGTGCACTGCGCCGGCGGGATGCGGGCCGGTATCGCCGCCTCGCTGCTGGACGCCGCCGGGCGGGACGTGGTGGCCGTCGACGACGGATTCGACGCCGCCACCGGCGCCGGACTGCCCGTCGTCACCGGCTGAACAGCCCTGCCGTACCCCTCCGTCAGCCCCTCCGAGAGGTTGTGCCATGTTCCTCTTCCGTAGCAGCGGGGACCGCGTCACCGTGGACGAGGCCCGCCGACGCACCCAGGGCACCGGCGCCCCGGCCGTGCTGCTGGACGTGCGCGAGCAGGACGAGTGGGACGCCGGTCACGCTACCGGCGCCCTCCACGCGCCGCTTTCCCGCCTGGCGGCCGGCGGGGCACTACCCGCCGCGGGCCGGGGACGGCCGCTGGTGGTGATCTGCCGCAGCGGGAACCGCTCGCAGCGCGCCGCCAAGCTGCTGGCCGCACGCGGCGCCGACGTGGTGGACGTCAAGGGCGGCATGCAGGCGTGGGCCGCCGCCGGTCACCCGGTCGTCGACCGACGCGGGAACGAAGGCTCCATAGCATGACCGCTCTGATCCTCGCGCTCGTCGCCGGCGCCGTCATCGGCCTGGCCCTGGGTGGTCTCGGCGGAGGCGGCAGCGTCCTCGCCGTACCCGCCCTGATCTACCTGCTCCGTTTCACACCGGCGGAAGCAACGACGGCCAGCCTGGTCATCGTCACACTCACCTCGGTCACGGCGCTCGTCGGGCACGCCCGGGAGGGCAATGTGGCCTGGCGCACCGGGCTGCTGTTCGCCGCGGCCGGCATCGTGCCCGCGATGCTCGCCGGGGCCGCCGCCGGCCACCTGCCGCAGACCATGCTCACGGTCGCTTTCGCCGTCATCGCGGCGCTCGCCGCGCTGCGCATGCTGCGGCCCGCCCGCAGCGAGCCGTCCGGCGCGGTCAGCCCCGGCAAGGCGGGCGCCGCCGGGGCCGGCCTCGGCGCGGTGACCGGGTTCCTGGGCGTGGGCGGCGGCTTCCTCGCCGTCCCGGCACTGGTGAGCGTGCTGAGCCTGCCCATGCGCCGGGCTGTCGGCAGCAGCCTGCTGGTCATCACGATCAACTCCCTGGCCGCGCTCGCCGCCCGGGCCGGCACCGGCACGCACCTGGACTGGGCCGTCATCGCACCGTTCACCGCGGCGGCGATCCTGGGCGCCTGGGACGGCAAACGCCTGTCGAAGAAGATCAAGGGACATACCCTTCAGCGCCTCTTCGCCTACGTGCTGCTCGCGGTCGCGGCCTTCATGCTCGTGGACGTGATCGCATGACCGAGTCCACACGCCTCGGGGTCCACACTCCTCAGGCAAGGGGGCGGGAGAGCGTCAGGCCAGCGAGAGGAAGAGCTTCTCCAGCCGGGCACGCATCTGTTCACGATCCTCACCGGACCCGTCACCACTGCCGGAGTCCGCGAGGCACCGCTGGAGTCCGGTGGCAATCACGGCGAATCCTGCTCGGTCGAGGGCGCGCGATGCGGCCGCGAGCTGGGTGACGACCTCCTCGCAGTCGCGCCCCTCCTCGATCATCCGGATCACTCCGGATATCTGACCCTGCGCCCGGCGCAGCCGGTTCAGCACCGACCGCAGCTCCGCATCCGCCAGATCAAGTTCCACGACCACTCCTCACAGACACCCCACGGGAAACAAGCGCTCCCGTAACCGGGGCACCCACGACTCACAAGGATGACATTCGCCATGACCACCCCCACCGCCCTCGACCCCCGCCAGGCCCGCAGCCGCCTGCAGGAACTCACCGTCATCGACGTCCGCACCCCCGGCGAGTACGCCGGCGGCCACATACCCGGCGCCCTGAACATCCCTCTGGACCAGCTCGACCGGGCACTGCCGGACATCCGCACAGCCGCCCAGCGCGGCGAGGTCCTCGTCGTCTGCGCCTCCGGCGCCCGCTCCGAGAACGCGTGCCGGATGCTCGCGGACGCAGGCATCCACACCGCCACGCTCGCCGGCGGCACCGGCGCCTGGGCGGCCCAGGGCCATGACCTGCACCGGCCCGAGGGAAGCACGAAGGCGACCTGGGGCATGGAACGCCAGGTCCGCCTCACCGCCGGCTCGGTCGTCCTGCTCGGCCTGGCACTGGGCGAACTCGTCCACCCGGCCTTCCGACTGCTGTCCGCCGGCATCGCGGGCGGCCTGGTCTTCTCCGCCGTGACCAACACCTGCGGCATGGCCGCCATGCTCGCCAAGCTCCCCTACAACCGGCCCCGCAAGGCCGACCTCGATGCGACGCTGGCACGCCTGCGCGCCAACTGAGCCCGGGACCAGAGCGCCTACGTGGCGGCCCGGACCGGCTGCGCGCTGCCGCGCGCCCCGGCGGCCCGTCACGTTGGCCCTGCACACCACTCCCGCCACGGTCGACGCCAAGCGGCCGGCCTCCCGGCGGCCGGTGCGACCTCCATCCACGCGCCCGTATGCTCCTGCAACGGCGCCCATGGGACCGACGCCGGTTCACAGGGCTTGGCCGGCCCGCCGGCATTCGCGGGACCTTTCCGGTGCCTCTGCCCGACGGCGTGCCCATAGCGTGCCCTCAAGACCGGGCAATCGCGGTGAACACCGGTGCCTCGCTGCCCTCTCCGCAACCGGACAAGAGGGCAAAACCGCAGGTGAGGAGATATACGACCAGTCAAGTGCCGTCGCTTCCCAAGCTGAGAGCGCGAGTTCGGTTCTCGTCACCCGCTCCATGTGAGACCCCAGGTCTGCGGCCTGGGGTTGGTCTTTGCCCGGTCAGTCGGCTCTCCGCCGCTCCCTGAAACGGGCGGCGGCCGCCGCGAGATCCACGATCGGGGCGGGGTAGTCCAGTCCCGCACGGGCGGCTGCGTCGAGGTGGGGGACGCGGTGGACCGCGGTGGCGTCGAGGTGGCGGAGCTCGGGGAGCCAGCGGCGTACGTACTCCCCGTCGGGGTCGTACCGGCGTGCCTGGACGAGCGGGTTCAGGAGCCGGTTCGGGCGGGTGTCCGTGCCGGTCCCGGCGACCCATTGCCAGTTGAGCTGGTTGTTCGCCACGTCGCCGTCGACAAGGAGGTCCAGGAAGTGGCGGGCTCCCGCCCGCCAGTCCACGTACAGCGTCTTGGCGAGAAAGCCGGCCGCGAGCAGGCGGGCCCGGCCCGGCATCCAGCCCTGGTGGCGAAGCTGCCGCAGGGCGGCGTCCACAACGGGGTAGCCCGTGAGGCCGTCCTGCCAGGCTTCGAACTCCTTCGTGGCGTGGCGCCATCGGTCGTGTCGGGGCCGGTAGTCGTGGTCGGCAGCGTCGGGCCGGGCCGCCAGGACCTGGTGGTGGAAGTCCCGCCAGGCGAGCTGGCGGACGAAGGCATGCGCCCCGGGATTGTTCTGGGCGTGGGTCCGGCGCAGCAGTTCGGTGGGTGAGAGGCAGCCGAAGTGCAGGTAAGGGGAGAGCCGGGAGGTCGCGTCGGCAGCCAGGTCGTCGTGCCGGTCGCCGTATGCGGACAGCGGGCCCGCCAGCCATGACCGCAGCCTGCGGCGGGCCTCGGATTCCCCGCCGACGGGCAGGTCGGGTGACGCGGAGCCCGATGCGAGGGACTGTGCGCGAGGAAGGCCGACCGAGCCTACGTCCGGTAGCCGAACGGCGTCCGGTGCCGGCAGGACGCCGCGCACGGGGAAGCTCTCCCATCGGCGGAAGTAGGGGGTGAAGACGGCGAAGTGGCCCTTGCCCGCCGGTGTCAGTGCCCCCGGCGGCACGACCGTCAACGAGGCGTCGTGAACACGTAGTTCGCGCCGGTCGCCGGCCAGCTCCGTACGCAGCCGGTCCTCGCGCCGTGCCGCGTAGCGGCTCACCCCGCCCGCGATGTGCACCACGGCCGCCCCGGTCTCCGCCGCCACCCGGCAGGTCTCCTCGACCACGTCGCCGACGCGCACCACCAGCCGGCCGCCCCGCGCCCGCAGGGCCGCGTCGAGGTCGGCCAGGCTGTCGGCGAGGAACGCCGCGCGGTTGGGTCCGGCGAAGCCGGTGCGGCGGATACCGGTGTCGACGACGAAGAGCGGGACCACCCGGTCCGCGTCCTTCACAGCGGCCTGGAGGACCGGGTTGTCGTGCACCCGCAGGTCGGCGGTGAACAAGGCGACCGAGACGCGCACGGTCCTTGAGCCCCCTCAGTGCGTACGGGCCGGTTCAGGGGCGACCGATTCGGCCGCGGCGGCGATGTTGCGGGCCATGCCGCCGAAGACCGCGGCGTGGAAGGGGGCCACGCCCCACCAGTAGGCGTGCCCGGCCAGGCCGTGCGGATGGAACAGGGCCCGCTGCCGGTACACCGTGCGCCCCTGTGGATCCCGGTCGACGGTCATCTCCAGCCAGGCCAGGCCAGGCAGCCGCATCTCCGCGCGCAACCGGAGCAGCCGGCCCGACTCGATCTCCTCCACTCGCCAGAAGTCCAGGCTGTCTCCGACGCGCAGCCGGGTCGCGTCCCGGCGGCCCCGGCGCAGGCCGACACCGCCCACCAGGGTGTCGAGCCAGCCCCGCAGGGACCAGGCCAGCGGCGAGGAGTACCAACCGTTCTCGCCGCCGATCGCCTCCACCACCCGCCACAGCGCCTGTGGCGACGCCGCGACCGTGCGCTCGCGGTGGTCCGTGTAGAGGCTCCCGCCCGCCCAGTCGGGGTCGGTGGGCAGCGGGTCGCTGGGGGCGCGCGGAGTCGAGGCCGAGGACCACCTGGTGGCAACGTCCGCGTCCTGCACGCGCCTCAGAGCCAGCCGGATCGCCCGGTCCAGGGTGACGGGTCCTTCCGGCGGGTCCGGGACGTAACGGACGATGTCCCGCTCGGTACAGACCACCTCGTGTTTCAGCGACTCGACCAGCGGACGCGCGAGAGCGCCCGGCACCGGGGTGACCAGACCGACCCAGAGGCTGGACAGCCGGGGGGTGAGCAGCGGAACGGGCACGATGACGCGCTTCGGCAGACCGGCGACGACGGCGTACCGCCGCATCATCTCCTCGTACGTGACGATGTCCGGTCCGCCGATGTCGAAGGCGCGGTTCACGTCGTACGGCAGCCTCGCGCATCCCACGAGGAGGCGCAGCACGTCGCGGACGGCGATGGGCTGGATGCGGGTGCGCACCCAGCTCGGGGTCACCATCACGGGCAGCCGCTCGGTCAGATGGCGCAGCATCTCGAACGAGGCCGAACCCGACCCGATGATCACGGCTGCCCGCAGTACGGCGGTCGGCACGCCCGAGGCCAGGAGGATGCGGCCCACTTCGGCGCGGGACCGCAGATGGGGTGAGAGCGCGTGCTCGGGTACTCCGGAAGGGCTCAGACCGCCGAGGTAGACGATCCGGCGGATTCCGGCGGCACGCGCCTGCTCACCGAAGATCGTGGCCGCCCGCCGGTCGGTCTCCTCGAAGCCCCGACCGGTGCCCAGCGCGTGCACGAGGTAGTACGCGACGTCCATGCCCTCCATGGCCGCGCGCACGGACTCCTCGTCCGTCACGTCCCCGCGCACGGCCTCGGCCCGCCCGGCCCACGGATGGTCCCGCAGCTTGCCGGGAGATCGGGCCAGGCAGCGCACGGAATGCCCGGCGGCCAGCAACTCCGGCACCAGCCTTCCGCCCAGGTAACCGGTGGCGCCGGTGACCAGACAGCGCAGCGGCCGGTCGTCGTCGGTCATGCCGATCGCACGCTTGCCCGTCGAGTGCGCCTTGTCCGGCGACGGCCGGCGGTTCGGGGCGCAGGAATCGTCATGGCTCTCATGTCCTCCCGGGACGTGTCTTCCGACATGCCCTGAAACCATGCTTGGACCCTTGGACGAGCTCCGCAACCTCGCCGTCCCCGGCCCGAGGGTGGTGACAACGGGGTCGGCGCACGCCTGGGTGCCAACCGTCCCAGAGCCCCGCCCAGTGCGCCTTCCGCGGTTACGGCGGGCAGGCGCTGGTTCACCTACGACATCCCGGCGGGGGACCACGGCCCGGAGCTTCGAGGGTGCGCGTGTGCCCCATGCGTGCCGGTAAGTGCGGACACCCACGGTCAACCACGGACGCCCGGCCCCTGTGCGACGACGACAGCACAACGAATCCGCACAGGTCAGAGGCCGTTCCATCGGCCAAGCGCCGTCGCTTCCCAAGCTGAGAGCGCGAGTTCGATCCTCGTCACGCGCCGGGCAGGACCATCAGTCGCCGGCGCGGACCCCTGGCGTCGGCCGGCGGGCGAAGACCTGCTCGATCGGGGCCGTCGGACGCTCGTCGGCCTCCTCCTTGCCGGCACCCTCGACACGGCGCTTGCCTGCGCCCTTGATACGGCGGCTGCCGACGGTGCTCAGCCGAGTTCGGCGAAGCTCTCCACGGCGTGCGTCTTGCCGGTCACGACGATCACGTCGCCCTTCTGCACGACCGTCTCGGCGGTGGCGTAGGTGAAGTCCTCACCCGGGCGCTTGATGCCGACCACGGTGACGCCGTACCGGCCGCGCACCTGGCTGTGCCCGAGCGGCAGACCGGTGATGGCCGTCGGGGCGATGGTCTTGACCAGGGCGTAGTCGTCGTCGAACTCGATGAAGTCGAGCATCCGGCCGGTGACGAGATGGGCGACGCGCTCCCCCATCTCGTGTTCGGGCAGGACGACGTGGTGGACACCGAGGCGTTCGAGGATCTGGCCGTGCTGGCGGCTGACGGCCTTGGCCCAGATGTTGGGCACCCGGGCCTCCAGCAGGTTGGCGCTGACCAGGATGCTGGCCTCTATGTCGCTGCCGATGGCGACGACAGCGCTGGTGAACTCGTGGACGCCGAGCTGCCGCAGCGCCTCGGCGTCGGTGCAGTCCGCGACGGCCGCGTGGGTGAGGGCGTCGCTGTGCTTCTGCACCAGGCGGGGATCGGTGTCGAGGCCGAGCACGTCCCAGCCGCGCTGCATCAGCTCGTTGGCCAGTGAGTAGCCGAAGCGGCCCAGGCCGATGACGGCGACCCGCTGGTCCGCGGTGGTCCGGGCGTGTGTCTCGGCCGGACGCTCGTCGCGCCGGCGGCGCAGGAAGTGCAGGAAGTGCAGGACGTCAGCCAATGACGGGTCGCTCCTCGGGCAGTTCGTAGCGGCGGGTGCGCTCGCGCAGGGCGAGCGCCGAGACGAGGGTGATGGGGCCGAGGCGGCCGATGAACATCAGGGCGGTCAGCAGCAGGTGTCCGGTGGTCGGCAGGTCGGCGGTGACGCCGGTGGACAGACCCACGGTGGCGAACGCGGAGACGACCTCGAACAGGACCTTCTCCAGCGGGTGCTCGGCGAGCGTGAGCAGGACGAGCGTGGCTCCCATGACCAGCCCCACGCTCAGGAGCGCCACGGTCAGGGCCTGGCGCAGGGTGTGCGGGGCGAGGCGGCGGCCCATCATGGTCGAGGTCGGTTCGCCGCGCACCTCGGCGGCCATGGCGGCGGCCAGCACCGCGAACGTGGTCACCTTGATGCCGCCCGCCGTTCCGGCGCTGCCTCCCCCGATGAACATCAGCGCGCACGTCATCAGCAGGGTCGAGGCGTGCATCGCGCCGACGTCGACCGCGTTGAACCCCGCCGTGCGGGTCATCGCCGAGTGGAAGAAACCGTCGAGGATCTTCCCGGCGGTGGGGTGCGGGCCGAGCGTCGCGGGGTTCGTCCATTCCAGCAGGCAGGTCAGTACGGTTCCGGTGGCCAGCAGGACGGCCGTGGTCAGGACGGTGAGCTTGGTGTGCAGCGTCCAGTTGCGGCGCCCGGTGGTGCGGCTGCGGTGGCGGTGCCGGAGGATCTCCAGCAGGACGGGGAAGCCGATGCCGCCCAGGATCACGGCGACGGCGATCGGCACCGTGACCCAGGCGTCCTGTGCGTACCGCGTGATGCTGTCCGCGTGCAGTCCGAACCCGGCGTTGTTGAACGCCGACACGGCGTGGAAGTAGCCCAGATACACGGCGTCGCCGATGTTCTCGCCGTAGCCGAACCGGAAGCGCAGCGCCAGCACGGCTCCGGTCGCGACCTCGACGATCAGTGTGGTGCCGGCGACACCGAGCAGGACCCGTCGTACGTCTCCGATGCCGAGGCTCTTGGTCTCGGCCTGCGCGGTCAGCTGCATCCGCAGGCGCAGCCGCCCCGAGACCAGCAGTGCCAGCAACGACGCCATCGTCATGATGCCGAAGCCGCCCACCTGGATCAGCGCGAGGATCACGCCCTGGCCGAAGCCGCTCCAGTAGGTGCCCGTGTCCACGACCGCCAGACCCGTGACGCACACCGCCGACGTGGAGGTGAACAGAGCGGTGACCACACCGGTCGCGGCGTCTTCCTGTGAGGCGACCGGCAGCGCCAGCAGCGCCGTTCCGGCCAGGATCACCAGCGCGAACGCCAGAACGACCGCACGCGCCGGATGCGCGGCCAGCAGCACCGACCACGGCCGCGCCCGTGACACCGCTCCCGTCACGTGTTGTCCCTTCCGAGTCCGCTGCTGCACGGGTCGTCGTCGAGGTGGGCGAAGATCCCGGTCGCACACCTTACGGCGGCACACGGTCGACGGCGTCGCTCCGCGTGGCGTGGTCGCGCCGAGGTCCGCGCAGCCATCACGCGAGGGCGAAGTACCGGAGCCATACGTAGGCAAGAGCGATGGCCACCGTCGCGGCCGTGACCACGAGACCGTATTTGGTGAACTGCCAGAAGGAGATGGCCTGCCGGTTGCGTTCGGCGATGCCGAGGACGACGACGTTGGCGCTGGCGCCGATGGCGGTGGCGTTGCCGCCGAGGTCGGCGCCGAGGGCGAGCGCCCACCACAGGACGTGGGTGGAGGAGCCGCCCATGTCGCGGACCAGGTCGCTGGTGATGGGGGCCATGGTGGCGACGTAGGGGATGTTGTCGACGATCCCGGACAGCACCGCGGAGCCGCCGAGCAGGGTCATCGAGCCGCCCAGTTCGTTGTCCCCGATGGCCTTCGCGAGCTGCGCCGAGATCTCGCCGACGACGCCGGTGTCGATGAGGCCGCCGATCATGATGAACAGGCCCGCGAAGAAGGCCAGCGTGGGCCACTCCACCTCGGTGAGGACCTCGTGGGTCTCCACCGACGACAGGGCGACCAGCAGCCCGGCGCCCAGGAGGGCCACGATGCTGGGCTCGTAGTGCAGGACCGGGTGCAGGACAAAGCCGGCCACCACCAGGGCCAGCACGATCAGCCCCTGCACCAGCAGGCGCCGGTCCTTGATGGCCTCGCGCTCCTCCAGCGCCATGATCTCGTTGGCGCGTTCCTCGTCGTAGACGAACGACTTGCGGAACATCACCCGGCACAACAGCAGCAGGACGACGACCAGAACGGCGGCCAGCGGGGCGAGGTGCACGAGGAAGTCGTTGAAGGTCAGGCCCGCCCGGCTGGCGATGATGATGTTCGGCGGGTCGCCGACCAGTGTCGCCGTGCCGCCGATGTTCGACGCGAGCACCTCGGCGATCAGGAACGGGGCGGCGGGCAGGGCCAGGCGCTCGCACACCAGCAGGGTCACCGGGGCGATCAGCAGGACCGTCGTCACGTTGTCGAGCAGGGCCGAGGCGAGCGCGGTGATGACGACGAGCATGGCCATCACCCGGAAGGGCTGGGCCCGGGCACGTTTGACCGCCCAGATGGCCAGGTATTCGAACATGCCGGTCTTCTTGAGCACGCCGACGATCATCATCATGCCCATGAGCAGGAAGATGACGTTCCAGTCGATGCCGGAGTCCTCGGAGTAGAACGCCGAGACGTCGTCGGTCGCCCCGATCGCCAGCATCAGGCCCGCGCCGCCCAGGGCCACGGCGACGCGGTGGATCTTCTCGCTGATGATCAGGGCGTAGGCGCCGACGAAGACGACGATCGCCGCCCAGCTGTGCCAGTCGTTCACGGTCCTCCGGTTGGTCGCTCAGTGGGTCCGGGCGCCCTGCACGGCGGCCGGCGCACGGTCATGGTCGTCGTCGTCCGGGATGCCGACGAGGTCCTCCACGTCGAACATCCGGGCGATCGGCACATCGGTGGAGCTGTGCGCGACGATCGAGAAGGCGATGCACACCGCGATCAGCGTGTACGCCTCCCGCGCCTGCGGGATGCCGGACTGCAGAACCAGCAGACCGTAGAGCACGGAGGCGAAGCCCTTCGGCCCGAACCAGGCCGCCGTGAGTTTCTCCCGACGGCTGAACCGGGTCCCGACCAGCGAGATCAGCAGCGAGGCGGGCCGGATCAGCACGATGGCCAGCACCACCGCCACATACCCGCCCAGCGACAGGCCACCGAAGAGCGCGGGGGTCAGCAGCGCGCCGAACACCAGCAGGGCCGCGAACTTCGCCAGCTCCGCCAGCGCCTCGCCGAGCGGTTCGAACGCCTCCCCGGCCTCCGGAGAGACCCCGGCCAGCACCGCTCCGGCGGAGAACGCCGCGAGGTAGGGGTTGGCGTGGGTGAGGTGGCAGGCGGCGTACAGGATGATGCCGGTGGCCAGGGGCAGCAGGGGCTGCAGCTTGGGCTCGGCGCCCAGCAGACGGAAGCGCACCAGCCCGTTGACGAGCAGCGGCAGCACCACGCCGAACAGCAGGCCCAGCAGCAGCTCCAAGGCGATCTTCCCGAACGACGCCTCGCCCGCGTGTCCGACAGCGGGCCCCGCGGCCGCGATCAGCAGCAGCACCACCGGCAGGGCGAGGCCGTCGTTGACTCCGCTCTCCACGTTCAGCAGCTCGCGCAGCTTGGCCGGCACCTCCTTGCGGCCCACGATCGCGGAGGCGAAGACCGGGTCCGTCGGCGCCAGCACCGCGCCGACCAGGAACGACGTCGTCCAGTCGAGGCCGACCAGGAAGTGGGTGAGCAGCGCCGTGAACACGAACGCGAGCGGCATGCCGAGCCCCAGCGCGCGGGCCGGGTTGCGCCAGTTCGCCCGCAGTTTGGCGAACGAGACGTGCATGCCGTCGGTGAACAGCACGGCGAAGAGTGCCAGGTCCGCTGTGACCGAGACGATCCCGCTGTCCGGCGTGATGTGGATCAGTCCGAGGAAACCGTCGCTGACCAGGGCCCCGCCGACGAGGAAGAGAAAGGACGTGGAGAGCACGGTACGGGCCGCGAGGCCCGACAACAGCACCGCCACCAGCAGTGCGACGCCGAACACCAGCACCAGCACCATGACGGGCCCCCGATCGGAAAGAGAGTTCTCCTCACTTCGCCGACCAGGCTTCCCGGCACACCGCAGGGAACTTTACCGGTTCTTGACACGCCTCTGACAGGCTGCCCGCGGGCACGCCGGACCGTCCTTCGCTGCCGGCCTCCGGCAGCGAAGCCGCTCAGGCTCCGCCGGCGGTCACGGCGGGCAGGCGCTGCGGCAGGGGCGAGGCGGTCATGACGCCGAGCCGGCGGGTGACTCCACCACCGAGTCACGCGCTCGCACCACCGGCTCCTGTTCCCCGTCGGTGCCGTTCCACCGTCCGCGCCTCGGACTCCCGCCCACCGCTCCACGCTCCCGGAAGGTTCGGTGTCCGATGTATTGTCGGGCGGGTTCCGCTCCCGGCTCACAGTCCGGGTTCCGTGCGTGCGAGAAACGGTCGAACCCTTGAACCTGGCGTACCTCCCCAGCCCTTCCCAAGGGGTGTGGCATCTCGGGCCGCTGCCGATCAGGGCGTACGCGCTGTGCATCCTGGCCGGCATCTTCGTCGCCGTACGGCTCACCGGCCACCGCTGGGAGGCCAGGGGCGGGCGCCGCGAGGACATCGTGGACATCGCGATCTGGGCGGTGCCGTTCGGCATCCTCGGCGGCCGTCTCTACCACGTGATCACGGACCCCGAGCTGTACTTCGCCGCCGGCAAGCAGCCTCTCCACGCCTTCTTCATCTGGGACGGCGGCCTGGGCATACCGGGCGCGGTGGCGCTCGGCGCGGTCGGCGCCTGGCTCGGCTGCCGCCGCCGGGGGGTCAAGCTGCCGGACTTCGCCGACGCCGTCGCTCCGGGGCTGGTGCTGGCCCAGGCGATCGGCCGCTGGGGCAACTACTTCAACCAGGAGCTGTACGGCGGGCCCACCCATCTGCCGTGGGCGCTGTGGATCGACCCCGCCCACCGCCCTGCCGACATGGGCACGATCAGCCTTTACCACCCGACGTTCCTGTACGAGTCGCTGTGGGACCTCGGTGTCATGGCGCTGCTGCTGTGGCTCGACAGCCGCCACCACCGACGGCTGCGGCGCGGAAGGCTGTTCGCCTGCTACGTGCTCGCCTACACCGCCGGCCGGGCCTGGATCGAGGCGCTGCGTATCGACCACGCCAACCACTTCCTGGGCCTGCGTCTGAACGACTACGTCTCCCTCGCCCTGTTCACCGGCGCGCTGGTGTACCTGATCGTCAGCCGCCGCCCACACCCCGACGACGACGCCCCGTACCCGCCCGGCGAGGACGGGGAAGGAACACCGACGTCGGTCGCCACCGATGGCGCTCCCGCCCGGGAGCGGGCGTGACGGCGGCTCCCACTCCGGAAAACGGAAACCTGACCCTCGGGCTCCTGGCCCGCCGCACCACCGACGCGGCCGCCGGAGCCGCCACCCTCGCGGTCGGCTTCCTTGCCCCGGCGGCTGCTCACCGGACACCCGGCCTGCCCCGGGCCCGCCGCCTCCGCAGCGGCACCGGCCGAGGACGCGGCCGGACAGCGTCGGCACCGCGGTGACCCCCGGCCCTGCCGACGGGCCGCCTCCCCCGGCACCGTGTGAATTCAGCCAGGGGCGGTTGTCACCGCATATCAGGCACCACCTAGTCTTACAACTTGTAGAACGGCGTCCGGAGCGTCGGTCCGCCCCGGACCGGAACCACCGCCCCCCGCAGCAGGGCGGACCGGTCGGCTTCCCGGCGGCGGGCGGGCCTGTGCCTGGCTGAGGAGTGGCGAGTATGAGTGAGCACCGGCGCCGACCGTCGGGAAGGGCCGTGCCGTCCGACCAGGACGGCATACCGCACGGCGGCCGGGCCCAGGCACGCAGGGCCGCCCGGGCCGGGGGCGGACGTGCCCGCCGCGCGGCGGGCACGCGGCACGCGGAGGCCGGACGCCCGGGCCGGCGCGCAGCGGCCAGGGGCGCTGAGGGGGCCGGGCGCTCAGGCCGGCGCGGCTTCATCGACTACCCGCGAGCGGGCAAGCGGGGCGTCCGCCGCTGGCTGCCCTCGTGGAAACAGGTGCTCGGCACCTTCCTGCTGTTCTCCGGCGGCCTGGTGGGCCTCTTCGGCTACGCCTACGCCACGACGACGATCCCCAGCGCGAACCCCAGCACCCAGCAGCAGAGCAACACCTACTACTGGTCCGACGGCTCGGTGATGGCCACGCAAGGGTCGACCAACCGGCAGAACGTCGACCTCGCCCAGGTCCCGAAGCTGGTGCAGTGGGACTTCCTCGCCGCGGAGAACGCCACCTTCTACACCGACCCCGGCATCGACACGCAGGGCATGCTCCGTGCCGTCTACCACATGGCCACGGGCGGCGAGGTGCAGTCCGGCTCCACCATCACCCAGCAGTTCGTGAAGAACACCTACCTCAACCAGAACCAGTCGGTCACCCGCAAGCTCAGGGAGATCATGATCTCCCTGAAGATCGGCGGGCAGATGTCCAAGCAGCAGATCCTGCAGGGATACCTCAACAGCTGCTACTACGGGCGGGACGCCTACGGCATCGAGGCCGCGGCCCGGGTCTACTACCACGAGCACGCCTCCCAGCTGACCGTCAGCCAGGGCGCGTTCATCGCCGCCACGGTCAACGAGCCGAGCGTGCTGATGCACGCCGACACCGACCCGCAGGCCAAGGCCCAGGCCAAGGCGCGCTGGACGTACGTCCTTCAGCGCATGGCCAAGATCCACAAGATCACCGACGCCCAGGAACAGCAGTACCTGGCCGCCGGGTTCCCCACGCCCAAGCCGTACTCGCCGTCGGCGGGGATGTCCGGGCAGACCGGCTATCTGGTGGACACCGCGAAGAAGTACGTCGAGGCCCACTCGTCGGTCACCGAGCAGCAGCTCGGCCGCGGCGGCTACCAGATCTACACCACCTTCGACAAGAAGAAGGTTCACGCGCTGTCGGCGTCCGTCGCGGCGATGGAGAAGAAGCACCTGAACCCGGGGCACCGCCCGGCCGACAAGGACGTCCAGGTCGGCGCGGCGTCGATCGACCCGTCGACCGGCGCGGTCGTGGCCCTGTACGGCGGGGCGGGCTGGGACAAGGGCCACTGGACCAACAACGCGGACGCCAAGGGTGTGCCGGTCGGCTCCACGTTCAAGCCGATCGACCTGGCCGCCGCCCTCGACCACGGCGCCGTCCTCTCCCCGGGGCAACCACCCTCACCGATCACGCCCGCCTCCAAGTTCGACGGCGACGACGGCATCACCATCAAGAACCAGCAGGGCCGGGAAGTGCCGGACTCCGGCGACCCCACAGGGCTGCTCCACCAGCACAACGACGTCCCCACGAAATGGGGTTACATCACCCTGCGCAAGGCCATGGAGCAGTCGGTCAACACGCCCTACGTCCAGCTCGGCGAGTACGTCGGCTACGACAACGTGGAGAACGAAGCCCTCAAGGCGGGCCTGCTGCGCAAGAGCCTGCAGTACGACACCCCCGGCTTCTACATCGGCACCTCGACCCCCTCGGCGATCCGCATGGCCGACGCGTACGCCACCTTCGACGACGGCGGCGTCCAGCACGAGCCGTACTCGGTGACCAAGGTCATCGCCGACGGCCAGGCGCTGCCCGGCTTCGACAAGCCCAAGGGCACCACGGCCATGCCCGCCTCGACCGCCGACACCGTCACCGACGTCCTGCAGAACGTCGTCAAGAACGGCACGGGCACCAACGCCCAGGCCCTGGGCCGTCCGGCGGCCGGCAAGACCGGCACCACCGACGACTACAAGTCCGCCTGGTTCATCGGCTACACCCCGCAACTGGTCACGTCCGTCGCCATGTTCAAGGAGGACCCGAAGAACGCCGGCCTGCAGTCGATGCAGGGCGTCGGCGGCTACTCCAAGGTCTTCGGCGCCGACATGCCCACCGAAGTATGGACCGGCTACATGACGGCCGCCCTCCGGGGACAGCCCGTCCGGCAGTTCCCGCCCGCACCCCAGCTGGGCCGGAGCACCGACGAATACGGCGCCCCGTCCCCCACGCCCTCCCCCACCGCGAGCACTCCGACGGCCGGCCCGACCGCACCGGCCACCTCGGCCATGCCGAGCGCCACCACCAAAGCGTGCCACGGGCCGAAGAAGGTCTGCGCCGACCCGTCGCCGAGCGACACGTCCGGCACCACCACGGGCGGCACCGGCGGTGCGGGCGACGGCGGCCTGCTCGGCGGCACCACCGGCGGCGGTGGCGCCACCGACAGCACGTCCCCCACACCCACGGCCAGTTTCACCGGCCCCGGCCGGCATCCGTGACACACGGCGCGCTCCGGACCGTTCAGGGGGTTCGCGGCGATCCGGAGCGGAGACAGCAGGAGGGGCGGCGCGACGGGGCGGTCGTACCGGCACCGTCACCGACGCGGCGCCTCCTGCGAGAGCCGGTGAGAACGGGCGGCGCCTCCTCCTTCGAGGGCGACGACCGCGAGACGGACTCGCCGTACGCGCGGTCCACCGCCACGCCCGCCGGCCCGACCGGTTTCCCGGCGGGGCTCGACAGCGGCCCCGCCCACCTCGGGAGGGGCCCGGTCACGAGCACGGCCCCCGCCTGCCAGGCGGGCGCGCGTGCTGCGACCGGGCGACCGAAGCGATGTTCTACAACATGTAGTAGATTGGCTCGACGGTCACCCCCGGTTCACCGTGATGCCATCGACATGCCATCGCGGGGCGTGGGAATCACCGGCGGCGCCTGGCCGTTCCGCGTCGCCTCGTGCTGACAGGAAGGACGTGCCCATGACCGCGGCCGCCACCGCGCGACTGGCCTTCGACGGATCCGGCATCGACGGCTCGTTGTTCACCTCCGTCACGGACTTCGCCCGCGAGACCAAGTGGCTCAACACCCCCATGGAGGTGTGGACCAACCTCGGTCTGGGTGTCTTCGCGGTACTCATGGTCATGGGGTGGTGGAGCGCGCGTCGCCGCGGCACCGAGGCGATGACCGTCGCGCTGGCCGCGCCGGTCGCCGTCCTGACCGCGTTCGCCGCCGCGGAGGTGGTCAAGAAGATCGTGGGCGAGGTGCGGCCCTGCCGGTCGATGCCCCACGCCTACCTCGTCGACTCCTGCCCGGCACCGACGGACTACGCCTTCCCCAGCGGCCACACCACCACCGCCGCCGCGACCGTGGCCGCACTGTTCCTGCTGGACCGCCGGCTGAGCGCCATCGCCGCGGTCTTCGCCGTGGTCGAGGGCTTCACCCGGGTCTACGTCGGCGCCCATTACCCCCACGACGTCCTCGGCTCGGCCGTCCTCGCCCTCCCCGTCGCCTACCTCACCAGCCTCGCGCTGCGCCGCTGGGCCACCCCACTGGTCGCGGCCCTGAACCGCGGCGCGCTGCGGCCACTGCTGACCGCCGAATCCGGTACGGCCCCGCAGCACGCCCGGTAACCGGCGCCGGCGCCGCGCTCGCCAGCAACGGCACGGCAGGTACATCGGCACCGGCCGGAACAACGCCTCACCCCCGGTCAGGGGAATCGCGGTGCAGCCGGTCAGGGACATCGCGGTGCAGCAACTGCTCCAGCAGCCGCTCGTCCTCCGCCGACAGATCCGACACGAACCGGGCCAGCACCTCCGCGCGGTCCCCGCCCTCGTCCAGCAGCGAGTGCATCCCCGCCGCCGCATGCCCTGCCTGGTCCTCCACGGGCGCATACACATGGCTGCGCCCCTCCCGCTGCCGGGTCACCAGCCCCTTGTCGCACAACCGTGTCAGGATCGTCAGCACCGTCGTGTACGCGGCATCGGGCACCTGCTCCTGGACCACGGCGGCGGTCACCGGCCCGCCGGCCGCCCACAAGGCGGCCAGCACCTCACCCTCCAGCTCACCTCGCGCACGCCGCCGGGCCTCCCCTCGGCCGTCCCTGCCGCCCGCCACCTGGCACCTCCCTCGCACTCCGGCCAGGCCGTCCTCGACCGCTCAAGCTACTACAAGACGTAGAAAAACGGCCATCTTGATCACGCCGCCGTCTCGAACACCGCTGTGACCGCAGCCGGGGTGACCGAACGGTCGGGTCACAACCGGCTTTCTCGCGCTGCCGATTCCGCCATGCCCTGCGTCGAAGCGAGGACGGCCCGCCTTCCCGCGTGCCCGCGGACGGACCGTGCGCCGACGATGCGCAGCGCCGGCTCGGCGAGCGCGAAGCCGATGCCCATCACCATGACGCCGGCGGCTGTGTCCATGAGGTAGTGATTGGCCGTGCCCAGGACCACGAGCGTGGTCACCACCGGGTAGGCGATCCCCAGCGTGCGCACCGGCCAGTGCCGCCCCAGACGGAAAAGTATGAGTCCGCACCACAGCGACCAGCCGACGTGCAGGCTCGGCATGGCCGCGTACTCGTTGGTGAGATGGCCCAGGCCCCGCGGCGCGCTGGCGTCGGTGCCCCACCAGCCGTAGGAGCTGTACCGGGCCATGGTGTCGATGAAGCCGTGCCCACCGCTCAGCAGCCGGGGCGGAGCAGTGGGCAGCACCGCGAAACCGACCAGGCCGATCAGGGTGGAGATCATCAGCCATGTGCGGGCCGTCCGGTAGTGCTCCGCGTGGCGGCGCCACAGCCAGACCAGGACGGCGGGGGTGATGACGTAGTGCAGCGACGCGTAGGCGAAGTCGGCGGGTATGCCGAGGAGGGCATGGTTCGAGAAGAGCCGGTTGAACCAGTGCTCCGGGTCCAGGTGCGCCAGTTGCTCGGCGTGCAGGATGCCCACCCCGTTCCTCACAGCGTCACCCGCCTCGCCTCTGATCAGCAGACGTATCCCGGAGTAGAAGGCGTAGACGACGGCGAGCAGCGGAAGTTCGGTCCACCAGCGGAGCCGGTCGCGGTGTGCTGCGGTGCGTATCGCGGTGGCGCTGGTCGACATCCGGTCGTGGCTCCAGGCTTCTTCGAGGGCTGTGGTTCTTCGAGGGCTGCGGGCCGATCGTTGTGCGTGCGGTGTGTCAGCCCCCGTCTCACCGAGGGTGATGCGGACTCCGGGCAGGCGCTTGCCCGAACGCATCGCCCACCAAATATATCGGCGCCCGAAGTGATTCCCGTCGGCGCCGGTGCCCTCGCGGCACCGACGACGAGGCCGATCACCGGGAGGACACAAAGCCCGAGGCATGAACGCGCGATGCCACCACGAGCCGCGAGGCCAGGCCGGTCGCTCAACGTGGAGACGCCCAAGGGCAGGCCCCGCCTGTCACGCCGTTGAAGGCGCAGAGCCCTTCCGGACGGACCCTCACCCGCGTGACGGGGATCTCCGGCCGCGCGCCGCTGCGGCGGTCACTGCTCCGCGGTGCCCTCGGCCGGCTCGCCGAGGCGTTCGGCCAGTTGGAACAGGGCGGGCAGCGCGCCGGTGATGGCCGCCCGGGAGCTGTCGTCCAGCTCGGCGAGAGCGGCGTCGATACGGCGTTCGTGAGCGGCGGTCCAGGCCGCGAGCTGCTCACGGCCGGCGTCGGTGAGAGTGACGACGGAGGCCCGGCGGTCGGCGGAGTCCACGTCGCGCGTGACCAGTCCTGCCGTGATCATCTGCCCGATCAGCCCGCTGACCGTGCTCGGGGCAAGGCGTCGGCGGGCGGCCAGGTCACTGATCCGCGTGGGCGAGTGCTCCCCGAGCACCTGGAGCAGCTCGACCTGCGCCATGGGCAGACTCTCCCACGGGTAGTCGGTGCGGATCGAGGAGCGCAGCGCGCGCCGCAGCCGGGTCACAGCCTCGGTGAGCAGGCGAGCCTCCGGCTCCCGACCGGCGGGGCCGGGAGAGCACGACGCGACCTCGGCGCTGGGCTGCTCGGACATGGGGCAAGGGTAGCCGGGCCGCACACACATCGGAGCGCCCGGCGGTCGTCCACGACGCCGGACGCACATCGGCAAGCACAGCCACCCGTGCCGGGCATACGCTTCAGAGGGGACCCGCCGTGGAACGCCGGGGCGGGACCGCCGTGCAGCGCGCACGGTCCGCGTACCGTCCGCCGACGTCTCCCGGCAGCGTCCGCTTCGTGCTCGTCGCGCCCGAAGGAGGTGGGTATGGCTCAAGACCCCTTGCCCTCCGCGGAGCACGCAGAGGTCCCTATCGTCGCCGCGTCGCCGGAGGCCGCCCGCCGCGCCGCCGAAGTGTTCCGCAGCAGCTTCGCCTCGACCGAGCAGCGCGGCTGTCCCGCGGCCGCGAGGGAGCGACCCGTCTCCGTCTCACCATCGACACCGCGCACACCGCGCAACCCGCGCGATCCTGGCCGGCGGCCGGCGGGCCGACACGGCAGGACCGCACGCACACGGACGAGGTGTGAGCAGCAGAACGACAGCCATGACGACACTTCGCCAACGCAAGACCAACCGGAAAGCGGTCCTGAGATCTCTCTACGAGGCCGTCGCACACAATCGCCCCGAAGTCAGCGGGGCCGTACTCCGCGACGAACTGGGCCTGCCCGACGAGGATCTCTCCGCAGCCTGCACCTATCTGGCCGACGACGGCCTGATCAGCGTCGACTGGACATCGCACCGGACCCCCGCGGCCGTCGCACTGACGCACGAGGGCGTCCGCCTCATGGAGGAACTGGAGGAGGAACAAGAGGACCGGGAGAAGGCGGAGGAGACACAGTCGGACGGCTGACTCGCCCGGTTCTCCTCCACCGGGAGTAGCCTGACCGTACCGAGAGCATTTCGCGCAGCGCGACCGGCGGTGCCGTTCCCGGCGAGTGACGAAACGGGCAGTCGTCCCACGGCTCCCGGGACGGGACCGCATGATGGAACCCAGCGGCACACCGGCCGAAAGCGGGACCGCGGCTCAAGCGCACACGTACCGCATGCCCCTGCCCCGCCTGGCCCTCACCCCGGACGTCAGCCATGGCCCGCTGGACGGGGCCTGGTGGCCGCGCTGCGACGCGCTGGAACTCGAACTCCCCTCGCTGATCGGCTCCTTGGAGCCGGGCTCGGGCGCCGCGGTACGGGTCAGCGTGGACCCCGCCGAATGGCCCGACGCCCCGAACACGGTCATGGCACCCGGCCGGGTGATCGCCGTGGAGCCGGCCGGGCCCGGAAGCGAGGCGCACGTCATCACCCTGGACTGCGGCACCGTGGGACGCTGGGTGCTCCTGGTCGTCCCGCCCGGTGAGCCCGCTGAAACAGCCGCCCGGCTACTGGCCGCCGCCACCGACCCCGACAACCCGCTGACCGCCGCACGGATGCTGGCGCTCGCCGAAACCGGCCGCCTCGATGTGTCGGCAGAGGAAGCGGAATGAGGCACCCGGCCTCTTGGGAGCCTACGGAAGGGACGACCGACGGGCCCCAACCACCGTCCTCGCGGGTGCCGTTGTCCACTCGGCGCTGAGCGTCCGCGCTCTTCGAGGAGTGCCGTATCGTCCGGGCCACGGCGAACTGGACAGGCAGACGGTGGCGCCGCCGGCCCGCGGCCTGACCGAGGCCCGCGCCGCCCTGCCCGCACGGCTCCGCCTCATCGTGGACCCGGTGGTCCTGAGGGCACCCGGACATGGGGGCCGGGATCTGGTCGTGCCACAGGAGGCGGCCGAACGGGTCGCCGCATCACCCATGTGCGCGGCCGGTCCGACGTCGGAACCAGGCCGCTCCGCGCATTGAGTCCGGCCCGAACGCAAAGGGAAATCTGCCACGGCGAGCCCACATCTTCATGCCTGCCGGAGTTAGGGTTGTCGCGCGACGCGGATGGTGCCGGCTCCTTCGGGAACCGGCGCCAGGCACGCCCGGGTCCGTCGCCGCGCCCCCGAAACGAAGGTGCCATGCCCGCTGAGAACACCCCTGTCGCCGGCAACCTCGACGACGACGACTATCCCGCCTACACCATGGGAAGGGCCGCCGACGTTCTCGGCACAACCCCCGCCTTCCTCCGGACCGTCGGCGAAGCCGGGCTGATCACTCCCCTGCGTTCGGAAGGCGGTCACCGCCGGTACTCCCGCCGCCAGTTGCGCATCGCCGCCCGGGCCCGCGAGCTGGTCGACCAGGGCACCCCCGTCGAGGCCGCGTGCCGCATCGTCTCCCTCGAGGACCAGCTCGACGACGCCCTCAGCCTGAACCGGGCAATGCGCCGGAAGCTGGACGAGCCCGGCACGGATACCTAGTCCCGCCACCACAGAAATACACACTGGCACGGGATGAGAATTGCCGAACACTCCCGAAGGCGCATGGCCGTTTACATCCGGCCTGTGTTAACGTGATAGCAGTTGCAGTTTTGATTGCCAGAGAATTTTTTTCTTTGCAGAGCTTTCCGGATCTGTCCGGAGGGGTGATCATTGCGGCGACTCGGCTCCGCAAAGTGCGGAGTCCGGTACTGCCCCTCAAGGGAGATTCATATGGCATCTGGCATCGTGAAGTGGTTCAACGCGGAAAAGGGCTTCGGCTTCATCGAGCAGGAGGGTGGCGGCCCGGACGTCTTCGCCCACTACTCGAACATCGCCACCCAGGGCTTCCGCGAGCTTCAGGAAGGCCAGAAGGTGACCTTCGACGTCACGCGGGGCCAGAAGGGCCCGCAGGCCGAGAACATCGTTCCCGCCTGACGCTGACGCGAACCGTCGCGAGCCAGTGGTTCGCACATCATGTGGCCGGGGCCCGCGCTCTTGGGGTGCGGGCCCCGGCTCATTGATTTACCTGCTTTTCCGGATTTCCCTGACCGCCGACCGTACCGGTTTCAGCGCCGCGATATCCGGATTTTCTTTTTCTACGGCTCATTCTTGCGAACTTCGTGCGGCCATCACCGCTGGACGGAATTCCTCGATACGCCGCATCGAGGAAGGTTCCTCCATGAACCGCACCCGCCGCACCGGCGGCACTTCCGGTGGTCTCCGCGCGGACAGAAGGTTCACGCGATCGGCGGGATCCGCCCGCGGCAACCGCTTCCGTACCCAGGAGACGGGCCGCCAGGCCCCCCGTCCGGACACCCTGCGAAAGAACGGCCAGGGCGCACGCTCCACCCCGCGCCGACAGGAGTTCGCCCTGCCGGTCACTCTCACCGAGCCACTGCCAGCGGTCGAGACCTTCGCCGAACTGGACATGCCCGCACGACTGCTGGCCGCGCTCCGTACCGAGGGCGTGACCGTTCCCTTCCCGATCCAGGCCGCCACGCTGCCCAACGCACTGGCCGGCCGCGATGTCCTGGGCCGGGGCCGTACCGGCTCGGGCAAGACGCTCGCCTTCGGCCTGCCGGTGGTGGCCCGCCTGGACGGGCAGCGCGCCCAGCCCCGACAGCCGCTCGCCCTCGTCCTCGTCCCCACCCGGGAACTGGCCCAGCAGGTCACCGACGCGCTCACCCCCTACGCACGCGCCCTGCGGCTGCGGCTCGCCACCGTCGTGGGCGGCATGTCGATCGGCCGCCAGGCGAGTGCTCTGCGCGGCGGCGCCGAGGTCGTCGTCGCGACGCCCGGCCGCCTCACCGACCTCATCGAGCGGGGAGCCTGCCGGCTCGACCAGGTCGCCGTCACCGTCCTGGACGAAGCCGACCAGATGGCCGACATGGGGTTCATGCCGCAGGTGACCGCGTTGCTCGGCCAAGTTCCCGCCCGCGGACAGCGGTTGCTGTTCTCGGCCACCTTGGACCGCAACATCGACCTCCTGGTGCGCCGCTACCTCCACGACCCCGTGGTGCACTCGGTCGACCCGTCAGCGGGAGCCGTCACCACGATGGAGCACCATCTGCTGCACGTGCACGACGCCGACAAGGACACCGCCGTGACCGAGATCGCCGCACGTGACGGGCGAGTGATCATGTTCCTGGACACCAAGCACGCCGTCGACCGGCTGACCCAGCACCTGTTGTCCGTCGGTGTGCGTGCCTCCGCCCTTCACGGAGGCAGATCCCAGCCACAGCGCAACCGGACGCTCGCCCAGTTCAAGGACGGCCACGTCACGGCCCTGGTGGCCACCAACGTCGCGGCCCGCGGGATCCATGTAGCGGGCCTCGACCTCGTCGTGAACGTCGACCCTCCCGGCGACCACAAGGACTACCTCCACCGCGGCGGCCGTACCGCACGGGCCGGCGAGTCCGGAACCGTCGTCACCCTCGTCCTTCCGCACCAGCGCCGGACGGTGGACCGCTTGATGGCCGACGCCGGTATCACTCCGCGTACCGCCCGGATTCGCCCGGGAGAGGCCGAGCTGCACCGCATCACCGGCGCCCGGAGCCCCTCCGGCGTACCCGTCGTCCTCACCGCACCGGTCGACGGCCGAGGCGAGGACAAGGGATCCAACGGCCGGCCTCGCAGGGACCGGGCCGTCGGCCATGGGAAGAACCGCCGGACAACCGGTCGTGGAGCGAACGGCCAGGGCGCCGGCCCCGGCGTGGGCGACCGGGCCGCCGCCCGGATCCGTCGGCCTGTCCGGAGGAACAACCCCTAGCCGGAGCACGGGGAAGCGCTCCCTGCGGTCGGGACGAGCCGTCGCCCGTCCTGTCCGCCCGATGAGAAGGAGAAGCCCTTGACGCTGTTCCCACCCAGAACACTGCGGGCCGGCACCGCCGACGGAACCGGTCCGACCGCCCGCGACGCCATGCACGCTCCCGGTCCGCAGGTCGACGACCACATGGCGGTCGACGTGGCTCTGTCCGTGCTCATCGGTGCGCGTGTCCCGCATCTGCTCCTCCGGGACGAGGACGGGCGGTGCGCGGGGCTGGTCACCCGGGCCCAGCTCGTCGCGCACCGCGGCGGCTCGTGGTTCAGCGACCGGACGCGGCTGCGGGACATCCCGCTCGACCGCGGGCCGTTCACCTCGTCCCTGGCCGTACTCGGCGAGGCGGAGACCGCCATGCGGGCCCGGACCCTGGAGGCGTCCCCCGTGATCGACGAGCACGGCTACGCCCTGGGCGTCCTCGCTCTCACGCCCTGACCGTCGTCCGGCCGCGTGGCGCGGTCGGCTTCTCCCGTGCTCTTCCCCACCCCTGTGGAGACATCCATGCGCTGTGTCATCGCCAGATACCCCTTCGACCTGACCAAGAGTGAGGTCGAACAGTCCATGAGCGGCATCACGCCCGAACCCGTCACCGGCGTGTCCGTGACCGTCGACCGCCGCGTGTACCCCGTGATGCAGGTGGGCGCAGTGATCACCAAGTTGGACCGCCGTGACATCACGACGAGTGAGATGCGCCGGGCACTGATCCGTCTCGGCTTCACCTGCCACGACGCGCGCCCGGTCACACCGGCCTGGGACGCGCGAGCCGACGGGGACACGCCCAGCTGGTGAGACCACGGTCTCGGCGATCAGGCCCTCCACCAGGATCCTGATCTCGTCACGTATCGGGTCGGGTTGCGGTGGCCGGAGTTGACCCGCGTGGTTCCGGTTCGCCCTGGCTCAGGCCGGGTCGGCTCCGGCGAGGATCTCGCGAACCGGTGAGCTGGACCGGGTCAGCCCGCCAGTCGGGCGAGGGCCAGCGCGTGCGCGCGGTCGAGGGAGTCAGCAGCGGCGCAAGGGATGTCCGGCTGCACACCGGTGCCCTCCCAGTTTCGTGCTGGATACGGGGTTGATGGCGCGGCCAACGGGGACGGTGGCTTCCAGGTGTGGGTGCACGGTCCAGCCCTCGCACGGATGTGCGCCGCCGCGGGTGCGCTCGCCGACGACTACGGCGCGGCCGAGCTGCTGGAGGTCGTACGCCGGCTCTTCAGCGGCAGAAAAGGTGCTGTCGCTGGACAGCACATACAACGGCTTGCTGCCACCGAAGCGCCTGCCGGGAACGTGCGGCAGGCTCCAGGACTGCTCGCTGCGCTCGCCGCCGCGCCAGTACATGGTGTTGAGGTGGGTGCGCTCGTCGAGCAGGTGGCTGCAGACGAAGGCGACCGTGTCCGGGTCGCCGCCCCGGTTGGAGCGAAGGTCCACGATCAGCGCCTGGCGCGGGAGGCCAGGGTGAGCGCGGCGCTCAGCGGTTCGGCGGCCCACTCCATCGGAAACAGCATCGGTGCCAGCTGGACCGCTCACCCGCCGAGACCCACCTGACACTGCGCCACCTGCGTCTTGACCCTGCGCGGGCGAGAGAACTCGGCGAGGCCCTCGCCAGACTGGTCGACGAGGCGGAGGAAAGCACAGAGGACCAGCCCGTGCACGGTGTGCTGGTGGCGCTCTATCAGCAGGCCCTGCCGACCAGCACCCCCGGTTCCGCCTAGCGGCACCACCCCCACGAGACAGCACGCCTGACTCGCTCGAGACGAGCCGCACCCATCGACAACGCGGTTCAAGGGCTGATCTCCGCACTCCACGAAGAAGGCCCGGGCCTCAGACCCGGGCCTCTTGGCTGTCCGCGGTGATCGAGGCAGGGCGACGGACACCGCCCCGGGTGTGTGGGCAAGGAACGCGCGCCGGGGGAGGGCGAATTCGGTTTCAACCTTTAGGGTTCGGCAGCGCTCTGAAGAGGGGTGACAGGGCAGGGCTCGTCGACAGGGCCCGGAAAGGAGAGCAGATGCCGGAGAACGGCCGAGGCTCCGCAGCGCCGCAGGGATCCCAGGCGCCCGAGAGCTTCGAGGCCTTCGCACGGGCGAGTCAGAGACGGCTGTACCGGACCGCGTACCTGCTGTGCGGGGACCCGGAGACGGCCCGGGACCTGACGCAGACCACGCTCGCCAAGCTGTTCCAGCACTGGCGGCGGGCGAGTGCCGCCGACCACATCGAGGCCTACGCGAGGACCGTGCTGGCCCGCACCTACCTGGCCGAGCGGCGGCGTCGGCTGCGGGACCTGCTGGCGCACTCGCGCCCCGACCCCCGGCCCGCGCCCGACCACACCGATGTGCGGGTGACGCTGATGTCGGCACTGGCCGGACTGCCGCCCCGGGCCCGGGCGATGGTCGTGCTGCGGTACTGGGAGGACCAGAGCGTCGAGTCCGTCGCCGAGCTTTTGAAGTGCAGCGAGTCCACCGTCAAGAGCCAGTGCTCACGTTCCCTCGCAAAGCTGCGCGCCCAACTGGGCGAGGCCCACACCTACGCCACGGGGAGCTGAGGAACCGCCATGACAGCCAACATGCCCGAAGCAGACCGCCGGAACGCGCTGCTGGTCAGAGATGCGATGGAACGTACGGTGGCGGAACTGCCGTCGGTCCACGACCTGGTGCCCGCTGCGGTCACCCAGGGCCGGCGCCGCAGGGCGCGTGTCCGTCTCACGATCGCCGCCGGGGTCGCCTGCGTGGCCGGGGCAGTGGTGTTCGGCTCCCAGACGCTAGCCGTCGGAGGCGGCGCCGGAAGGACGGTCCGGCCTGCCTCGAGCCGCACGCCCTCACCGCACGAGTCACCCGAATCGGTCCGGCCGGAGCCCTACCGAACGCCGGTTCACATCGACCCCACGAGCGACGACGAACGGTCCGTGGCCGACCTGCCCCCCGCCGAGCGGAAACGGCGGGCGCAGTTCCAGCAACATGCGTCTGTCCTCCTCGACAAGCTGCTGCCGGACTCTGTCGGCCTGATCCGGCCGGTCGACCTCGACGTGTCGCGCTACCAGGGGCAGACCGAGGACGGCAAGGTGTTCACCATCGTCTTCTCCGTACGGCCCTCCGGCGACGGCCCGGACTCGAGGCCCTGCCCCTCCGCCGCTCTCGCCGCCAAGGGCGGAAGCTGCGAGCAGGCCACTCTGCCGGGTGGCATCAAGGCCACCTCGCTCCGCGTCCTCACCGACTCGCCCGAGACCATGCGCACCGACGTCCGGTTCCGCTACGGACACAGCGACATCGACCTCGCCGTCGAACCGGACCTGGACGCAAGGGCCTCCGCCCCCGTCACCAACGAGCAGCTGCTGGCGGCCGTCGGAGACTCCCGCTTCCTCGACCTGGTGAGGTACGCCGACGAGCACCCCATGCAGAAGAGGCAGACCACCATCGCGGGCGGCTGACAACGGGCGGTGTGCCGAGACCGCACCCGGGAGGCGACGAAGCCCCTGCCCGGCCCGGGTGCGGCCGGCCCATCCGGTCCGGCGGCTTCGCCCTGTCCCGAGTGCGCCGTTCCCCGCTGGGACACGCCCAGCGGGGAACGGCGGGAGAAGGGGGAGAGGGAAGGAGGAGGAAGGAGAGGGAGGGAGGAGCGGGGCCGTGCGCCAGGTCAGGCGGACAGACGGTTGATGGCGATGGCGGCGATGCCTTCCATGTAGCCGGGGTCGTCGCTGGGCTGGCCGGAGAGGCCGACGATGCCGAACCTGTGGCCGCTGCGGATGACCGCGACGCCACCGGCGGCCTCGCCGTCTCCGTTGAAGGCGGGGTACCACCGGCCCTGGCCGGTCTTGAGGGTGATCGCATGCCCCTGGCCGTAGTACCAGTGGCCGGCCGGCTCGTCCTGGCAGCTGCGCACCAGCCGGTCGAGCCGGTTCTCGTAGGAGGCCGCCGACGTGGTGGTGGAGGTTTCCGCGACGGATTCGGTCAGCAGGGTGTCCTTGGTGTCGAAGGTCCAGGTGACGTCGGCGTAGGCGCCGGCCTTCCCCTTGGTCAGCGCCTGCATCGTCTCCTCGCCGGAGCACGCCGAGAGAGCCTGCTTCCCGGTCATGCCCACGGTCGCGCTGACCGGGTTCAGGCCCTGCTGGTAGAAGTCGGCCTTCTGGATCAGGTCGGCCAAGCCGAGGCGGGACCCGGAGAGGGAGCTGTCGGCGGTCGCCGTTGCCGGACGGCCCGCGGAGCCCGTGGCCGTGGCGGCGGCAGCGGGGTGCATGCCGATGCCGGCCGCCATCAGGGCCGCACCGACGCAGGTTGCCGCCCTTGCGGTACGACCGCGACGCGGGAGCTTCTTGCGGGCTGCTTGGTTGTCGAACATCTCGTCCCCTGTGTGGTCACGACGCGGTGTGCGTCTTCCTGTACCTGGGGAGATGCGGCGCGCACCCGGAATGTTGGACAGCCGTTCGCCGCGAACCGTGTGAGCCGGCTCACACAGGACGCCGAGGTCGGGGTGATCTCAGAGCTGGGTCACGGCGGCACGGACGATCCGTGTCATGGCAGCCGTGCCCAGGCAGGCATCGACCTCCAGGACCCCGTAGTGCGAGCCGTTCCGGAGTACGGCGATGCCTCCGCACGGCTCCTTGCCCCGGGGCGCGGTTCCCGTGGTGTTCAGGTCGCCGTCGTAGGAACCCATCCAGCTCGCGGTGATGCTCGGAGCGACATCCATCGTGTGCGTCGGCCCGTAGACCCAGTGGGTGGCCGGTTCCGTCTGGCACGGCACTTCCTCCAGCAGGAGGCGCTGGGCGAAGTTCTGCGCCATTGCCGGGCTTCCGGCGTCCGCGGCGACCTCGCGCGCGACCTGGTCCCTGGCGTCCACCGCCAGCGTGGGGTCGCTGTCGTCCGTGTCCTTGGCCGTCACCAGCCCGCGGAAGTGTGCGTCCTGCGTTCCCAGGGTCTGCTCGAGGGTCTTCTCCCCGGCACAGGCCGCGTTGGCGTAGTTGCCGTCTCCGACGCGGTCCCGCACGTAGATGCGCCGGGAGATCCCGGCCTTCCTGAACTCGGCCGCCGGCAGCAGGTGCCGGTCCGTCATGGGTCCGGCGGCGGGCTTCGGCGGCGGGGAGCCGCCGCCCGGCGAGGACGGCGTGGCGCCCGACGGCACTGTCGCAGTGGAGCGAGCGGGCAGGACGAACCGCCCGGTCAGCAGTCCGAGTCCGACGGCTGCCGTCAGGATGACGACGATCGTCCGAGCTCGCACGGCGGCACCTCCGGGCTTCTGGTCGGGCCGACGCCGTTGGAGTGGCACGCCCCGATGCCTCAGAAGCCGCCGCCGAGGCGGTCCCGCATGAAGCGGCGAGCCTGGTGGATACGGTCCTTGACCGTGCCCAGGGGCGCGTCGGTGATCTCGGCGACCTGGAGATAGGTCAGGTCTCCGAGATCGCGCAGCACGAAGGATTCCGCCAGGGCCGGGTGCCGTTCCTCGAGGGCGGCCAGCGCCTCCATCAGGTCCAGGCGGGTCCCCGCGATGACGCTGGTCGTTCGAGGGTCGACGCCCTCGGGAACGGCCGCATGGCTCTCCTCCGCGCGCCGGCGCATCGAGCGGTACGTGGACCTGGCGGCATTCGAGGCGATCACCGTCACCCACCCGAGGAACGAGCCCCGCCCGCTGTACTCGTGCAGATGTGTGCTGATGGACAGCAGGGCGTCCTGCGCGGCCTCTTCGGCGTCGGCGTGGTGCGGCAGGAACCTGGAGCAGCGGCGCATGACCGTGGGCCGGAGCCTGACGAGGAGGCGGTCCAGGGACGCCCGGTCACCTGCCTGGGCGGACACCACGAGCCGGGTCAGCTCGTCCTCTTCGATCACTCCGCTGTCCCCCCGTCGTCCTCTGACCGGCATCCCGCCCGGAGCACCGCGGTTCCGGGCCCCGGCGCGTCGGGCAGAATGGTGCCACATGCGGAAGCTTGGCCGTTACCTCCTCGAGGACCGCCTGGGAGCCGGTTCGTTCGCCACCGTCTGGAAGGCATACGATCCCGGGCTCGACACGCATGTGGCGGTCAAGGTGCTCGCCGACAACTGGGCGTCGAACGCCGATGTGCGGGAGAGGTTCCTGGCGGAGGCGAGGCTGCTCCGCAGGATCTCCAGCCCACGGGTCGTACGAGTTCACGACGTGGGTGTCCAGGACGACCGGCCCTACTTCGTCATGGACTACATACGAGGCGGCACGCTGGCCGAGAAGATCGGGCACTGCCGGCCCGCGGAGGCACTCCGTCTGGCGGCCGAGGCCGGATACGCCGTTCAGGTCCTCCACGACGCGGGCGTCGTCCACCGCGACGTCAAGCCGTCGAACCTTCTGCTCGACGCCGGCCACACGCCCGCTGCCGACACCGCCGTACTGGTCGCGGACCTCGGCAGCGCGAAGCGGCTCGCCGACGCGTCGGGGTTGACCGTGACGACCGGTACACCCGCGTACATGGCGCCCGAGCAGGTCTTCCAGGACGGCGGGTTCGACGGCCGGGCAGATGTGTACGCCCTCGGTGTCGTGGCGTTCGAACTGCTCACCGGGCGCAAGCCGTTCGGTCCGGGCGGTCTCGCAGCCCTCACGGCGGAGCGGGGGCCGGCGTCGTCGTTGCCCGTGACCCCCGGGGAGCCGGGGGTTCCGCACGGCATTGACGCGCTTCTGCGTGCCACGCTGTCCACCGATCCCGAGGACCGGCCGCGAACCGCGCAGGCGTTCGCGGACGCGCTGCTCTCTCGAGGCGGAGGGGAGTGGACGCCGGCCGGGTCCCCGGGGCCGGCCCGCCTTGTGGTCTGGCTCGCGGCGGCCGTCGTGTTCCTGGTGACAACTGCGCTGACCTGGCTGGCCCGCTGAACTCGACGGCGCCCGGCCGCCCTCACCGCGACGGTGCGGACGGCTGGGCTGCCACACCCGCGCCGGCGTCCGGGTGGTTCAGTTCGCCGCGGTGGGCGCCCCCTTGTGGGCGGAGGCGCTGTGGGCCAGCCACTGGGACCACGTGAGGTTCCAGTCGCCGTAGCCGTTGCCGGAGGCGACCGACTCCTTGGAGCCGGTGACGCGGATGACGTCGCCCGGGATGACACGCCGGTAGAAGCGTTCGGCGGTGCCGTCGGTGGCGAGGCCGACGCAGCCGTGGGTGACGTTGGCCCGGCCGGCGTAGGTGTTCGCGTTGGGGTTCTGGTGGACGTAGGTGCCGGACGCCGTGATGTGGACGGCCCAGGCGTAGTAGCCGTGGTAGGCGTCGCCGAGGCCGACGGTGCGGGAGTCCATGTAGACCCTGGGCTGCTTGTCCATCACGACCATGGTCCCGTTCCAGGTGTCGAGGCCGGGCCGGCCGGCGGTGACGGGGATACGGGTCCTGGGCTTCCCGTCCTCGGTGACGGTCATCGTGTGGCTTCGCACGTCGACGGTCGCGGTCAGGGAGCGCCCGATGGTGAAGTGCCGTACGGCGCTGGTGCCTATGCGCAGGGTGACGTGGGTGCCGGGCTTCCAGTAGGCGGGCGGGCGGTAGTCGACCCGCCGGCCGTCCAACAGGTCGCGGTCCTTGACCCAGCTCCACGCGCCGCCGACCGCGGGCGCGGCCCGGACGGTGAGCCAGTGCTCGACCGCGGCTCGCTGGGACGCCGGAACGGGGCGGGGGAACCGGACGGATATCGGCATGCCGACACCGACCGTGGCTCCCTCGCCGATGTTGATCTCGGCCCGGGCGAGGACGGCCGGCTCGGGGACGACGGGAGCGGTCCGGCTGGGTGAGGCGGTGGGCGTGGGCGCGCTCGCGGCGGCGGACCGGGTGGGCGCCGTCGCGGCGGATGAGCTGGTGGCCGCGCAGCCGGTCGCCGACGCGGCGAGCGCGAAGGCGGCCGCGAAGGCCGCGGTGACGACGTGGAGACGGCGAGAGGGGCGAGAGCGGCGAGAGCGGTGACTGGCCGGTCGGTGCGTGGACAAGGAGTTCCCCCTGTGGTGAGTGGTGACATCCGCTGTACGTACGCCGGCTCGACCGGGTTGCATCGGCCTTCGGCCGGTTTCCGGGCAGGCCCCCGCCCCCGGCCCGAGACGGCTCAGCCGCGACGGCCCCGTAGGATCGCCTCCGCGCGACCGTGGCAGGGGGGCCGATGACCGAGGAGGAGTTCGATGCCTTCTACACGGCTGCCTTCCCCCGCCTGGTCGGCCAGCTCTACGCCTTCACCGGCGATCACGCCGAGGCCCAGGACGTCGTCCAGGAGGCGTTCGTCAGGGCCTGGGACCGCCGCGGGTCGTTCGACGCCGCCGCGGCCCCCGAGGCCTGGATCCGCACCGTCGCCACCCGGCTGGCCGTCAGCCGCTTCCGGCGAGCCCGGCGCTGGCTGGAGCTGGTGCGCAAGGACGCGCCGCCGGAGCAGACTCCGGGGCCCGGACCCGAGCATGTCGCCCTGGTCGCCGCCCTGCGCGAACTGCCCCAGGCCCAGCGGCTGGCCATCGTCCTGTACCACGTGTGCGACCTGAGCGTGGAACAGATCGCGACCGAGACCGGCTCACCCGTCGGGACCGTCAAGGCGCGCCTGGCCCGTGGCCGGGCCGCCCTTGCCCGCCATCTGGCACCCCAGGACGCCGAGACCTTCACCGGGACGAAGGAGGCCACGAATGCCTCATGACCCGTCGGGCCCGCCCGCCCCCGAGACGACCTCCGACCGGCTGACGAGCGCGCTGCACGAGGTGGCCGCCCGGGGCCGGCGCCCGGCGCCCGCCTCGGGTGCCTTCGTACGGCGCCGGGCCCTGCTGCGCCGTCGTACCCGCCGGGCCGGGCTGGTCACCGCGGGACTCGTGGTGGCAGGCGCGGCCGTCCTCAGCGGTATGTCCCTGCTGGGTCACACCGACCGGCGGGCGGTCCCGCCCGCCACCACCGCCGCCACGACCGCTCCTGCGCCGTCCCCCTCTTCCGGCCCTTCCGGCTCTTCCGACGGGACCGTCCGTGAGATCAGGATCGACCTCACCGCGCTGGAACTCCACGCCGCCGGGCGGAGGTTCCCCGTTTCCGCGCCCGGCATGAACAGGCCTTTCCGTGACGACACGAGCGGCCGGGTCACCGAGCTGGACCGGCGCATGCGGTTCAACGCGTCGCCGAGCGGTGCGGTGGAGCAGTACGAGTGGGTGATGAGGTTCCTCGGGCCCAGACAGGAGCCCCACTTCATCTACGCGGTCAACGACGAGGCGGACGTCCCCGGCCGCCGGCCGTCCACCCTGGGCCTGATCGGCCTGCGCCCGGCCGACGCCCGCTGGCTGTACAAGCACACGGCCGTCGGCACCAAGGTCGTGATCTCCGGGGCCGGCACCTGACGCCGGGCCGACGACCGAACCATGGGCCGAGGCGGTTCCGCTCCCGGGGACCAGGCAGATCAGCAGCGCGGCGAGCACGCTCAGCGGGGCGCGGTTGATCGAGTGCGGCCGCGGGCGGCCAGAGCTCCTACCCCTGGACCGGAATGTCCGGGTGGGTGGACAGGAAGATCATGTACGCGATCGCCGCCGCCGCTCCCAGGAGGGAGAGGACGCCGCCCGCCACGGCGCGCGGCCCGCTCGCCCGGCCCGACTTCGCTGCCCGGTACTCCACGCAGGCCCGCACGAGGCCGGTGAGGGCCATGGGCAGTGCGACGAAGGAGACGAGTATCCAGAACGGGCAGCAGAACCAGCACGCCAGGGACGCCCCGCCGAACCAGACCGCGAGCTCCCTCTTCTTTCGTGTCGTCTCCGGGATTTCGTCCGGTGCGTCGACGGAGGTCATGGGGCTGATCCAAGCAGAGCGCCCGCAGCGGCGCCGCACCGGTCGCCCCGTCCGGCCGGCGGTCGCTCACCTCGCCCCGGCCGCCCGTCAGCGGCCGGTCACCTGGGGAGCCCACTCGCAGGCCTGGGCCGCCGCCTCCAGGACCGTGCGTTCGGTGGGGGTGAGGGGGTAGGGGGCCGCCGGGCCGAGGGAGGGGTCCAGGTGGGGGCGGACTCGGTCGGCGTCGGCGGGGGTCAGGCCGAGGAGCGGCTTCACCAGGATGTTGAGGGGGTGCTCCAGGTCCTGGACGACGGTGGTGTAGAAGGAGTCCGGGCCCCGGGTGGGGGTCGCGAGGCCGCCCTCGTAGACCGCCAGCCGTCCGTAGGGCGCCGAGGCGAATCTGCCGATGGCGCGCGAGCCGCGCAGGTCGTCGTCCTTGTTGTCGGGGCCCGTGGGCACCAGGAACTCCGGGGAGCCGGTGCGCTCGAGGGTGGCCATGTCGTAGTGGTAGTTGACGTTGCCGCCCTCCGCCACCAGCAGGTTCCACGCCGCCACCGGGTTGAGCCGGAAGATCGTGCGCGGGGTGGAGTCCCAGCCCGAGTACAGGCCCCGGATCCGGCCGCCGATGATCTGCCAGCGGTACAGGCCCTTGTCCCGGCCGGCGGTCACGATGGAGTCCCCGGTGAAGGTGATCGCGTTGAACTCGCCGTGCCGCACGGACTCCGTCACGAGGTCGTACAGCGGCTGCAGCCGGCTGTCGGTGACCAGCAGCCGGGAGCCGTCCGCGAAGGCGATCCGGGTGCCGGTGGCGTCGACCGCGAACAGGTCGGCGCGGTGCAGGCCGTACTCCCGCAGATCGAGCTGCTCCTGCTCGCCGTCCGCGAGGGCGAGGGCGACGCCGAGCAGCTTGGTGCCCACGACCCACCCCGTGGCGGTCGGCTCCACCACCGCGTCCAGCAGCCCGCCTCCCGAGGCGAGGACGGCCTCGCGGCCGGGGGTGTACTCGACGATCTCCGTGTCACCGCGGTAGCCGCCGCTGTCGAACTCCCGGCGGGCGATGACGGTTTCGCTGTCGAGCGCGCACAACGACCAGTGCTGGGCCGGGCCTTCGTACAGCGTGTTCCGTACGCCCGTGCGGTCGACCGTGACGAGACGGGAGGTGTGCGGGTCGCGGCCCATGGTGTCGAGCGCCACCACGGGATGGCGGACGCAGAAGCCGGCCGGGTTCGCGAAGCCCATCGTGGTGGGCAGCCGCACGGTCGTACGCCGGAACAGGTCCGCGCCGAGCCGGGCCGCCTCCTTGGTGTCGATGCCGGTGAGCACGGCGGCGAGCCGGGCGTCGGCGTCCGACGGCGGGGTCCACTTGCGGAGTTTCAGGTGCGCCGCCGCGGCCACCGCCTGCGGCAGCGGTGAGGACAGGATCTGCCACCACAGGCCGCGCCAGTCGCCTCTGCGGGCCATCTTGCGTGCCTGACCGGCCGGATCCGAGCCTCCACTGATGCGTGGAATCACCCTGTGTCGCCTCCCCGTTGGTGTACATCGGCGGCCGGACGCGCGTACGGACTCCGTACGTCGCCGTAGGACGCCCGCTGTACGACGCCGTACGGCGCTCGTACGGTCCCGCTTTCCCGCTGTGTCACACCGAGAACCATCCGCCCGGCCTGATGTCCACGCCGAGCTTCCGCAGCGTGGCCTCCTTCAGCTTCGGGTCGAAGTCGCCGATGGCACCGGCCGCGTGGACCCGTACGGAGCGCCCCGCGTCCGGGGATTCCGCCAGTTCCCGCAGCAGGCGCAGCCCCTCCTGGCGGTCCACGCCCGCAAGGGCGCGCGCGGCGCTCACCCGGCTCTCCCCGGCCGACTCGGCGACGTGCTCGCGCAACAGGCGCAGCCCGGCCTCCCGGTCGCGGCGGGCCAGCAGCACGGCGGCCTGGAGGCGCGGCCCGGCGTCCCAGCCCGGCTCCCGGGCCAGCCCGGTCAGCAGGGGTTCGCCCTCCGCCGGTGCGTAGTGGGCGAGTTCGGCCGCCGCCCGCAGCCGGTGCTGGGGCTCCTGGCCGGTGGCGCGGGCGATGACGCCGAGGATCCGTACCCCCTCGTCGCGGTCGTGCTGCGGGAGCAGCACCGCGGCGTCGCAGCTGTACCGGCCGGGCAGGGCGCCGTCGGCGAAGTCGCGCAGGAGGGGGACGCCGGCGGGGTCGTAGCGGGCGAGCCGGTGGGCCGCCTCGACGCGATAGCCGGCGTCGACGCGCTCGTCGCGGGCGATGCGTTCGAGGAGCAGCGTCGCCTCGGCGCGTTCCTCGTCGCCGGGGTCGGCGAAGGCGGCCAGCGCGTCGGCCGCGAACACCCGGCAGTCCGCGAAGAAGCGTCCGTCGGCGGCGAACCGGCGCAGCCAGTCGGTTCCGGCGGCCCGGTCGTGGGCGCGCAGCCCCAGGGCCGCCTCGACGCGGGCCAGGTCGGGGCAGTGGGGGTTGGCGACCAGCGCGCGCAGCCGGGCGGTGCCGCCGGGCGTGTCGTGCTCGGCGAGCCGGGCGGCGGCCTGGGCGCAGTAGCGGGACGTGGTGTCGTCCGCGAACCGGGTGAGCAGTGCGGTGCCGGCGTCCCGGTCGGCGTGCGCCAGGTGGGCCGCCGCGCCGATCCGCAGGTGCAGGGGGAACGACGGGTCCTCGGCGAAGCCGCGCAGCAGCCCGGTGCCGCGGGGGTGGTGGCCGGCCAGCGCCGCCGCGGCGTTGACCCGGTCGACCGGTACGGAGTCCGGGTCGGTCGCCATGTCGTGCAGGCGGCGCTGCTGCCCGGGCAGGTGGGCGAGTGCCGTATGGGTCTGCTGCCAGTCGTGGACGACGGGGGCCGTGTCCGGCTCCCGCTCGTCGGGGTGCCGCCAGAGCGTCTCGAGGATCCGGTCGCGGGTCTCGTCGTCGCACATGCCCTCCGCGAGCAGCCACGCCGCCTGCTCCACCCGCCGGGGGTCGGCGGCCAGCCCGCGGACCAGTTCCCGCTGGAGCTCGGCCGGCCGGCGGTCGAAGGCGAACAGCGCGGCCACGCGGGTGTCGGCATCGGCCAGGGCGTCGCCCCAGGCGTCCGGGTCGGTGCCGAGGCGGGCCCGGTAGTGCTCCGCGGCCAGGTACTCGGCGAACGTCCGGTGCAGAAAACGGGGATCCGGCCCGTGGACGTCGACGACGAGGCCGGTGGCGTCGAGCAGCGCCGCGACCGTGCGGTGCGTGGCGGGGTCGTCCGTGCGGTGCGTGGCCCGGTCGTCCGTGGCCGGTGTCGACGGGTCGTCGTCCGGCCGGCCGGTCAGCAGTCGTGCGGCGGCCCGGGGCAACGGCGTGCCCTGGTGCAGGTACGCGTCGGCCAGGTCCCCGAGGAAGCCGCGCAGGGCGGTGGTGACGGCGGCGTGGGCCGGTGCGTCGCGGGCGTAGCGCTCGCGCAGCCGGCCGAGGAGTTCCTCGACGCGGTCCCGCAGCCAGGGCTCGTACGGGTCCTGTCGCTGCGGGAAGCGGCCGAGGAACTCCGCCACGGCGCGCGCGTACAGGTCGACGCGGCGGCCCCGCAGGTGCGCCTGCCCGCCCGGGTCGAAGTACTGGCCGACCGCCAGCTGCGCGAGCAGGGGCAGCCGCACCAGGTCGAGTACGTTGCTCGCGCGCGCGTACGCCAGGAACTCCGCCGCGCGGACGCCGGCCCGCTCGCGGATCACGGGGTCGGCGAGCCGGTCGGCGCCGCCCGTCTGATGGGCCATGACGAACCGGTGCAACTGCTCGTCGGAGAACGGCTGGAGACGGAACTCCGTGACGCCGACGCCGGTGAGGCCGCGCCAGGTGCTGTCGTGCAGAGCGCGGGTGGACAGCATCAGGCGGCGCTCCATGCCGGGCCCGCCGGTGCTCTCCCGGGCCGTGGCGAGCAGCAGCTCCACCACCTGCCGCCAGTCCTCGGGCCTGGTCACCTCGTCCAGCGCGTCGACCAGCACCAGCACCCGGGCGCCCGGCACGGGCGGGCCGGCCTCCAGCAGCACGCGCGCCCGGGGCCGGACGGCCGCGGCGAGGGAGTCCTTGCCCACCAGTTCCCGCGCGGCGATCCGCAGCGGCAGCAGTGGCCCGAAGGGGGCCTCGCCGGGCCCCTGGCCCCGGGTCGCACCGCGCCACCACCGCCAGGCCGTGACCTCCACGTACTCCAGCAGGCTGGACTTGCCCACGCCCGGCTGGCCGGTGACGACGATGTGCCGGACCGTGGGGTCGGCGAGGAGGCGGCCGACGGACACCGGCTGCCCGGTGACCCGGAGGGAATGGTGGCCCTCGCCTCCGGAGGACGGCCCCGAGGGCGACGCGGCCGGGCCCTGGGCGTCGCGGTCCGTGGTCGTGTCGAGGTACTGCTGGGTGTAGACACGGGCGAGCTCGCCGGGTTCGGTGGCCCGGTAGGTGAGGCCGCCGCGGTCGCGTACGGCGTCGGCCTCGGGCGCGGCGTCGAGCAGCTCGGGCGGGAGCAGCGGGCGGTGGCGCCGCTGCCGCCAGGCACGGACCGGGGAGCTCCAGCGCGTGGCCGTACGGCGGGGCGGCGGGGTGTCCGACGATGCCGGCCGGCGGCCCGGCTCCGGCTCTTCGACGCGCCCGGGTGCCCATACGCCCGCTCCGCCGGCCCATCGGATCCAGGCCGTCAGGCCCGGGTCGTCCGCGAACGCCGCCGCGGGGACGGCCCGCAGCTCGGCGACCGGTCCGGAGCGTCCGCCGGAGTCGGCGGTGACGATCCCCACGAGCCGGTCCCCGGCGAACAGCGCCGCACCGGACATCCCCGCCCAGCCGCTGCCCGGGGTCGGCCGGGCCAGCGCGCCGGTCGTGATGACCCACTGCCCGGACCGTACGCCGGACAGCGGGTGCACGACCCCGCTGAACTGCCGCGACTCGCGCATCCCGCTCACCACGTCGTGGTCGGGGAAGCCGACGGCGGTGACGTCGACCGGGTCGGCGGAGATGAGATCGGCCCAGTACGTCGGCGCCCATCCGGCCGGCGACGCGGGCTGCCGGACGTCGGTGACCAGCAGCAGCGCCGCATCGCACTCCGGCCGCCACCACACGGTCACCGCGTCCCGGAAGGAATGCCCCTTGCGGGCGTCGGCCAGCGCCCGTACCCGGCATCGCGGGCGGTCGCGGGACAGCTCGTCCAGGGCCGCCGGCGACAGGGGGCGACGCGGCGGCGGCTTCCCGGGCGGGGGCTCGCCGTCGAGTGTGGTGCCCTCGGCGGCGTGCCAGACCGTGAGGACGAGCTGCGGCGCGACGAACCATCCCGAACCCACCACACCGGCCGAGGGATTGAACACCTCGGCGACGCGCTGGGCGCTCAACGCCACGGCCGGGTCCCCCTCAACGCGGCTCGCCGTCGACGTCCGCCGTCACCCGCACCGGCCCGTCGCCGCGCGCCGCCACCGGGTTGAGGGTGAGCGACAGCCGGTGTGTCGTCTCCGCCGCCGCCTTCCCGGCCGCGCCGAACGACACAACCCCGAACCGCAGTCCCCCGTTGCCCGATCCCTCACGGGTGATGGCGAGCGCCAGCTCGATGTCCACGGGCCCGAGTTCGAAGCGCAGCGGATGCCCGTCGCCCTGTGCCATCGCCGCGGTCAGCTCGGCCCGCAGTGCCTCGATGGTCTCGGCCAGCCCTCCGGCGACCGCCACGTTCTCATTGCCCATCAACGACCCCTGGGGTGACTCGGCTGACAACTCGTCCCGCGGCTTTGCGCGCGGTTCCATGATGACACCCGTATCCCTCTGTCAGGCGCCGAGTTGGGCCGCGCCGAGCCGTCTGTCAGTAGCCTGGTGCGAGAGAGGGAGGGGTGGACATGTCGCGGGCACGGAAGATCGTGGTTGTCGCACTGGCCGCGGGGGCCGTCGGCTGGTGCTGGAGGAACAGGGACTGGTTCCTGGGGATATGGGCCATGCGCCACGCCAACGACTGACCTGGACACGACGGCGGCGGACGCCCCGTGTCGGGGGCGTCCGCCTGGCCGGGCCGACCGTCCGGCTGTCCGGGTCGGGCCGCCACCTTGGGCGTCGGGTCCGCCCGGCCACGGGAATCAGACCGACGCCTCGGCCGTCACGTCCACCGGGCCACGGGAATCAGACCGACGCCTCAGCCGTCGCGTCCGTCGCCTTGGGTGTCATGTCCGTTCGGGTCGGGGTGCCCGCGATGCCGCGGCGGCGGGTCGGCAGGAGGGTCGGGTGGGCGACGCCCCAGGCCGCGCCCTTGCAGACCAGTTCCTTGTAGCCGGCGGCGAGCCGTCCGGTCAGGGCTGCCCGGACCGCGCGGTCGTCGGCGGTGACGTACTGGATCAGGCCCTCCCTGCGGCCGAGCGAGATGCACTGGTTGAAGTAGCGCAGCGGGACATTCGGGAGCTTTCCGCCGGTCAGGCGGGCCGTGATGGCGTCGGCGGCCTGCCATGCGGTGGGCACGCCCGAGGCGCAGGACATCCGCAGCGGCTTGTCGCCGGGGCCCGTCGCCATGGCCGCGTCGCCGATGGCGTACACCTCCGGGTGCGACAGCGAGCGCATGGTCCGGTCGACCACGATCTGGCCGGTGTCGGTGGTCTCCAGGGTGGTCGCCCTCGCGATCGGGTGGACGGCGAAGCCGGTGGTCCACACGGTGACCGCGGCCGGGACGGTCTTTCCGTCGGCGGTGGTGACGTGGTCGGGCTCGACGGCGGTGACGGCGGTGTGCTCGTGCACGGTGATGCCGAGCCCGTCGAAGACCTTCCGCAGGTGGCGGCGGCCCTTGGGCGAGAGCCAGTCGCCGAGGCCGCCGCGGGCGGCGAGGGCCACTCCGAGGTCGGGGCGGGCCTCGGCGATCTCGGCCGCGGCCTCCAGTCCGGTGAGTCCGCCGCCGACGACGACCACCGGCTGTCCGGCGTCCAGGCCGGCCAGGCGCTCGCGCAGCCGGAGCGCCCCAGGGCGGGAGGCGATCTCGTGGGCGTGCTCGGCGGCGCCGGGGACGCCCTGGTCGTTCCAGGCGCTGCCGAGCGCGTACACGAGGGTGTCGTACTCCAGTTCCTCCCCCCGCTCCTCGGCCCCGTCGACGTCGCTGACGGTGACGGTCCTGCGGTCCACGTCCACGCCGGTGACCTTCGCCGGCCTGACGTCGACGCCGGTGCCGGCGAACATCTCGCTGAAGGGGCGGGGCTTGAGTTCCTGCCCGACCGCGAGCTGGTGCATCCGGACGCGCTCGACGAAGTCGGGCTCGGCGTTGACGAGGGTGAGGGCGACGTCCTCGCGGCGCAGCCGCCTGGCGAGGCGGCCCGCGGCGATGGCTCCGGTGTATCCGGCTCCGAGGACGATGATGCGGTGCTGCATGTCCGGCTCCTGTCTTCGGCGGGTTCGCCACCTGAACCGGGCGGCCCGCGGTTTCCTGACAGGAACGCGGTGTGAAGCACCTCACATCGGTCAGAAGGCGGCGCCGAGCAGGGGTTCGCCGTGGTCGGTGGCCGCCCAGCGCCTGGTCGCGCGTTCGAGCTTGTCGGGGTTGGCCTGGCTGCGGAGGGCGGCGATGCCCTCCGGGGTGACCTCCAGGCACATGACGCCGATGACCCGGCCGTCGAGGACCGCCACGAGGGCGGGGTCGCCGTTGGCGGTGGTGGCGTGGATCTCGGGGGAGCCGCCGACCAGGGCCTGCTTGGCCTTGCCCGGCTTGAACAGGCCCCGCATGAACGTCGCGACCGCGAGCGCGCCCTCGAACGGCCTGGTGCGCGCCGGGACCTTCCCGCCGCCGTCGCCGATCGAGACGGCGTCCTGGGTGAGCAGCCGTACGAGCGGCTCGGTCCGGCCGCTGGTGGCGGCCGCGAGGAACTCCTCGATGATCCGCCGGGCGGCGGCCCGGTCGATCTCGGTACGGGCCTTGCCGTCCGCGACGTGCTTCTTGGCGCGGTGGTGGATCTGCTGGCTTGCGGCCTCGGTGATGTCGAGGATCCCGGCGATCTCCCGGTGCGGGTACGCGAACGCCTCCCGCAGCACGTAGACCGCCCGCTCGTTGGGGGACAGCCGCTCCAGTACGGCCATGACCGCGTACGAGACCGACTCGCGCTGCTCCACGGTGTCGGCCGGGCCCAGCATCGGGTCGCCGGCGAGCAGCGGCTCGGGGAGCCACTGGCCCACGTAGGTCTCGCGCCGCGCGCGGGCCGAGGTGAGCTGGTTGAGGCACAGGTTGGTGAGCACCTTCGTCAGCCACGCCTCGGGGACCTCGACCCGGTCGACGTCGGCGGCCTGCCAGCGCAGGAACGTCTCCTGCACGGCGTCCTCGGCCTCGCTCGCGGAGCCGAGGAGGCGGTAGGCGATGGCCTCCAGGCGCGGCCTGGAGGCCTCGAACCGGTCCACGTCGGTCATGGTCAGGGCCATGGCCCGGATCCTAGTGCCGCGACAGGCACTGGCCCCAGCGGGGGCCGGGAGCGGTGGCCGAGGCGGGCGGCGGCGCGCTCGGCCCGCGTCAGTCGGGTTCCGCGAACAGGGTGCCGAACTCGTCGGGAAGGGCGCCGCGCAGGTCCGCCGCCAGGCCGATGTCCTCGGCCGTGAGCCGGCAGACCACCGTCCGTGCCAGGAACAGCGCCTGCTCCGGGGTGGCTCCCACGGGCCGGGCCACGTCGGCCAGCAGTTCGTCGAGGCGCGCTGCCGGGCCGGCCGCCGCGGCGCCGCCGCGGTCCAGCGCCCCACGTTCATGGGCCGGTACGGCCTGCCGCAGATGCTCCCGGCGCGGTCCGTCGAGGCGACTGCTCAGCGCCGCGAGGACGAGGTGCACGGCGGCGTCGGCGGCCTCCGTGTCGTCGAGCCGGCTCCGCGACGCCACCTCTTCCACCAGTTGCTGATGGCTGATCATGCTGCCTCCCGCTGGTGAGGACGGGTGCTGCCCCCCTCGGTGCGGTCCGCGCCCCGAGGCTGGGAGCCGCGCTCTGACGGGTGCCCGCGGGGACCGCCGCGTACACGGGACCGCCGGGCACACGGGGCTCCACCGGGCGGGTGGGGCACCGCCGTGGCGGCCACCTCAGTACCACTGCGTGGTTTCCGGAGCCGGGGCCGGGACCGCTGCCTGAACCCGTGCCGGTTCCGCACCCGAAGCGGGAGCCGGGGCCGGTGCCGGACCCGGTGCCTGCAAGCTGCCGTAGCGCTCCATCCGCTGCCAGCGCAGCCGCGAGCCCGACACGGCGGTGAAGACGGACTGGATCACCACCAGGTACATCAGCTGCCGGTAGACGAACTGCTGCAACGGCAGGCTCCACAGCGGACCGGGCCGTTCCCCGTCCAGGCGGAACGCGTACAGGCCCATCACGAGTTGCAGCACCAGGAAGGCCAGCCACAGCCCGACGATCCGGACCGGGTCGAGGAAGAGCAGCCCGTACAGGGCGAAGACGTCCACGACGGGTGCGAGCAGGGGCAGCAGCACCTGGAAGAGGAGGAGGTAGAGCAGGCCCCGGCGGCCCAGCTTTCCGGCGGCGCCGCGCTGCACCAGCGCGCCGCGGTGCTTCCACATCGCCTGGAGCGTGCCGTAGCACCAGCGGTACCGCTGCCGCCACAGGGCGTTCAGGGACGCGGGCGCCTCGGTCCAGGCCACCGCGCCCTCCTCGTACACCACGCGCCAGCCGGCCCGGCACAGCGCCATGGTGAGGTCGGTGTCCTCGGCGAGGGTGACGTCGCTGACGCCGCCGAGGGCCTGCAGCGCCCGGCGGCGGAACGCGCCGACCGCCCCGGGGACGGTCGGCATGCACTCGGCGAGGTCGAACAGGCGGCGGTCGAGGTTGAAGCCGACCACGTACTCGATGTGCTGCCAGCGGCCCAGCAGGCCGCCGCGGTTGACGACCTTGGCGTTGCCCGAGACGGCGCCCACCCGGGGGTCGGCGAAGGGCTGCACGATCATGCGGACGGTGTCGGGTTCGAAGACCGTGTCGCCGTCGACCATGACCACCAGGTCGCAGGAGGCAGCGGCGAGCCCGGTGTTGAGCGCGGCCGGTTTGCCCGCGTTCCGCTGCCGGATCACCCGGACCCCCGGCAGCCGGAGCGACTCCACGAGGTCGGCGGTGCCGTCGGTCGAGCCGTCGTCCACCACGATGATCTCCACCGGGTGGTCCGAGGCGAGCAGCGACCGTACGGCCGCCTCGATGCCGGCGCTCTCGTTGTACGCGGGGACGATGACGCTGACCGGCTCGGTCACCGGCGGCCCCCAGGACCTGCTCCGGCGCCCGGACCGCAGGCGCCGGTGGCGCCGGGCGGCGATCAGCACGACCGCCGCGCGCAGCACGCTGATCACTCCGGCCGCGTACATCAGCACGCCCAGCAGCCACACCAGCCAGTCGCCGGCCTGCAGCAGGCGGATGAGGGCCAGCCCTTGGAGATGGTCACCGGTCGAGGCGGTCCGGACGGGGGAGGCCATGCCGACCGCGTCGGAGACCGTCGCGAACCTGAAGCCCTCCGCCTTGAGCCGGGGCACCAGGACGTCCAGCGCGGCGACGGTCTGCGCCCGGTCGCCGCCCGCGTCGTGCATCAGCACGATCTGCCCGGCGGTGCCGCGCGGGGTCGCGTTGGTGAGGACGCGGGGCAGGCCGGGTCGCCGCCAGTCCTCGGCGTCCTGGGTGGCGAGCACCGTGACGTAGCCCGCCGTGTCCGCCTGCTTCAGGACGGACCAGTCGGCGTCGTCGAGCGCGGCGTTCTCCGAGGAGTACGGCGGCCTCAGCAGTGCGGTGGTGACACCCGCGGCACCGGCGACCGCCAGCTGGGTCTCCCGCAGCTCCAGGGAGCGCTGCCATGGGGCGAGCCGGGAGAGGTCGGGGTGGGTGAAGGTGTGGATGCCGATCTGGTGGCCCTCGGCGACGATCCGGCGGACCAGTTCGGGGTGGGCGACGGCCTGGGTGCCGACGACGAAGAAGGTCGCGTGCACATGGTTGCGCCGCAGCACGTCCAGGATGCGCGGCGTCCAGACCGGGTCGGGGCCGTCGTCGAAGGTGAGGGCGATGGTGCGGGCCTTCACCCGGGCGGTGTGCGCCGAGGTGGCGGCGTCCGCGATCACGGGGCCGCCGTGGATCACCTGGCTGGGCACCGCGTCGCTGCGGCCGCGGGGTCCGGCCGCGTCGTCCGACGTGATGCCGAACATGTGATGGGTGTAGCCCTGCAGCAGGAGGGCCGTCGACAGGGTCACCGTGAGCACGCTCAGCAGCAGCCAGTGGGTGCGGGGGGTGATCTGGCGGGTGCGGCCGTGGCGGCGGGGAGGCGCGGTGCGGTGGCGTCGATCGGTCACGGTGGGACGTGGCTCACTTCACGGGCTTGTGGGTCGAGCCATAGGCGCGGCCCTTGGAGGAGGGGGCGGGGACGGGGGCGGAGGTGGCGGTCGAGGTCGGGGACGTGATGCCGGTGGGCGCGGTGGCACCGGACCCGGAGGTGGGGGCCGCCACCGGCCGGTCGGTGGCACCGGACGTCTGCCGCGCCGTGGGACGGGTGCTCTGCCGCGCCGCGGTGGCACTCGTGTTTCCCGCGGCCTGGCCACTGCCGGGCGCGGAGTCGGGGGCGGTCGCCCGGGGCGTGGCCGGGTGCGCCGGGTCCGGCTGCGGCACGAACGGGGAGCTGATGCTCGGGCCGCCCAGCATGGCGCTGACCAGCAGGGCGACATAGCCGCCCGCGGGAATCATCAGCAGCCGGGCGGCACGGAGCACGCGGCGCTGGCGCCGCCCCGAGGAGTCGACGAAGACCGGACGCGCCGACGCGCTCGCGGACGTGTCCGGTCCCTGGGCGGGGAGGCCGGGTGGTTCGAACTCCTGGGGCGGGACGGTGAGGACGTCACTGAGGGCGTCACTGAGAACGTCACCGTGGGTGCCGTCGTCCGGGTACGTCCACTGCGGCTCAGTCGGACACGGCGGATACAGCGTGGCCGTGTCGGTGGGGGCGGCGCCGACGCCGTGGCCGTACGCGTGACCGTAGCCGTACGCCTCGTCGTAGACGTACGGCTGGTCGTGGCCGTACGTGTGGCCGTGGGCGTACTCGTGGCCGTAGGCGTACACGGGGGCGCCGCCGTACGGGTCCTCGACGTACGCCCCGCCGCTGTCGTCTCTCCACTGCACGAGTCGTGCCCCCTTGTCCCGGGCGACCGCCACGGTCGTCCGCTTGGACAGAGCGCACCGGGCCGGAAGTGTTACACCTCGCGGGTACGGGACGGAGCGGCCGGAACCCCGTGCAGTGGGCGGGGTCCCGGCCGCTCGGTCTCTCTCCGCGCCGCTCAAGGGGGGAGTCGCAAGCGGCGCGGTACTCACTCAGCGCATGGCCGCCGCGAAACATCACCCGGCCGTGACCGGCGGTGATGTGAGGGGCCGCTGATGCGCGGTGACACTTCTGTGAGAACTGGCGCTGGTCACCATGGGGGACCGTCGATGCGACCGGAGCGCGGCGGACGGCAGGGACTCGGTATGGACCGGTGCGAACGAGGACAGTCTTGGGCCAGGCACGGCAACCCCGGCGCGTACAGGCGTACGACGGGGAACTGGGCGCGGCGGTCGCGCGGGCCCAGGACGGTGACGAACTCGCCTTCGCGGTCGCCTACCGGATCGTGCAGCCGGGCCTGCTCGGCTATCTGCGCGGGCTGGTCGGCGACGACGCGGAGGACGTGGCGTCCGACGCCTGGCTGGAGATCACCCGCGACCTCGGCCGTTTCCAGGGGGACGGGGCCGGGTTCCGCGGCTGGACGGCGACCATCGCCCGGCACCGGGCACTGGACCATCTGCGGCGCAAGCGCGTGCGGCCCCGGGCGGGAGGGACCGAACAGGACGTACTGGATCTGCCCGCCCCGCACAGCACCCATGACCAGGCCATGGAGTCCCTCTCCACCGAACGGGCGCTGGAACTGGTCCGCGGGCTGCCGCGGGACCAGGCCGAGGCGGTTCTCCTGCGGGTCGTCGTCGGACTGGACGGCCCCGCCGCGGCGCGCGTCCTCGGCAAGCGCCCGGGAGCGGTGCGCACCGCCACCCACCGCGGCCTGAAACGCCTGGCCGGCCGGCTGGGTCTGGGCGACGGGGCGGACGAGGGTGTGACGGATGGGGCTTCCCGCACGCTGGGGGAGTCGAAATGAACGAGGGCGGCAAGGTCGCCATGACGACGACGGCAGCAGGGCGCCGGCAGACGGGCGGCAGGTCCCGGCACGCCGGACGGATCGGACCCGCCGGACTGGAACGGACACGGACATGGGTGAACGGATGAGCGGCGACGGAGCTCGGGACCGTCGGCGTACGCATCCTGGCGGCGCCGTGTCCGGCGCGCGGGACGTGCGGGACACCGCCGCGCTGGAGACGGCGCTGGCCGCCGCCATCCGCGGCGGCGGACAACTCGACCCCGAGGCCGAGCAGCGGGCCGTGGCCGCCTTCCGGGCCGCCCGCGACGCGGGCGCGCACCGGGCCCGCACCCGGCTCCGGGACGACTGGCGGCAGTCCGCGCAGCGGCGGGCCGGGCGCTCCCTGAAGACGACGTTCGGCGTGGTGTTCGCCAGCCTCACGCTGGGCGGGGTCGCGGTCGCGGCCATCGGTTCGGCCGGCTCGTCCACGCACGGTGCGGGTGACGGCCGGGGCACCGCCGACCCGACGGCCGCCCACCCGTCGGCCGTCGCTCCCGACCGGCCGGGCGGGCAGAACTCGTCGGCGTCCGCCGGCACCGGTCCGACGGACGGCCCGGCCTCCGCCCAGGACACCGAGGCCCACTGCCGCGCCTATGAGAACGTCGGGGACCGCGGCAAGGCGCTGGACGCGACGGCCTGGAAGCGGCTCGTCACGGCCGCCGGCGGGAAGGACAAGGTCGCCGCGTACTGCTCCGGGCAACTGGCACGGACGACGCCCGCACCGGAAACGCCGGGCAGTGCCGGCAGTGCGGCTGGTGCCGGCGATTCCGCCGGTACGGGCGGTGCCGGCAGTACCGGCGGTACGGGCGTCGGCAGCCGTGCGACAGCGAGCGCCGCGGCGTCGGGCAACGCCGCCTCCGGCAGCGGCCCCGGCGGCACGGACGGCGGCACCGACAACGCGGCCGGGAACGGCCGGACGAGCGGCGGCGAAAGCGGCGGAAGCGGCGGCAACCACAGGTAGCGGGAACTCAGGTCTGGCCCGGCTGGCACCGCGGGCACCACACCGTGCCCCTGCCCGCGACCCGGGATCGGCGCAGGTGCGTGCCGCAGCGGGGGCAGATCGGGTCGGGGTCGTCGCGGTGGCCGGTGAGCCAGGAGTCGCGCGGCGGGACGCAGCCGGCGGCGATCGCTGAGCGCAGGGTGCGGCGCATGTGGGTGTACAGGCGCCGGCGGTCGGCCTCCGTGAGGTCGCGGGCCGGGATGTCGGGGCGCAGCCCGGCGCGCCACAGGATCTCGTCGGCGAGCAGATTGCCGAGGCCGGCCAGGACGGACTGGTCGGTGAGGGCGGACTTGAGGCGGCCGCGGCGGGAGGAGAGCGCCGCCCCGAACTCCTCACGACCGACCGCCATCGCGTCGGGGCCCTGGCGCTCCAGCCGCCGGGCCACCTCGCCGTCGTCGCGGGCCAGCCACAGGCCCTGGAGTTTGCGCTGGTCGCGGTAGCGCAGCTGACGGCCGCCGGTCACGGTGAACAGCACGCGGTCGTGGGCCTCGTCCGGGTCCTCGGGCCGGCAGCAGACCAGCCGGCCGGTCATGCCGAAGTGCAGCATCAGGGTGGGGCCGTCGCCGGTGCGCGCCAGCAGCCACTTGCCGTGCCGCTCCGGCTCGGTGAACCGCCGGCCCTCCAGCGCCTCACGCAGTCGTCGCACGCCGAACCCGTGCAGGACGCCCGTGTCGCGCACCTCGACGCGCCGGACGACCCGTCCCTTCGCGCAGGACGCGAGCACCTCCCGGAATCCCTCGACGTCCGGCAGCTCAGGCACGGCGGTCGTCCTCGCGGGCCGGGTGCGGCCCGGCGGGCGGCGCCGCGGCGGCCGTCGTCGTCGCCAGGAGATACTCCCCGACCGCCGCGGCCCGCGCACCCCGCCGCATCCGCCGCATCCGCCGCATCTCCGCTCGCCTCCCGCCTGCCGCCGCCCGATCGCCGCCGGCCGGCCACCGCCGCCCGACCGCCGCTTCCGTCGGCAGGCTTCCCCCGCGCGGTGCCTGTCCGCGTGGCCGCGCCCGCACCTCCACCGGACGGACTACACCTCCACCGGCGGACCGGTCGCGCACTGCCCGAGGTGGACCGGCCGGTTCAGTCACCGGCGTCCGCGTGGGCCGCCGCGAGCTGCTCGGCGGCCTCCTGGTAGGCCAGGGCGGCGCGGTCGAAGTAGTCGAAGAGGACGTCGAGCTGCTCGGGTGTGTAGCCGTCCAGGATCCGGCCGATCCTCTGCCGTGCGGGAGCCGTCACGTCGTCGAGGTCGACGGGCGTGGCGATCGGCTCGACGATGACCTTGCGCCTGTCCCGTTCGTCGGGGACGCGGCGGACGTAGCCCGCCCGCTCCAGCCGGTCGATCAGGCGGGTGGTCGGCCCGGTCGTCAGGCCCGCGCGGGCGCCCAGCCCGCCCGGGGACAGCGGCCCGGCCAGCCGCAGGATGTTCAGCGCGTACAGGTCGGTCGAGCCGAGCCCGCAGGCCTTGGCGCTCGCCTGGCCGTGCAGCATCACGGCACTCAGATAGCGGCGGTAGGCCGCCTCACTCGCGTCGGGTCGCTGCGGCGGCGTTGACACTGGCTCGCTCACCCACTCCATGATCTCTTCTCCGGCGAATCCGGCGAAGAGGCACCTGCTGCCACGACACTTCTTACCCGCGACCGCCCCTACTCGATCAGATCGGCCGCCCACTGGGCCCATTCGCGGCGCATCGCGTTGAACCTCAGGCCGTACTCCAGGACCATGCGGCCGTAGACCGACAGATTGCCGTCCTCCCAGTCGATGGAGTCCATCAGGCCGCGCAGGTCCTCGCACGCCTGGTCGGACAGGTCGACCAGCTCGGTCAGATAGCCCCGTGCCTGCTCCGGCGACAGGACACCGAGGAAGAACACCCGCAGCATCATGTCGCTGCGCACGGCGCGCTGCGGCCTGGTCTCGGTCAGCCAGTGCCGCAGCTCGGCCATCCCCTCGTCGGTGAGGGCGTACTCCTTGCGGCCCCGCGGCCCCTCGGCCGTCACCGCGATCAGTCCGGTGCCCGCCAGCTTGGTCAGCTCCGTGTAGATCTGGCTCTGTGTCGCCGGCCAGACGTTGGCCAGCGACGTCTCGAACAGTTTCAGCAGGTCGTAGCCGCTGGCGGGGCGCTCCGAGAGCAGGCCGAGCAGCGCGTGTCGAAGGCTCATGCCCCCACTGTACATTCCAGTATTGACATGTCACTAGCCGACGTTCTACTTTCGACATGTCAGAACAGAGCCCGGCGAGAAACGCCGAAACGGAGACCTCATGTCGTACCTGCGCACCTTCCTCCCGTGGATCGTCTTCGCCGTGCTGCCCTCCGGAAGCTGGCAGTGGGCCGCGCTGGCCGCCCTGGTGGTCGCGGTGGCGGTGATCGGTCAGCAGGTACGGGCCGGTGTCGGCCTCGACGCACTGATCATCGAGCTGGGCTCGGCGGTCTTCTTCGCCGCCCTGGCCGTGGTCGCCTTCGCCGACCCCCACTCGGGCGTGCACGACTACTCCGCCGCCCTCTCCTCGGGCACGCTGGCGGTCATAGCCGGGGTCTCGCTGGCCATCGGCCGGCCGTTCACGCTGGGGATCGCCAAGCGCACCACCCCGCGCGAGGTCTGGGGGCTGAAGCCGTTCATCCGGACCAACGTCGTCATCACCGCCGTGTGGACCGCCGCGTTCGCCGTGACCGCCGTCGTGCTCGCCTTCGTCGCGCACGCCGGGCACGGCCACTCGGTCTCCGCCGTCGTCATCCAGATCGCCGGCTTCGCGGTCCCGATGGTGTTCACCGTCCGCTACGTCGCCCATGTCCAGGCCAAGGCCGGTCAGCTCGCCCGATGACCCGGGCGGGGACCCCTCTCCGCTCGACTCGACGAAAGGCACGACGGATGTCCGAGAACACCGAGAACACCGAGAACACCCGGAACGCCCAGAACGGCTCCCCGGCCGGGGTGGTCTCGTATCCGGTGGGCCGCGTGGTCGGCGGGCGGGAGGAGGTCCGCGACGACGACTGGGGCGCGGTGGAGGCCGTGATCCGCCTGGACGGGGACCGCTTCGGCCCGGAGGCGCCGGCCGGCCTGGACGGCTTCTCCCACCTGGAGGTCGTCTACCACTTCGACCGGGTCCCGGAGGAGAGGATCGAGACCGGTGCCCGCCATCCGCGGGGAAACACCGACTGGCCGCTGGTCGGCATCTTCGCCCAGCGCGGCAAGAACCGGCCCAACCGCATCGGCGTCTCCCGCTGCCGCCTGCTCGGGGTCGACGGTCTGGACCTGCACGTGCGCGGCCTCGACGCGGTCGACGGCACCCCCGTCCTCGACATCAAGCCCTACCTGACCGAGTTCGGCCCCCAGGACGGCCCCACCGCCCAGCCCGCCTGGGCCACCGACATCATGCGCCACTACTACTGAGGCATCACGGAGGCACCACCGAGGTGCACAGAGGCACCACCGGGGGGCCTGACACCGGCAGCAGGCCCCCTTACCCGAAGCCCCCGAAGCAACCCGATCTCCGGCTGCTAACGTCTACCCATCTGTAGACGTTCACTCATCGGACAATCCGACGTCACGAGGATTCCACCTCTGCGTCGCCGAGCGTTCGTCCAAGCGCTCGTCCGCACGGAGCAACCGGCCCGGAGATCCACCTGATGACGACTTCCTCCCCGACCGCCCTGGCGCTCGACGGCGCGGCCATCGACGGCGGCCTCTACACCGACGTCACCGACTTCGCCCGCCACACGCACTGGCTGAACGGGACCGCCGAGGCCTACTCCTCCGTCGGCATGGGAGTGTTCGTGGTCCTCCTGCTCGCCGCCTGGTGGGGCGCCCGGCGGCGGGGCAACTCGGTCATGGCCGCCGTGCTCTCGACGCCGTTCGCCGTCGTCATCGCCTACGCGGTCAACAGCGGGATCAAGGACGTCTTCCAGGAGCCGCGCCCCTGCCGGGCCCTCCCCCACGACTTCCTCATCGAGGCGTGTCCTCCGGTGGACGACTACGCCTTCCCCAGCAACCACACCACGGTCGCCTTCGCGTTCGCGGTCGCACTGCTGATCGTCAGCCGCCGGCTGGGCTCCATCGCCCTGCTGGCGGCCGTCGCGATGGGCGCCTCACGGGTGTACGTCGGCGCTCACTACCCGCACGACGTCGCCGTGGGCGCCTTCGTCGGCAGTGCCGTCTCGCTGGTGGTCGTCCTGCTGGCCTTCCGGTTCTGCACACCCCTGGTTCAGCGGCTGCGCGGCGGGGCACTACGCCCGCTGCTCGCCGCACAGCCGTTCTGACGGGCCCCGCCCCGTATCCCCCGGACCCCCGGATCCCCCGTATCCGCCGAAACCCCCTGATCTGCCGAAACCTCTGGACCGCCGGTGTACGCCCGGGCACACCGGCGGTCCCGGCGTATCAGCACACAGGTGCAGACCGCCACGATCAGCGCCGCGGCCGTGAGGGGGACCAGGAAGGGCGTCATCGCCGTCACCGCCGCCATCACCGCTCCCTCGGGTCGGGCGCGCGCCCCGTCCGGTGGGCGACGGCGGCCGTGAGGGCGGACTCGATGGCCGCCATGCGGTCGGCGAGCAGCGCCAGGGCGGCGGTCGCGCGGGCCAGGGGTTCCTCGGCGGGGCCGCCGAGGTCCCGGGCGCGGACGTGGGCGGCCTTCAGCTCGGCCCAGCGCCGGGCCTGCCCAGGAGTCAGGGTGCCGCGCAGCTCGGCCAGTTTCAGCAGGTTGGCCTCGGCCCCGTCGGTCAGGGTCTGGGCCTCTGCCGTGAAGTGGTCGTCGAGCACAGCGGCGAGCTCGGCGTCGTTCATGACCGGCCGGATCCGCTGGGCGATCTTGTTCATGGTGCGGTAGGACCCCTGGAGCCGGAACGGCGGCTCGGTGCGCGTGGCGTCGGACCGGGCGGCGGAGGCGATGTAGGCGGCGTTCACGGCGAGGACCGTCTCGCGCGCGGTGAGCAGATGGCGCAGCACGGAGAGGATCCGGTCCAGCTCGGCGGGCGCGTAGGGGTGTGTGAGGTTGTCCGCGCGGGCCGTGGGGTCGCCGTCCGCCAGGCGGAGCAGCAGGTCCAGGTCGGCGCGGTCCCGTCCGGCCAGCGGGGCGAGGACCGGGTTCGCGGTGAGCGCGTTCTCCAGGAAGCTGAGCGCGAAGACGTCCTCCTTGCCGGTGAGGACGTCGCCGAGGTTCCACACGTCGGCGCGGTTGGCGAGCATGTCGGGCACGCGGAAGCGGTCCCCGGACTCGGTGTAGGGGTTGCCGGTCATGCAGACCGCGAAGCGCTTGCCGCGCAGGTCGTAGGTGCGCGGCTCGCCGTCCCACACGCCGTCCACGCGCCGGGTGGCGTCGCACAGCGGGATGAACTTCTGCAGCAGCTCCGGCGAGGTGTGCTGGATGTCGTCCAGGTGCAGGAGGGTGTTGTTGCCCGCCGCCAGCGCGAAGTTGATCTTCTCCACCTCCTGGCGGGCGGTGGCGTTCGGCGCCTCGGCCGGGTCGAGCGAGGTCACGGCGTGGCCCAGGGCCGGGCCGCTGACCCGCACCATCATCAGTCCGAGGCGGTCGGCGACGTACTCCATCAGCGTCGTCTTGCCGTAGCCGGGCGGCGAGACGAGCAGCAGCAGGCCGCCGGTGTCGGTGCGCCTGCTCTCTCCCGCCGTGCCGAGCTGGCGGGCCAGGCTGTCGCCGACCAGCGGAAGGTAGACCTCGTCGATCAGCCGGTTGCGGACGAAGGCCGCCATGGAGCGCGGGCGGTGCTCGTCCAGGCGCAGCCGGGCGCGTTCGGCCGTCACCAGGGCGGTACGGCGCCGCTGGTGGGCGCGGAAGGCGGGTACGTCGCGCTGGGCGAACCGCTTCGTCCGGGCCAGGAACTCGTCGACGCGCAGCACCAGGGTGCGGCCGGTGAGGCGCGGATGGCTGCCCAGCAGCCCCTCGGCCACGGTCACCACCGGGACGTCCGACTCATGGCGGGTCAGACCGGGGCACAGCTCGGCGGCCACCGCCTCGGCCAGGTCGCCCGCGGTGACGTCCGCGCCGGTCGCGTCGGCGTACGCGGCCAGCCACGCCCCGGCCAGCTGCCGGCGCGCGGCCGGCTCGTCCAGCGCGGCCAGATCCTCCTCGTACGCCGAACCGCCCACCTTACGGCGGAACTTGTCGAGCAGGGTGCGGGCGCCGGCACTGATGACGAACCCCTGGGGCCCGGTCGTCAGCTCCTCGAAGAGATACGCCGCCGCGGCTCCCGCGAGCTCCTCGGCTTCCGCCGGTGCGCCGGCCTCGGTCGCCGTCGGCAGGTCGGCGCCCGCGGTGGCCCACCACTGCCCGATCGCCCCCGACAGCTCCGCCTCCAGCTCGGCCACCGCCGTCGCGGCCGCCCGGCCGAAGGTGTCGCGGGCCCGGGCGAGCGAGACCGCCCGTCGGGTCCAGGTGGTGCGGGCGGTGGGGGTGGTGCCGTGGGACCAGAAGAGCTGGGCGGCGGCCCGTGCGGCGGGCTCGTGGCGGACCACGCCGGCCTGCTCGTACAGGGGCAGCAGGGCGGTGAGGATCACGGTGGCGTCGTGGTCGTGGACCCCGCGCTCATAGCCCTCGTCGTACGCCTCGGCGGCCGCCCCGCGCACCAGGGCGGGCAGGTCGTCGGCCGCCGCGAGGGCGGCCGGGCCCTGCTCGCGCAGCAACCGGGCGGCCAGGTGCTCGGCGCGGTAGACCTCGGGGGACTCCGAGGGCAGCTGCCGGTCCCAGTGGGCGCGGGTCGCGAGGAAGTCCGGGTCGGTGACCGGGCGGCGGTAGTCGGTGCCGGTCAGCGCGAAGGCGAGGCCGTCGCCGTCCGGGACCAGGGTGAGGTCCAGGGGCTGCGTGGTGACCGCGAAACGGTGGGCGCCGAGGCGGATGGTGCGCCCGCCGTCGGCGTACAGGTCGGAGCGGTCGCGCAGGGCGCGGGCCGCCTCCTGCCGGGCGGCCTTCAGCCGGCCGTCCAGCTCCTCCGCCCGTACCGGGTCGCCGAGTCCGCGCAGCTCCTCGGCGCTGCGGCGGACCTTGGCGACCATCGGGTCGGAGGCGAAGTAGGTGCTGACGGCCTCGGCGTCCGCGAGCGTGGCCGCCCGCCGGGCGACCGTCTCCAGGATCCGGGCGGCGGCGCCGGCCAGCTGTTCGGCGCGGCGGGCGCGGGCGTCCAGAAGGGACTGCTTGCGGGCGGAGAAGGCGTCGTACACCTCGGTGCGCCGGGCGGCCAGCTCGCCGAGGAAGTCGTCGAACTCCGCGAACCTCGACTCCAGGTTCTCCAGCCTGACCAGCGCGCCCGCGAGTTGCTCGTCGCACGCCTCGGGGGTGTCGGCGGCGGCGAGCGCACCGGTCACCGCCTGCCCGAGCAGCGCGAACTCCGCGGCGAACTCGGCGCGCCCCTCCCGTTCGCCCAGCTCGCGGCGGCGGGCGTCGAGCAGGGCGCGGGCGCGGTTGACGCCGCCCAGCACCTCGGCGATCCGCTCCAGCACGCAGGTGCGCACGGTGGCGTCGGCGATGTCGAGCCCGGCGACGACCTCGGTGACCGTGCGCAGCCCCTCGGTCAGTTCGTCGAGGCGGGCCGCGACCGGCCCGGCCTCGGCCACGCTCGCCAGGGACTCGGCGTCCGCGACGAGCCTTTCGACGTCCCGGTGGTGCTCGGCGAAGGCGTCCTCACGGGCCAGATGGGCAACGGCACGCTTGCCGAACGCGGCGAGGTCCGCCTCCGCCCGGCCGGCGAGCTCGTCGATGCGGACGGCGTCGGCGTACCGCATCTCCTTCAGGGTCAGCAGGTGCCCCTGCGCCTGCCGCAGTTCGGTCAGTCCGTCCACCCAGGCGGCGGCCCCTCGCGGTGCCTCGCCGCGCAGCCGGCGCACCACCGCCGCGAGCCGCTCCGCGGCCTCCTGAAGCGCCTCGGCGACCCTTCGGGTCAGGTCCTGCACCGTCCGGAACTCGGTCAGCACCTGCTCCGCCGTGGCCCGTACGGCCTCCAGCGCGGTCCGCAGGTCCCCCAGCTCGGCCTCGCCCAGCCAGTGGTGGGTGTCGGCGGCGCGCACGCAGGCGGCGGCCAGCGCCTCGTACACCTCCACCGTCGGCGTCGTCTCGGCGACCGCGCGGCTGATCGACAGACAGTCGGAGATGCCGCGCACCAGGTCGGCGTTGCCGACCCGGGCCAGCGGGCCGGTGCCCGCGGTGGCGGCGGCGTGGGTGTCGGATACGTACGGGGAGTTCCACAGCTGGACCGGGTGGACGCGGGCGGGCTCCCCGGCCGCGCCCGCCGGGTCGGCGCGCAGCGCCAGCAGCGCGCCGTCGTCGAACAGGGCCCAGCCGTGGCAGATCAGCGGGTTCGCGACCTCCTCGCGGATGGTGTTGTACGACAGCAGCAGGCGGCGTGACCGGGCGGGCGCGTGGAAGGCGTACAGCACGTCCTCGCCGTAGGGCGAGCGCACCTCCCGCTCGAACTCCAGGCCGGCGGTGTCGAGTTCGTATGTCTTGTACGCCCCGGTGGCCAGGCAGTAGCCGCCCGCGAAGACGATGCCCTGGTCCTCGGGGAGGCGGCGGCAGCCCTGCCCGATGCCGTCGAGGCGGACCACCGCCCGGTTAAGCGTGTTGAACACCAGGTAGCGGTCGGCGTCCTCCTTGTACGGGCGGATCCGCAGCAGGATCAGCGCCCCCACCCGCGCATGCGCGATGACGGCGTCGGCGAGCGCCTGGAGCGGCTCCTCGACCGGCTCGGTGTGGATGCCCTCGCCGGTCTCGGTGTCGTCCTCCGTCTTGATCGTCAGGGTGCCGCCGACGGTGGAGACGTACAGCTCACCGCGCACCCGGACGTGCGGATGGCGGCCCAGGACGTGGTCCTCCCGGGTGGCCTCGGTCCACGCGAAGTCATGGGCGGGCGGCGAAACGTGGTCGCGTTCCCCGCGCGCGTCCAGGAAGACGGCGGCCCGCCCGTCGTCGGTCAGGTCCCAGCGCAGTGCCCGGATGTCGTCGGCCTTCTCCCCGGTGCGGAAGACGGCCAGCAGCCGTCCCTCGACACGGTGCAGGCGCAGCAGCCGGGCCTGCCGGTAGTAGCGGTGCAGGGCCGCGAACTCCCGTACGAACGCCGGGTCGTCGAGCAGGCCGGGAACGGCGTCCTCGGGCAGCCGGTTCAGGTCGCGGTCGTACAGCGCGAGGACGTCGCCGACCTCCGGCTCGGGCCGGCCGCCGGCCGCCGGGCCCGCGCTGTGGCAGCCGAACAGCAGCCGGTCGCCGACGGCGACGACGTCCCTGGGGACGCTCGGATGCTCGGTGCGCAGCCGGCCGGTGCCGGTGAGGTCGAGCCGGGTGGCGCCGAACTCCTCGGCCCTGCGGCCGTTCAGCGCCTCGGCGCCGCGCGCGAGTTCGGCGGCCTGGGCGGTGAGCCGGTCGCGCAGCACCTCGTAGGTGCCGCTGTCCACGGCGTCGTACGAACCCGTCTCCGGGGCGGTTGCCATGGGTCGTGCGTCCCTTCGCGAGAGGTGGGGGCCGTCAGCTGCCGTCCCCTGTGCGGCAGCTGACGACCGCCGCGTCCGATCAGGCCCTGGCGGTGCCGTTGCTCGAGGCGAGCGCGGTCAGCGGGGCGTCGGCCAGGCCCAGCTCGCCCGCGCGCTCCAGGAGCTGCTGGAACTGCCCGGCGTTCGCGCCGCCCGACTTCATCAGCCTCATCAGCAGCGCCGAGACCGTCAGGTCGCGCACATCGGACACGGAGACCGAGCCGAGGATCCGGCTCAGGTCGTCGGTGAGGCTCGCCGAGCCGTCCAGGTAGGGCTTGGCGAGGGCCTGCGCGGTGCCGGAGTGCTCGACGAGGCCGTCCACACCCTTGCCGAACGAGACCGCGGAGACCAGCCGGTCGAAGAAGACCGACTCGCCGCCGACGATGTCGATGTCGGCGTTCTCCAGCCCGGTCGCCAGGACGGTCGCCTGCGCCTCGGCCACCTGGCGCTGCACCTCCAGACCGGCGAGGCGGATCTCCTTCTCGGCCTGGAGCCGCAGCCGGTACTCCTCGTGGCCGCGCGAGGCCTCGTCCAGGGCGGCCATCGCCGCCGCCTTCTCGCTCAGGCCGGCCGCCTCCGCCTTCAGCTTCTCGCCGATCGCGGTGGCCTCGGCGAGCGCCTTGGCCTGGGCGCCCTCGGCCTCGGCCCGCATCCGCGCCTCGGTGCCCTGCGCCTCCGCCAGCAACCGGGCCTGGGCCGCCTCGGCCTCCGCGCGGCCGGCCTTCTCGATGACCTCGGCCTCCTTGTCGCGGACCTGCACGGCGGCCAGCCCCTCGGCGGCGGCCTCCGCCTGGACGCCCTCGGCCAGCCGCAGCTTGGCCCGCGCGTCGAGGTCGGCGGTCTTCAACCGGGCCTCGGCGAGGGTGAGTTCCTCGGCGGCGCGGTGGGTGGCGGCCTGCTCGGCGGCCTCGGCGGCCTTGATGTCCTTGACCAGCTTCTCCTGCGCCTCGGCCTCGGCGGCGATGATCACGGCCTGCCGCTCGCGCTCCGCCTGCTCCACGGCGCGCAGCTTCTTGATGGACTCCTCCTGCTCGGCGACCGTACGGTCCACGGCGACCCGCTCGCGCACGACCTCGGCGATCTCCCGCTTCTCCGCCTCCACCTCCTTGTCGGCGGAGATCTTCGTCAGCTGCGTCTCCCGCTCCCGGGCGATGACCTCCAGCAGCCGGTCCTTCTCGATGCGCTCGTTCTCCACGGCGATGACCCGCTCGCGGTTCTTCGCGGCGACGGCGACCTCACGGGCCTGGTTCTCGCGCTGCACCCCGAGCTGCTCCTCGGTGCGCAGGAAGGCGCTCTGCGCGCGCAGCCGCTCCTCCTCCACCACGCGGGCCGTCTCGGCCTCCTCGCGGGCCCGGGAGGTCTCGATCTCCCGCCGCTGCTTGATCTCGGCGTCCGCCTGCCGGCGCTCCAGCTCCAGGACGGCCTCGCGGGCGTCGACGTTCTGGCGGGTGATCTCCTTCTCCTCGGTGCGCTGCGCCTCGTTGGTGCGCACGTGCTCGACCGCCGTCAGTTCGGTGATCTTGCGGATGCCCTGGGCGTCGAGGACGTTGGCCGGGTCCAGCTGGGTCAGCGGCGTCTGCTCCAGGTAGTCGATCGCCGCGTCCTCCAGGTGGTAGCCGTTGAGGTCGACGCCGATCAACTCGATGATCTGGAACCGGAGTTCCTCGCGCTTGGTGTACAGGTCGGTGAAGTCCATCTGCTTGCCGACGGTCTTCAGCGCCTCGGAGAACTTGGCGTGGAACAGCTCCTGCAGCGTGGCCTGGTCACTGGCGCGCTGGGTGCCGACGGCCTGGGCGACCTTGATGACGTCCTCGACGGTCTTGTTGACCTTCACGAAGAACGTGATCCGGATGTCGGCGCGGATGTTGTCCCGGCAGATGAGTCCGTCCCGGCCGGACCGGCCGATCTCGATGGTCTTCACCGAGATGTCCATCACCTCGGCCCGGTGCAGCACGGGCAGCACGACCTGCCCGGTGAAGGACACGTCGACCTTCCGCATCCTGGAGACGATCAGCGCCCGGCCCTGCTCCACCTTGCGGTACAGCCGGGAGAAGACGAACAGCACGAGCAGAAGGAGAATCAGGCAGGCAGCGGCGAGCGCGCCGATGACATCCATGTGTACGTCCTTGACGGTACGGAAGAGAAGGCGGATTGGCGCGCTGCACCGAGCGCGCCGGCGGCCGCGGGGCCGCGATCGTGATTCCCCCTCTCCCCCGTACGGGCCTCCGGCCCGGCTCCTGCCGGGACCCGGCACCGGAAGCCCCCGTAGTGCTCCCCACCGCCATGATGCCCAGTCACGACCGCCCGGCGCATTGCCGGTTCCCGGCAGTCTTCCCCCCACCCTCGGTGCCAGCGCCCCGCCAAGAAACCGTCAGCGGCATGTCAGGACCGCGGCGGCCGGCGTGACGGACCGGGCCGGTGAACGCGAGGGCGACCGCGTACGACCACGCCTCCCGGTGCGGGTTCAGGGCGCAGGGCCCCCTGGAGCGCTGATCCAGGGGGCGGCCTGAGCCAGGAATCCCCTCCCTTCGGGGAGGGGAGGATTCAATTCGGTTTCGTCCAGCGTGGTGCCGTGCCGGACCAGGCCGTGGCCCAGGCGGCGAGGTTGCGGCGGTGCACGGCGAGGGTGGCGGCTCCGTAGGCGGCGGAGCCGAGGGCGATGACGGACAGCGCGGCGAGGAGAGTCTCTGACCGACTTCGCGCTCGCCCTGCTCATCGGCCTGGCGGTCGGCACGTACTCGTCGGTCTTCACCGCCGCCCCGGTCGCCGTCGCGCTCCATGGTCACCGTCACGGACGCCGTCGCACTCCACGGCCACCGACGCGTCACGCCGCCCCGCCCCGCGTCGCGCAGCGTCGAGACTGAGCGTCTCCGGCCCGCAGGAACCGTTCATCTAGGTGTCACCACCAAATATTGCAAAGGGCAAGAAAAGCTCCGTACAGCCACTTGCCAACTCAGCGTAGTCCTGCGAACACACAGCGCTCCGGCGGGTGACGCTGGCCGTAAGCGGAACGCCGGTCACGCGGGGGCCGATCCCCCCGGGCCGGCGTGCTGTGCCGAGTTCGAAAGGGATGTGAGGGCAGTGGGACGGCGCGGGGCCCGGCGGGATCGAGCTGGAGGAGCACCCGGAAGGCCGGGACGCCTTCGTGCCCGGCAAGTTCGTCACCACGGCGGCGCTCGGACTCGACGAGGACTCGGGTGAGGACGCGCAGTGGAAGCCGGTGCTCCTCGACGCCGTCTCCGGGCGCCCCGTCGTGCCGAACGGCACCCTCGGCGACCGCTGGTCCAAGCGCGGTCAGGGGCGGTGGAACCTGGACCTGGGGGACGTCGAACCCGAACTCACCCTGCACCGCCGTACCGGCGCGTCGTCCGGCACGTCCGGCACGTCCGGCGCGGGATCCGCCACCCGCGGGGTGCCCGCGCGCGTCGTCGGCGGGCGGCTGGTGACCACCGTCTTCGACCTGCTGCTCGCCCAGTACGGCGTCGGCCGCGAGGGGCTGCCGGGCGAGTGGCCCGAGGACTACGACGACGCCACCCAGCCGCACACCCCGGCCTGGCAGGAGGCGATCACGTCCAGGATGTACGGCACAGACGCGATGAGCGCCTTCCATGCCCCGCCTGTTCCCCCGGCCGACGGCACGGGCGGAGCGCACGGCGGGCTGCGCGACCGCGTCAGCCTGCTGAACCGGAACGGCCGCGGCCGGCCGCGAGGGCCGTTCCCCGAGCGGAAGGTCGGGTCGCGGTGATGAACCAGCAACGAGCCGTCCACCAGGCCGCCTCCCTGCTCCTGCAGTACCCCGACCAGCGCTGGCCGGCCCACCGCGCCCTGGTGCTCAAGTCGATCACCGGACTGCGCGGCCCGGCGGCCGAGCCCCTGCTGCGGTTCTGCCGCCGCACCGCCGACACCCCGCTGCTCGACCTCGCGGCCCAGTACGTCACCACCTTCGACCGCAGCCGCCGCCGCACCCTGCACCTGACCCACTACACCGACGGCGACACCCGTCGCCGGGGCGCCTCGCTCGCCGCGCTCAAGGCCCGCTACCGGCAGCACGGCTGGAAGCCGTCCGACGGCGAACTGCCCGACCACCTGCCCGCCGTGCTGGAGTTCGCGGCGCGCTGCCCCGCCGCCGGCCGTGCCGTGCTCCACGAGCACCGCGGCGCCCTCGCCCTGCTCGCCACCGGCCTCGCGTCCCACGGCAGCCCCTACCTCGACGTGATCCGCGCCGTCCGGGCCACCCTCGACGAAGGAGTCCGCCGCCGATGACACCTCCGCCCCTGAACCACCTGCACCGGCAGCGCCTGGACATCGCCCTGTGGGGCGTCCTGCCCTACCTGGCCCTGGCCGTGCTGGTCGCCGGCTGCGCGTGCCCGCCGTACGGCGGGCGACCGGCCGCAGCGACCACCTGACCTACCCGCTGCCGGCCCTCGTCCTGCTCGCCGGCCTGACCGCCACCGCCTCCTCGGTGACCAACAGCCTGGGCTGGTGGGCCGGTCGGGGGCCTTGCGGTGGCGCAGCGACACAAGGCAATGGGGGCAGTGGCGGGACGCGTCGCGGGCCGGGACGGTGACGACGGCGACACCGGCTTCGACGCCCGGGTGCCGCATGCGGTCCACGATCTGCCCGCGGACCTGTTGGGACAGGCGGGTGTTGAGGGTGCGGCCCATGCCGCGAGCTTCCATCGAGCGCAGGTCTTCGACATAGATCACACTCGCACGGGCAGCGAGGGCCTGGTCGACCGCCCAGCGGGCAGCGGACCAGGCCAGGGCGTCGTCAGCCTGTTCACGCTCGATCCCGACGTCACCGCCATGGCCCACGCCCCGCTCGTCTACCGGCTGCACGCCCTGCTCGCACTGGCCCTGTTCGCCCTCTGGCCGTTCGGCCGCCTCGTGCACGCCTTCGCCGCCCCCCTCGGCTATCCGGCCCGCCCCTACGTCGTCTACCGCTCCCGCGGCCGGGCGGCACCGTCCGGGCGTACTCCACGCAGGTCACCCGCGCGCTGAGACGAACGTCGCCCGGCGCGTGGGAACGTCTCCGGCCCCATTCGGGTCCATACGGTTGTGCGCACGGAGTGGGGAACTGCTTCGAGGAGCCGAGCGGTGGTCCAGGAGTACCGGAAGTACCAGAACGGGCGCGGGGTGCCGACCCGGTTCGCGCTGTTCGTCGTGCGCACCCTGCGCCGCGAGTGGCACGCCATGGTCGTGGCCCCGCTGCGGCAGCTGGCGCGCCGTGGGCTGTCCGGGCTGGTGCTGGCCTTCGTGGCCGCCTTCGGTGTGATCCTCTTCCACGCGATCGCCCAGCACCCGAGGGGCGAGACGGCGGTGCGGGCCCTCGGCGGCGTCCAGGGCGACCTGCCACTGTGGCTGGCCCTGCTGCGCACCCCCGTCTCCCTCTACGTCCCGGCTCTCGACCTTCCGGTGTGGGCGGGCATCACCCAGTTGTTCCTCGCGTTCGCCCTGGCCGAGCTCACCCTGGGCCGGGGCCGCACCCTGTTCGTCTCCTACGCCACCACCCTGGCCGGCACCCTCACCGTGCGGGTGATGCTCGCCATCGGGCCCGGCCGGTGGGGGCTGGGGCTGCCGCCCGAGATCGGGCACGTCCTCGACACGGGTCCGTCCGCCGCCGTGGTGGGCCTGTTCACCTATCTGTCCGTGGTGCGGCGCGCCCCGGTCGTCTTCTTCCTCACCGGCGGCTCGATGGTGGCCGAGTCGGTGGTCAAGCCCAACCTGGCCGGCCGCGAGCACCTGATCGCGGTGGCCACGGCGGTCGTGCTGGCCCTGGTCCACGAACGCGCCTGGCGCCGCCTGCCGCGGCCACCCCGGCCCCCACACCCCGCCGCCGCACCGACCCCTCCCGTTCCGGCGGCAGTTGCCTATCCTGAACCCATGCGCACAGGGGGAAGGACGGGGGACCGATGAACTGGATCTGGTGGGTGCTCATCCTGTTCTGGACCGGCGGCTTCGCATGGCTCGCCGACACCGCGCGCACGGCGCTGCGCAACCGCCACCAGCGCAGACTGGAGCTGATGGAGGCGCAGAAGGCGGAGCGGCTGGCCGTGGAGGCCGCGCACAAGCCGCCGGAGCCGGTGTGCGGCTGCACGCACCACCTGGCCAAGCACGACAAGAACGGCCGGTGCCACGAGCGCGTGGAGGTGCCGACCGCCTGGGACGAGAACAAGAAGCCGCTGCGCTACGAACCGGGCCAGTGCAACTGCCAGCAGTACGTGGGCCCTCAGCCGCTCTCCCAGGTCTACGCCGAGGAACTCACCGACCGGGCCTGACCGTCGTCCGCCGCCCCGGGAGAAGCGCCGCGACCGTTGCGCGCCGGACGCCGGGGCCAGAACAGGACGTACAGGGCGGAACCCGCGGCGAAGGCCAGCCGTATCAGGCCCTGGACGGAGGCGGAGGGCACCAGCAGCGCACTGCCGTACAGGGAGATCAGCGCCGTCCAGCTCACCCAGGGCACCAGCCACCGCCGGCCGACGGAGTCCCAGATGAGGGTGCCGAGCAGCACCGAGGCGTTGTAGTACGTGTACACGCTGGGGTCCAGCACGATCCGCGCGTCGGCGGCCAGCAGCACCACGGCGGTCCAGCGGTTCCGGCGGACCGCGAGCACGCCCAGGGCGATGCCGAGGCCCATCTGCGCGGGGCGGTCCCACCAGGGGGTGGCCGGGTCGTTCACGCCGAACCAGCGCAGGGCGGAGGCCGGCTGGTTGGGGATCGTGAAGCGGGCGGCGTGGAACGTGTCCAGGTGGGTGAGGTAGAAGGGCAGCCAGGCGGCGGCCACCAGGCCGACGGTCCAGGCGCCCGCGCGCAGCCGCACCGGGCGGGGCAGGGCGAGCAGCAGCGGCAGGAAGCCGACCGCCCACGGTTTGGAGTCCACGGCCAGCGCCAGCAGCACGCCCACGGCGGTGGCGTTGCCGCGCACCAGGGCGCGTACGGCGAGGGTGGTGAAGAACAGCGCCAGCACGTCGTCCAGGTGGGCGAACCGTACGGAGACCTCCACCCACATGGGGATGAAGGCGGCCCCGGCGACCAGGACGCGCTGCTGCAGACGCCGGTGGTTCAGGCCGGTGCCGAGGCCCTGCTCGGCGGCCGTACGGCCGACGAGGACCAGCATGTACAGGCCCAGGCCGGACATGAACGCCTCGGCGAGGTTCTCGCCCACGGCGGCGGGGAACGGCTCGAACAGCGCGGCGGCCACGAAACCGACCGGGCCGATCTGCAGTTCCGGATGGTGGGCGTAGAGCGCCAGGCCGCCGCCCGGCACCTGACCGAACAGCAGTTCCTCACCGGTTCTCAGGTAGTGCCAGGAGACGGCCCCGTGACGCTCGGCCACGAGGAACCAGACGGCCGTCCACACGGTCAGCAGGGCGGTGTGCCACCGCACCACCGGACGACGGCCGATCCGCTCGCCCTGCCTGGGCGTGGCCGCCGCCCTCTCGCCGTTGCGCACGTTCCGTCCCTTCTCCGGCATGTCCGCCCAGTCAGATGCGGATCGGCAGGGGACGGTTCAGCTTGGCGTCCCGGCCGGGGCGCCCGCCGCGCGGGAGCGGGCGGGCCGCCGAATCCCCGCAGGAGCGTCACACGGGCTGCACACAGGAAAGCGCCGCCCTTGTTAGCGTGGCTGGCCGCCCGCCCGGCCTACTCAGGAAGATCCGGATGGACTACTGCTCCACGTGCCGACGGCACCTCAACGGTGCCCTGGTGTGTCCCGGCTGCGGGGCCTACGCCCCGGACATAGCCCCGAACGCCACCGCGGACGCCACGGCCCCCTTCGTCCCGGGGCCCGCCGCGGACCCCGCGCCCGCGGACTCGCCCGCCGCCAGGGGCGCGGGGTTCGCAGGCGCCGGTGACTCCATACCCGGCACCGTCACGGGCGCCATGTCCGCGGGTGCGGCGGACGGCACAGCCGCCGCGGCGGACGTGTCGGCCGGGCGGCAGCGGCCGGGGCGGGCTGCGCGGCGGCGGCAGCGGGCCCGGTGGAAGAAGACCCAGCGCCGCGCCCTGGTCGCGACCGCCGTGGCGCTGGTCGGCGGCGGTCTGACCGTCGCCTCGCTGGACCGGCACACCGCCGGCCCCGCCCAGGCGGCACCCGCGCCGGGCGCCCTGCACACGGACTCCGTGGGCCGGCAGCCGGCCGGGCACACCGGCACGGCGACCGGGGACGCCGGCCTCGGGCCTGCCTCGTCCACCTCCCCCGCACGGCCGTCCACGCGCCACGCGCACCAGCCGTCCGCCACGGCCGCGGCGCCTCAGGACACCGCCACGGCGCAGGGCGTCCACCCCTACTCGGCCGCCCCGCACACCACGGCGGCCGTGCCCGCTCCGGCGGCCGCGCACCCGTCGGCGCCGGCACCGCAGTCGGGAGGGCCGGAGGGTTCCGTCACCTCATCGGATTCCTCGGGCTCCTCGGGCTCCTCGAGCGGGTCCGGCGGCGACCGTTCCCCGGGCACGACGACGCAGCAGACGCAGCAGCCGTCGCAGCCCGCCGGCTCCGACGGCTCGGGTTCCGGCTCCGGAACGGATCGGACCAGCCCGACGACCACGGCGCCGTCGCAGACCTCGCCCTCGTCGACGACGTCGTCGCAGCAACTCTGTCTGCTCGTGGTCTGCCTGGGCTGACGCGAGCCGGTCAGGCCCGGCCCGGCCCCTCGGAGGCCTTGTCGTCGAAGCTGGCGAAGTACGCGGCCGCCATGTCCTCGTCGGCGTGGCCCAGGGCGGCGGCGCGGGCGAAGCGTTCGGCGCTCGCGGCGGCCACGTCGAGGCGGGCGCCGTGCCGTTCACCGGCCTGGACGATCAGCCGGGCGTCCTTCTCCGCCGTCGCCACGGCGAAACTCGGCGGCAGCAGCCGGTCGCCGAGGATGAGACCGGCCTTGGCATGCAGATAGCCCATGTCGAGCGGGCCGCCGGAGATGAGGTCGAAGAAGCCCTGCGGGTCCACCCCGAGGGCCTTGGCCAGGGCCAGCGCCTCACCGGTCGCCGTGGTGGCCGCGATGACCCAGCTGTTGGCCACCAGCTTCAGCCGGGTCGCGCTCGCCGCCGCCCCGTCCTCGCCGGTCCACACCGTACGGGCGCCGATCGCGTCGAACACCGGCGTCACGGCGTCCCGGCCCTCGGCCGGCCCGGCGGCCAGCACCGTCAGCTGCCCCGCCTCCGCGGGCTGCTTGGTGCCCAGCACCGGGGCGTCGTAGAAGACCAGGCCGTGCTCGCCGGCCAGGGCGGCCAGTTCACCGACCGACTCGAGGCCGGCGGTGGTCGACTGCACCCAGACGGCGCCCGGACGCGCCGCGGAGGCCGCCTCGCGCATGACCTCCAGCACCGTGCCGCCGTCGTACAGCATGGTCAGGACCACGTCGGCGTCGCGCACCGCCTCGGCGGCCGTGTCGACGACCCGCGCTCCGTCGGCGGCGAGCGGTTCGGCCTTGGCGCGGGTGCGGTTCCAGACCCGGACGGTGTGCCCGGCGCGCACGAGGTTGCGGGCCATCGCCGAGCCCATGATCCCGGTGCCCAGGACGCCCACGGTACGGCTGGTGTCGGTCATGTCGTCCCCTTCGTGATCCATACGGCGAGTATCGCGCGCCCACCGGGCTCGGCCGGGGAACGACCGGCACCGCCGACACGGACGGACCCGCCGGCACGGACGCGACGCCACCGGCCGAGGCGCACGGACCTTCCGTCAGGCCATCCAGAAGAAGACCGCCGTCATCCGCTTCTCCTCCAGCGTCCGGCCGGCGTAGCCGGTCGCGCTGTGCACGAGGTTGGCGTGGTACAGGAGCAGCCGGTTGGCCTTGTGCGGGACGCGTACGTCCTCCTCGAAGGCGTCCGGCGCGACGAACCGGGTACCGAGGGCCTCCACGAGGTTGGTGTGCGGGGCCTGGACGACGTTGCCGCCGAGCCTGCCGCCGGGCAGCGACTGGCGGTAGAAGCTGGTGCCGCAGTCCTTGGGGACGGCCGGGTTGAGGTAGAGCACGGCCGCGTACCGGCACAGCGCCCGCGAGTCGGTGTGCGGGCGGGGCTCGCTCTCGCCCTCGCCGACGACCTGCACGCAGTTGTGGTTGAGGGTGCCGCCGCCGGGCGCCTGCTGCACCCACAGCTCCTTCGCGCCGGTCGCCTTCCTCACCAGCCGCTCCACGCGGGCCAGTTCCGGCGGCTCCAGGCCGGGCATGGTCCGCAGTCCCGGCCAGGTCTCGGAGGTGTACGGATACCCCTTGACCCAGTCGTCCTTGGCCAGGCACCGCTCCCGCACGGCCTGCGCGTCGGGCAGGACGTCGTCGATCACCCAGTAGTCGCGGCCCTTGGTGGGCTTGCGATAGGGCAGGACGGGGAGCGTGGCGGGCGCCCGGCGGGGCACGGGAGGCTGTGGGGGCATGCGGCCGAATGTAGGTCGGGCGCTCCCCAGGGCTCTCCCACGCACCGGTCAACGTTCCGTCAACCTTGGTGAAAACGCGACCGGTTGCGCGTCGGGTCGGCGGACCGGCGCTCACCGACCCGCCGCGCCCGTCCGCGCCTCCCCGGCCGCCCCGCCGCACCGGCATACGCTCACCGCGTGCTCAACGTGCCCGGATTCCTGAAGCGGCTGGTCATCGGCCGGGCCATGCGCAGCGAGGAGCTGCACGAGACACTGCTGCCCAAACGGCTGGCGCTGCCCATCTTCGCCTCCGACCCGCTGTCCTCGGTGGCGTACGCGACCCAGGAGATCCTGCTCGTGCTCACCCTGGGCGGCCTGGCCTACCTTCGGTTCGCCCCGTGGATCGCGGTGGCCGTGGTGACGCTGCTCGCGGTGGTGGTGCTGTCGTACCGCCAGGTCGTGCACGCCTATCCCAGCGGCGGCGGCTCCTACGAGGTGGTGTCCACCAACCTCGGCCCCTCGGCGGGCCTGGTCGTCGCCGCCGCCCTCCTCGTCGACTACGTCATGACGGTGGCCGTCTCGGTCGCCTCCGGCGTCGACAACGTCATCTCCGCGCTGCCCTCGCTCGCCGGGCACCGGGTGCTGCTGGCGCTGGGCTTCGTGGCACTGCTGACCGCCGTGAACCTCAGAGGCGTGCGCGAGTCGGGGCGGGCGTTCGCGGCGCCGACGTACCTGTTCATCGGCGCGGTGCTGATCATGGTGGTCACCGGGCTGATCCGGTGGGCGCTCGGCGCCGCCCCGGTGGCGGGGACCGCCGGGTACGGCATCGAGCCCGCCCCCGGGGAGGCCGGGCTCACGGGGCTCGCGCTGCTGATGCTGGTGCTGCGCGCCTTCTCCTCCGGCTGTACCGCGCTGACCGGCGTGGAGGCCATCTCCAACGGCGTGCCGGCCTTCCGCCGGCCGAAGTCGCGGAACGCCGCGGCCACCCTGGCGGCCATGGGGCTCACCGCGATCGCCATGTTCGCCGGGGTGACCGCGCTCGCCCTGCTCGCGCGCGTGCACATCACCGACAACGCCTGCCGGCTGACCGGCCTGCCCGGCGACTGCCGCACCTACCCGCAGCGGACGGTGATCGCCCAGCTCGCGGCGGCCGTCTTCGGCGGGGAGCACAGCGTCGGCTTCTACGTCGTGCAGGCGGCGACCGCGCTGGTGCTGATCCTCGCCGCGAACACCGCCTTCAACGGCTTCCCGCTGCTGGCCTCGATCCTCGCCCTGGACCGCTACCTGCCCCGCCAGCTGCACAACCGCGGCGACCGGCTCGCCTTCTCCAACGGCATCCTGGCGCTCGCGATCGTCGCCGGGCTGCTGCTGTGGGGCTACCGGGCGAGCGTGACCAGCCTGATCCACCTCTACATCCTCGGTGTGTTCACCTCCTTCACGCTCTCCCAGCTGGGGATGGTGCGGCACTGGAACCGCGAGCTGCGCACCGGGTCCGGTACGGGGGCCGGGGCAGGCCCCGAGCTCCGGCGGCGGCACCGCACCGCACGCGCGGTCAACACCCTCGGGGCCTGTGTGACCGGGCTGGTGCTGCTGATCGTGCTGGTCACCAAGTTCACCCAGGGCGCCTGGCTGGCGGTGCTCGCGGCGGCCGTGTTGTGGGTGACCATGCGCGGCATCCGCCGCCACTACGACACCACCTCGGCGGAACTGGCCGTGACCGATCCACAGGAGCACCTGGTGCCGCCCTCGCGGGTGCTGGCGCTCGTCCTCGTCTCCCGGCTGCACAGGCCGACCCTGCGGGCGCTCGGCTACGCCCGCGCCTTCCACCCCGACCAGCTTCAGGCGCTGACGGTCGCCACCGACCGCGCGGCGGCGGCCGCCCTGGCCCGGCAGTGGGAGGACTACGGCATCGACGTGCCGCTGAAGGTCCTGGACTCGCCGTACCGGGAGGTGGCCCGCCCGGTCGTCGAGTACGTGCGCTCGATGCGCCGGGAGAGCCCGCGCGACCTGGTGGCCGTCTTCATCCCCGAGTACGTCGTCGGGCACTGGTGGGAGAACCTGCTGCACAACCAGTCCGCCCTCTGGCTCAAGAGCAGGCTGCTGTTCACGCCGGGCGTGATGGTCACCAGCGTGCCCTGGCAGCTGACCTCCTCCAGCCGCGCCGACCGCCACCCGGCCCGCGCCCCGGGAGCCGTACGCCGGGGAGAGCCGGACCGGCCGGATCCGCGGCGCCGCTGAAACCCCGAATCCTTTACCAGGGCCAAAGGTTCCGGGGGCTTTCCCGTCCGTACTGCTGTGTGTCCGAACCGCCCCTGGGCGGACTCCACTCACCGGGCAGGAGGCACGGTGCGCTTTTCGCGGAACAAGACGGGAACCCTCTTCGTGGGCGGTGCTCTCGGTCTGACCCTCGTCGCACTGGCCTATCCGAGCATGCTCGGCTTCCAGAAGGTCTCCGGCGACCCCTCCCGGGTCGTCTCCCAGACCCAGTGGGGGCCGCTCACGGAGGCGGACCGCGACTTCGTGGTGAAGGTGCGCGCGGCCGGGCTGTGGGAGTACCCCGTCGGGCAGATGGCCGTGCAGAAGGGAACCACCAAGGCGGTCGTCACGGCCGGTCAGCACCTGATCGACGGGCACGCGGCGCTGGATGCCAGCTGCCGGAGGATCGCGCCGATGCTCGGCATCGCCCTGCCCGACGTGGCCAGCCCCCAGCAGCAGGGCTTCGTCACCACGCTCAGCGCGGACACCGGCAAGAAGTTCGACAGCGACATGGCCAACATCCTGCGCGTGACGCACGGCTCGATCTTCAACACGATCGCGAAGATCCGGTCCACCACCAAGAACAGCCTGGTCCGCGCGCTCGCCAACCAGGCCAACGCCACCGTCCTGGACCACATCACGGTCATGGAGGACACCGGCCTGGTCGACTACGACCAGGTGCTGTTCCAGGAGACGACCCCGCCGAAGCTGCCCGCCTCGGACCTGACTCCACCGCCCCCCTCCGGCGGGCAGCCCCAGGTCGTGCTCACCCCGCCGCCGAACGCCACGTCGAGCCCGCTGGACGTCGGCGGCGCGCCGGGCGGCACGCCGTCGCCCAGCCCGACGGTGGGGTGAGCGCGTGCGGAGGCGAGGGATGTCGGGGACGTCCCTGACAGTTCCTATGCGAGCCACACGGTGGTGTCCGGTCCGAGCCGGTGCCCCGTCAGCGGCGCGCTGCTCAGCAGCACCTCCCCCGGCGGCAGCGGCACGTCCTCGTCCGACAGGTTGGTGAGGCACCGCCAGCCCTCGGACCGGGCGAAGGCGAGCACCCCGGGCGGGGTGTCCTCCGTCCAGGTGAGCGACTCGCCCGCCGACAGCTTGCGGCGCAGCCGCAGAGCCGTGCGGTACAGCTCCAGCGTCGAGCCCTCCACCCCGTCCTGCGCCTGCACGGCGTACGCGGCGAAACGGGCCGGCTGCGGCAGCCAGGCCGCGCCCGCCCCGAAGCCGTACGACGGCCCGCCGGTCGTCCACGGCAGCGGCACCCGGCAGCCGTCCCTGCCCTTGCGGACGTGGCCCGTCTGCTCCCAGATCGGGTCCCGCAGCACCTCGGCGGGCAGGTCGGCCACCTCGGGCAGGCCGAGTTCCTCGCCCTGGTAGACGTAGGCCGAACCGGGCAGCGCCAGCATCAGCAGCGTCGCCGCGCGGGCCCGGCGCAGCCCCGCCGCCTCGTCCACGGCCGGGGCGCGCCCGCCGGACAGCAGCCAGGCGTTCTCGTCGGTGCCCGGCGGGAGCATCAGCCGTGAGGCGTGCCGGATCACGTCGTGGTTGGACAGCACCCAGGTGGCCGAGGCCCCGGCGGCCCGCGCGCCGGCCAGCGAGGCGGTGACGACCCGGCGCAGCTCGGCCGCGTCCCAGCCGGTCTGGAGGTACTCGAAGTTGAAGGCCTGCCCCAGTTCGTCCGGGCGGGCGTACAGCGCGCGGCGGCTGTCCGGCGCCCAGGCCTCGGCGACCGCCGTGCGGGGCGGGAGGTAGGCGTCGAAGATCTTGCGCCAGTCGCGGTAGATCTCGTGGACGTCGTCCCGGTCCCAGTACGGGTGGCTGCCGGGCGCCACGTTGGGCAGGGCGTCCTCGCCGGTGACCCCGATGTTCCCGACGTCGCGGAGCGGTTCGTCGAGGTCCTTGACCAGGGCGTGCGCCACGTCGACGCGGAAGCCGTCCACGCCCCGGTCGGACCAGAACCGCAGGGTGGTGCGGAAGTCGGCGCGCACCTGCTCGTTCTCCCAGTTGAAGTCCGGCTGTTCGGGTGCGAACAGGTGCAGGTACCACTGCCCGTCCGGAACACGCCGCCAGGCGCTGCCGCCGAAGACGGACTGCCAGTCGGTGGGCGGGAGTTCGCCGTGCTCGCCGCGCCCGTCGCGGAAGACGTACCGGTCGCGGGCCGGGGAGCCGGGGCCGGCCCGTAGCGCCTCCTGGAACCAGGGGTGCAGGTGGGAGCTGTGGTTGGGGACGATGTCGACGATCACCTTCAGGCCCAGGCGATGGGCCTCGGTGACCATGGCATCGAAGTCGTCGAGGGTGCCCAGGCGCGGGTCGACGTCCCGGTGGTCGGCGACGTCGTAGCCGCCGTCGGCCAGCTCGGAGGGGTAGAAGGGGCTCAGCCACAGCGCGTCCACGCCGAGCGCGGCGAGGTGGGTCAGCCGCTGGGTGACGCCCCGGATGTCGCCGAGCCCGTCACCGTCGGCGTCGGCGAAGCTGCGGGGGTAGACCTGGTAGACGACGGCCTGCCGCCACCAGTCGGGGTTCTTGGGGGAGAGGTCGGGCGGCGCGTCGTGGGGGGAGGTGTTTGTGGCGGCGTGCGCGGAGTCCTGGGGGGAGGCGTCCGTCGAGTCGTGCGTGGTGGTGCGGTCGGTCACGCGGTCTCCTCTTCGGTGCGTTGTTGAAGCAACAAAGAGAACTCTGTCCAGATCGCCGGAAATATGAACACCGCCACGGGAGGGCAGAGGGGACGTGTGTCAGCCGGTGTCGGCCGCACAGTGCTCCAGCAGGCGCCGTACGTCCCGGTCCACCACCCGGTAGCGCACCACGCGCCCCTCCTTCTCGCCCTCCACGACCCCGGCCGCCCGCAGCAGCCGCAGCGCCTGGGAGACGGCCGGGTCGTTCATGCCGGTGGCGATCGCGAGGTCGGAGACGGCCAGCGGGCCGGTGCGGTGCAGGGCGAGCAGCAGCGCGAGCCGCTTGGGGTCGGCGAGCAGCGAGAAGCGGTCCGCCCAGGCGCGGACGTGCGCGGCGTCGCCGATCGCCGCGATGGCGTCGCACACCCGGTGACCGTCGATGGTGCGGCGGTCCGCGCGGTCGGCAGGGACGAGATGCATACCGCCATCCTCGCAGGCGGCACTCTGTGATCTTAAATACCTGCGCACGTATGCAGCTATGCAGCCGACCGCTTCCGCCTCTACGGTGGGCGGGCCGTGGTGTTCGGGAAGTCGATGCAAGGTCGACGCGGCCCTCGCCACTGTGATCGGGGAGTTCCAGGCCCACGTCCCGCACGGGACAGCCACTGGCCGTCGTACGGCGGCCGGGAAGGCGGGCCGGGCACGCACCACCCGTAAGCCAGGAGACCGGCCACGGCAGCTCACGAAGTGATCCACGAGGTGCTGGAGCGTGATGACCGGATGACCCTGCCCAACCCTGCCCCGACGACGGCCAAGGCCACCTTCACCTGGCGCCGGGAGGACACCCTCAAGACCGCCGGCCTGATGGCCGCCATCGCCGCACTGCACGTCGTCGCCTTCGGAATCCTGTTCCTGCTCGTCGTGCCGGGACACTACGAGGTCGGTTCCAAGGCGTTCGGCATCGGACTCGGCGTCACCGCCTACACCCTGGGCGTACGGCACGCCTTCGACGCCGACCACATCGCCGCCATCGACAACACCACCCGCAAGCTGATGGCCGACGGCAAGCGGCCCGTGTCGGTGGGCTTCTGGTTCGCGCTGGGCCACTCCAGCGTCGTGATCGTCCTCGCCGTGATGATCGCGGGCGGGACACAACTCGCCGACCGGGTCACCGACGAGGGTTCCACCACCCATCAGGTGCTCGGCTTCATGGGCACGACCATCGCCGGCGCCTTCCTCTACCTCATCGCCGCCCTGAACCTGGTCGCCCTGGCCGGCATCCTCAAGGTCTTCCGGTCGATGCGGGCGGGGACCTACGACGAGACCGAGCTCGAACGGCACCTGGACTCCCGGGGGTTCATGAACCGCTTCCTCGGCCGCCTCACGCGATCCATCTCCCGTCCGGGTCAGATGTACCCGCTCGGCTTCCTCTTCGGCCTCGGCTTCGAGACCGCCACGGAGGTCACGCTGATGGTGATGGCCGGCTCGGGTGCGGCCGCCGGACTGCCCTGGTACGCGATCCTGTGCCTGCCCCTGCTCTTCACGGCGGGCATGTGCCTGTTCGACACCCTGGACGGCACGTTCATGAACTTCGCCTACCAGTGGGCCTTTTCGAACCCCGTCCGCAAGGTGTTCTACAACCTCACCATCACCGGCCTGTCCATCGCCGTCGCCTTCTTCATCGGCACGATCGAACTCGTCGGCGTCCTGCACGACAAGCTCGACCTGCGTGACGACGTCACCGGCTGGATCGCCGGCCTCGACCTGGACAACCTGGGCTACGTCATCGTCGGCCTGTTCGTCGCGGTGTGGGCGGCGGCGCTGGCCTACTGGAAGGCGGCCAAGGTGGAGCAGCGCTGGGCGGTGGGGGCGGCGGACACCGACTAGGGCCCGCACGGCCCGCTTCCTTCGACAGTGGCCAGGTACAGCTTCACGTACCGGTCGGGGTCGATGTCCAACGCCACGTCCACCAGGGGCTGTTCGCGGGCCTCGCCGTGGAGTTCCGCCTCGCCCGGGCGCGGCCGGCGGTCGACGACCGTCTGGCCGCGCGCGGGGCCCGGCGCGAGGTTCACCTCCACCGGCAGCCGGTGCGTGGTCAGCCCCTCCGGGTCGGCGACCGAGCAGACGGCGCCCGCGTCGCCGAGCCCGCCGGAGGGGTCCTCCTCGGAGGTCACCGGGTCGCGGTGGGCGAGCAGCCGCCCCGCGAGGTTCGCGCCCGGCTCGGCGCTCCCGCGCAGCCTGCGCACGTCGTCGGCCGGGACGATCACCCGCCGGAACACGTCCAGCCCGTACATCGTGATCGGCACCCCGGCGGTGAGCAGGATCGCCGCCGCCTCCGGATCGTGCCAGACGTTGAACTCGGCGACCGCCGTGGCGTTCCCGGTGGCCACCGCGCCGCCCATGAACACGATCCGCTCGATGTTGCGCGTCACCTCCGGGTGGGTGCGCAGCAGCAGCGCGATGTTCGTCAGCGGGGCCGTCGGGATCAGGGTGACCGGGCGGGGCGAGGCGAGGATCTCGCGGCGCAGCAGCGTCACCGCGTCCACGCCGGCCGGGCGGCGGCGCGGCGCGGGCAGCCCGAGGTCGCCCATGCCGTCCCGGCCGTGCACGTGGTGCGCGGTGCGCACGGGCTCGATCAGCGGGCGTTCGGCGCCCCGCGCCACGGGGATCTCGGGGGCGCCCGCCTGTTCCAGGACGGTCAGCGTGTTGCGCACCACCTGATCCACGTCCGTGTTCCCGGCCACGCAGCTGACCGCGCGCAGCTCCAGGCCCGGGTGGCGCACGGCGAACAGCAGGGCCAGCGCGTCGTCGACACCGGTGTCGCAGTCGATGATCACGGGCGTGGCGGGGGTGACGGGGGTGGACTGACCGGTCACGGCGGGCTCCCTGGTGAACGTTCCGTCGGCGGACGTTCCGACACTGCGACCTTATGCGCCGGACGCCTCACCCTCACCCCACAGTCCGGTGCCCCGCGCAGCCGCCTGCTCCGCGATCCGGTCCAGCAGCTCCCCGACGCGAACGGGCCCCGGCCGGCGCCCGTCCCGCAGCCGCGGCGCGGCCAGTCCGGCCGCGGCCTCCCGTTCCCCGATCACCGCCTGGTACGGCACGAGCCGCGCCGCCCGGATCCTGGCCCCCAGGCTGCCGTGCTCCGGGCCGGCGAGTTCGGCCCGCAGCCCGCGCGCCAGGGCCTGTCGTACGACGTCCTCGGCGCGCGCCGCCTGCGCCTCGGCCACCGGCAGCACCACCAGCTGCACGGGCGCCAGCCACACCGGGAAGACTCCGCCGTGCCGTTCGATCAGGTGTGCGACCGCGCGTTCCACGCTGCCGATGACGCTGCGGTGCACCATCACCGGGCGGTGCTTGGCGCCGTCGGCGCCGATGTAGTGCAGGTCGAACCGTTCCGGCTGATGAAAGTCGATCTGCACGGTGGACAGGGTGGCCTCGCGCCCGGCGCCGTCCACGATCTGCACGTCGATCTTGGGTCCGTAGAAGGCCGCCTCGCCCTCGGCCTCATCGTAGTCGGCACCGGCCCCGTCGAGCGCCTCTCTCAGCAGCGCGGTGGCCCGGCGCCACAGCTCCGGGTCGGCGACGTACTTGCCGCCCTCGCCGGGCAGGGACAGCCGGTGGCGGGCGGCCTCGATGCCGAGGTCGGCGTAGGCGCGGGCGATCAGGTCCAGGGCGGCGCGGGCCTCGTCGACGGCCTGGTCGAGGGTGCAGAAGACATGGGCGTCGTTGAGCTGGATGGCCCGCACCCGGGTCAGCCCGCCGAGCACGCCGGACAGCTCCGAGCGGTACATGCCGCCCAGCTCGGCGATCCGCAGCGGCAGTTCCCGGTAGCTGTGGCACCGCGAACGGTAGATGAGGGCGTGGTGCGGGCAGAGGCTCGGGCGCAGGACGACCTGCTCGGCGCCCAGCTCCATCGGCGGGAACATGTCGTCGCTGTAGTGCGCCCAGTGCCCGGAGATCTCGTACAGCTCGCGCTTGCCGAGGACGGGCGAGTACACATGCCGGTAGCCGGCCGCGCGCTCCGCCTCGCGGATGTACTCCTCCAGGGTGTGGCGCACCACGGCGCCGTCGGGCAGCCAGTACGGCAGGCCGGCCCCGATCAGCGGGTCGGTGTCGAACAGGGCGAGCTCTCGGCCGAGGCGGCGGTGGTCGTGCATGACGGGCTCCTCAACAGGTGCGGGTGGGGCGGGAGGGGCGAGGAGCCCTGGAGGCGGAGAGCGGGAGAACGCCGAAGCCCCGGGGCACTCGCCCCGGGGCTTGTTCGATCAGCTCAGCTGTCAGCGCGCCGGGACACTCTCCGGCGTCGTCGTCAGGAAGGACGGCATCAGGGTCGGCACGGCACGCTGCATGGACGGGACGCTAGCAGGGTGCCGCTCGCCCATGCGAGGGACTTTCTCCTCGCGTTCGTCCTCGCCTTCGTCCTCGCCATGCGGTGCGGCCCGGGACGTTCGACGGCGTCCGTCTCACCCGTACGGTCCGCACCCGCACGGCCCGGCACGCTGGTGGGCCGGGCGGACAGATGGTGCCGTGGAGACGAACGTCCGCTCCGTGTCGCCGCCTGCCCCTCTGGAGGCATCCGCTCATGCACCGTCTCCCGGCCGCCCGTCTCCTGCCCGCCTGTGTCCTGTGCACGGCCGCCCTGCTGACCGCGACCGCCTGCACGCCCGGGTCCGGCGACGCCTCCGCGTCCGCCGCCGCGGCCAGCCGCCCGGCCGGGTCCGCCTCACCGGGCGCCTCCACCACGCTCACCGCCGCGCAGGCGCAGGCCGCGCTGCTCACCGAGGCCGACCTGGGCGCGCCCTGGGTGCCGACGCAGGGCGCCGCGACCTGGCGGGACGGGGTGCTCAAGGCCCGGACCACCGTCGCGGGCTGCCAGCGCCTCCTCGACGCCCTCTACAACGACGAACCGCTCGGCGCCCCGACCGGCACGTACGCGGTGACCGGATTCGACGACGGCGACGACTCCGCCCAGCTGCGCTACCAGGTCCTCTCGCAGCGTCCGACGGACGTGGACCGCGCCCTGGCCTGGCTGCGGACACTGCCCAGGACATGCTCCCGCTTCACGGCGACGACCACCCGGTCCGGGGAGCAGGACGTGCGGGTCACCGCCCTCGACCTGCCGGACGTCGGCGACGCCCGCCAGGGCCTGCGGATCACCTTCACCTCACAGCCGAACACCGGAGAGGACTCCTACAACTCCTACGACTCCGACGAGTGGGACGAGGGAGACGGACGGAACACGGAGCCCACCACCACCCTCACCCTGGAGCTCGCCGCCGTACGCGTCGGCAGTGAGGCGATCGCCCTCACCGAGGGCGCCCCCGGCACCCTCCCTCCCAACGTCACCGCCCACGCCGTCCAGTCCGGCACCAGGCGCCTGACCGACGTCCGCCGCTCGGCCCGCGCCCAGGCCTGACCCGGCGCGCAGCAGCCGGGTCACCTCCTCCAGCCGCGGGTCGTCCTCCCGCAGGCCCAAGTGGTCGAGGACCAGGTCGCGTTTGTGCTCCACGCGCGCCATACGCCGGTCCGCCCGGGAGAGCCGGCCGCCGACGCCCGCGAGCACGAGCACGACCACGGCCACGGCCACGGCCACTGACGTCAATATGTCCATGACAGCAATCCCAGGAGCTGTCGCGGCTGTCACAGGGGTGGCTGGGCCGGGGCCGGGCCGAGTGTGGTCGTACCGGGGGCGGTGCGGTGGCCCAGGCCGGTGCGGTAGGCGTCCAGGGCCGCCTCCACCCGGCCGGTGCGGCGCAGCAGATCGCCGAGGAGCCGGCACAGGTCGGCCAGGTCGCCCGCGGCACCGGCCCGTTCCAGCAGGCTCAGCGCGCGGACGTAGTGCTCCTCGGCCGCCTCCGTGTCGCGGGAGTCCTCGGCGATGATGCCGAGCAGGCGGTGCGCGGCGGCGGCGTGCACGGCGCCCCGCTCGGAGTGCAGGTCACCGAGGACCTGCCGGAGCAGCTCGGCGGCCTCCTCGGACTTGCCGCGCCGGTGCAGCACATCGGCCAGTTCGACCACGACCTGGCTGGTGTAGAGGGCGGCGCGCCGGGCGGTCAGCATGTCCTGCGCGGCGCGCAACTCCTCCTCGGCCCGCTCCAGTTCGCCGTTCTGGGCACAGACGTAGCCGCGCATCCAGTGACAGTTGGCGAGTTCGGTGCGCAGCTGGAGGTGCCGGTAGAGCTCGGCGGCCTTGGCGAGCGAGGCGTCCGCCTCGGCGATCCGCCCCTCGGCGAGCAGCGTGCGCGCCACCGACCGGTGCATCCGGGCCACCAGCGCGGGGTCGCCCGCCTGCGGGGCGAGGGCGAGGGCGAACTCGGCCGCCTGCGCGGCCCGCGCGTGCGCGCCCATGTCCATGTACGGGCCGATGACGCTGGCGTAGAGCAGCAGCAGGGCGTCCGGGTCGTGCAGCCCCCCGCGGTTGAGCTCGTCGAGGGTGGACTCCAGCAGGTAGACGGCGTACCGCAGCTCGCCCGCCAGGTAGTGGGAGACGGCGCGGCCGCGCAGCGCCGGGACGCGGGCGGGCAGCGGGGCCTGCGCCAGGGCCCGCTCGGACCGCTCGAAGTACTCCCGTCCGCCGGCCAGCTCGCCGGTCTCCAGGGCGCACTCGCCGAGCCCCAGCAGGGCCTCGGCCTGCACCTCGGTCAGCTCGTGCTCCTCGGCCTCGGCGAGCAGCCGGGCGTACTGCTCGGCCGCCTGCGCGGTGTCCCCGCCGGTCAGTGTGCGCTGCGCCTCGGTCAGCCGCAGCCGCAGATCGGTGGCCAGATGGGCGGGGCGTCCGGTGGCCAGCTCGTCGAAGGCGACACCGAGCCGCTCGGCCAGATGCCGGAGCGCCTCGTCGGAGGGGCGTACGCGGCCGGCCTCCAGCGTGGAGACATACGCCGGCGTGTACGCGGGCTCGGCCAACTGTCGCTGCGTGAGCCCGCGTTCGCGCCGCAGCCGCTGCACCCTGCGCCCGATGGTCTCCGGGTCGTCCCGCTTCACCATGCGGTTAATCATGCCAGTAAGCGCACTTACGGGAAGGCCGTTCACTGACCTGCCGTCAGCACCGGACGTTTTGCCCACTCCCGCCCAACTCGCCTTGGCACCCTTCCGGTTGGGGCCCTTCACCCCCTAGTTTGGAGAACGCGTTAAACGCAATTAATCCGCCACTGTCGTTCACCGTCGCTGCGAGGTCGGTTGCCGTGCCCGGACACACTGTCGCGCGCCGAGGTCGTATCTCCACACGCCACATCAGAGGATTCGGCGCGGCCCTGATAGCCGTGGCCGCCCTGGTCGCCGCGGCGAACGCCGGACCGGCCCCGACCGCCGACCCGCAGCCCGTCCAGCAGGTGGCCGTCCAGGACCGTTAGGCCGCATGCGACGGCGTGACGGGGAGCGTGACGGCCGCGGTCCGGGCTCAGTTCGGCAGCGCCTTGCGCAAGGCCTCGTCCAGCCGGCTCGCCAGCGCCGGGTCGCTCGGCGGGTCGTCGGTGAACAGGTCGCCCAGTTCGGTGGTGAGGGTCTGGGTGAGGGCGCCGTAGAGAGGGGTGCGGGGGCGGGGGACCGCGTCGCGCAGCGCGGGGAGCAGGATGGGGCGGGCGTACTCCGGGCGGCCGGCCGCGTCACGGGGCATCCGGTCGGTGCTCTCGCCGGTGGGCGACGCCGAGGGCCCGGTGCCCGCTCCCCCGGTGGGCGCGGAGGCGCAGGTGACGCCGTCGTTCACGTACGCGGACGTCCGGGTCGCGGCGAAGCCCGCGTCCAGCAGACAGCGTTCGCTCTCGGCGCCGGTGAGGAAGGTGATCAGCTCGGCGGCCTTGCGGGCCCGTGGCGAGGACCGGGTCACCGCGAGGTTCTGCCCGCCGAGCACCGCCCGGCCGGGCAGCGGCGCCACGCCCAGCTGCTGCCCGGTGAAGGTCTGGTGGAGCGTGCCGTAGGCGTACGGCCACTGCCGCAGGAAGGCGGTGCGGCCGTCCGCGAAGTCGCTGAGCGAGGCCGCCTCGTCGGAGCCGAAGGCGTCGTCCAGGGTGTACGGCTTCTCGGTGCGCCGGCGCAGCTCCATGATGCCGGCGGTCAGCTCCCGCACGTCGCCGGTGTAGTGGCCGGAGGCGTCGGTGAGGGAGAAGTCCTTCGTGGCCGAGGCGAACGCCTCGACGGCGTTGACCGTTCGGCCCTCGTACGCGGCGAGCTGCGTCGTCCAGAGCTTCTCGTAGCCCTTGGGCGGGTGGTCGTCGAGGGCGTTGCCGAGGTCGAGCAGGTTCTGCCAGGTCAGGCCGGGGCCGAGGGTGGTCTGCCGAACGCCCGCCTCGCGCAGGTAGTCGCGCCGGTAGTACAGCAGCCCCACGTCGCTGTTGAACGGCACCGCGTACACCCGGCCCTTCCAGCGGGCCGTGCCGGCCACCGAGGGGATGACGTCGCCGTCGATCGCGCTGTCGGACAGCGGCCTGATCAGCCCCGCCTCGGCGAACTCCGGCACCCAGGTCACGTCCAGGTTGACCACGTCGTACTCGGCGCTGCCCGACTGCAGCGCGCCCAGCAGCTGGCTGCGCTGCTCGTCGGCGGAGCCGGGGAGTTCGACCAGGCGGGCGCGGTAGCCGGAGCTCTGCTTCTCCTGCCGCCGGTTCCAGGCGTCGATGAGCTGCTGGCGGATGCCGCCCTTGCCGGTCACGTCCCGGCCGCTGGCCACCACGATCTCGCCGGGCACGTCGGCGGCGGGCGTCTGCGCGTCCCGGGGGCCGCCGCCGGTACAGGCACCGGCCGCGAGCAGCAGGGGCAGCAGGCAGAGCGAGACCAGCCGTCGTCCCATCGGTCCTCCCGCCCCCGTCCGGCGTCGCCGCGGCCGCCGTGCCATCAGTCCTCCCCCGTTCCCACGCGTGCGACCTCGTCGTGCAGGCCCGTACCGAGGTCGTCGCTCGCGTCCAGGCAGCGGCCGTGGCTCGCGTCGGCGATCCGGGCGTCCGGGCGGCCCTTGTCGCACCCGCCGCTGACCAGGGACACCATGTCCACCGGCACCTTCGCCGTCCCCGCCCGCTCCAGCACCTGGTCCAGGTTCTTCCCGGTCAGCCGGTTGTCGTCCTCGTCGTCGGTGATGAAGACGATCAGCTGCGGCCGCTCGTCGTCGGTTCCGCGCCGGGCCATGTCGTCGAGGGCGGCGAGCAGGGCCGCGGGCGGGTCGGCCTCCGCGTCCCGCACCCGCGCCCTGGTGTCGATGACCCGTTCGGCGTCGCCCCGGCGGTGGGGCCCGAACGACAGCAGGGTCTCGTACCGCCGGTCGCCGGTCGTGCCGTGGACCGCCCACACCCCGTACTCGTCCTGGCCGCCCAGCCCGCCCAGGGACTGCTTGAGGATGCCGGGGCCGCCGCTGGGGCCCGGCCACCGCGTGTTCATCGAACCGGAGCTGTCCAGGAGATAGAGCACCCGGCCGGGGCCGTTGGCGCTGCGGTACCTCTCCAGCGCGGTGTCCATCGCCGTCTGCCCTGCGCCGCGCGGCAGCGGACTGGGGTCGCGCAGCACACCCGTCCCGGGGTGCTCGGCGTCGAGCAGCGGATACCTCGGGCCGGACGCGGAGCGGAAGCCGGCGCGGGTGAAGGCCGCGAGCCCGTCCTTGCCGGTCAGCCACTGGTGGAAGCGGCCCACGGCGTCCTCCCGGTCCGTCTCGTCCCGGTCCCCGCCCTCCCAGTGGACCCGCACGAAGGTGGGCGTCAGCCCCGGTACGTCGACCGGGTACTCGGCGCTGCGCGGCACCCGCGTCGTCCGCGCGCAGCCGACACCGCTCCTGAGCAGGAACTCCGGCACGAGCGCGGCGGTGCGGCCGTCCGCGGCGCGGTCGCCCGGCAGCGTGCACAGCAGGTCGGCGGCCGTCGGGGAGGGCGGTCCCGCGGGGCGTACGCTCTGCTCGGCACCGCGCGGATCGGCGGCCCCACCGCCGTACAGGCCGATCGTCGCAAGGAGCGCGGAGTCGGTGACCTCCGGGTCGGCGCGCAGGACCCGGGCGGTGCGGTCCTGCTGCTTCAGGTTCGTGATCAGACGGGACAGGGGGAGCCCGACCCGTTCGCCCAGGGCGGCCCCGGCGATGTTCTGCGGAACGGCCAGCACGACGGGGGAGTAAACGAACGGCTCGGTGTCCGGCCGGAGTTCGGCGAAGGTGCGGTCCGTCTGGTCGGTGGTGACCCGGGCGACGTCCGTGATCGAGGCGGGTATCCAGACGTCCGGCTGGGGCCCGATGTCCCGCTGCGGGTTGGTGTCCTCCTCGCGGGGCTCCTGCCAGGCGTCGGTCTGCTGGCGCAGCGCGGTGACCGCACTGCTCGCGCCCGCGCTGTAGACGGTGATTCCGGTACGGCGGCAGCCGTGCCCGGTGGTGTTGGCCTCCGAGGTGAGGTACGCGTCGGCGGCGGCGCGGACCGTGGGCTCCAGGTCGGGGTCGGTCAGCAGGCGCAGCTCGAGCGGCGGCGCGCAGGAGTGGCCGCCGCCGAAGCCCGTGAGCCGGTAGCCGACGAGACCGGCCCCGGCGAGCACCAGCACGAGCGCGGCGCTCAGCACACCCCGCACCGGCCCGCCCAGCCCCCCGAACCACCGAGCGACGGCCCGCACCCGCCGCCACCCGGCACGAAACACCGCACGGATCCCACCGGACCCGACGCCCGGGACCGGCCCTGTCCGCTCACCTCCCGGCGGCGCCACCGACGACTGCGCGGAGGGCGTGGGCTCCTCGGACGACTGGGGCGGGGTGGGGTCGGGGTCGGGGTCGGGGTCCGGCCCCGAGGACGACACCGGTCCGGTTCCGGGCGCGGGTCCTGGGTCCGGTGCGGGCCCGGTTCCGGGAGCGGATCCGGGATCCGGTGCGGACCCAGTTCCGGGAGTGGACCCGTGATCCAGTGCGGAGGCGGATCCGGGGGCCGATGCGGACACGGATCCAGGGACCGGTGCGGACGCGGATCCGGAATCCGGTGCAGACCCGGTTCGGGAAGCAGATCCGGGATGCGGTGCGGACGCGGATCCGGGGGCCGATGCGGACCCAGTTCCGGAAACAGATCCGGGATCCAGTGCGGACGCGGATCCGGGGGCCGACGCGGGCGAGGATCCAGGGACCGGTGCGGGCCCAGGTCCGGGGCCGGATCCGGCAGCCGGTCCAGTCGGGGGTGCAGAGGCCGGTCCACGCCCGGGATCCGGTCCAGGCGGGGGTGCAGACACAGGGTCCGGCACGGGCGCAGGCCCGGTTCCAGTATCCGGTGTGGGCACAGGGCCGGCCCCAGAACCCGAGGCGGGCGTAGCCGCGGCCCCGGAACTCGACGCGGACAGAGACCCCGCTCCGGAACCCGGCGCAGGCACAGGCCCCGCCCCGGAACCCGACGCAGACACAGACCCCGCCCCGGAATCCGGCACAGGCACAGACCCGACTCCAGGGCCCGGCGCAGACCCAGACCCCGCCCGAGAGTCCGGCTCAGGCACAGGCCCAGCCCCAGAACCCGGCGCGGACCCGACCCCGGAACCCGGCCCGGGTAACGACCCCGCCCCAGAACCGGGCGCAGACACAGACCCCGCTCCGGGATCGACACCGGACTCCGGCCCGGGCACGGGCCCCGGCCCGGATGCCGGGCTGGGCCCGGATGCCGGGCTGGGCCCGGATGCCGGGCCGGCCTCGCCGGGAGCCGTCGGTCCGGCAGGCAGTGGCCGTTCACGGCCCGCGGAACGGGCCGTCAGCAGTACGTCCGTGCCCGGCTCGGCGACGAACTGGGGTTCCCACAGGTCCCCGAGGGTCGTCGTGCGGTCCGCCCGGAGCATCCCCTGGCGCGCCCGGGTGAAGAGGTCCAGCGCCGACAGGTCCTCGTCAGCGCCGAGCAGCCGCACCAGTTCCTCGGTGAACGGGGTGGGCCCGCTGCCGTCGCCCGAGTCGATGAGGCGGTTGGCCTGCACGCCCATCAGCAGCAGGACCCTGTGGCGGTGCACGAAGTCGTGCCACACCCTGGCGGCGTTGCCCGCGTAGCAGCAGTCCAGGATCACCACGATCCTGCGGGCCCCGCTGCCCGCGAGCACGGTGAGCACCCCGGTGAACGCGTCCGCGCCCGGGAACACCGCCCGCCCGCCCGCGACCACGCGCGCGTTGCGCATCTGGAGGAAGAGCTCGTTGCCGGCGCTGGGCACCGCGCCGTGCCCGGCGAAGTAGCACAGCAGGAGCCCCTCGGCCTCCTGGGCGGCGGTGTGCAGCTCCTCCGTGAAGTCGTCCAGGGACGGCGAGCGGCAGACGACGATCTCCCGCTCGTCGAACACCCCGCCGCGCTGAAGGGCGTACCGGAGCCGGTTGAGGTTGTGCTTGACCGCGGGAAGATCGCCGGGGACCCCGTCCGGCTCGCCCGGCTGGGTGTGGTCGTACTCCGAGACGCACACCAGCAGCGCCCGGTTCTCCTGCCCGCGCGGGTCGAAGCGGCTCACGGGCTACCCCTGGTCGGGGTTCACCGGATCGACGCGGGCCTCGGGTGAATCGCCGCTCTCGACCCGGCGGCGGTTCTCCAGCCAGGCCTCGACCGCCCGCCTGGTCTGCTCCAGCAGTTCCCGGAACACGGCCTCGGCGCCCGCGCCGATCACGACCAGGAGGATCTCCATGCCCGCGCCCATGTGCCCGGGCGGCCCGCCCGGGCGGGGCCGTTCGAGGATCTGCAACTGCCCGTCGCGGACCCGGTCGTCCAGCGGTTTCTCGCGTTCCAGCCACGCCTTCAACGCGGCCACGTCGTTGTTGCTCGCGCTCCCGTCCAGCCGGACCCGGATCCCTCGGCCGGCCACGCCGTCCCCCTCAGCCATAACTCACCATTCTGGCACCACGAACGGCACCCGGGGAGGGCCCGTACCCATCTATGATCTGACGTAGCGTCAGCTCTGGCTCTGCAATTGCCGCAGCTGCCGCCGCACGTCGTCCAGCGCTCCCCGCCGCCGCCCGGGGACGCGCCCGCGCAACTCGGCGAGAACAGGCCCGAGTTCCCGGGCTCGCTCGGGTTCGCGGATCCGTCCCCACTGGTGGTGCGCCCGGTCGACGGCGGCCTCGACCGCGGGCGCGTCGGCGCTCTGCCCCATGGCCAGCCGGGTTGCGGCGACGGTGAGCCAGGCACGGCAGCTGCGGGCCGCGTCCCCGGCGAACATGGCCAGGTCGGCGCGGACCTCCGTCCAGTGCAGCGCGTCCTCGGAGGCCGCCCCGTACGCCCGTACGGCCGTCTGCTCCCAGCGGGCGGCGAGCGCGTCGGCGTCGCCGTGCCGCCCGGACTCCACCCAGGCGGCGATGGCGGCGTGCGGGTCGGCCACCGCCCGCCGCCGCGCGGCGAGCACGATGCCCGGGCCGCCCTCCACACCGGCCCCCACCGCACCAGCGCCCGCCGCGCCGGCCCCTTCCGCGCCGCCGGCCAGCCGTGCCAGCGCCTGCTCGTGCAACTGCTCCAGCGGCGGCCGGTGCCCGCTGCGCAGGATCGTCGCCACCGCCTTCATGTACGCCGGGACCGCCACCGTGCGCCGCGACGGCGGCGGTGCGATACGCCCGTACACGGCGACGGTGCGGCCCACCTCCAGCGGGCGCTCGCGCAGCTGCCGCCAGCTCTCCTCGTCCGCGTACAGATCGGCCACGAGGGTGGTCGTGCCGTCCGGACGCAGCCGCAGCTCCTCGCGCAGCCAGTGCCAGGGCAGCGCGGTGTAGCGGACGGTCGCGGGCGTGGTGCGGGCCAGCGCCAGGTGCGGCAGGCGCTGGCGGCGGTCGAGCTGCAACTGCCCGGTGACGAAGACGGTCAGCGGAGCGGGGGACGCCGCGGCGGCGCGCAGCCGGGTGAGGACGGCCTGCGGCTCCACCGGGTCGGCGAGCTCGACGACGCTCGCGGTGTCGGTGCCGGACAGCACGGCCGGCTCGACGGCGGCCAGCACCGGAAGCACGGACGCGGCGTCCACCAGACGCCCCCTGCCCACCGGCGAGGCCGCGAGCAGCAGCACGGTTCCAGGCATGGTCCCCCCGCGTCGTCGGTCGCGTACGGACAGCACCGTAACCGCAGTAACCGCTGCGGCCGCAAAGGCGGGTAGGAATGTGCGTCCGCCGACTTGCCAGGGATCCGTCCCAGGTGTGCTCTGGTAGGCGGGGGCGACGAGGAGAGAGGAGCGCTCTCATGGCTCACGCGGCACCCGTTCCCGCCCGCACCACCACCCCGGCCACCCGGCAGCCCCGTACGCCCGACTTCTTCAGCCACCGGGCGCACAGCGTCGGACGGTGGGCGGGTCCCTTCGCCATCGGCCTCGTCTACGGCTACTGGGCCGCGGCCGACCGGCGCTCCGGCGGACCGATCACGACCGGGAACCTGGTGTTCGGCTTCGTGACCGTGATCGTCTTCACGGTGCTGATGGCGGGCATGCTGTACCTGGCCCCGCGGCTGTCCCGCGAGCTGCACGCCTTCGTGTGGTTCCTCTTCTCCGCCGCGGCCTTCGGGTTCCTGTACAGCCAGTCCGGGGAGTCCGTCCTGCTGACCGTCGGCCTGTCGCTGGCGTTCGGCGTTCTCGTGGGGCTGTTCTGCTTCTACTGGTTCTACACGCACGAGGACGCACAGGGTCACCGCGTCCGCTGACGCGCGAGGCCCGCTGCATGAAGCCTGCTGGATGAGGTCTGCTGCATGAGGCCTGCGCATCAGGCCTCGCGGGGTCTGGTACGCCAGGCTGACCGTCCGGCGCCGCGCGCTCACCCGGCGTCACCCGAATGCCGCCTCTCCACTGGCGGAGCCGGTGCCGACGGCATTCGCTGAAAGGGTGTCCCGACCTCTGCGAAGCGGCCTGTCGGCCGTGCTGATCACCCTGTCGTGCCTGCTCGTGCCGTTCGGCGCGCTGTCGGCCTGGGCGGCGTACGGGCTCACGGACACCGGCCGCTACGTCACCACCATGGCCCCGCTCGCCGCCGACCCGGACGTGCGCGAGGCGGTCGCGGACACCGTCGGGAACGGCATCCTGGACGAGATCGGCCGCCAGGTGGACGCCCGGGTGATGCGGGCGACCGTGGCCCCCTTCGTGCACGACGCGCTCCACTCGTTCACGCAGACCGCGGCCTTCCGCACCGCGTGGAACGAGGGCAACCGGGCCGCCCACGACGCCGTCCTGCGCGCCCTGCGCGACGACCCCGCCGGGCGCGACCGCCCGGTCACCGTCGACCTCGCCCCCGTCACCGCCAACGTCAAGGCCCGGCTCGCCCAGGACCACGTGCCGCTCGCGAACCGCATCCCCGTCGAGCACGCCGAGGTCGCCCTGCTCCCGGCCCAGGAGCTGGGCCGTCTGCGGAAGGGATTCCACGTGCTCGAAGTCGCCGGCTTCTGGCTCCCCGTCGCGGCCGTGGTGTTCGCCGTCGCCGGGATCGCGCTGGCCGTCTGCCGCCGCCGCGCGCTCACCGCCACCGCGCTCGGCACCGCCCTCGGCGGCGCGCTGCTCGCCCTCGCCCTCGCCGTGGGCCGCAGTCTGACCCTGTCCGACCTGCCCGACGAGGTCTCCCGGCCGGCCGCGGCCGCCGTCTACGACGCCCTGACGGCCACCCTGCGCACCGTCTCGTGGCTGCTGATGGCTCTCGGGCTGACGGTGGCCGCCCTGACCTGGCTCACCCGCCGCCGCACGGCCGGCAAGGACCGAGCCGGCCGAGGCAACCGGCCTCGTCCACGCCCGCGCCTCCGCCTCCTTCTCGGACGCCGCCGGCGCGCCTCCTCCGCACCCACGCAGTCCCAGCCGCCGGAGCCGACACGCGTCGACGCCTGATCTCCTGGCGCGCGCGGGCCGTGCCTCGTAGGCTCCAGGGCCGTGGCCGCGACCCAGTACGAGACCGACCGGACCTACGGGGAAGGGCTCCGGGGAGGGCGTGCGAGGGCCCGGGCCTGGTGCGCGGGGCTGCTGTTCGCCGGGGTGAGCGTGGTCGTCGGCTGCCGGCTCGCGGACAGCGACGGCGTGACGCCCGTGCCGCAGCTGCTCGCCTTCCTCCCGTGGCTGCTCGTCCCCACCGGACTGGGGCTGGCGCTCGCCCTGCTCGGCCGCTGGTGGTTCGGGGCGGTGTGGGGCGTGGTGGTCCTCGGCCTGCTGGCGTGGTTCATCGAGCCGTACGGCAGGGTGGCGGAGCCGACGGGCGCCCCGGTCGCCCATGTCAGGGTCCTCACCTCGAACGTGGAGTTCGGCCGCGCCGCGCCGGCCCTCGTCCCGGTGATCCGCCGTGAGCGGCCCGACATCGTGTTCGTGGAGGAGTGCGACTACGCGTGCCAGGACCTGCTGCGGCAGGACGTCGGAGGCGACTACCCCTACCGCCGGGCGGTGGCGGCGGCCGGCTCGAAGGGCTCGATCATCCTCAGCAGGTACGCGCTCAAGGGCACGGCCGGTGTCCGCGGCCAGATGGGCATGCCGGGCGCCGTCGCCGACGTACGGGGGCATCCCGTACGACTCCAACTCGCGCACCCCAAACCACCGTTGCCCGGCCAGGTCGCGCTCTGGCACCGGGAGCTCGGCAGGCTGCGGGCGTTCGCGGCGGCCGACCGCACGACGCCCACCGTCCTGGCCGGTGACTTCAACGCCTCCCAGGATCACGCCGGTTTCCGCCGCATCCTCGACACCGGTCTGCGCGACGCGGCCCGCCTAGCCGGCTCCGACCGCACCCCCAGCTGGCCGGCCCGCACCACACCCACCCTGGGCGCCCAGATCGACCACGTGCTGGTCTCGGACGAGTTCTCCGGGGACCACGCCCGCTTTCTGCGCCTGGCCGAGACCGACCACCGGGCCCTCCTGGTCGACCTCACCCTCCACGTGCTCCAGGCCGCGGCGACCCGGCCTTGACACGGTCCCGCCCCCGACGCTGTCCCCTGCCCAAGATCACCACCAAGGGCCGCTAACCTTACGTGTCCGTCCTGGCCAGGGATCGACGGGAACAACTCACGCGAAGGGTTGCGCACATGGGCATTCTCACTCGCCTGCGGAACGCGTTCGGCCGCTCACGCAAGGGGCGTACGGCCGAAGCAGAGGGTGCGGAACAGGTTCCGACCCAGGAGCCGTCCCCCGCGGCCGCGCAGCACCCGGAGCCGAAGGCCCAGGTCCCGTCCCCGGCCCCGGAACCCACCCCGGACTCCGCGCCCGCACCCTCGGCCCCGGTCACGGCCCATGTGCCCGACCCCCGCACCGCACCTCGCGAGGAACGCGAGGACCACGAACTGGTGGCGGCGGCCTTCGACAACGTCACGGTCCCCAAGCCGGCGAAGCCGGTGGAACCGACGACGGAGACGCCGGCCCAGGCCCCGGAGCCTGAGCCGGAGGCAGAGGCAGAGGCAGAGTCTGGGAACGAGCCGGAGCCGACCCCGGAACCGGAGCCGACCCCGGAACCGGAGGCGAAGGCGGAACCCCAGGCGGAAGCAGCGGACGCCCCGGAGCCGACGTCTGAGCCGGCGCCGGCGGAGACCGCGGAGACGACAGAGACGGCGGAGGCGGCGGAGGCGGCGGAGACGAACGCACCGCAAGCCGCCGACGCTCAGGAAGCCCCGCAGGGGCCACCCGCACCCGACGACGAAAGCCCCACGGGCGGTGCGGTCGGGAACGAAAACCCGGCCGAAGGCGAAGCCGAGGTCGAGGCCAAGGTCGAGGCCGAAGCCGAGGTCGAGGCCAAGGTCGAGGCCGAAGCCGAGGTCGAGGCCGAAGCGCAGGCAGCCAAGCCCGCCACCTCCCTCGCCCAGGTGAAGACCCGCGCAGCGGCCCTCACCACCGCCTACAAGGCCGCCACCGCCGCCCTGAAGAAGAACGACCTCACCGGCGCCCGCGCCAAGGTCTACCTCGTCCTCGACCGCTCGGCCTCCATGCGCCCGTACTACAAGGACGGCTCCGCCCAGGCCCTCGCCGAACAGACCCTCGCGCTCGCCGCCCACCTCGACCCCGAGGCCACGGTCCACGTGACGTTCTTCTCCACCGAAGTGGACGGCACCGCCGAGCTCACCCTCACCGACCACGAGAACAAGATCGACGAGGTCCACGCCTCCCTGGGCCGCATGGGCCGTACGAGCTACCACGCGGCGGTCGAAGAGGTCCTCGCCCACCACGCGAAGTCCACGGACGGCGCGACCGCCCCCGCCCTGGTGATCTTCCAGACGGACGGCGCCCCCGACGCCAAGACCCCCGCCACCCAGTCCCTCACCGAGGCGGCGAAGAACCACCCCGCCGTCTTCTTCTCCTTCGTCGCCTTCGGCGAGCACGACAACAAGGCCTTCGACTACCTCCGCAAACTGAAGACCGAGAACACCTCCTTCTTCCACGCGGGCCCCGCCCCCCGCGAGCTCACCGACAAGGAGTTCTACGAGGGCGTACTGGCCGCCTGGCGCCCGTAGCGTCCCGCCGAACCCCGCCCGTGGGGTGGACGGAGTCACGTCCGGCCTCGTCCACCCCACGAAACGCATGTGAGTCGATCTTCACGGGGCCAGTAGGATTTCGACCATGGCGGCCACTGGATCCGAGAAGCAGGGTGACAAGGCGTTCTACGTCTCCACCCCCATTTACTACGTCAACGACGCTCCTCACCTGGGCCACGCCTATACGACCGTCGCAGGCGACGTGCTCACGCGCTGGCACCGTCAGCGCGGCGAGAAGGTGTGGTACCTCACCGGCACGGACGAGCACGGTCAGAAGATCATGCGCACGGCCGAAGCGAACGGGGTCACGCCCCAGGAGTGGGCCGACAAGCTCGTCACCGAGTCCTGGCGCCCCCTGTGGGAGCACCTGGAGATCGCGAACGACGACTTCATCCGCACCACGCAGAAGCGGCACACCGACCGCGTCCAGGAGTTCGTCCAGGACCTGTACGACAAGGGCGAGATCTACAAGGGCGGCTACGAGGGCCCGTACTGCGTGGGCTGCGAGGAGTACAAGCTCCCCGGCGAGCTGCTCGACGGCGAGGGCGAGTACGCGGGCCAGAAACTGTGCCCGATCCACAAGAAGCCGGTCGAGATCCTCAGCGAGGAGAACTACTTCTTCAAGCTGAGCGCGTACGGCGACAAGCTGCTCGCCCACTACGAGGCGAACCCCGACTTCATCCAGCCCGAGTCGGCCCGCAACGAGGTCCTGAACTTCGTCCGCCAGGGCCTCCAGGACCTGTCGATCTCCCGCTCGACCTTCGACTGGGGCATCCCGATCCCGTGGGACCCCAAGCACGTGATCTACGTGTGGGTCGACGCGTTGCTGAACTACGCCACGGCGGTCGGCTACAACGAGAACCCGGAGAAGTTCGAGTCGACCTTCCCGGCGGACGTCCACCTGGTCGGCAAGGACATCCTCCGCTTCCACGCGGTCATCTGGCCGGCGATGCTGATGGCCCAGGGTCTGCCGCTGCCGCGCAAGGTCGCGGCCAACGGCTGGCTGATGGTCGGTGGCGAGAAGATGTCGAAGTCGAACCTGACCGGCATCAAGCCGCAGGACCTGACCTCGCACTTCGGCGTGGACGCCTACCGCTGGTTCTTCCTGCGGGCGATCGCCTTCGGTCAGGACGGTTCGTTCTCCTGGGAGGACTTCTCCGCCCGCTACACCAGCGAGCTGGCCAACGACTACGGCAACCTCGCCTCGCGCGTGGCGGCCATGGTCGGCAAGTACTTCGGCGGCACCCTGCCCGAGGCGACGGCCGACGGCGAGGCCGAGAAGGCGATCCACGACGGACTGGCCAAGGCGGTCACCGAGGCCGACCGGAAGATCGGCGACGAGCTGGACTTCCAGGGCGGCATCCTGGCCGTCTTCGACTTCGTCAAGCAGGTCAACGGCTACATCACCGAGCAGGAGCCCTGGAAGGTCGCCAAAGACGACTCCGAGGAGGGCCGGGCCCGCCTGGCCACGATCCTCTACACGGCGGCGGAGTCCCTCCGCGCGGTCGCCGTCCTGCTGAACCCGGTCATGCCGGAGACCTCCCAGAAGCTGTGGGACTCCCTGGGCGCCGACGCGTCCCTGGGCGCCCTGGCCGGCCAGCGGGTCCAGGAGGCCGGCACCTGGGGCAGGCTCCCCGCCGGCTCGACGGTCACCAAGGGCGCGGTGCTCTTCCCGCGTCTCGAGGAGAAGCCGACGGCGTGACGCCGTAGAACATCGCACACCGCCCCGAGGAGCCCCCCTCCCGGGGCGGTCGCGTGTCCGCACCGGCGCGCTGTCGGCACGGCTTCGAACCCGGCGTCCTGCACGCATGGAGCTCCCGTGAACCTCTCCGCAACCCACCAGCGTCTCCTCGGCGACACCGTCACCGCGGGCAGCCCGTACGGGCTGGTCCTGGCCGGCGGGTACGCCCTGCAGGCGCACGGCCTGCGGACCCGGCCGCACGCCAACGTCGACGTCGCGACGGAGAGCGGCGAGCCGATGGACCGCATCGCCGCCGACATGCGCACCGCCCTGGAGGCGCGCGGCCGTCAGGTGCGCACCGTGTCCGTGGCCCCGCTGTCGGCGCAGCTCGCCGTGACCGATCCGCCGACGGGCGAGGAGTGCACGCTGGCCCTGCACAAGGAGGCGTTCTGGCACCCTCCCGTGCTCACCGAGGCCGGTCCCACGCTGTGCCTGGAGGACGCGGTCGGTACGAAGATCCGCGCCCTGTACGACCGGGGCGCCGCCGTCGACCTGATCGACGCCCGGGCCGCCGCAGCCCGCTTCGGCTTCCCCCGCCTGGAGGAGCTGGGCCGCCGCCACGCCCACGACCCCTTCGACCTGCCCACCCTCCAGTCCCGCCTCACCGGCACGGACTGGTACCCGGACACCGCCTTCACCGCGTACGGCGTCCAGCCGCGGGAGATCCCCACCCTGCGCGCCTGGGCCCAGCACTGGTCCGACGACATCGCCGAACGCCTCCTGGAGGACGGCGCCTCCCCCGACGACCCCGCCGACTCCGACGACTCCGACGACTAGGGCCGACCAGGGCGCGTATCGAGTCGTGATCGCCACCAGCGCGGTGCCGGTCCGCGGGCTCAGGTGAGGGCGGCGACCAGCAGGGCGAAGGCGGCGATGAGCACGGCGACGCGGAGGTAGTGGAAGCGGTCCCAGCGGTTCATCTGCTCCTTCCAGTCCTCGGGTCGGTTCTCGGGGGTCCACGTCTTGCCCCGGTTGTTGATCGGGACGAGCAGCAGGATCGACATGATCACGCTGAGGATCAGCAGCACGCCGGCGGTGACGGTGAGGCCGGCGCCGGGGTGGCGCCATCCGGCGACGGCCCAGACCGCGACGAGGACAAGCGAGGTGATGTACCAGACCGGCATCACAGCGCCGAGCATCCGGCCCCCGTGGGCGCGGCCGAGTTGCCCACTGTCCTCGGGGAGTGCGTTGAGGATCGGGTTGATGACGAAGGCGACGGAGAACTCCACCCCCACCATCACGCCGACAACCACGGTGGTGAACACCTCGAGTGCGCTGAGCATGATGACCCTCCAGGGATCTAGCACTGCTAGCCGATGAGGCAACGCTAGTACTGCTGCCGCTCGATTGTCTAGCAGTGCTAGGATCGGAGCATGTCGGTACAGGAACGCAAGGAGCGCGAACGGGCGGACCGCGAGCGCCTCATCGTGGCCACGGCCCGCGAACTCGCCGAACAGCTGGGCTGGGACGCGGTCACCACCCGCCGGCTCGCCGAACGCATCGAGTACAGCCAGCCCGTTCTCTACAGCCACTTCCGCGGCAAGCGCGAGATCATCGGCGCCGTCGCCCTCGAAGGCGCCACCGAGATGGCCGCGGCGCTACGGGCCGCGGCCTCCGCCGCGGACGGCCCCCGCTCCCGGGTCACCGCCCTGGCCCGCACCTACCTCGACTTCGCCGAGCGCAACCCGGCGGTCTACGACGCCATGTTCCAGCTCGACGGTGGCTTGGCGTTCGCACACGAGGACACCCCGGAGCCGCTGAAGGACGCCTTCGGTGCCCTGCTGGAAAGCCTCGGCGAGGTCGCCGGGGACGGTGTCCACCCGGGACTGTTCACCGAGACGTTCTGGGCTGCGCTGCACGGACTGGCCACCCTGACCCGGGCGCGACGGCTCCCGCCGCAGGACACCGAGCGGAGGGTGGACCTGCTGGTGAGCCGGCTCACCATGATCTGACACACCACCTCGGCTCGAGTTCTGACGCCGCCGGTCCCCGCGGCGAGGAGTGGCCGGCCCGGTTCCCCGGACCCTGCTGCCTGCCTCCGGGGGTCAGCCGAGAGGCCGGCTCCCGGACGCGTATGCCACGAAGTCCGCCCACGCCTGCGGCTCCAGCGCGAGGCGAGGGCCGGCGTCCCGGTACTTGGAGTCGCGGACGTGGATGGTGCCGGGGGTGGTGGCAACCTCGATGCAGGAGTCGCCGTCAGGGCCACTGCTGTAGCTGCTCTTGAACCACGCCAGTTCGGAGGCGTCACCGGCGGGGGCCTTGCGGATCATGTTTCTCCCAGCAGTTGCTCGATGAAGGCCAGCGACTCCCCTGGCGGGAGAGCCTGCGCCCGGATGCTGCCATACCGCAGCTCAAGAATGCGGAGTTGCCTCAGGTCAGTGACGGGACGGCCGTTGAACGCACCGTCGGAGCGCCCCACAGCGGTACCGTCCTCGAACTTCAGCAACTCGATCCTGCCGCTCATGCCGGGGTGTGGCGCACTGTCCATCGGCATCACCTGGAGGGAAACACTGCTCAACTGTCCCACCTCCAGCAAGCGTTCGAATTGCTGCCGCCGGACCATTGTGCCTCCAACATTGCGCCGGAGCGTCCCCTCTTCCAGGACGAAGCTCAGCGCCGGCGCAGGGCATCGCTCATAGATGGCTTGCCGAGCGACACGGGCGGCTACGCGGCGCTCCAAGTCCCCCGGCGCGTAGGCGGGCTGCCACGACTCCAGCAGCGCCCTGGCGTAGTCCGAAGTCTGCAACAGACCGGCGATGTTGCTGTTCTCGTACACCCCGATCTCGACCGCCCGCGCCTCCATCTGGGCCAGATCCCGCACCTTCTTCGGGTACCGGACCTTCGCCACGTCCTCCTTCATCGCCGAGAGCAGCCCACCCGCCCCCAGCACCTCGTCCGCCCTGTCCAGATACTCGGGCCGGGGAATCCGCTTCCCGCTCTCGATCTTGTAGACGAGGTCCTCGCCGTACCCCACGGCCTTCCCGAAGTCGCCGGCCCGCATCCCCACGGCCTCCCGCCGCAGCTTCAACTGCCGTCCCACGGTGGTGACCACGGCCACGCCCCACTCGTCGTCCGGGTCCACCTCCCACCCCGGCTCGTCAGCCTCGGTCCTCAGCCGCCGAACCTCGCCGTCCACCGACATGCGCGCGCCCCTCCGTCGTACCGCCTCGTGCCAGCCACGCCCTACCCGTACGCGACGCCCCGACAAGCCCGGACACCACCGGACAACGACCGGACAGTCACCGTACGCAACCGGGACGTCACGCCTCACGGTAGGCGCATCCGGCCACGCTGAGTGACGTGAACCAGAAACTCCCCCGACCCGGCAGGTCCATCCGCAACTTCAGCGTCCTGCTGTCCCCCACACCGCGAGGTGCCCGCCTCGCCCGACTGCTCGCCACCGAACAACTGCGCACCTGGGGACTCCCGTTGGACCCGGCGCGGCTCATCGTGGCCGAACTGGCGAACAATGCCGCCACCCACGGACGCGTCCCCAGCCGGAACTTCCAGCTCCTGCTCTACGTGGTCGGCGAGATCCTCCGCATCGAGGTCACGGACACGCGCGGTGACCAGCTTCCGTATCGCCAACCCACCAACCCGACCACCGAAGCCGGCCGCGGCCTGACCCTCGTAGCGGCCCTCGCCGACCGCTGGGGAGTCACCCACGGCCTGCCGCCCCGCAAAACGGTATGGGCCGAACTCACCCTCCCATCGCGGGAATCACCGGAACCTGACCGCCCAATCTCCGGTCCTGCCTGCGCTCCCTATGCACTACCCACTGAGGAGAAAGCACCCCACCAAGCCCCACCCCTCCCTCCCGCGCCGCAAACTCACTCCGGCGAGTGAATATGCCCAACTGAGCTGGATTCGGGACGGGTTGCATGCCTTACGCTCAGCGCGGCAAGGCACCACCACAGACATGCGACGGCCCTCGCCGGGACTGCCATCCCAGTGCGAGGGCCTGACCACCGAGGAAGAAAAGGACTCTTCCCGATGGATACCGAAAACCGTAGCGCGCCCGCGGGCGCCCAGCCCCGTATCCCGGCGAAAAACCACCCCGCCGGGCACCGCACCGCCGGCGTCGTCCACGCCCACGTCCGCCACACCGAGAACTTCACAGTGATCGGCAACGACCCGGCCCAGCACCCGGAGCTGTCCCTGCTCGCCATCGGGCTGGCCTGCTACGTCCAACCCGGACAACGACTGGGTCACCAAGCTGCGTGACTACCCCCTGATCGGCGTCCCGGTCTACACGATCTTCGGCCCCCGCACGGGCACCGGCGCCGTCTTCGCGGACATCCACCCCAGCCCCGACGTCCCCCGCTACGCCACCCGCAAGGACTTCGTCTACGGCGAGAACGTCACCATCGCCGACTGGACGATCTCCAGCGAGGGCCTGCCTCGCTACGAAGCAAGAAGGGACGAGCAGCGGTGGCACACGCCCACGACGTATGGCGCCCCCTCCTGATGAAGGCCCCGCCGGATACCCTGGCTGGGGCAATCCTGGAGGACACCATGAGCACACTGCCCGACCACGGACACGAGCTGATCCCCCGCCCCGAGCACACACCCGACGCCCTGCGCCAGGCTCTCGCCGTCGTGGCCCCGGGCCGCCTCGCGGAAATGCAGGCCACGAAAGACGAGGCGTTCGCCAAGGCGATCGAGTGGCAGTCCGTGAGCCCTGTGCAGAGCTGGGTTCTCCGCTGGGCCCGGGACATCGAGATCGCCCGCCGCCCCGACCTCTCCGCTCGCTTCGAGCGCGCGGAGAGCGGCCTGGAGGACGAGGATCCCGCCCTCGCCGAAGAAGCTCTTCGGGAGCTGACCGCCGTACTGGACGAAGCCATGAAGGCAGTACGCCGTTGAGCTGGAAGTGGGAGTACGCCTTCGGCGCCGAGGAAGCCGCCCGCACGGCACCGTCCGCCTTCCTCACGCAGGTGGAGCGGAGGGCGGACGAACTGGTCAGAGCCGCCGAAGCGTTCCACCTCCACGGCCGGGCCCACCAGAGCCCCGATCCGAGGGGCGGCGACATCATCGTGCCTGGTGGCATGTTCACGTACCAGGTCGTCGTACGCAGCGAGCGGGTCTACGTGGTGCAGATCACCTACCTCGGGTTCTGAGCTCAGCCGCCTCGGCGACTGCTGCCCGGGCCCCTGCTCCGGCCGCGCCATGAACTCCCGCACCCCCGAACATGACCCGCGCGGAAGAAGGCGCCCGGGACCGACCAGGTCCTGGGCGCCTTCGCGATCCGTGTGCCGCCTACTTCGGCTGCGGCTTGCGCACCGACAGGTGCAGTTCCTTCAGGCGGGACTCGTCCAGCTCCGTCGGGGCGCCCATCATCAGGTCCTGGGCGTTGCCGTTGAGCGGGAAGGCGATGGTCTCGCGGATGTTGGGCTCGTCGGCCAGGAGCATGACGATGCGGTCGACGCCCGGGGCGATGCCGCCGTGCGGCGGGGCGCCGAAGCGGAACGCCCGCAGCATGCCGGCGAACTTCTCCTCGACGGTCTCACGGCCGTAGCCCGCGATCTCGAAGGCCTTGAGCATGATCTCCGGCTCGTGGTTCCGGATCGCGCCGGAGGACAGCTCGACACCGTTGCAGACGATGTCGTACTGCCAGCCCAGGATGTCCAGCGGGTCCTGGGTCTCAAGCGCCTCCAGGCCGCCCTGCGGCATCGAGAAGGGGTTGTGGGAGAAGTCGATCCCGCCGGTCTCCTCGTCCTTCTCGTACATCGGGAAGTCGACGATCCAGCAGAAGCGGAACACGTCCTCCTCGAAGTGGCCGGCCCGGCGTGCGGCCTCCACCCGCACCGCGCCCATGATCTTCGATACCTCGTCGAACTCGCCCGCGCCGAAGAAGACGGCGTGACCGGCCGACAGGGACAGGCGCTTGGTCAGCTCCGCGACGTTCTCCTCCGTGAGGAACTTCGCGATCGGGCCGGTCAGCGAGCCGTCCTCGCCGACACGGACCCACGCCAGGCCCTTCGCGCCCTGCGCGACCGCGTAGTCCCCCAGCTGGTCGAAGAACTTCCGCGGCTGGTCCTGGACCGCCGGCACCGCCAGCGCGCGCACGTGCTTGCCCGCGAACGCCTTGAACTCCGAGCCCTCGAAGACGTCCGTGATGTCGACGAGCTCCAGCTTGGCGCGCAGGTCCGGCTTGTCGGAGCCGTACTTCAGCATCGCCTCGCGGAACGGGATCCGGGGGAAGGGCGAGGTGACGTGCCGGCCGTTGCCGAACTCCTCGAACAGCTCGGTCATCAGCTTCTCGACCGGCTGGAAGATGTCCTCCTGCTCGACGAAGGACATCTCGATGTCGAGCTGGTAGAACTCGCCCGGCGAGCGGTCCGCGCGGGCGTCCTCGTCGCGGAAGCAGGGCGCGATCTGGAAGTAGCGGTCGAAGCCGGAGATCATCAGCAGCTGCTTGAACTGCTGCGGTGCCTGGGGGAGCGCGTAGAACTTGCCCGGGTGCACACGGGAGGGGACCACGTAGTCGCGGGCGCCCTCGGGGGAGGTGGCGGACAGGATCGGCGTCGCCATCTCGTTGAAGCCCATCGCGGCCATCTTCTGGCGCATGGCCGAGATCACGGCCGTACGCAGCATGATGTTGCGGTGCATGCGCTCGCGGCGCAGGTCCAGGAAGCGGTACTCCAGGCGCCGCTCCTCGTTGACCCCGTCCTCGGTGTTGATCGTGAAGGGCAGCGGGGCCGCGGCGCCGAGCACCTCCACCTCGCCGACCTCGATCTCGATCTCCCCGGTGGGCAGGTCGGGGTTCACGTTCTCGGTTCCACGTGAAACAACCGAGCCGTCGATCCGGACCACGGTCTCCTTGGAGAGCTTGTCCAGCGCCTCGTAGGCGGGCGTGCCGGGACGGGCGACCAGCTGCGTGATGCCGTAGTGGTCGCGCAGATCGATGAAGAGGATGCCGCCCAGGTCGCGCCGATTGTGCAGCCAGCCACTCAGCCGGACGCCGGTGCCGACGTCAGAGGCGCGGAGCTCGCCGCAGGTGTGGGACCTGTACCGATGCATCGTCGTTCATCCAGTCTTCGCGGATCGGGGATCACCGGGGCGCGGACACGGACCGGCCCGGACCTACCAAGGGTACCGGCCGCCCCACGCTCGGCTCTCCCCCATTCACGCGGGGCGTGGGCGGCATTCGCGCGAGGCGACCGCGACGGTTCCCGGGACGCGTGCCCGTACGCCTTCGGTGGCAGTGTTCGAGAGCCTGTTCTTACAGTGGGGCAATGCGCACTGGTGAGCCCCCCCTGCCCGCCGTGGGGGACGTTCTCGCCTCCCTGGCGACCGGAGTGTGGCACTGGGACACCTCCACCGGGCTGGTCACGGCCGACGCCGAGGCGGCACGGCTGCTCGGGCTGCCCGCCGAGGAGGTCACCCTCACCGAGGCCCAGGTGCGCGCCCGTCTGCACCCCGTCGACTGGAACGAGATCACCGGCGTGGTGCAGCTGGCCGTCGCCGAGGGCACCCTCGCCGAGGTGCGCGTCCGGGTCATGGACGAGCGGGGCCGCATCATCCGGGTCGTCCGCAGCCGCTCCCGGCCGAAGTACGACCGGCGCAAGAAGGCCTACGAACTGATCGGCACCCTCCAGGAGGTCACCGAGCCGACACCGGGATCCCCGGCCGGGGGCAGCACGGTCACCGGCGACTGGCGGCGCTCCCGGGAGGCGTTCCTGCTGGACGCCGGACGCGCGCTGGCCGAGGCACGGTCCACGGCGGAGGTGCTGCGGGTGGCGGCCGGACTGTCGATGCCCGGTTTCTCACCGGACGGTCTCGCCGTGTTCGGGGTGGAGGGCGACCGGCTGACGATCATCGGCCACCACGGGCAGCGGCCCGGCGACGAGGGCCCCTTCGTGCACATGGCGCTGGAGACGGACTACCCGGCCGCCGAAGTGGTGCGCACCGGCCGGGCCGTCTACCTCTCCTCCCCGGAGGAGTACCGGGCCCGCTACCCGCTCACCTGGCCGCTCGCCCAGCGCTTCAACCGCCGCTCCTGGGCGTTCCTGCCGCTGACCGCGTCGGGCCGCACCATGGGCGCCTGGATGGCCGCCTTCACCCACCGGGTCGCGTTCACGCCCGACGAGCGCTCGGTGCTGACGACGGTGGCCCGGATGCTCGCCCAGGCGCTCTCGCGGGCCGGGACCGCGGAGACCGAGCGGGAGCTCAGCGAGGGGCTGCAGCGCTCGATGATGCCCACGCTGGGCCCCGAGGTCCCCGGCATGGACCTGGCGGCCCGGTACGTCCCCACCGGCGGCGGCCTCCAGGTCGGCGGCGACTGGTACGACATGATCCCGCTGCCCGGCGGGCCCGCCCTCAGCCGCACCAAGGGCGGGGCGGGACGGTTCGCCCTGGTCATGGGCGACGTCCAGGGCCATGACGTGCGCGCCGCCGGCCTGATGGGCCAGCTGCGCATCGCCCTGCGCGCCTACGCCTCCGAGGGCCACCGCCCGGACGCGGTCCTCTCCCGCGCCTCCCGGTTCCTGCACGGCATCGTGGGCGGCACCGAGGAAGGCGACTTCACCGACCTGCGCTTCGCGACCTGCCTGTACGCCGAGGTCGACCCCCGCACCGGAGTCCTGGAGGTGGCCCGCGCCGGGCACCCGGACCCGGTGATCCGTATGGCGGACGGCACGGTCCTGATGCGGCCGACGGCGGGCGGCCTGCCCCTCGGCGTCGACCCGGACGCCGACTACCCGACGACCCGGTTCACCCTGGAACCCGGCGAGACGATGATGATCTGCACGGACGGGCTGATCGAGACCGGCGGCCACGACCTGGACACCGGCTGGCAGCGCGTCCGTACGATCCTGGAGCAGCACGAGGGCGACACCGAGGAGCTGGCCGACGCGCTCGTCCAGGGCGTGCACGGGCCCTCCTCGCACTACACCACCGGCCCGCTCGCCGACCGTCGCGAGGACGACATAGCCGTACTGCTGCTGAACCGGCACCCCGAAGCCCCCGGTGGCGCGGTGGCCGTACGGCCCGAGATCCGGCGCACCCTCCTCACGGTCGCGCAGGCCGAGCCCGAGCGGATCTCGGTGGCCCGGCAGCAGCTGCGGGAACTGCTGCACGACTGGTCGTCCTCCGAGCAGGTGGACTCCGCGGTGCTGCTGCTGTCCGAGATGCTGACCAACGTCCTCGTGCACACCGACACCGACGCGCTGCTGCTCGCCGAGGTGAGCGGCGAGAAGCGCGAGCGGCGGATGCGGGTGGAGGTCACCGACGCCGGCGAGGAGCTGCCGCACAAGCGCCGGCCCGGCGAGCTGGCCTCCTCCGGGCGCGGGCTGCTGCTGATCGAGCTGCTGGCGGACGCGTGGGGCGTCGAGCCGCGGGGGGTGGGCAAGAGCATCTGGTTCGAGCTGTACGAGCCCCCGCGCGACAAGCTGTGACCGTACGTCCTCACATGACGGCACGTGCACAGGTCCGGCGCTCGCGTCCCTAGGTGTAGCGCTCGCGCAGTTCGTGGGCGATCCCGAACGCCGCCGCCGTCAGCGGCACCGCCAGCAGCATCCCGACGATCCCGGCGACCGACGCCCCCGCCGTGATGGCCAGCAGCACCGCCGCCGGATGCAGCTGCACGGTCCGGCTCTGGATCATCGGCTGGAGCACATGCCCCTCCAGCACCTGCACCGCGAGCACGACCCCGAGCACCCAGAGCGCGACGACGAACCCCCGGTCGGCGAACGCGACCAGCACGGACACCGCGCCCGAGATGAACGCGCCCAGGTAGGGGATGTAGGCGCCGACGAAGACCAGCGCGCCCAGTCCGAAGGCCCCCGGCACGTCCAGCACGAGCAGGCCGACGGTGATGCAGACGGCGTCGATGAACGCGATGAGCGTGGTGCCGCGCATGAAGCCCTCGACGGCCGCGAAGGCCCGCCGTGCCATGGCCTCCGTCACGTCGGCGGTGTCGCCCGGGGCGAGCGTGCGCAGGGAGCGCAGGGCACGGTCGGCGTCGCGCAGGAAGAAGAACACCAGCAGCAGGGCCAGCACGGCCATGGCGATGTACTCGGCGACCACGCTGACCCCGCTGATCACATTGGAGACCGCCGTCCCGCCGAACTTCGACAGCAGCTCCCGGCCATGGGAGGCGAGGTCCTTCAGGGAGGTCCCGGCCACCCCGAAGCGGTCGGTCAGCGACTTCGCGGCGTTCTCCAGCGAGGAGGCGATCTGCTGCCCGCTGTCGATCAGCGCGAGGGCCACCACGTATCCGACGCCGCCGACGACGAGCAGGACGGCGGCGCAGGTGATCCCGGCCGCCAGCGACCGGTTGACTTTCGCCCGCACCAGCCGCCGGAACAGGGGCCGCAGCAGCGCGGATCCCAGCAGCGCCAGCAGCACGGGCGTCACGGCCGTACGGAACGTCACGCACAGCCGAACCGCGATCCACACCACCCCGGAGACCAGCAGCACGACGGCACACCAGGCGGCGAGACGTCGGACGGGCTCGGGCAGCAGGCGCACCCCACCAGCGGATCACGCACCGCCCGAACTGTCCTGCACGGACGGCCCGCCCGGGTGAGTGGGGTGACGAAGGGTCAGCCCCGCTCGGCCCCGGCCGGTCCCGGTCAGTCGGGACCGGCCGGGGCCGGTCGCGGTCAGCCGCGGCCGGCCCGGGGGCCGGGCCTCGGCCCCCGGGGAGCCGTCTCCGTCATGGCGTCAGCTCTGCGGACCCGTCTCCGTCATGCCGTGGACTGCCGGGATCGTGCCGAGGCGGCCCTTCTGGAAGTCCTCGAACGCCTGCATCAGCTCTTCCTTGGTGTTCATGACGAACGGCCCGTAGTGCGCCATGGGCTCACGGATGGGCTGCCCGCCCAGGAGGACGACCTCCAGGTCCGGCGTGTGGGAGTCCTGCTTCTCGTCCGCACGGACGGTCAGCGAGGAGCCGGCGCCGAAGACGGCGGTCTGGCCGAGGTGGATCGGACGCCGCTCGGCGCCCACCGAGCCGCGCCCGGCGAGCACGTACGCCAGCCCGTTGAAGTCCTCCCGCCACGGCAGCGTGACCTCCGCGCCCGGCGCCACCGTCGCGTGGATCATCGTGATCGGCGTGTGCGTGATGCCGGGACCGGCGTGCCCGTCCAGCTCACCGGCGATCACGCGCAGCAGCGCGCCGCCGTCGGGCGTGCTCAGCAGCTGGACGCTGCCGCCGCGGATGTCCTGGTAGCGCGGGGCCATCATCTTGTCCTTGGCCGGGAGGTTCACCCACAGCTGCAGGCCGTGGAAGAGACCGCCGGACATGACGAGGGACTCCGGCGGCGCCTCGATGTGCAGCAGGCCGCTGCCCGCCGTCATCCACTGGGTGTCGCCGTTGGTGATGGTGCCGCCGCCACCGGTGGAGTCCTGGTGGTCGAAGATCCCGTCGATGATGTAGGTGACGGTCTCGAAGCCGCGGTGGGGGTGCCAGGGAGTGCCCTTGGGCTCGCCCGGCGCGTATTCCACCTCGCCCATCTGGTCCATCATGATGAACGGGTCGAGATGGCGGTAGTTAATCCCGGCGAACGCCCGGCGCACCGGGAAGCCTTCGCCCTCGAAACCGCTCGGCGCGGTCGTGACGGTGAGCACGGGCCGTGCCACGGCGTCGGCCGGCGCGGCCACACGGGGCAGAGCCAGCGGGTTCTCGACGGTCACTGCAGGCATGTCGGTACCTCCTTGTGCGGCCACTCTAGTTGAGTGTTCAACTTTCTGCCACCCACAACGGCGCAAGCTCGCGGGACATTCCCGGATCCTCGACTCCTCGCCGAGACGCCCGTCACGGAGTCGGTGCCGCCACCGCGGGCGCCACGAGCACCCCGCCGACGACCGGCAGCACGCCCCCGACGACCACGGCGAGAAGGAGACCGCCGAGGGAGGGGCCGGTGGTGCCGCGGCCCGCCATCGCGGTCTGCGATGGGGCCCCGGAGGCAGCGGCCACCGCTTCAGCCGCTCCTCGCGCAGGACGACGGTCGGCGCGCAGCGGGCGGCGCCCGTGACGGCCACCCGCTCGATCGCCGCCACGGGTATCCGGCGGCGCGGCAGGGGAGGTCCAGCAGGAGTTCACGGGAGGGCCCTGGACGAGTCCCTCACCGGAGGGAGGTGCTCAGCCGTACATCCTGCGCATCGCGAAGTCGACCATCTGCTCCACGGCCTTGGCGTCGAACACCATGCGGTGCTCGCCCTCCATGTCCAGGACGAAGCCGTACCCGGTCGGCAGCAGGTCGATCACCTCGGCACCGGTGATCACGAAGTACTTGGACTCCTTGCCGGCGTACCGGCGCAGCTCCTTCAGCGAGGTGAACATCGGGATCACCGGCTGCTGGGTGTTGTGCAGCGCCAGGAAGCCAGGGGTGTCGCCGCGCGGGCAGTACACCTTGGACGTGGCGAAGATCTGCTGGAAGTCCTCCGCGGACATCTGCCCGGTGGTGAACGCACGGACCGCGTCCGCGAGCGAGGGCGGCGACGGCTCGGGGTACAGCGGCTGCTGCTGCCCGTAGCCCCCCGCCATGCCGCCCGGCATCTGCTCCTGCGGCGGCGCGTACTGCTGCTGCGCTGCACCGTCCATCGGCTGGCCGTATCCGTACATGCGGCAAGCGTACCGACGAGCCGGCCGCCGGACCTACGATGCGCCGGCGAGGGCCGGAGCCGGTGGCCGGAACCGGGCTCACCGCAGACGCGTCACAGACCACACCGTCAGGGGTTGCTTCTTATTACCGACGGGTAGCATCATCGGAGCTACTAGTTGGTAGGTCAACCAGACGCGAGGAGTCAGTGCCTCGCCGAGTCCACAACGGGAGCCGTGGCCATGGGGCACTACAAGTCCAACCTCCGCGACATCGAGTTCAACCTCTTCGAAGTCCTCGGACGCGACAAGCTGTACGGCACCGGACCGTTCGAGGAGATGGACACCGACACCGCCAGGAGCATCCTGGAGGAGCTGACCCGCCTCGCGGAGAACGAGCTGGCGGAGTCCTTCGCCGACGCCGACCGCAACCCGCCGGTCTTCGACCCCGAGACCAACACCGCGCCGATACCGGAGACCTTCAAGAAGAGCTACCGGTCCTTCATGGACTCCGAGTACTGGCGCCTCGGCCTGCCCGAGGAGATCGGCGGCACCACGGCTCCCCCGTCCCTGATCTGGGCGTACGCGGAGCTGATCCTCGGCTCGAACCCGGCGATCTGGATGTACTCCTCCGGCCCGGCCTTCGCCCGCATCCTCTTCGAGGAGGGCACCGAGGAGCAGAAGAAGCTCGCGAAGATCGCGGTCGAGAAGACCTGGGGCTCCACCATGGTGCTCACCGAGCCCGACGCGGGCTCCGACGTGGGCGCCGGCCGCACCAAGGCGGTCCAGCAGGAGGACGGCTCCTGGCACATCGAGGGCGTGAAGCGCTTCATCACCTCCGGTGAGCACGACATGGAGGAGAACATCCTCCACTACGTCCTCGCCCGCCCCGAGGGCGCCGGCCCCGGCACCAAGGGCCTGTCCCTCTTCCTCGTGCCGAAGTACCTGTTCGACTGGGAGACCGGTGAGCTGGGCGAGCGCAACGGCGTCTACGCCACCAACGTCGAGCACAAGATGGGCCTGAAGGCGTCCAACACCTGCGAGATGACCTTCGGCGACCGCCACCCGGCCAAGGGCTGGCTGATCGGCGACAAGCACGACGGCATCCGCCAGATGTTCCGCATCATCGAGTTCGCCCGCATGATGGTCGGCACGAAGGCGATCTCCACGCTGTCCACGGGCTACCTCAACGCGCTGGAGTACGCCAAGGAGCGCGTCCAGGGCCCGGACCTGGCGAACTTCATGGACAAGTCCGCGCCCAAGGTCACCATCACCCACCATCCCGACGTGCGCCGCTCGCTGATGACGCAGAAGGCGTACGCCGAGGGCATGCGCGCCCTCGTCCTCCACACGGCCTCCGTCCAGGACGCGATCGCGGTGAAGGAGGCGGGCGGCGAGGACGCGTCGGCGGAGCACGCGCTGAACGACCTGCTCCTGCCCATCGTCAAGGGCTACGGCTCCGAGAAGGGCTACGAGCAGCTCGCCCAGTCCCTGCAGACCTTCGGCGGCTCCGGCTTCCTGCAGGAGTACCCGATCGAGCAGTACATCCGCGACGCCAAGATCGACACCCTGTACGAGGGCACCACCGCCATCCAGGGCCAGGACTACTTCTTCCGCAAGATCGTCCGCAACCAGGGCGCGGCCCTGAACTCCCTCGCCGAGGACATCAAGAAGTTCCTGGCGCTGGGCGAGGGCGGCGAGGAGCTGGCCGCCGCCCGCGAGCACCTCGCCAAGGCCGCCGTCGAGCTGGAGGCGGTCGTCGGCGTGATGCTGACCGACCTCGCGGCCACCGAGCAGAACGTCAAGAACATCTACAAGGTCGGGCTCAACACGACCCGCCTGCTGCTGGCCTCCGGTGACGTGGTCGTCGGCTACCTGCTGCTCAAGGGTGCGGCGATCGCCGCCGAGAAGCTCGGGACGGCCTCCGCCAAGGACCGGGCGTTCTACACCGGCAAGATCGCGGCGGCGAAGTTCTTCGCGGCCAACGTCCTGCCCGGCGTCACCCTGGCCCGCAAGCTGTCGGAGAACGTCGACCTCGACCTGATGGAACTGGACGAGGCCGCGTTCTAGCCCGCACCTCCGCATCGTTCTCACGAGGGTCCGCTCCCGCACCGGGAGCGGACCCTCGACCGTCGTTAAGGTGAACCCATGAGTACAAGCCAGCGCTTCGACCGCGGCCACACCGACGACCTGATGTCCTTCCTCGCGGCGAGCCCGTCGCCGTACCACGCCGTCGCCAACGCGGCCGAGCGGCTGGAGAAGGCCGGCTTCCGCCAGGTCGCGGAGACCGACGCGTGGGACGGCACCTGCGGCGGTAAGTACGTGCTGCGCGGAGGGGCGATCATCGCGTGGTACGTCCCCGAGGGCGCGGCGCCGCACACCCCCTTCCGCATCGTCGGCGCCCACACCGACTCGCCCAACCTGCGCGTCAAGCCGCTGCCCGACACCGGAGCGCACGGCTGGCGCCAGGTCGCCGTGGAGATCTACGGCGGCCCGCTGATGAACTCCTGGCTCGACCGCGACCTGGGCCTGGCCGGCCGGCTCACCCTCCGGGACGGCTCCAGCCGCCTGGTGAACATCGACCGCCCGCTGCTGCGCGTCCCCCAGCTGGCCATCCACCTGGACCGCTCGGTCTCCACCGAGGGCCTCAAGCTCGACAAGCAGCGGCACCTGCAGCCGGTGTGGGGCCTCGGCGACGACGTCCGCGACGGCGACCTGATCGCCTTCCTGGAGCACGAGACCGGCCTGCCGGCGGGCGGGGTCGCCGGCTGGGACCTGATGGTGCACTCCGTGGAGCCGCCCGCCTATCTGGGCCGCGACCAGGAACTCGTGGCCGGCCCCCGCATGGACAACCTGCTCTCGGTGCACGCCGGTACGGCGGCCCTGGCGGCCGTGGCGACCGGGCCGGGCGCGGGCGAACTGCCGTACATCCCCGTGCTGGCCGCCTTCGACCACGAGGAGAACGGCTCCCAGTCCGACACGGGAGCGGACGGCCCGCTGCTCGGCGGCGTGCTGGAGCGCTCGGTGTTCGCGCGCGGAGGGTCGTACGAGGACCGGGCGCGCGCCTTCGCCGGCACGGTCTGCCTCTCCTCCGACACGGGCCACGCCGTGCACCCCAACTACGCCGAGCGGCACGACCCGACGCACCACCCGCGCGCGGGCGGCGGCCCCATCCTCAAGGTGAACGTCAACAACCGCTACGCCACGGACGGTTCGGGCCGGGCGGTGTTCACCGCGGCCTGCGAGAAGGCCGGCGTCCCCTTCCAGTCGTTCGTCTCCAACAACTCCATGCCGTGCGGCACGACCATCGGCCCGATCACCGCGGCCCGGCACGGCATCCGCACGGTCGACATCGGCGTGGCCATCCTGTCCATGCACAGCGCCCGGGAACTGTGCGCCGCCGACGACCCGTTCCTGCTGGCCAACGCGCTGGTGGCGTTCCTGGAGGGGTAGTCAACTCCGCTGCGGCGCATGCCTCCTGCCGGGCCGGGTACCCGGTACCGATCCAACGACCGGACAGGAGGCGACACTCATGGGCCTCGGCGGGTGCATCATCCTCATCGCCGTGGGAGCCATCCTCACGTTCGCGACCGACTGGCACATGCAGGGGGTCAACCTGCATGTGGTCGGCGTCATCCTGATGATCGTGGGCCTGATCGGCGTCACGACGTTCAGCAGCATCTACCGGCGCCGCCGGGTCATGGTGCCGCCATCCACCACCGTGGTCGAGGAGGAACGGCACCACCACCGCGACGGCTACATCGACGGCGGGTACGGCATGTGACCGCGTGCCGGATCAGGCGTCCATGCCCGCCAGCACCAGCGGCAGCCGGTCCGCGCCGCCCTCGGTGAGGCGGACCGGGACGCCCCAGTCCTGCTGGTGGACATGGCAGGCCGGGTACTCTCCCCCAGTCTTCGACTGGGAGGTGCCCCCAGCCGGGTCGTCGCAGCTCGCCGCCATCGCGGAGACGTGCAGCACGCCGTCCCGGACCTCCGGGTTCAGCTCCAGGGTGCGGGACAGGTCCGTGTCCGCGCCCTCTCCTTCCAGCAGCAGCTCCGGCGGGGTGGAGGACACCAGCAGACGGGTGGACGGGCCGTAGCGGGTGTCCAGCTTCTGGCCCGCCGGGGCCTGGAAGATCACGTCCAGCCGCAGTCGCCCGGGGGCGACCTCCGTGGCCGCGCGCCGGGTGCGGTGGGCGACGGCCTCGACCCGTACGGCCTCCTCCGGCAGACGCAGCCGGGTCAGCCGGTGCCGGGCCGACTCCACCACCACGATGTCATCGCCGACGAGCACGGCGTCGCTGGGCTCGCGCAGATCGGTGGCGAGCGTGCTGACCACGCCGGTCGCCGGGTCGTAGCGGCGCAGGGCGTGGTTGTAGGTGTCGCTGACGGCGACCGAACCGTCCGGGAGCGCGGTCACCCCCAGCGGGTGCTGGAACAGCGCCTGGCCGGCGGCGCCGTCCCGGTGGCCGAAGTCGAACAGCCCGGTGCCGACGGCGGTGTGGACGTCACCGTCGAGGTCGACCCAGCGCAGGGCGGAGGTCTCGGAGTCGGCGAGCCAGAGCCGCTCGGACGTGGCCGCGAGCCCGGAGGGCTGCGCGAACCAGGCCTCGGTGCCCGGGCCGTCGACGAGCCCCTCGTTGGTGGTCCCGGCGGTGACCGAGACGGTGTCCTCGGCCGGGTCGTACGCCCACAGCTGGTGCACGCCCGCCATGGCGATCCACACCTTGCCGTTCCACCAGGCGACGTCCCACGGCGAGGACAGCTTCACCTCCCGGCCGGGACCGGAGGTGGCCTCGCCCCGCATCCACTGGTGTCCGGTGCCGGCGAGAGTCGTGGTCAGCCCCGTCTCCGGGTCGAAGCGGCGCAGGGCGTGGTTGACCGTGTCGGCGACGACGACGGTGCCGTCCGGCAGCAGCGCGAGACCCTGCGGCTCCTGGAAGCGGACCCGGTCCGCGGGACCGTCGGTCAGCCCCCGGCTCCCCTGGCCGATCCGGCGTACGACCGTCTCCCCGTCCGCCTCCAGCTCCACCAGCTGGTGCCGGGTGGTGTCGCTGACCAGGAGGCTGCCCGACGGCAGCAGCAGCGCCTTGCCCGGGAAGCGCAGGGTGGAGGGCTCCGGCTCCGGCGGCACGTACGGGCCGTCCCCGCGCCGCAGGGTGCCCTTGGCCGCGTGCTCGGTCTCCAGCTCCTCCACCAGCCGCTCGATGGCGTGCGCATGACCCTCGCCGGCGTGCTGCGCGACCACGTAGCCCTCCGGGTCGATCACCACCAGCGTCGGCCAGGCGCGCACCGCGTACTGCTTCCAGGTGGCGAGTTCGGGGTCGTCGAGCACCGGGTGCTCCACCCCGTACCGCTCCACGGCGTCGACGACCGCCTGGTGCTCCGCCTCGTGCACGAACTTCGGCGAGTGCACACCGATGAGCACCACCGTGTCCCGGTGCTTCTCCTCGAGCTCTCTGAGCTCGTCCAGGACGTGCAGGCAGTTGATGCAGCAGAAGGTCCAGAAGTCCAGCACGACAATGCGTCCACGCAGGTCGGCAAGGGTGTACTGCTTGCCTCCCGTGTTCAGCCAGCCGCCCCTGCCGGTCAGCTCGGGGGCACGGACGCGGGCGTGTCGGGGGGTCGGGACCGGGGACGATTCGCTCATGGATCAAGGGTGCCACTCGCCACCGACAACCGGACCGGCGCCTGCCCCGCTCAGCCCGTCGGGCTATCGGCGGGGTTTCCGGTCGGTCGCCGGGGAAGCGGTGAGGGCATGAGATTCCTCGTACGCGACCGGATCCTCGGCATCGGTGACGACTACTGGATCGAGGACGACCACGGCACCAAGGTCTTCCTCGTCGACGGCAAGGCCATGCGGCTGCGCGACACCTTCGAGCTGAAGGACACCCGGGGCCGGGTCCTGATCGACATCCACCAGAAGATGTTCTCCCTGCGGGAGACCATGGTGATCGAGCGGGGCGGGGAGGCCCTGGCGAAGATCCGGCGCAAGCGGCTGTCGCTGCTGCGCAACCACTACCGGGTGTCCCTCGTGGACGGCACCGAGCTCGACGTCAGCGGCAAGATCCTCGACCGGGAGTTCGCCGTCGAGTACGACGGGGAGCTGCTGGCGGTGATCTCCCGGCGCCGGCTGAGCGTCGTGGACACCTACGGCATCGACGTCGTACGGGAGGACGCCGACCCGGCGCTGCTGATCGCGGTGGCGGTGTGCGTGATCCACCTGGCGGAGAAGGAGCGGGAGGAGCGGCACGCCGGGGCCGCCGAGTAGCCGCCCCGACGAACGGGCCCGCTCAGCGGCGCGGCGGCTCCAGGCCCAGCACCCGGTCCTTCAGCGCCGGGAACTGCTCCCGGGTCGTCGCGACCTTCGCCGGGTCGAACTCGACCGTGAGGATCTCCTCGCCGTGGCCGGCCTCGGCCAGGACCTCGCCCCAGGGGTCGACCACGATCGAGTGACCGGCCTGGGGAACCCCGGCGTGCGTCCCGGCCGTTCCACAGGCGAGCACGAACGCCTGGTCCTCCACCGCCCGCGCCCGGGCCAGCAGCGTCCAGTGCGCGCGCCGGCGCTCGGGCCAGCCCGCCGGGACCACCAGGGTCTCGGCCCCGGCGTCGACCAGTGAGCGGAAGAGCTCGGGGAAACGGAGGTCGTAACAGGTCGCCAGGCCCAGGGTGGTGTCCGGCAGACGGACCGTCACCAGGTCCCGCCCGGCGCCCATCAGCACGGCCTCGCCCTTGTCGAAGCCGAAGCGGTGGACCTTGCGGTAGGCGGCGGCCAGGTCGCCGGTCGGGGTGAAGACGAGGGAGGTGTTGTAGAGGGGGCCGTCCGGGTCCCGTTCCGGGATCGAGCCGGCGTGCAGCCATAGGCCCGCGTCGCTCGCCGCCTTGGCCATCGCCTCGTACGTCGGCCCTTCCAGCGGCTCGGCCTCGCGCCCGAACTCCTCGAAGGCGAAGGCTCCGGTGGTCCACAGCTCGGGCAGCACGACGAGGTCGGCGGCACCGGCCTGGCTCCTCACCAGCGAGGCCGCCCGTTCCCGTCGCGATTCGACCGATTCGCCCTCATCCACGGCGATCTGGATCAACGAGGCGCGCACACTACCACCGTCCTGGCATTCGAGTTGTCCACACGGGCCTACGATCGTCACACGAAAGCACTGCCGGGGTACCCCACAGCAGCGTAACTTGGGGGTCCCCCCGCTCGAAGCGGAGCGAGAGTCCCGGGGGGGGTGCAAGCCGCCCGACGATCGCCGCCGCCTCCCACCGGCAATGACGCCTGGGGGCACCTCCCAGGCGTCAAGCGCTGGGGGAGACACAACCTGCCCGTGTACCGACCGCCGAGGGGTCCCGTTCCGTGAGTCTGCATCCCACCCTCCAGCCCTACGCCGACGCCTGGACCCACTCCGTCGAGGCGATATCCGAGCTGGTGCAGCCCCTCGTGGAGGGCGAGTGGAACCGGCGGACCCCCTGCCCGGGCTGGTCGGTCCGCGACCTGGTCTCGCACGTCATCGGCATGGACTGCGAGGCGCTCGGCGATCCGCGTCCCATCCACTCCCTGCCGCGCGACCTGTTCCACGTCACCAACGAGCACCAGCGCTACATGGAGATACAGGTCGACGTCCGGCGCCACCACACGGCACCGGAGATGACGTCCGAGCTCGAGTACACGATCATCCGCCGCAACCGCCAGCTGCGCAACGAGTCCCGCGACCCCGGCACCAAGGTGCGCGGCCCGCTCGGCACCGAGCTCACCCTCGAAGAGGCGATGCGCTACCGGGCGTTCGACATCTGGGTGCACGAGCAGGACCTGCGCACAGCCCTCGGCCGCCCCGGCAACCTGGACTCGCCCGGCGCGCTCATCGCCCGGGACTATCTCCTCGACGCCCTCCCGGACGTGGTCGCCCGGAAGGCGGACGCCCCGCGCAGCTCGGCGATCGTCTTCGACGTCCACGGTCCCGTGGAGTTCCTCCGTACGATCCGCGTCGACATCCAGGGCCGCGGCACCCTCGAAACCGCCCCCGCCCTGGGCCCGGCCGCGACCCTCACCCTCGACTGGGAAACCTACGTCCGCCTGTCCTGCGGCAGGGTGACCCCGGAGGCGGTGGCGGACCAGGTGAAAACAGAGGGTGACGCAGGCCTGGCGGAGGCGATCCTGCGCAACTTCACGGTGACGCAGTAGAACCTGGCTGCGGGCAGTCGCACGCCGACACAGCTGCGGGCAGTCGTGCCTCCCCCCGTGCTTGCCGCCTGGGAGGTGCCCCCAGGCGGCACGGGTGGGCGGTGGGGGTGCCTCCGCGCGAGCGCATTCGAGCGTGGGGGAGGCACCCCCGAGCGGGGCAAGCGCACCCACCCACCCGCAGCACACCGCACCTCAGCACACCGCACCTCAGCACACCGCAGCGCGCACACCGCAGCACAGCGCAGCGTCACGCAGGGACGTGCACCGCCTCCACCCGGCTGGCCACCAACCGCTCCCGCTCCCGCCGAGCCGCCCGCTTCCGCAACCGCAGAATCTGGCTCACCCCCACCGCCTGCAGCACGAACACGGCGGAGAAGGCGACCTGGTAGTCGTCTCCCGTCGCGTCCAACAGCACCCCGATCGCGAACAGCGTCGTCATCGAAGCCACGAAACCACCCATATTGGTGATCCCCGACGCCGTCCCCTGACGCTCCGCCGGATTCGCCGGCCGCGCGAAGTCGAAACCGATCATCGAGGCCGGCCCGCACGCGCCCAGCACCAGGCACAGCACCACCAGCAGCCACATCGGTGCCCGCTCGGCGGGGTACACCAGCGTGGCCGCCCACAGGGTCGCCGTCGCCGCCACCGTGCCGAGCGCCAGCGGGAGCCGCGCCGTGTGATGCCGGGCGACGATCTGGCCGTAGACGAGGCCGACGCCCATGTTCGACAGCACGACGAGGGTGAGCAGTTCCCCGGCCGTCGACCGTGCCAGCCCTTCGGCCTGTACCAGGAACGGCAGCCCCCACAGCAGCAGGAACACCATCGCCGGGAACTGGGTGGTGAAGTGCACCCACATGCCCAGCCGGGTGCCGGGCTCCCGCCATGCGGCGAGGATCTGCCGGCGCACGTACACGGCTCCCTGGTGCGGCAGCGGCTCGGGCTCGTGTCCCTCGGGGTGGTCCTTGAGGAAGAGGACCAGCAGCACGAGGACCAGCACACCGGCCAGCGCGCTGCCCGCGAAGGCGGGGGTCCAGCCGAACCCGCGCAGCAGCCGGGTCAGCACCAGCGTGGAGACCAGGTTGCCCGCCATGCCGACCAGCCCGGCGAGCTGGGCGACCAGCGGCCCGCGCCGGACCGGGAACCACCGCGAGCCCAGCCGCAGCACACTGATGAACGTCATGGCGTCGCCGCAGCCGAGCAGCGCGCGGGAGGCGAGCGCGGTGCCGTACGACGCCGAGAAGGCGAACCCCAGCTGGCCCGCCGTGAAGAGCACCACCCCCATGCCCAGCACCTTCTTGGTGCCGAGCCGGTCGACCAGCAGGCCGACGGGTATCTGCATGCCCGCGTAGACGAGCAGCTGGAGGATGGAGAAGGTGGACAGCGCGGAGGCGCTCACATGGAAGCGTTCGGCGGCGTCGAGGCCGGCGACGCCCAGTGAGGTACGGAAGATGACGGCGACGAAGTAGACGGCGACGCCGATGCTCCAGACGGCGACGGCGCGCCGCCCGCCGGGCGGGTCACCGGGCAGGGCGGCGCCGCCGCGTGAACCCGCCGGCGAATCGGACGAGGAGCCGGGTCCGGAACTCATCGCACCTCACCCCGCGCCAGGTGGGAGAACCAGCTGACGTGCCGGTGGACGAGCCCGACGGCCGCCTCCGCGTCGCCGGAGCGCAGCGCGTTCAGGATCTCCTCGTGCTCGGTAAGCGTCTTGGCGATGCGGTCGGGGTGGGAGTGCATGACGGCGACGCCCATGCGCAGCTGCCGGTCGCGCAGTTGGTCGTAGAGGCGGGAGAGGATCTCGTTCCCGCCGCTGCGGACGATCTCGGCGTGGAAGCAGCGGTCGGTGACGGCGGCGGCGGCGAAGTCCCCGTCGGCGGCCTGCTGTTTCTGCTTCGCCAGCAGCTCCTCCAGGCGCTCGATGAGTCCGGGTGGTGCGGGTACGGCCTTGCGCGCGGCGTGCTCCTCGACCAGCTGCCGGGTCTCGACGACGTCGGCGATCTCCTGTGCGGAGACCGGCAGGACGAGCGCTCCCTTCTTCGGGTAGAGCTTGAGCAGCCCCTCGGCCTCCAGCCGCAGCAGCGCCTCGCGCACCGGGGTGCGGGAGACGCCGACGGCCTCGGCCAGCTCACCCTCGGTCAGAAGCGTTCCGCCTTCGTAACGGCGCTCCAGGACGGCTTGCTTGACGTGGGTGTACACACGGTCGGCGGCGGGAGGCTGCTTCACGGCGAGGGTCATGCCCACAGCATAGATACAAGACGTACGCATGATCCGCCTCGTCCACCATGCGGACCGCCCGGGAGCCCTCGAGAGCCTCTGAGAAATTCACCCCGCCAACGGCACAACCATCCGCGCCGGTCGGGAGTCACACAAGTGCGGCCCCACTCTGTTGGGAACACAACTCGACCGCGCCCTAGGGGCATTCAACGTAATCGGGGTATTCCACTTGAAAACCGGCATTCAGGCCAGCCGCCTCCGCAGAGCCACCGCCGTCGTCCTGACCACCGGCGCCGTGCTCGTCACCGGAGCTCTCGCCGCGGCACCCGCGCAGGCCGTCAGCGCGCCGTCGATCGTCGCCAAGGGCGGCTACGCGATGAACAACGCGAACGGCTCGACGCTGTTCACGAAGAAGGCGGACACACGGCTGTCCACCGGCTCCACCACCAAGATCATGACCGCGAAGGTCGTGCTCGCGCAGCCGAACCTGAACCTCGACGCCAAGGTCACCATCCAGAAGGCGTACAGCGACTACGTCGTGAAGAACAACGCCTCCCAGGCGCACCTGATCGTGGGCGACAAGGTGACCGTCCGTCAGCTGCTGTACGGTCTGATGCTGCCGTCCGGCTGCGACGCCGCGTACGCGCTGGCCGACAAGTTCGGTTCCGGCTCGACTCGGGACACGCGCGTGAAGAGCTTCATCGGCAAGATGAACGCCGCCGCGAAGGGCCTGAAGCTGACGAACACCCACTTCGACTCCTTCGACGGCATCGGCAAGGGCAGCAACTACTCGACGCCGCGCGACCTGACGAAGATCGCGAGCAGTGCGATGAAGAGCTCCACGTTCCGCACGATCGTGAAGACGAAGTCGTACACCGCCAAGACCATCACCAAGACGGGCAGCACCCGCACGATGGCGACGTGGACGAACACGAACACCCTGCTGGGCAGCTACAAGGGCGCTATCGGCGTGAAGACCGGCTCGGGCCCGGAGGCCAAGTACTGCCTGGTCTTCGCCGCGACCCGGGGCAGCAAGACCGTCATCGGCACGGTCCTCGCCTCGTCCTCGATCAACCAGCGCGCCACCGACGCCACGAAGATCCTCAACTACGGCTTCGCCCGCCTGGGCTGACGTCCGGCATCCGGCACGACCGAGCCGTGCACCCCGGGCGGGGTGCACGGCTCGTCGTCGTCCGATGCCGGGTGACCTCCGGGCTCAGGCCCAGGTGATCAACCGCTTCGGCTGCTCCAGGACGGCGGCCACGTCCGCCAGGACCTTGGAGCCGAGTTCGCCGTCGACCAGACGGTGGTCGAAGCTCAGGGCCAGGGTGGTGACCTGGCGGGGCTTGACCTTGCCCTTGTGGACCCACGGCTGGAGCTTGATCGCGCCGACCGCGAGGATCGCGCACTCGCCGGGGTTGAGGATCGGCGTACCCGTGTCGACGCCGAAGACGCCGACGTTGGTGATCGTCACCGTGCCGCCCTGCATGGCCGCCGGGGACGTCTTGCCCTCGCGGGCCGTCGACACCAGCTCACCGAGTGCCTCGGCGAGCTGCGGGAGCGTCTTGGCGTGGGCGTCCTTGATGTTGGGAACGATCAGGCCGCGCGGGGTGGCCGCGGCGATGCCCAGGTTGACGTAGTGCTTGAGCACGATCTCCTGGTTTGCCTCGTCCCAGGACGCGTTGACCTCCGGGTTGCGCTTGATGGCGACCAGCAGGGCCTTGGCGATCAGCAGGAGCGGGTTGACCCGCAGCCCCTGCATGTCCTTGTCCTGCTTGAGCTCCTCCACCAGCCGCATCGTGCGGGTCACGTCGACCGTCACGAACTCCGTGACGTGCGGCGCCGTGAACGCGGAGCCGACCATCGCGGCCGCCGTCGCCTTGCGGACACCCTTCACCGGGACGCGGGTCTCCCGCGTGCCGTCGTAGGTCACGGCGGGAGCGGGGGCGGGGGTCACCGGGGCGGGTGCCGTCACCGGCTCCGGCGCCTGCGGGGCGACCGTGGCCGCCACCGCCGCGTGGACGTCCTCGCGGGTGATGATGCCGTCCGGGCCGGACGGGACCACCGTCGTCAGGTCCACGCCCAGGTCCTTCGCCAGCTTGCGCACCGGCGGCTTCGCCAGCGGGCGGTCCTTCCCGGCGACGGGGGCGGGGGCCGGGGTCACGGCGGGGGCGGGGGCCGGGGCGACGGCCGACCCGCTGTGGCCGTTCAGCTCCGCCTGAAGTGCCGTCGCGGCCTGGGGCACCGGGGCCTCCTGGCCCTTGCGCGGGCGGCGCTTGGTGGCCGACGTCGAGACGCCGTAGCCCACCAGGACCGGCTGGCGGCCCTGCGGCTCCGCCTCCTCCTGTGCCGGCTCGGCCGCCGGGGCCTGTGCGGGGGCCTCGGCCGGGGCCGCGCCCGCCACCTCCACCGCGATGATGGGCGTGCCCACGTCCACGGTGGTGCCCTCGGGGAAGTGCAGTTCGCGCACCACGCCGTCGTAGGGGATCGGCAGTTCGACGGCCGCCTTGGCGGTCTCGACCTCGCAGACCACCTGGCCGTCGGTGACCGTGTCACCGGGCTGGACGTACCACTTGAGGATCTCGGCCTCGGTCAGACCCTCGCCGACATCCGGCATCTTGAACTCACGCACGGACGCTTCGGTCATCGTCGTCACGAACCTCTCCCTCAGTACGCCAGCGAGCGGTCGACGGCGTCGAGCACGCGATCCAGGTCCGGCAGATAGGCCTCTTCCAGCCGCGCCGGCGGATACGGCGCGTGGTAGCCGCCGACCCGCAGGACGGGGGCCTCCAGGTGGTAGAAGCAGCGCTCGGTGATCCGGGCGGCGATCTCCGCACCGGAACCGAAGAAGACCGGGGCCTCGTGGACCACCACCAGGCGGCGGGTCTTCTCCACCGAGGCCTGGATGGAGTCGAAGTCGATCGGGGAGACCGAGCGCAGGTCCAGGACCTCCAGCGACCTGCCCTCCTCGGCGGCCGCGGCGGCGACCTCGTGGCAGAGCTTCACCATCGGACCGTAGGCGGCCAGAGTCAAGTCCGTGCCCTCGCGGACGACCTGCGCCCTGTGCAGCGGGGCGGGGATCGCCTCGGGGTCGACCTCGGCCTTGTCCCAGTAGCGCCGCTTGGGCTCGAAGTAGATCACCGGGTCGTCGCTCTGGATGGCCTGCTGCATCATCCAGTACGCGTCCGAGGCGTTGGACGGGCTTACGATCTTCAGGCCCGCGACGTGCGCGAACAGCGCCTCGGGGGACTCCGAGTGGTGCTCCACCGCGCCGATGCCGCCGCCGTAGGGGATACGGACCACGACCGGGAGCTTGACCTTGCCCAGGGAGCGAGCGTGCATCTTCGCCAGCTGGGTGACGATCTGGTCGTACGCCGGGAAGACGAAGCCGTCGAACTGGATCTCGACCACCGGGCGGTAGCCGCGCAGGGCGAGGCCGATCGCCGTGCCGACGATGCCGGACTCGGCGAGCGGGGTGTCGATGACGCGGCTCTCGCCGAAGTCCTTCTGCAGGCCGTCCGTCACCCGGAACACGCCGCCCAGCTTGCCGACGTCCTCGCCCATGATCAGGACCTTGGGGTCGGCGTCCAGGGCGCGGCGCAGCGACTCGTTGATCGCCTTGGCCAGTGCCATCTTCTCCGCAGCCATGCTCAGACCCCCTCTACGTCCGCGAACGACGCCTGGTAGGCGGCGAACTGGGCGCGCTCCTCGTCGACGAGCGCATGCCCGTCCGCGTACACGTTCTCGAAGATGGCGAAGTGGTCCGGGTCCGGCATGGCACGGACCGCCTCGCGTACTCGTTTGCCCAACGCCTCGCTCTCGGCCTCGAGTTCCGCGAAGAATCCCTCGTCCGCGTGGTTTGCGGCCTCCAGGTAGCGGCGAAGGCGCAGGATCGGGTCCTTCGCCTCCCAGGCCAGGCGCTCCTCGTCGCCCCGGTAGCGGGTGGGGTCGTCGGAGGTGGTGTGGGCGCCCATGCGGTACGTGAACGCCTCGACCAGGGTGGGGCCCTCGCCGGCGCGGGCGCGCTCCAGCCCCCACTTGGTGACCGCGAGGCAGGCCAGTACGTCGTTGCCGTCGACGCGCACGCCCGGGAAACCGAAGCCCTGCGCGCGCTGGTAGAGCGGCACGCGGGTCTGCTTCTCGGTCGGCTCGGAGATCGCCCACTGGTTGTTCTGGCAGAAGAACACGACCGGGGCGTTGTAGACCGCGGAGAAGGTGAAGGACTCCGCCACGTCGCCCTGGCTGGAGGCGCCGTCGCCGAAGTAGGCGATGACGGCCGAGTCCGCGCCGTCCTTGGCGACGCCCATGGCGTAGCCGGTGGCGTGCAGCGTCTGGGAGCCGATGACGATCGTGTACAGGTGGAAGTTGTTGCTGTTCGGGTCCCAGCCGCCGTTGTTCACGCCGCGGAACATGCCGAGCAGGTTGGTGGGGTCGACCCCGCGGCACCAGGCGACGCCGTGCTCGCGGTAGGTCGGGAAGACGTAGTCGTCGTCGTTCAGCGCCCGGCCCGAGCCGATCTGTGCGGCCTCCTGGCCGAGCAGCGAGGCCCACAGTCCCAGTTCGCCCTGGCGCTGCAGAGCGGTGGCCTCGGCGTCGAAGCGGCGGGTGAGCACCATGTCGCGGTACAGCCCGCGGAGCTCTTCGGAAGTGATGCCGGCGACATACTTGTCGTACTCGGCGTTCTTGACGCGCTTCCCCTCGGGGGTCAGCAACTGCACGAGTTCGGGGCCGGCGCTCTTCTTCGCGTTCGCGCCGGTGCTCTTTTTGGCGCCGGTGGCGCCGGCCTTGCTTCCGGCGCTGCGTCGCGGTGTGCGCGCGGCAGTGCTCTCCACGGTCACGTGTGCTCCTCCGTCGGTCCGGCCCCCGGGGTTGCCGGTAGGCCAGTGCGGCTCACCTGAAACCGACCACCGAGGCACGGGGTGGGTGCCACTCGGCCGGGAACAGGCGTGACAGGTGCCCCGGCGAGCGCCCTGCAACAGCCACGTTACCCAGTGCTCCACAATTCTGGGAAACCCCTCCTGACCTGCGTGTTTCATTGGATTTCCAAGTATTTTCGCTTGGACGTCCAAGTACTGGCGCGGGCATTCGGGGCAGCCGCTGGTCACAGCCGTGCAGGGGGCCGGAACACCGGCACGGTATCCCGGCCACCCCCGCGTCGGGAAGGGCTGAAGAGTGGCCGGAACTGCTCTTGATGGATGACCCCGCGCCGGGGCAGGCGAGCCGGCGGCCGCACCCCGGAAGCGCTCGACACGGTGACCTCATGTGACCGAAAGTGACCGCTGAAGACTGTCTGTGACAACCCCCAGCTCACGGCCTCGGTCGTTGCCCTAGCATCTGGCGCGTGCCGCGCCCTTGTGTACCACCCCCTGTACCCCATGCGCCCCCTGTGAGCGTCCTGCTGCGCCAGTACGCCGCCGGTTCCGCACTCACCTGCGAACCCGTCGACCAGGGCCTGCTGAACCGCGGCTACCGACTGTGCACCACCCGTGGCCGCTACTTCCTCAAACACCACTTCGACCCCGACACCGCCGACCCGGCGGCGATCGCCCGGCAGCACCGCGCCACCCAGCGCCTGGCCGACCTGGGGGTCCCGGTGGCGCCCGCGCTGGCCGGCCGCGACGGACGCACGGTCGCCGTGATCGGCGGCCACGCCTACGCCCTGCACCCCTGGATCGACGGCCGGCACCGGCACGGCGGCCAGCTCACCACCGCCCAGTGCACGCGCCTCGGTGCGCTTCTGGGGGCCGTGCACGCCTGTCTGGAGCGCGTGATGCCGCCCAAGGGGCGCACCCGCCCCGCCACGCACCCGCACCCTGTGGAGAGCGCCGATCCCGATGACACCCTCGCACTGATCGACGACCTGCTCGCCCACGTCCGACGCCACCGCCCCGCCGACGCCTTCGACGAACTGGCCCGGCACCGGCTCCTGGAGCGCCGCACCCTGCTGGAGCGGCACGCCGGCCGGCGCCCCCCGCCCGGCGGCCCCGTGGGCTGGGTGCACGGCGACTTCCACCCCTTCAACGTGCTCTACAAGGGGCACGCCCCGGCCGCGATCGTCGACTGGGACCGGCTCGGCGTGCAGCCGCGCGCCGAGGAGGCCGTCCGCGCCGCCGCGATCTTCTTCGTCCGGCCGGCCGGGACCCTGGACCTGCCGAAGATCAGGGCGTACGCGCGCGCGTACCGGCGCAGCGCCGGCGCCACGCCCTCGGAGCTCGCTGCGGCCGTGCACCGCGTGTGGTGGGAACGCCTGAACGACTTCTGGATGCTGCGCTGGCACTACGAGCGCGGCGACACCCGCGCCGACCCCCAGTTCCCGGCCGCCTCGGCCCTCGCGGTGTGGTGGACCGAGGAGTACGACGCGGTGTGCGGAGCCTTCGCGGAGTGACCGAGCCGGGTGGAGAGCGGTGCGTACGGCACGCGCGCGCGTGGAACCTCGATGGGGCCCCACGCGCGCATGAAGGGTGATCAGCCGCCGGAGCCTGCGGTCAGGTCACCGGCTGCGTTTCCGCCGTCGGCCGCACCGCCGCTGGTGTCCGTGCCCCCGTTGCCGCTCGTGCCGGTGGTCGTCCCGCCGTCGTTCGTGGTGCCGCCCGTGCCCGTCGCGGTGGGCTGCGACGACGGAGTCGTCTGCGTGTCCGAGCTCGGCGGGTTCGACGGCTCGTCGCTCGGCTCGTCCGTCGCCGTCTGGGACGGCGTGTGCGACGGCTGCTGCGACGGCGTGAAGTCCCAGCCGGTGCCGCCGTTGGAGCTGTTGCCGCTGTCCGTCGACGTGTCCGAGGGACGGCTCTGCGACGACTCGCTCGGAGCGGAGCTGGGCTGCTCGTCCGTGGCGGACTGCGAGGTCGACGGCGACTTGGTGGTGTCGGCGCCGCCGCCTCCGCCGCCGTCACCACCGGTGTTCTGCATCGCCAGTGCCACACCCACCGCGATGGCGACCACCGCGAGCACGGCGAGGATCCACAGCTTGCCACGGCCGCTGCCCTGGTTGCCGTGGCCCTCGAAGCCGCCGTCGTCGCCGTTGCCGTACCCCGCGGGCAGGATCGGCTGCGGGATCTGCGTGGTGCTCGAGCCGGGCTCGCCCGGGTGCGGCATCACCGTCGTACCGGCGAAGCCCGCCGCCGGGGTGTGCCGGCCCTCGTGCATCTCCACCGGGCCGGTGTTCCAGGTGCCGGTGTGGCCACCCTGGTCGTACAGCATCTGCAGCGCGTACTGGACCAGTCCGCGCATCTCCTCGGCCGTCTGGAAGCGGTCGTCGGGCTCCTTGGCGAGCGAGCGCATGACCAGGCCGTCGAGTTCCGGCGGGCAGCCGGCCTCGGAGACCGAGGACGGCGGCACCGGCGGGTCCTGGACGTGCTGGTAGACCACCGACAGCGGGGTCTCGCCGATGAACGGGGGCCGCAGGGAGAGGAGTTCGTACAGCAGACAGCCCGTCGCGTACAGGTCGGAGCGGTGGTCGACGGCCTTGCCGAGGGCCTGCTCCGGGGAGAGGTACTGCGGGGTGCCCATCACCATGCCGGTCTGCGTCATCGTCGTGGACGCCCCGTGCAGGGCGCGGGCGATGCCGAAGTCCATCACCTTCACGGCGCCGTTGTCGGTGATGATCACGTTGGCGGGCTTGATGTCGCGGTGCACGATGCCGTGCTGGTGCGAGTAGGCCAGCGCCTCCAGGACTCCGGAGACGATGATCAGCGCCTGCTCGGGGCCCGGCGCCTCGGCGTTGAGCAGCAGGTCGCGGATGGTGCGGCCCTCGACCAGCTCCATCACGATGTACGGCACGGACTGTCCGCCCACCATGTCCTCGCCGGAGTCGTACACGGCGACGATCGCATGGTGGTTGAGGCCGGCCACGGACTGGGCCTCGCGCGTGAAACGGGCCTTGGAGACGGGGTCCTCGGCGAGGTCGGCGCGCAGCAGCTTGACCGCGACGGTGCGGCCCAGCCGCACGTCCTCGGCCGCGAACACCTCGGCCATGCCGCCCCGGCCGAGCCTGCGGGTCAGCCGGTACCGGCCGTCGCCGACCAGGCCGCCGTTGCCCCACATCTCAGGCGCGTCCGACATGCCGCCGCCGCCAGTCGCCTCGGGGTCGGACGGGCCCTGGGCGCGCTGCGTCTGTGCCATCAGTCCTCGCCGTCGTTTCTGCCCGCGGTGTGCGGTGTTGTTACGGGTCTCCGTCCGCCACGCTACAGGTTCGGCGCAAGCCGCCGGTCCAGGTTCGCGGTGAGGACCGGCCCGAGACCGGACCGGCCATCAAACCCCGTGCGGCTGCCGTCGTGCAAATTCCGTGTACCGGTCGCACGTCCGCTGTAACGCTTCCGCGACGCTTCTTTCGCGTACGGTCACGGAACGGGCACCGAGCTTGACGTGTCAGTGCCCTCGGGCAGACTTGGCCGGGAATAACACATTCGATCAACGAGATCCGGACATGAGGTCAGGTCAGGTCCGGTCCCGGGACGGGTCGACGGACAGCCGATCGCGCGAGCACAGCAGCCGCTGCCCCGCGCGCGCCTATGGGGGACGCAGAAGATGAGCCAGGACGGCGCACAGGGCCGGTTCGCCGGGCGGGCACTGGCAGGCGGCCGCTACCAGCTGCGTGACTTGCTCGGCGAGGGCGGCATGGCCTCGGTGCACCTCGCCTACGACTCCGTGCTCGACCGGCAGGTCGCCATCAAGACGCTGCACACCGAACTCGGCCGGGAAGCGGCCTTCCGCGAGCGGTTCCGCCGCGAGGCCCAGGCAGTGGCGAAGCTCACGCACACGAACATCGTCTCGGTCTTCGACACCGGCGAGGACGATCTGGACGGCATGACGACGCCGTACATCGTCATGGAGTACATCGAGGGCCGGCCGCTGGGCTCGGTGCTCGACCAGGACATCCGGCAGCAGGGCGCGATGCCCGCCGACAAGGCGCTGAAGGTCACCGCGGACGTGCTGGCCGCCCTGGAGATCAGCCACGAGATGGGCCTGGTCCACCGGGACATCAAGCCGGGCAACGTGATGATGACCAAGCGTGGCGTGGTCAAGGTGATGGACTTCGGCATCGCCCGCGCGATGCAGTCCGGTGTCACCTCCATGACCCAGACCGGCATGGTCGTCGGCACCCCGCAGTACCTCTCGCCGGAGCAGGCCCTGGGCCGGGGCGTGGACGCCCGCTCGGACCTGTACTCGGTCGGCATCATGCTGTTCCAGCTGGTCACCGGGCGGCTGCCGTTCGACGCGGACTCGCCGCTTGCCATCGCGTACGCGCATGTGCAGGAGGAGCCGGTGGCTCCTTCGTCGGTCAACCGCTCCCTGCCGCCCGCGGTGGACGCGCTGGTCGCCCGCGCGCTGAAGAAGAACCCGAACGAGCGCTTCCCCAGCGCCGTGTCCATGCGCGACGAGTGCCTGCGCGTCGCGGCCTCCATCCAGGCGGCCCCGCCCAGCATCGTGCCGGGCGCCCGGACCTCGAGCGGCGCGGGCGTGGGCTCCGCGGTCTTCCCGCCGGTCGACACGGCCCCGCCGCCCGTGGGCAGCGTGCAGACGCCGTACCAGCCCGCTCCGGCCACGCCGAACCCGTACGGCACTCCGCCGCCCGCGATGCCGTCGCCCGCCTACGGCTATCCGCAGCAGGCCCCTCAGCCGGCTGTCGGCTACCAGACACCCGCCGCCTCCTCGCCGTACGCCGCCGCCCCGCAGCAGGCGTCGACCCCGCCGCCGTACACGATCTCGCCCCAGTCCCCGGGCACGGCCCCGGCGGGCGGCGGCAAGGGCAACAAGCCGGTGATCATTGGGTCGGTGGCCGTGGCGGTCATCGCGGTCGTGGGTCTGATCGCCGCGCTGCTCATGAACAACGGCGGCGGTGACGACACCAAGGGCGGCGGCGGCAGCGCCAGCGCGTCGGTGTCGAGCCATCCGTCGGGCTACCGCGGGCCGGACACGTCGAAGACGATCGAGAAGACCGAGTGCACCGAGCCGCAGGAGTCGTACAACGACGAGAAGAAGGTGAAGATGCCCGACTTCACCTTCAAGAACTGGGACTCGGTCCTCGCCTGCCTCCAGGCCGCGGGGTGGCACTACAAGAAGCGGCCGGTGGACGAGAACACCTACGGCAAGGACACCGTCATGCGGCAGTCGCCCGAGGGCGGCACGGACTTCGACCCGAACAACCCGCCGGACATCCAGTTCGACATCTCCACCGGCAATCCGGCCTAGGCCTGGGAACGCCGTCGCTCTGCCGGCCGGTCGCGGGCAGGCCGTCGGGTCGCTGGAAGGCCGGCGGGGCGCAGGTAGGCCGGCAGGTCGCTGGAAGCTCGAAGGGCGTGGGTCGCGCGTGATGCGCTTCCCACGCCCTTGTGTCGTTCCGCCGTCCGGTCGTCCTACAGGTACGGGCCGCCCGAGCGGGTGCCGGGGTGGCCGTCCTCGCCCTCGCGGCCGACGCCCGGCGGGAGGGCGCGGCGCATCTGCTCCAACTGGGCGCGGGCGGCCATCTGCTGGGCGAACAGCGTTGTCTGGATCCCGTGGAAGAGGCCTTCCAGCCAGCCCACCAACTGGGCCTGGGCGATGCGCAGTTCCGCGTCGCTGGGGGTCCCCTCGTCCGTGAACGGCAGGGAGAGCCGCTCCAGCTCCTCGACGAGCTCCGGAGCCAGGCCGTCCTCGAGTTCCTTCACCGAGCTGGCGTGGATCTCCTTGAGCCGGACCCGGCTGGCCTCGTCGAGAGGAGCGGCGCGCACCTCTTCGAGCAGCTGCTTGATCATGCTGCCGATCCGCATGACCTTCGCGGGCTGCTCCACCTGCTCCGTCACCGGGGTCTCGCGGGAGTCTTCGTCACCGCCGCCGAGCGCCATGCCGTCCTGGCCCACGACCAGGATCTGGGGGTTCTCCGGCGACCGTTCGTTCCTCGGCATCTCCATGCCGCCCATTCTCTCGCACCCGTACGTCTCACCTCCTTGGTGCCCCCTGCGGAAGGTGATCCACCGTGTGCGCGCCGTCCGCGTTCCGCGCTGGGCGTCCCGGTTCCTGCGGCGGGTGCAGGCGCAGCAGGCGGGCCGCGCAGTGCTCCAGCCATCGGGATTCGGCCTCCGCGTGGCAGATCAGCTGCTCCAGGACCAGCAGCCGGGCCACCTCTCCGGGACGTCCGGGCCGACGGGCCAGGAGTTCGGCCCGCTGCCGTACGTAGTCGTGCAGCGCCTCGGAGACATGCCGGCGCTGCACGTCGACGACCTCGCGCACCTCGACCTCGGGCGCCGCGTCCGCCAGGACCAGCTTGAGGGCCAGCTCCTCACGGGGCGGTCCCGCGAGTTCCACGGGCCGCGCGTACCAGGACCGCAGCTCGGTGCGGCCCGCCCTGGTCAGCGCGTACGTCACCCGTCCGGCCCCGTCCACACCCTCCCGGGCGACCAGACCGTCCCGCTCCAGCAGGCCGAGCGTGGTGCAGACCCGGCCGAGGCTCAGCGGCCAGGCGCCCCCCGTGTGCTCCTCGAACACGGCACGCAACTGGGATCCGTGGCGGGGGCCGGCCTCCAGGAGCGCCAGCAGCCCGTGGCGTAGCGACATATCCGGATTGTGCAGTCACTTCGGCGTCTTCGACCTGGTGGGTCAATCCGGAATGCCGGATCGGTTGATCGATGTGAGTGTTGTGCCACTGAATCACTGAGCTCAGGTGAGGGGGTCCCGACGTGACTCCATGGCTGTGCGTCGCGACGATACGCGCGACAGGACTGCTCATAGGGCTGGGCGCGACCGTCCTGCCCGGTGGCCACGCCTCGGCGTGCGGCCCGTTGTCCAGGCCGTCCACCGCCCCCTCCACCTCCACCTCGGCTTTCGTCCCGGCCTCCGCCTCGGCTTTCGTCCCGGCCTCCGCCTCCGCCTCCGTCTCCGGCCATGGCACCGCTTCGGCGCCCTCGGGCTCCGCCTCGCCTCCGGACCACGGCACCTCTTCCCGCCCGGCCGCCGGGCACGCGTCCCGGCCGTCCCGGCCACCCGACCGGCCATCCGAGCCATCCGGACCGTCGAAACCGTCCCGGACGCCCGTCTTACCGTCCTCGGCTTCCCCGCCCTCGGCCTCGGTCTCCGCGTCCTCGGTGTCGTTCGTCACACTGCCCGCCGTGTCCGAGTCGTCGGTCTCCCCTTCGCCCTCGCCCTCGGGCGGCCCGTCGCGGGCCGGAAGCCCGGCAGGTGAGGGCCGGGAGCGGCCGGGCCGTCCGCATCGGCATGACACGGAGGTGGAGGGTGATGACACGACCGGGCCGGACGCAGACGATTCGGACACGGACGGTTCGGACACGGACGGCAGCGGGAGCCCGGACGCCGGCGGCATGAGCGGCATACCGACGCCGGCCGCCCCGGAGTCGTCCGAGGCGGCCGCTCAGCCGCCGTCCGGGTCCCCGGACGCACCCGCCGCCCCGGCCGCCGCGGAGTCCGGCCCTGCGGCCGAGCCCGCACGGCGGCTCCTGCCTCTGGGCAGCGGGCTGGTGCTCATAGGTCTCGGCCTGGGGACGGCGTTCATCGCCCTCCGCCTGCCCAGGACCTAGGGTGCACCCCTTCCCTGCCGGACGCCCGGGTCAGGGCGTCACCAGCAGCACCTTGCCGATGTGGCCGCTCTCCTCGACGACCCGGTGCGCCGCCGCGGCGTCGCTCATCGGCATCTCCCGGTCGACGACCGGACGGACGTTGCCGTCGGCGAGCAGCGGCCAGACGTGCTCGCGTACGGCCGCGACCACCGCCGCCTTCTCACCCACCGGACGGGCGCGCAACGAGGTCGCGGTGATCGCGGCCCGCTTGCTCATCAGGGCGCCGATGTTCAGCTCACCCTTGACGCCACCCTGCATGCCGATGATCGCGAGCCGTCCGCTGACGGCGAGGGCCCGTACGTTGCGGTCCAGGTACTTGGCGCCCATGTTGTCCAGGATGACGTCGGCGCCCGCCCCGTCCGTGGCCCGCTTGATCTCCTCGACGAAGTCCTGCTCGCGGTAGTTGATGAGGATGTCGGCGCCCAGTTCGGAGCAGTAGTCGAGCTTGTCCTTGGTGCCGGCCGTGACGGCGACCTTCGCTCCGACGGCCTTGGCGAGCTGGATCGCCATGGTGCCGATACCGCTGGAGCCGCCGTGCACGAGGAAGGTCTCGCCGGGGCGGAGGTGGGCGACCATGAAGACGTTGGACCAGACGGTGCAGGTCACCTCCGGCAGTGCCGCGGCCTGCCTGAGGTCGACGCTCTCGGGCACGGGCAGCAGCTGGCCGGCCGGGACGGCGACCTTCTCCGCGTAGCCGCCGCCCGCGAGCAGCGCACACACCTGATCGCCGACCGCCCAGCCGGACACCCCCGGCCCGAGCGCGGCGATCCGACCCGAGCACTCCAGGCCGGGGTACCGGGAGGCGCCGGGCGGCGGGTCGTAGAACCCCTGCCGCTGGAGGATGTCGGCGCGGTTGACGGCGCTGGCCACCACGTCGACCAGCACCTCCCCCTCGCCGGGCACCGGATCCGGCACCTCGTCCCACACCAACGCCTCGGGCCCACCGGGTTCGGGAATCGTGATCGCATGCATGGAGGCGACGCTACTCCGCCACGGCGTCAGTCCTGGGGCAGCGGCTTGGTGTCCGGGGTGAGCCGTGTGCCCGGGGTGGCGCGGACGATGGTGATCAGACGGTCCGTCAACTGGAGAGTGTCGACGGAGGGATCGTCGTAACCCAGGACACGGTGTCCGCGTACGACGCTCACCACCAGCTCGTCGATCTCCCGCGGGCTCCTGCCCGCCTCGGCGCGTATGACGGGCCGTTCGACGATGTCCAGCCCGCTGCCCTGCTGGATGAGGTCCTCCATGACCATGCCGGCGGCCGGGCTGAGCACGGACAGCCCGAGCAGCCTGCCCGCGGCGCTCGCGCTGGTGATCACGGCGTCGGCGCCGGACTGCCGGAGCAGCGGTGCGTTCTCCTCCTCCCGGACCGCGGCGACGATCTTCGCGCCCCGGTTGAGCTGCCGGGCGGTCAGCGCCACCAGCACGGCCGTGTCGTCCCGCTGGGTGGCGATGATGATCTGCCGCGCCCGCTGCACCTCCGCCCGCTTCAGCACCTCGCTGCGGGTCGCGTCCCCCACCACTCCCACGTATCCGTCCGCCGTGGCCGCGTCGATCACCTTGGCGCTGGGATCGACCACGACGACCTGCTGCTTCTTCAGTCCCGTCGCGCAGACGGTCTGGATCGCGGACCTTCCCTTCGTGCCGAAGCCGACGACGACGGTGTGATCGCGCAAGGCGGACCTCCAGCGATTCAGGCGCCACTCCTCACGGGTGCGTTCGGTGAGGACTTCGAGCGTGGTGCCGACGAGAATGATCAGGAACAGCACGCGCAGGGGCGTGATGACGAAGATGTTGGTGAGCCGGGCCCCGTCGCTGACCGGGGTGATGTCGCCGTACCCGGTGGTGGAGAGCGTCACCGTGGCGTAGTACGCCGCGTCGAGGAGGTCGACGGGACCGTCGGCGTTGTCGTGGTAGCCGTCGCGGTCGGCGTAGACGATGACGACCGTCACGACCAGCACCAGCAGGGCCATGGCGAGCCGCTTGCAGACCTGCCGGATCGGACGTTCCACCACTTTCTTCGGGAGTTTCACCCGATGGGTCACGAGATGTTCGTCCGCCTGGCGGGCGATCGCGTCATGGCCCGGAAGTTTCACGTGAAACACACCCCGATCCCGGCCGCGGCCCAGGGGAGATCGAGCAGTTCTGTCTCCTGGCCCGCACGGGCGCCACCCGGCGGTACGACGGCCAGGGCGTCGGCCGCCGCGACCCCGCGCAGCATCGCCGGCCCGTTGTAGTGCAGCGGGACCGCGTGGTCGCCGCGCAGCACGACAGGCACGAGCCGGGTGTCGTAGGGGTGCCCGTGCACCGCGTCCTTCAGCGGCAGCGTGTACGGCTCGGGAGCGGGACGCGCGGCCAGCGTGCGCAGCAGCGGCTCGGCGAGGGTGAGCAGGCCGGAGACGGCGGCGAGGGGGTTGCCGGGCAGGCCGACGAGGTGCTGGTTCTCCTTGGTGCGGGCCAGCAGCATCGGATGGCCGGGGCGTACCTTCACGCCGTCCACCAGCAGTTCGGCGCCGAGCCGGCTCAGAGTGGGGTGTACATGGTCGACGGGGCCGGAGGCGGTTCCGCCGGTGGTGACGATCAGATCGGCCTCGGATCCGCCGATGGCCTTGAGCAGCGCCTTGGCGTCGTCGCCGATGCGGCGCACGGTGGCCGTCTCCGCGCCGAGCGCCCGCAGCCAGGGCGGCAGCATCGGACCGAGCGCGTCCCGGATCCTGCCGTCGTGCGGCAGACCCGTGGTGAGCAGTTCGTCGCCGAGTACCAGGACGTCGACGCGGGGCCGGGGAACAGCGGTGAGGGTGTCGTACCCGGCGGCCGCGGCGAGGCCCAGCACAGCGGGGGTGACCAGAGTCCCGACGGGCAGCAGCTGGTCTCCGCTACGGCACTCCTGTGCGCGTGGGCGGATGTCCTGGCCGTGGCTCACCTCGCGGGTGGAGTGCAGCCTGCCCTTGGCGTCCGTGCGGCCGTGCTCGCTGCGCAGCACGGCGGTGGTGTCCTGCGGGATGCGGGCGCCGGTCGCGATCCGTACGGCCTCGCCGTCGGTCAGCGGCTCGGGCCGTGCGTGTCCGGCCAGGGCGCCTTCTTCGCGCACGTCCCACGGGCCGGGGCCGGCGACCGCCCAGCCGTCCATCGCGGAGGTGTCGAAGGAGGGCAGATCGGTGAGGGCGGCCAGGGGCGCGGCCAGGACCAGGCCCAGGGCGGCGTCCAGGGGGACCGAGACGGGGGTGCGGCGGGCCCCGCCACGGGCGGCGCGGGCAGCGGTTTCGCGGGCCTGCGGCCATGGGATGGCGTGATGGTGGGCGTCCGGGGAGTGATCCGGTCGCGGGGACTCTCCGAGGCCGGGGAGGTGCGTGGTTCCGTGGCCGGGCGTGAGCGGCCCATGGCCGATGCCGTGCCCCTGGGGGGAGGCGGGTCCGGAGGTGGGCAGGCCGCCGCGGGCCGGGCCGATGCCGTTGCCTGGTTCCTTCACGAGAGCGAGGGCCTCCTCGACATCGAGTTCCTCGGCATCCTCGCCGGCTCGCACGCCGCGGGCGGTCATCCCGCGTCCGGACGGGTGTCGGGCGTGGCGTCGGGAGCGACGTCGGGCCTGGCCTCGGCGGTGCCCTCGTCCGCCCAGCGCAGGGCGAGGTCGGCGGCCTTGCGGGCGGCCTCCGCGACCGCTTCGGGGCCGCCCTTGCCCTGTGCGGCGGCGTAGCCGACGAGGAAGGTGGTCAGGGGTGCCGCGGGCCGGGCGACGCCGTGGGCGGCGTCGCGGGCGAGATCGAGCAGCACGCCGGTGTCGACGTCCAGGTCGATGCCCAGTTCGTCCTTGACTGCGGAAATCCATTCATCCAACACGTGCCCATGCTCCCTGATGCGTGCCCTGGCGGTGGCGATGTCGTCCCAGGTGTCGCAGTCGAAGGACGCGACACGGTCGGGGACGCGGGTGAGGTCGAGTGCGGTGGTGAGCCGGCGCAGCGGCAGCCCGGTGAGGGCGCCGTGTTCCCGGCTGAGCGCCGCCAGTTCGCGGCGCAGCGCGTGGGCGCGGTAGGCCGCCACGAGCGGCTGGTCGCGGCCGTCGGCGTCGGTGAGCAGCGCGCCGTCCGCGCGGCCCGCGCGCAGGGCGCCCAGGAGCCGCCGTACGGTGGCCGGTTCGAGGAACGGAAGATCGGCGGAGAGCACGACGACGTGGTCCGCCCTGGTGTGGCGCAGCCCGGCGTCGAGCGCGGCGAGCGGGCCTCCGCCGGGCGGCTCCTCGCGGGTCCAGCGCACGGGCCGTGCGGTGGGTCTGGGGTCGGCGACGACCACGGTCGTGCGCGCCTCGGCGCAGGCGGCGAGAACGCGGTCGAGCAGGGCACGGCCGCCGACCCGCACAGCGGGCTTGTCCGCGCCGCCCAGCCGCCGGGCGGCGCCTCCGGCGAGCACGACGGCGTCGTGGGCGGGGAGCTCATGGGCGGGGCGCTCGAAGGCGGTCACCCCCCGAGTATGCGTCCCACCCGCGATCACAGGGAACGCGGGCGGGGGCTCGGGGCAGGGTTCAGGGCCTGTACGCCGGACGGGCCCTGGTCTTCTCAGAGCGTGCGCAGCAGCACCGCAGGCTGCTCCACGCAGTCGGCCACGTAGCGCAGGAATCCGCCGGCCGTGCCGCCGTCGCACACCCGGTGGTCGAAGGTGAGCGAGAGCTGGACGACCTGCCGCACCGCCAGCTCGCCCTCGTGCACCCATGGCTTGGGGACGATACGGCCGACGCCGAGCATGGCGGCCTCGGGATGGTTGACGATCGGTGTGGAGCCGTCGACGCCGAACACTCCGTAGTTGTTCAACGTGAAGGTGCCGCCGGTGAGTTCCCCGGGGGTGAGGGTGCCCGCGCGGGCGGCCTCGGTCAGCCGGGCGAACTCGGCGGTCAGCGACTCGGCGTCCCGCGCGTGCGCGTCCCGTACGACGGGGACGACCAGCCCACGCTCGGTCTGCGCGGCGAAGCCCAGGTGCACCCGGTCCAGCCGGACGATCTCCCTGGCCTCCATGTCGACCGTGGAGTTGAGCTCGGGGTAGCGGGCGAGGGCGGCGGCGCAGATGCGGGCGAGCAGCGCGAGCAGGGAGACCTTCGGTCCGGCCGCCGCGTTCATGGCCGTCCGGGCGCGCATCAGCTCCGTCGCGTCGGCGTCGACCCAGCAGGTCGCGTCCGGGATCTCGCGGCGGCTCCGGGAGAGCTTGTCGGCGACGGCGCCGCGAACCCCCTTGAGGGGGATCCGGGTGCCGGCGGCGGCCGCGCTCTGCGCCGGGGCGGGCTCGGACGGGGACATGGCGGATGCCGCGAACGTGGCCGTCGGGACTGCCGAGGTCGGCGTCTTCGCCGTACGGCCCGGTGCCGTCCCGGCCCTGAACGCGTCCTCGACGTCCGCGCGCAGGATCAGCCCGTCGGGCCCGGAGCCCGACAGCCGCCGCAGGTCTACGCCGTACTCCCGGGCGAGCCGGCGCACCAGCGGGGAGATCACGGGGACGGGACCGTCGGCCGGCCGCCCGGCATGGTCGGCGTGCTCGGCCACCGCCGGCACGATCACGGGGCGCGGGGCCGGCCCGGGGGCCGAGGGGGCCGCTGCCCCGTCCGCCCGCGGCGCGCTCGGGGCGGGTCGTATCCTGCGGCGGCGCGCCGGTGGCGCCCCCGTGCCGTAGCCGACCAGGACGTTGCCGGAGCCGCCGGTCCCGCCCTCGGCGGCCGGTTCGGACACCTCCCCGACCGCGACCGTCAGCAGCGCGGCACCCACGGGCAGTTCCGTGCCCTCCTCGCCGAAGCGGGCCGTGACCACACCGCCGTAGGGGCAGGGCACCTCGACCATCGCCTTGGCCGTCTCGACCTCGACGACCGGCTGGTCGACGGTCACGACGTCGCCCACCTCGACCAGCCAGCGGACGATCTCCGCCTCGGTGAGCCCCTCCCCGAGGTCGGGGAGCTTGAACTCCAGCACCTGTGCCATCAGCTTTCGGCCTCCCACTGCAGACGCGCCACGGCGTCCAGGATCCGGTCGACGCCGGGCAGGTGGTGCCGTTCCAGCATCGGCGGCGGGTAGGGGATGTCGAACCCGGCCACGCGCAGCACCGGCGCCTCCAGGTAGTGGAAGCAGCGCTCCGTGACACGGGCGGCGATCTCCCCGCCCGGGCCGCCGAACCCACCCGACTCGTGCACGACGACCGCCCGTCCGGTGCGCCGGACCGACGCGCTCACCGTCTCGTCGTCGAACGGCACCAGCGAGCGCAGATCGACGACTTCCAGCTCCCAGCCCTCGCCCCGGGCCGCCTCGGCGGCTTCGAGGCAGACGGGCAGGGACGGGCCGTAGGTGACGAGTGTGGCGCTCCTGCCGGTGCGCCGCACCACCGCGCGGCCGATCGGTTCAACGGCCTGCGGGTCGTCCGGGTTCCAGGAGTCCTTCGACCAGTACAGCCGCTTGGGTTCGAGGAAGACGACCGGGTCGTCGGAGGCGATGGCGGCGCGCAGCAGCCCGTAGGCGTCGGCGACGGTCGCGGGAGTGACGACGTGCAGCCCCGGGGTCGCCATGTAGTACGCCTCGGAGGTGTCGCTGTGGTGCTCGACGCCGCCGATGCCGCCGCCGTAGGGGATGCGGATGGTCAGGGGCAGGGGCATCTTCCCGCGTGTGCGGTTGCGCATCTTCGCGACATGGCTGACGAGCTGTTCGAACGCGGGGTAGGCGAAGGCGTCGAACTGCATTTCGACGACCGGGCGCAGGCCGTACATCGCCATGCCGACGGCGGTGCCGAGGATGCCGGCCTCGGCCAGCGGGGTGTCGGTGCAGCGGTCCTCGCCGAACTCCTTGGCGAGTCCGTCGGTGACGCGGAAGACGCCGCCGAGGGTGCCGACGTCCTCGCCCATGACGTGTACGGCGGGGTCGGCGGCCATCGCGTCGCGCAACGCGCGCGTGAGGGCCTGGGCCATGGTGGCCGGCTTGAGGGCGACGGTGCTCATCGGGCGGTGCCCTCCTCCGCCTCGGCCGCCAGCTCGGCCCGCAACAGGGCTTGCTGCTCGCGCAGTTGCGGGGTCGAATCGGCATAGACATGGGCGAACAGGTCCATCGGGTCGAGCACCGGGTCCTGGTTCATGCGGTCGCGCAGCCGCGCGGCCATCGTCTCGGCCTCCTCGCGGACGGCCGCCATCGCGTCCTCGTCGATCAGCCCGCGGCCGGTCAGCTCCCGCTCCAGCAGCTGGACCGGGTCGTGGCCGCGCCAGGCCTCGACCTCGGCCTCGCCCCGGTAGCGGGTGGCGTCGTCGGCGTTGGTGTGGGCGTCGATGCGGTACGTCACGGCCTCGACCAGGGTGGGACCGCCCCCCGCGCGCGCGTGCCGTACGGCGTCGGTGAGCACCTCGTGCACGGCGGCGGCGTCGTTGCCGTCGACCAGGCGGCCCGGCATGCCGTACCCGACGGCCTTGTGGGCCAGGGAGGGCGCCGCGGTCTGCTTGGCGAGCGGGACGGAGATGGCGAAGCCGTTGTTCTGCACCAGGAAGACGACCGGGGCCTGCCAGACGGCGGCGAAGTTCAGCGCCTCGTGGAAGTCGCCCTCGCTGGTGCCGCCGTCGCCGACCATCGCGAGCGCCACCACGTCGTCGCCCTTGAGGCGGGCGGCGTGGGCGAGGCCGACGGCGTGCGGCAACTGGGTGGCGAGCGGCGTGGACAGCGGGGCGACGCGGTGCTCGTAGGGGTCGTAGCCGGTGTGCCAGTCACCGCGCAGCAGCGTGAGGGCCTCGACGGGGTCCACTCCGCGTGCCACCACGGCGAGCGTGTCGCGGTAGCTGGGGAAGAGCCAGTCGCGCTCCTCGAGGGCGAGCGCGGCGGCGACCTCGCAGGCCTCCTGGCCGGTGCTGGAGGGGTAGACGGCGAGCCGCCCCTGCTTGGTCAGGGCGGTGGCCTGCGCGTTGTAGCGGCGGCCGAGGACCACCTGCGCGTACAGACGGCGCAGCAGCTCCGGATCGGCCTTCCCGGCCGCGTCCGTCCCCAGCACGCGGTAGGGCTCCGCGTCGGGCAACAGCGGCGCGGGGTCGGTACGGGGCTGCCAGGCGGGCGGCGGCGATGGCCGGTAGGCACCCCGCTGCTCCATGACCGTCATGACGGCACCTCCTCGTGGGAGCGGCTACGGAGGCGCATCGGCTGTGACCCGCCTCACCTACCGATTGTTCGGTCGTCGGCACATTTTGGCTACAGGCGACCCCAGGCTGTGGACAAACGGTTCTCCACAGCGTGGGATGGACGCAGTACGTCCATGGTAGAGAGGCGGGGGGACATGGCTCCTGAACAAATGGCCGAAAGCCCGGACGGCGTCGCCCTGCCGCCGCCCCGCCCGCTGGACTCCGTGGACCAGGACATCCTGCAGATGCTCCAGTCGGACGGCCGCGCATCGATACGGTCCGTGGCCGAACGCGTCCACGTCTCGCGCGCCAACGCCTACGCCCGCATCAACCGCCTCATCGACGACGGTGTCATCCGCGGCTTCGGGGCCCGCGTCGACCATGAACGCGCCGGGCACGGCACGTCCGCCTACATCACGCTGAAGATCGTGCAGAACTCCTGGCGCACCGTGCGCGAGCAGCTGCGCCGGCTGCCCGGCGCCTCCCACATCGCCCTGGTCGGCGGCGACTTCGACGTCCTGCTGCTGGTGCACACGCCGGACAACCGGGCGCTGCGCGAGCTGGTGCTGACCCGGCTCCAGGCGATCCCCGAAGTGCTCAGCACGCGCACACTGCTGGTGTTCGAGGAGGAGGACCTGGAACCGCAGCGGTGAACGCGTGCCGGATCAGCCCTCCTTGCGCAGACCGCCGAAGACCAACCGCGCCACCGCGTCGGCCACTTCCCGCTCGTTCATGCCCCGGCCGTCCGGCCGGTACCACTCCGCGATCGAGTTGATCATCCCGAAGACGAGTCGGGTCGCCAGCCGCACCTCCACGTCACCGCGCACGTCGCCGTCGGCCGCCGCCGCCTTCAGCAGTTCGGCCACCCGGTGGTCGAACTCGCGCCGCCGCTCCAGCGCCCACCGCTCGGTCACGGTGTTGCCGCGCACCCGCAGCAGCAGCGTCACGTACGGCAGTTCGGCGATGAGCACCTCGACCATGCGGCGCACGACGTACTCCAGGCGCTCGGCGGCGCGCCCCACGCGCGCGTGCTCCTCGTCGAGGATCCCGAAGAGGCCGTCCAGCGCCCTGCTGACGGCTCGGCGCAGCAGCTCCTCCTTGCCGGCGACGTGGTGGTAGATCGACGACTTGGAGATGCCGGCGGCCTTGGACAGGTGCTCCATGGAGGTGCCGTCGTAGCCGCGCTCGTTGAAGACCCGCACCGCCACGGACAGCAGCGTCTCGGGCGTGTACGTGTCGCGCCTGGCCGTGGTCATGAGATGCCCTCCCGCTTCTCGGAGGCGTAGGCGTGCCGGTACAGCGCCAGGGACGGGGCGTACCGTCCGGACGGGTCGCGCAGGTGCAGGTCGTCCAGCAGCCCGTAGGCCCAGGTCCGGCCGAGGCGGCGGCTCCACTCGAAGGGGCCGAGGGGGTAGTTGACGCCCAGCCGCATCGCGGTGTCGATGTCCTCCTCGGTGGCCACGCCCTTGGCGACGGCGTCGTGCGCCAGGTCGACGATCCGGGCCACCGTCCGGGCGACGATCATTCCGGGGACGTCCCCGATGACGCTGACGTCCTTGCCGAGGGCCTGGAACAGTCCGGTGGACTCCGCGAGGGTCTGCGGGGAGCTGTCCTGCGAGGCGGAGAGGGCGATGCGGGTGGCCCGGCGGTAGTCGAGCGCCAGATCGAAGTAGACGACGTCGCGGAACTCGACCGAGGTCTGCCCGTCGGCGAGGACCAGCTGACCACCGCCCGGCAGCACCAGGCGGGTGCCGTTGTCCTCGTCCTCCTCACGGACCTGGATGCCCGCCTCGCGGATCAGCTCCAGCAGCTCCGACGCGGGTCCCAGATCGCCCTCCGCGACGACGTACGCGGGTGGCTGCGCCCGCTCGGCGGTGTGCGGCTCGGGGCGCTCGGCGCCGTCTCCGTAGTCGTACCAGCCGTGGCCGCTCTTGCGGCCGAGCCGGCCGGACTCGACCAGGCGGCGCTGGGCGAGCGAGGGCGTGAAGCGCACGTCCTGGAAGAAGGACCGCCACACGGAGTGGGTGACGGACTCGTTGACGTCCTGGCCGATGAGGTCGGTCAGCTCGAAGGCGCCCATCTTGAACCCGCCGGACTCGCGCAGGACCGCGTCGATGGTGGCGGGGTCGGCGGCCTGGGACTCCAGGACGGCGAAGGCCTCGGCGTAGAAGGGGCGCGCGATGCGGTTGACGATGAAGCCGGGGGTGTCGGCGCAGGCGACCGGGGTCTTGCCCCAGGCACGGGCCGTCTCGTACGCGCGCGTGGCCGACGTGACGTCGGTGGCGAACCCCGAGACGACCTCCACCAGCGGCATCAGCGGGGCCGGGTTGAAGAAGTGCAGGCCCACGAAACGGCCCGGGTTGCGCAGCGCCCCGCCGATGGCGGTCACCGACAGGGACGAGGTGTTGGTGGCGAGCAGGCAGTCGTCGGTGACGATGCCCTCCAGTTCCGTCAGCAGCTCCTGTTTGACGTCCAGCCGCTCCAGGACGGCCTCGACGACCAGGGAGCAGTCCGCGAGCTCCGCCAGGCTCTCGGCGGGCTTCAGCCGGACGCGGGCCGCGTCCCGGTCGGCGCCGGTGAGCCGGTCCTTCTCGACGAGCCGGTCGAGCCGGGCACCGATCGCGGCGGCCGCCTCCTGGGCCCGCCCGGGCACGGTGTCGTACAGGCGTACGGAGTGGCCGGCGACCAACGCGACCTGGGCTATGCCCTGGCCCATGGTGCCGGTGCCGACGACGGCCACGGGGCTGCTGAGGTCGAGTGCTGTCATGTGCGCGATCCTCCCGCACGGCGTTTTCCACAGCTGCGGCGGACCCCCCTCCGCCCAGACTTTTCCACAGACGCGGCGGACCACTTGCCCCGACCGATCGTTCGGTTACTCTAACTCTGACCGGCTGTCCCTGCCCATGTTTCTGCCAGGTCATGAGCTCGACGAGGAGCTCTTGAGACAAGGAGTTGGTCCCGCATGGCCGCCGAACTGACCGCGCACGAGCTGATCGCCCGCCACCGGCCCACTCTCGACCAGGCGCTGGAAACGATCCGCACGCGCGCGTACTGGTCGCCCCACCCCGAGCACCCCAAGGCCTACGGGGAGCACGGCAGCCTGGACGCGGCCGCCGGCAAGGCCGCCTTCGACGCCCTCCTGGGCACCCGCCTGGACCTCGGCCAGCCCGGCACCGACGACTGGATCGGCGGTGAGGTCTCGCCGTACGGCATCGAGCTGGGCGTGACGTACCCGCACGCGGACATCGACGTGCTGCTGCCCGCCATGAAGGCCGGCCAGGGCGCCTGGCGCGACGCGGGCGCCGAGACCCGCGCGGTGGTCTGCCTGGAGATCCTCAAGCGGATCAGCGACCGGACGCACGAGTTCGCGCACGCGGTCATGCACACCTCCGGCCAGGCCTTCATGATGGCGTTCCAGGCGGGCGGCCCGCACGCCCAGGACCGCGGCCTGGAAGCGGTGGCGTACGCGTACGTGGAGCAGGTGCGCACGCCCGAGACCGCCGAGTGGACCAAGCCGCAGGGCAAGCGCGATCCGCTCGCCCTCACCAAGCACTTCACGCCGGTCCCGAGGGGCGTCGCACTCGTCATCGGCTGCAACACCTTCCCGACGTGGAACGGCTACCCGGGCCTCTTCGCCTCCCTGGCCACCGGCAACGCGGTCCTGGTCAAGCCCCACCCGCGCGCGGTGCTGCCGCTCGCGCTCACGGTGAAGATCGCCCGCGAGGTGCTGGCCGAGGCGGGCTTCGACGCGAACCTGGTGGCGCTCGCCGCCGAACACCAGGGGGAGGGCATCGCCAAGACGCTGGCCACCCGCCCGGAGATCAGGATCATCGACTACACGGGCTCCACCTCCTTCGGCGACTGGCTGGAGGCCAACGCCCGCCAGGCGCAGGTCTACACCGAGAAGGCCGGCGTCAACACGGTGCTCGTGGAGTCCACCGACGACTACAAGGGGATGCTCTCCAACCTGGCCTTCTCCCTGTCCCTGTACAGCGGCCAGATGTGCACCACCCCGCAGAACCTGCTGATCCCCCGCGAGGGCATCCGCACCGACCAGGGCCCCAAGTCCTTCGACGAGGTGGCGGCCGACCTCGCGAAGGCGGTCGACGGCCTGCTCGGCGACGACGCCCGCGCGAACGCCCTGCTCGGCGCGATCGTCAACCCGGACGTCAAGGCCCGCCTGGAGGCCGCGGCGTCCCTCGGGGAGGTCGCCCTCGCCTCCCGCGAGATCACCAACCCCGACTTCCCCGGAGCGGTCGTCCGTACCCCGGTGATCGTCAAGCTGGACGGCGCCAAGCCGGACGACGAGGCCGCCTACATGAGCGAGTGCTTCGGCCCCGTCTCCTTCGCCGTCGCCGTCGACTCGGCCGCCGACGCGGTGGAGCTGCTGCGGCGCACGATCCGTGACAAGGGCGCCATGACCGTGGGCGCCTACACGACCGACGAGGAAGTCGAGCGGGCGGTGCAGGAGGTGTGCCTGGAGGAGGCCGCCCAGCTGTCGCTGAACCTCACCGGCGGGGTGTACGTCAACCAGACGGCCGCCTTCTCCGACTTCCACGGCTCGGGCGGCAACCCGGCGGCCAACGCGGCCCTGTGCGACGGCGCCTTCGTGGCCAACCGCTTCCGGGTCGTGGAGGTCCGCCGCGAGGCATAGGGCGCGTTCCGGGAGCAGCGCCGGCCGCCCGTCAGAGTGCGCCCCCGGCCGTACTCCAGTGGTACAGCGTCATCGCGACACTGGTGGCGAGGTTGTAGCTGGAGACCTGGGGGCGCATCGGCAGGGCCACCAGATGGTCGGTGCGCTCCCGGAGCTCGGCGGACAGCCCACTGCGCTCGGAGCCGAAGGCGAGCACGGCGTCGTCGGGCAGCTTCAGCCGGCGGATGTCCTCGCCCTCCGGGTCGAGCGCGAACAGCGGGCCGGGCGGGAGCTCGTCCACGGCCAGCCGCTCCACCGCCGTCGCGAAGTGCAGCCCCGCCCCGCCGCGCACCACCGTCGGGTGCCAGGGGTCGAGGGTGCCGGTGGTGACCACCCCGGTCGCCCCGAAACCGGCGGCCAGCCGGATCACCGCACCCGCGTTGCCCAGGTTGCGCGGCTGGTCCAGGACGACGACCGGCGCGCCGCGAGGCGTGTGCGCCAGCGCCCGCAGGTTCGCCTCGCGGGAGGGCCGCAGAGCGAGCGCGGCCACGGCGGTGGGATGCGGACGCGGCACCAGAGCGGCGTACGTGTCCCTGGACACCTCGGCGAGCAGGGCGTCCAGGGTGTCCCGGACGTCCGGGGCCAGCTCCTCGGCGAGGGCGAGCGCCGCACCCCGGTCGGCGGTGACGGCCACCGGCACCTCGGCCCCGAAGCGCACCGCGTGCTTGAGGGCGTGGAAGCCGTCGAGCAGCACGGTGGGCGCGGAGCCGTCGGCGAGCCGGCGCCAGTCGCGTACGGGGCCGGGTACGGGGTCCGTCATGCCGGGAAGCCTACGTGGACGGGCTCGCTGTCCCCGGGGGAGCGCGGCTCCCCCGGCTCGCGGCGGCCGCCGCGCGACAGCAGCCGTCCACGCGCGCGTGCCGCCCGGTCGCCGAGCCGGTGCAGGAACGACGTCGGCAGGAACACCGCGTCCGCCGCGATCATGGCCAGCGAGAAGAACGGCAGCCCCAGGACGACGGCGATCACGGCGTGCTCGGTCATCATGGCCACCAGCAGGACGTTCTTCACCCGCCGGTTGAACAGCGTGAAGGGGAAGGCGACCTGCACGATCACCGTCCCGTAGGTGAGGACCACCATGATCGTCCCGCTGGAGGACAGCAGATCGGCCAGACCGGGCCAGGGCGAGAAGTAGTCCAGATGGAGCGGGTAGTACACGGCGGTGCCGTCCTGCCAGCGCGAGCCCTGGATCTTGTACCAGCCGGCCGTCGCATAGATCAGACACGCCTCCGTCATGATCACCAGCAGGGCGGTGTTGTGCAGGACGTTGGCGATCACGTCGAGCAGGATCCGCGGCTCGGCCGACCTCGCGCGCCGCGCGACCAGCCACCACAGCGCCTGCGCCGCCCACACCGCCCACAGCAGCGCGGGCAGCAGCCACTCGCCCTGCATCCTGCCCGCCGCCGTGACCCCGGCCAGGACCGCCCCCAGCACACCCCACAGCACCGGACCCACCCGGTCGGGCGGCACCCGCTCTCCCCGCACGCGTGCCGCTCGCCCGCGCTCCGCCCCTCGCGCGTCCAGCGACCACACCCGTCCACAGCGGATGAAGACCAGGTACAGCGACATCAGGTGCAGGACGTTGTCACCGCCGTCGCCCACGAAGACACTGCGGTTCTGCAGCGAGAACACGCCGAGCATGAACAGCACGGACATCGTGCGGGTGCGCCAGCCCAGCAACAGCAGCAGGCTCGCCAGCACGGCCAGCGCGTAGACGGTCTCGAACCAGAACTGGCCCCTGAACCACATCAGCGCGGTGAACGCGCCGTTCTCCTGCGTCAGACGCCGGCCCAGGTCGAAGCTCCACGGGCCGTCGGGGCCGTACAGCTCCTGGCGGTGCGGATACTCGCGCAGCAGGAACAGCAGCCACGTCGCGGAGAAGCCGATGCGTATCACGGCCGTCTGGCGGGAGCCGAGGGCGGCCTCGGTGATCCGGCCGATCCCCCGGGAGACGGTGAGGGCGAGCCGGTTCACCGCACACCTCCCCGGGCCTCGGCGGCCGGCACCGTCCACCACGGCAGCACGCGGTAGGCGGGCTCGGACGGCACCGTCTCACCGCTCCACCTGGGCGGCGGCACGGCGGCGGTGCGGACGCGGACCTGGACGCGCTGGAGCGTGCCGCCGCTGCCGGCCGCGTGGTCGCGGTCCAGGCGCAGCACGACGATCCGGCGCAGGTACTCCTCGGACAGGGTGCCGCGCACGCCCACCGGGCGGTTGTCCTTGTCGTGCGTGCCGGCGTAGTAGTCGAAGGCGCGGCGCAGCTCGTTCTGCTGGGTGTGGCTGGGCAGCGGGTTGCCCCGGATCGCCCGGCCGTCCTCCGCCGACAGGTCGTACCAGCCGGTGGTGGAGGCGCTGCCGTCCGCCCCGTGCGTCTCGGCGCGCACCTGGACGGCGATGTTCTGCTGCAACGGGTTCGGCGCGAACAGTTTCCAGTTCTGCTCGAACTCCGGGTATATCCAGTCGTCGATGGCCTTGCCGTGCTGCTTCGTCACCGTGTTCGAGGGTGCGACGTGCAGGAACACCATGCCGAGGTGCACACAGGCGACGACCGCCACCACCGCGAGCGCCAGCGCGGCGCCCACCTGGTAGCGCGGAGAGAGCGCGGCTACACCAAGACGGGCGCCGACGAGGGGCTCGGGACGGTGCTGGGGCTCGCGGGCACCGGGCTCCCCCTCCGGCCCGGAAGGCTCGCGGGTCGCGTGAGGTCGGTCTGTCTCCTTCGTGACCAGAGACCCAGCAGGCTCATCGGTCCCCTTGCCCCTGTGTGGCTCATCGGCCCCACCGGTCTCGCGGGGCTCGCCGGGACCGGTGGTCCTGTCCGGTCCATGTCGCCCGCCAGGTCCGTGCGGGGCGTTCGAGTCCTCGTCGTGCGTGTCCATTCCGCCGCCCCGTTTCCCGATCCCGCTCCGTACCCGCTCTGTCTTCCGGCCGTGGGCCGCCCGTCGCCCCGCCGCCCGGGCTCTGTCACGTCACCGCGCCCACACGCACCACTCCCGGGCGCCGCACGGAACGGTACTCAGAGCCGTCGGCCGGGCACAGCCCCGGCCCGTGGGACGGTCGGGCCCGCACGACGTTTGGTACCACTCTGTCGGCCTTCACCCGAATGGCACGGCAGCCGTGCACACAGACCCCACACAGCAGACCCTCACGGTCGGGGAGCCCGGGCGCCCCGGCCGCTTCCGGGGCGGGCGCGGGCGGTCCGCGCTTTGTCCACAGGGCGCTCCCACGTTTCCACAGCGGTTGACACTCCGTGGCGGCGAACCGCACCATGGATTCCACCGGACCGAACGATCGGTCGGGACATGGCAGAGAAGTCGAGGTCAAGGGGGACCGCATGGCGACAGCAGCCGCGCACCTGACGGCCGGCACCCCGGCGCACGACGCCCCGGACGGCGCCGCGGGAACGGACGGGAACCAGCGCGCCTTCGACGCCGCGGTGGCCGCCGAGGAGCGCATCGAGCCACGTGACTGGATGCCCGACGCCTACCGCGCGACGCTGGTCCGGCAGATCGCCCAGCACGCGCACTCCGAGATCATCGGCATGCAGCCGGAGGCCAACTGGATCACGCGCGCGCCGTCCCTGCGCCGCAAGGCCATCCTCATGGCCAAGGTCCAGGACGAGGCGGGCCACGGCCTGTACCTGTACAGCGCCGCCGAAACGCTGGGCACCAGCCGCGAGGAGCTGCTCGACAAGCTGCACACCGGCCGCCAGAAGTACTCCTCGATCTTCAACTACCCCACACTGACCTGGGCGGACGTGGGCGCGATCGGCTGGCTGGTGGACGGCGCCGCGATCACCAACCAGGTCCCCCTGTGCCGCTGCTCCTACGGTCCCTACGCACGCGCCATGGTCCGTATCTGCAAGGAGGAGTCCTTCCACCAGCGCCAGGGGTACGAACTGCTGCTGGCCCTGAGCCGGGGCACGCCCGAGCAGCACGCGATGGCGCAGGACGCGGTGAACCGCTGGTGGTGGCCGTCCCTGATGATGTTCGGCCCGCCGGACGACGCCTCCCAGCACTCCGCGCAGTCGATGGCCTGGAAGATCAAGCGTCATTCGAACGACGAGCTGCGCCGGCGCTTCGTCGACATCTGCGTCCCTCAGGCGGAGTCCCTCGGCCTCACCCTCCCCGACCCGGACCTGAAGTGGAACGAGGAGCGGGGGCACCACGACTTCGGCGCCATCGACTGGACCGAGTTCCAGGCCGTCCTCAAGGGCAACGGCCCGTGCAACGAGCAGCGCCTGACCCAGCGCCGCCGGGCGCACGACGAGGGCGCCTGGGTACGGGAGGCGGCCGCGGCCCACGCGGCCAAGCACAGCGGCAGAACAGGCACGACCGGCACGGCAGGCACGACAAGCACCGCGGACACAGCAGGTGCGACCGGCACGGCAGGCGCGACAGGCACCGCAGACGCGACCGGCAGGACAGGAGCGAAGCAGGCATGACGAACACCGACTGGCCCCTGTGGGAGGTCTTCGTGCGCTCCCGGCGCGGGCTCTCCCACACCCACGCCGGCAGCCTGCACGCCCCGGACGCCGAGCTGGCCCTGCGCAACGCCCGCGACCTGTACACGCGACGTGGTGAGGGCGTATCGATCTGGGTGGTCCCCTCCGCCGCGATCACGGCCTCCTCACCGGACGAGAAGGACCCGTTCTTCGAGCCGGCCGCCGACAAGCCCTACCGGCACCCGACCTTCTACGAGATCCCGGAAGGGGTGAAGCACCTGTGACCGCCACCGTCGCCACCGCCGCCGCCCTTGCCCTGGGCGACGACGCCCTGGTGCTCTCCCACCGGCTGGGGGAGTGGGCGGGTCACGCGCCCGTCCTGGAGGAGGAGGTCGCCCTCGCCAACATCGCCCTCGACCTGCTGGGCCAGGCCCGGGTCCTGCTGTCGACGGTCGGCGACGAGGACGAACTGGCCTATCTGCGTGAGGAGCGCGCCTTCACCAACCTCCAGCTCGTCGAGCAGCCGAACGGCGACTTCGCGCACACCATCGCCCGCCAGCTGTACTTCTCCACCTACCAGCACCTGCTGTACGCGGCGCTGGCCGGCGGCGAGGGCGAGTTCGCCCCGCTCGCCGCCAAGGCGGTCAACGAGGTCGCCTACCACCGCGACCACGCCGAGCAGTGGACGCTGCGGCTCGGCGACGGCACGGACGTCAGCCACGAACGCATGCGGCGGGCCTGCGAGGCGCTGTGGCGGTTCACCGGCGAGATGTTCCAGCCGGTGGCAGGGCTGGACGTCGACTGGGCCGGCCTGGAGGGCGCCTGGCTGGAGTCCGTGGGTGAGGTGCTGGAGCGGGCCACCCTGACGCTGCCGGAAGGTCCGCGGGCCACGGCGTGGTCGGCGGGCGCCGGGCGGCAGGGCGTGCACACCGAGCCGTTCGGGCGGATGCTCGCCGAGATGCAGCACCTGCACCGCAGCCACCCGGGGGCGTCATGGTGACCGCGCCGACCACGCTGGAGGCGGAGCTGCTGCGGCTCGCGGGCTCCGTGCCCGACCCCGAGCTGCCCGTGCTCACGCTTCAGGAGCTGGGCGTGGTCCGCGCGGTGCGTCTGCACGGCGCGGACGCGGTCGAGGTCGAGCTGACCCCTACCTACACCGGCTGCCCGGCCGTCGAGGCGATGGCGCTCGACATAGAGCGGGTGCTGCGCGAGCACGGCATGCGGGAGGTCACCGTCCGCAAGGTGCTCTCGCCGGTCTGGTCGACGGACGACATCACGGACGAAGGGCGGCGCAAGCTGCGGGAGTTCGGCATAGCGCCGCCGCGCGTGCGATCGGCCTCGGGACCCGTCCCCGTGGAGCTCGGCCCCACTCACACCCGCTTCCGCACGGCCCCCGCAGCCAAGGGCTCCCCCGCCGCTCCCACCGATCCCGCCGCCCCCACTGCCTTTACAGCCCCCACTGCCTCCACTGCATACGACCCTGCCGACGCCGTCCGCTGCCCGCACTGCGGATCGGCCGACACCGAGCTGCTCAGCCGGTTCTCCTCCACCGCCTGCAAGGCGCTGCGGCGCTGCCTGGCCTGCCGGGAACCGTTCGACCACTTCAAGGAGGTGTGATGGCCCGGTTCCACCCACTGCGCGTGACGGCCGTCGACCGGCTCACCGACGACTCCGTGGCTCTCACCTTCACGGTGCCGCCGGAGCTGCGGACGGAGTACCGGCACGCGCCGGGCCAGCACCTCGCCCTGCGGCGGGTGGCCGACGGGGCCGACATCCGGCGGACGTACTCGATCTGCTCACCGGCACCGGACCCCGACGGAGACGGACCGCGCACGCTGCGGGTCGGGGTGCGGCTGGTGGAGGGCGGGGCGTTCTCCGCCTACGCGCTGAAGGAGATCAACGTCGGGGACGAGCTGGAGGTGATGACCCCGGCGGGCCGCTTCACGCTGCATCCCGCGCCCGGTCTGTACGCGGCCGTCGTCGGCGGCAGCGGCATCACGCCGGTGCTGTCCATGGCCGCCACCCTGCTGGCCCGCGAACCGTCGGCCCGCTTCTGCCTGATACGCAGCGACCGGACCACCGCCTCGACGATGTTCCTGGAGGAGGTCGCCGACCTGAAGGACCGGCACCCCGAGCGGCTGCAGCTGGTGACGGTGCTCTCGCGGGAGGAGCAGCAGGCCGGGTTGCCGTCCGGGCGGCTCGACGAGGAGCGGCTCACGGGGCTGCTTCCGGCGCTGCTGCCGGTGCCCGAGGTGGCCGGATGGTTCCTGTGCGGGCCTTACGGGCTGGTGCAGGGGGCCGAGCGGGCCCTGCGGGGACTCGGGGTCACCCGGGACCGGATCCACCAGGAGATCTTCCACGTGGACGCCGGTACGGCCACCCGCCCGGCATCCATGGCACCGGCGCACAGCACGGTCACCGTCCGGCTCGACGGCCGTGGCGGGACGTGGCCGGTCCAGGACGGGGAGACGCTGCTGGAGACGGTGCTGCGCAACCGTCCCGACGCGCCGTACGCCTGCAAGGGCGGGGTGTGCGGGACGTGCCGCGCCTTCCTGGTGACGGGCGAGGTCCGCATGGACCGCAACTTCGCGCTGGAACCGGAGGAGACGGAGGCGGGTTACGTGCTGGCGTGCCAGTCGCACCCGGCCACGGAGAAGGTGGAGCTGGACTTCGACCGCTGAGCACGGCCCAGGTCACAGCACGTGGCTCACAGCACGTGGCCGGGCTTGCCCTCGTCGGTCACGACGGGGCGGCCCGCCGCGGCCCACACCTGCATGCCGCCGTCGACGTTCACCGCGTCGATGCCCTGCTGGACCAGGTACATCGCGACCTGGGCCGAACGGCCGCCGGAGCGGCAGATCACGTTGATCCGCCCGTCCTGCGGCGCCGCCTGCGCCAGCTCGCCGTAGCGGGCCACGAACTCGCTGATGGGGATGTGCAGGGCCCCCTCGGCGTGGCCCGCCTGCCACTCGTCGTCCTCGCGGACGTCCAACAGGAAGTCGCCGTCCTTGAGGTCCTGGACCTCGACCGTGGGTACACCAGCTCCGAAATGCATGCTCCGACGCTACCCGAAGCAGGACAGCCGGCGGATCGCCACCGAGTGCGGACCCGTCACCGGGCCTGACGGCCCGGCCGACGCCGGCCGGGCCGTCAGGCCCCGCCCCGCACCTCCGCCAGTTCCGCCTCGCGTTTCGCCACGTCGTCGCGGAGCTGGGCGGCGATCTCGTCGAGGAGGCCGTCGGGGTCGTCGGGAGCGAGCCGGAGCATCCCGGCGATCGCGCTGTCCTCCAGCTGCTTGGCGACGAGCGTGAGGATCTCCTTGCGCTCGGCGAGCCACTCCAGGCGGGCGTAGAGCTCCTCGCTGCGGCTGGGGCGCAGCTCGGCGGGCCGGGGGCCGGCGGCCCACTCCTCGGCCAGCCGGCGCAGCTCGTCCGCGTCGCCACGGGCGTAGGCGGCGTTGACCCGGGTGATGAACTCCTCGCGCCGCTTGCGCTCGCCGTCCTCCTGCGCCAGGTCGGGGTGGGCCTTGCGGGCCAGCTCCCGGTAGAGGCTGCGGGCCTCCTCGCTCGGACGGACCCGCTGCGGGGGCCGCACCGGCTGGTCGGTGAGCATCGCGACGGCCTCCGGGAACAGGCCGTCGCCGTCCATCCAGCCGTGCAGCAGCTCCTCGACGCCGGGGATCGGCTGCAGCCGATCCCGCGCCTCCTGCGCCCGGCGGACGTCCTCCGGGTCACCGGTGCGCTCGGCCCGGGCCTCGGCGATCTGCGCTTCCAGCTCGTCCAGGCGGGCGTAGAGCGGGCCGAGCCGCTGCTCGTGCAGCCGGGAGAAGTTCTCGACCTCCACCCGGAAGGTCTCCACCGCGATCTCGTACTCGATGAGCGCCTGCTCGGCGGCCCGCACGGCCCGCTCCAACCGCTCCTCGGGCCGCGCCGCGGCGCCCTGTGACCTCGCCCGATCCGCTCCGGCGACGTCACCCTGCTCAGGTTCCGGGATCGTCACCCGACCAGCGTAGCGCCGCGCCGACCGGGGCCGGGCAGACGGCCGTCACCGGCCACCGGGCCTGAAGCGCTCCCGGCGGGCTCACACCCCCGCCTCGGCCGCGATCCGACCCGCCCGTACCGCCGCCACCAGCTCCGCGTGGTCCGCCTCGGTGCGGTCGGCACAGGCGACGGCGAAGGCGGCCATGGCCTCGTCCAGCTCCTCGTTCTTGCCGCAGTAACCGGCGATCAGCCGGGGGTCGGCGCTGTGGGCGTGGGCGCGGGCCAGCAGCGCGCCGGTCATCCGGGCGTAGTCGTCGATCTGGTCGGCGGGGAGGGCGGCCGGGTCGACGCTGCCCTTGCGGTTGCGGAACTGCCGTACCTGGAACGGCCGTCCCGCCACGGTCGTCCAGCCCAGCAAGATGTCGCTGACCACCTGCATCCGCTTCTGCCCGAGCACCACCCGGCGGCCCTCGTGGTCCGCCTCCGGCGCCGCGAAACCGGCGGTCACCAGGTGCGGCACCAGCGCCGACGGCCGGGCCTCCTTCACCTGCATCACCAACGGCTCGCCACGGTGGTCCAGCAGCAGCACGACGTACGACCGCGTGCCCACGCTGCCCGTGCCGACCACCCGGAACGCGACGTCGTGCACCGCGTGGCGGGCCAGCAGCGGGAGCCGGTCCTCCGAGAGCGTGGTCAGGTAGTGCTCCAGCGACGCCGCCACCTCCGCCGCCTCCGCGTCGGCCACTCGCCGCAGCACCGGCGGGGCGTCCACGAAGCGGCGCCCGCCGTCCTCCGTCCGCTCCGTCGACCGGGCGGCGAAGCGGCCGCTGGTGTTGGCCCGCGCCTTCTCCGAGACCCGCTCCAGCGTGCCGAGCAGATCGTGGGCATCGGTGTGGGAGACGAGTTCCTCGTCGGCGATGGCGTTCCAGGCGTCCAGAACCGGGAGCCGGGCCAGCAGCCGCATGGTGCGCCGGTAGGCGCCCACCGCGTCCTGGGCGGCGGCCCGGCAGCTGTCCTCGTCGCAGCCCGCCTCCCGGCCCGCGAGCACCAGGGAGGTGGCGAGCCGCTTGAGGTCCCACTCCCAGGGCCCGTGGACGGTCTCGTCGAAGTCGTTCAGGTCGATCACCAGGCCGCCGCGGGCGTCCGCGTACAGGCCGAAGTTGGCCGCGTGCGCGTCACCGCAGATCTGGGCGCCGACGCCGGTCATGGGAGTGCGCGCGAGGTCGTACGCCATCAGGCCCGCCGAGCCGCGCAGGAACGCGAACGGTGTCGCCGCCATCCTGCCGACCCGGATCGGCGTCAGCTCCGGGATACGGCCCTGGTTGGACTCCTCGACGGCCGTGAGCGCGTCCGGCCGGCCGGCGTCCGCCTCGAACACGGCGTGCGCGGACCGCGGGACGCGCTCCCGCAGCGCCTTGCCCTCCGCCTTGGGCGAGCCCTCGACGGGCCACCGCGCGAACCCGGACACCACCGGCACCCGCCCCGCACGCCCGGTTCCCGTTCCCACCGTGAGCTCGGTCATCCCGACCGCCCCTCCCCGTCCGGACCTCGTCCGGCCCCGTCCAGTTCACGTCAACGAGCCAGACCGTACAGCCGTGCCCACGGCGGGTACACCGGGACGGCGCCCCCCTGGGGCGGCCATAACGCCGCGCACCATGACGCCACACACCCCGCTGACCGTCGGCAGCCATGTCTTCGGGCGCGGCTGCGTCCCGCTGCCGGGGGTGCTCCTCGACTTCTGGCAGCCCGACGACGCCGGCGCGTACGCCATGGCCGGCTACACCCTGCGAGCTCACCAGTTCACGGACTCCACCGGGGCGTACTCGCTGAGCACGATCGTGCCGGGCCTCTACCCGGGCCGCACCCGCACATCCACGTCGAGGCCCAGGCTCCCGGGCAGCCGGTGCTGACCACCCAGCTGTACTTCCCCGGCGAGCGGCGCAACACCACCGACACCCTCTTCGACGCGGCGCTGCTGATGAACGTCCGCGGTGCGGACGGCGGCAAGGAGGGCACCTCTGGGAGCCACCCAACGTCCCCGCCCTGTGGACCCGCGAGTGACCCTCGCCGCCTGAGACCTTCCTCACAGGCGAAACCGGTGAAACAGGCGAACAGGAAGCGCCCCGGGCAACGCCGAAGCCTGCCCCGCTTGTCCCGGCAACGCGAAAGCCCCGCAGGTCCGAGACCTGCGGGGCTTTCAGCCGTGCGCGAGGGGGGAGTTGAACCCCCACGCCCTTGCGGGCACTGGAACCTGAATCCAGCGCGTCTGCCTATTCCGCCACCCGCGCATTGGGTGTGTCCTCCGGCTCCGTTCCCTTCGTTTCGGGCCCGGCGCCTTCCGACACCCAGAACATTAGCACGCCGTCCGGGGTGGGTTCACATCCCTTTCCCCGGGGCAGGCGCACCCCCACGCACCAGCGGCGACAGCCCCCGGCCGTCGCCCCCGGCCTCCCCCGAAGCCCGCCCCCGACGTGCCCCGACGTCCCCTGCGATCTGCCCCCGATGTCCCCCCGATGTCCTCCGGGACACCCCTCCGGAAGTCCCCGCTCCCCGGATGCTCCCGTTCCGTATCAACCTGTGCCTGTTCACGTATCAACCTCGTACCGGTCCCGCCCGTCTCCCCAGGAGCCGGACAGGCCGCACCCTCGGGTGCGGGACACTGGTCTACGGCCGCCTCTACGATCCTGGGCAGACGTACACAGCGACGTACAAGGAGTGTCGACAACCGTCGACGGGGCCGACAGGGGGAACCAGCCGATTTACCGGCGCGTGGATACGATCAGTAAGCAGTACCAGGTAAGCAGTACGCATCAGCACGACCGCAAGACCCACAAGCACGACGGCAAGACCCACAGCGACGGCCACAACGGAGGAGGTGCCCCATGGGAGTCCTGAAGAAGTTCGAGCAGCGTCTCGAAGGTCTGGTCAACGGCACCTTCGCCAAGGTCTTCAAGTCCGAGGTCCAGCCCGTGGAGATCGCGGGCGCGCTCCAGCGCGAGTGCGACAACAACGCGACCATCTGGAACCGCGACCGCACGGTCGTCCCCAACGACTTCATCGTGGAGCTCAGCGCGCCCGACTACGAGCGCCTGAGCCCCTACTCCGGCCAGCTCGGCGACGAGCTCGCCGGCATGGTGCGCGACTACGCCAAGCAGCAGCGCTACACCTTCATGGGACCGATCAAGGTCCACCTGGAGAAGGCGGACGACCTGGACACCGGCCTGTACCGGGTGCGCAGCCGTACGCTCGCCTCCTCCAGCAGCCAGCAGGCCCCGCAGAGCCCGCAGGGCCCCTCGCCGGCCGCGCCCGGCCGCCCCGGCGCCCAGGGCGGGTACGGCTACCCGCCCGCCGGCGCGCCCCCCATGCCCGCCGCCCCGCCGCCCGGCGCACGCCCCGGCGGGTACGGCTACCCGCAGCCCGCCGCTCAGCGGCCCCCGCAGGGCCCCTCCGCCGGCGGACGCACCCGCTACTGGATCGAGATCAACGGCAACCGCCACCAGATCTCCCGCCCGACGCTGGTGCTGGGCCGCAGCACCGAAGCCGACGTGCGGATCGACGACCCCGGCGTCTCCCGCCGGCACTGCGAGATCCGGACCGGAACGCCCTCGACGATCCAGGATCTCGGGTCCACCAACGGCATCGTGGTGGACGGGCAGCACACCACCCGCGCTACGCTCCGCGACGGCTCGCGGATCGTCGTGGGCAGCACCACCGTTATCTATAGGCAAGCCGAAGGGTGAACCGGGGGCAATGTCAGAGCTGACCCTCACGGTCATGCGGCTGGGTTTCCTGGCCGTACTGTGGCTGTTCGTGATCGTGGCCGTGCAGGTCATCCGCAGCGACCTGTTCGGTACGCGCGTCACCCAGCGGGGGGCCCGCCGGGACGCCGGCCGGCCGCAGCAGGCCGCACGGCAGGCCGCGCCCCCGCAGCAGCGCGGTCAGCAGGGCGGCGGCCGGCAGCGCCGCAACGCCCCCACCAAGCTCGTGGTGACCGAGGGCACCCTCACCGGCACCACCGTCGCGCTGCAGGGCCAGACCATCACGCTGGGCCGCGCGCACGACTCCACGATCGTGCTGGACGACGACTACGCCTCCAGCCGGCATGCCAGGATCTACCCGGACCGCGACGGCCAGTGGATCGTCGAGGACCTCGGATCCACCAACGGCACGTACCTGGACCGGTCCCGGCTGACGACCCCCACACCGATCCCGCTGGGCGCGCCGATCCGCATCGGCAAGACCGTCATCGAGCTGCGGAAGTAGTGCTACGTCATGAATGAGCGCGAGCGGAGCGAGCACGCAGTGGCGGCCGGCACCCCGGGCCCCGGCGCGCTCCCGACCGGAGGGTGGGCAGTGTGGCTCGACACGATCGGCTGTACCCCGAGCCGACGGGCGAGGTGCGCATGAGTCTGTCACTGCGCTTCGCCGCCGGATCGCACAAAGGCATGATCCGCGAGGGCAACGAGGACTCCGGCTACGCCGGTCCGCGACTGCTCGCGATCGCCGACGGCATGGGCGGCCAGGCCGCCGGCGAGGTCGCCTCCTCCGAGGTGATCTCCACCATCGTCGCCCTCGACGACGACATCCCCGGCTCCGACATCCTCACCTCGCTCGGCGTGGCCGTGCAGCGCGCCAACGACCAGCTGCGCGCCATGGTCGAGGAGGACCCCCAGCTGGAGGGCATGGGGACGACGCTGACCGCACTGCTGTGGACCGGGCAGCGGCTCGGCCTCGTGCACGTCGGCGACTCGCGCGCCTACCTCCTGCGGGACGGCGTCCTGACCCAGATCACCCAGGACCACACCTGGGTGCAGCGCCTGGTCGACGAGGGACGCATCACCGAGGAGGAGGCCAGCACCCACCCGCAGCGCGCCCTCCTGATGCGCGCCCTCGGCAGCGGCGAGCACGTCGAGCCGGACCTGTCCGTCCGCGAGGTGCGCGCCGGCGACCGCTATCTGATCTGCTCCGACGGCCTGTCCGGCGTGGTCTCCCACCAGACGATGGAGGAGACCCTCGCCAGCTACCAGGGCCCGCAGGAGACCGTGCAGGAGCTGATCCAGCTCGCGCTGCGCGGCGGCGGCCCCGACAACATCACCGTCATCGTCGCCGACGTCCTCGACCTCGACACCGGTGACACCCTCGCCGGGCAGCTGTCCGACACCCCGGTGGTGGTCGGCGCGGTCGCCGAGAACCAGCACCACCTGCACGACAACGGCATCATGCAGACGCCGGCCGGCCGTGCCTCGGGCCTGGGCCGCCGGGCGCCCGGCCAGGGCGGCGGGGGCGGCGAGTTCGGCCCGCCCGGCTCCGGCGACACCACCGGCTTCATCCCCGCGGGCGGCTTCGCCGGCTACGGCGACGACGACTTCGTCAAGCCGCGCAGGGGACGCAGGTGGCTGAAGGGCTCCCTCTACAGCGTGCTCGCGCTCGCCGTCATCGGCGGCGGCCTGTACGGCGGCTACCGCTGGACGCAGACCCAGTACTTCGTCGGCGCCAACGACGAGCACGTCGCGCTCTACCGGGGCATCAGCCAGGACCTGGCCTGGGTGAAGCTGTCCAAGGTGGAGACCGACCACCCCGAGATCGAACTCAAGTACCTGCCGCCGTACCAGCAGAAGCAGGTCAAGGCGACGATCACCGAGGGCGGTCTGCAGGACGCCCGGAAGAAGATCGACGAGTTGTCGGTGCAGGCCTCCGCGTGCCGCAAGGAGGCCGAGCGCCGCACCGCGGAGTCCCAGAACAACGCCAAGGAGCCCCAGGGCAAGACCGGAGGCACCACGGACGCCGGCGGCACCAACGGCACCACCAGCACCGGCGGCACCACGGGAACCACCCCCGCCTCCTTCACGTCCAAGGCGACACCGACGCCGAATCCGTCGACGTCCACGTCACCGTCCCCGTCCAAGTCCGCGACCGCGCCCACTTCCAACCCCGGCCCCACTCTCTCGGAGGAAGAGCAGAAGGTCGTCTCGCAGTGCGGTAAGCAGTAGGCAAGCCGTGAGAGGCCCTGTCACACGATGAGCAGTACTACCAACTCGCCGACGCACCACACGTCCACGATCGGCGCCATCGGCGCGCCGAGCCGGCGCAACACCGAGCTCGCCCTGCTGGTCTTCGCGGTCGTCATCCCGGTGTTCGCCTACGCCAACGTGGGCCTGGCCATCGACAACCAGGTGCCCTCCGGCCTGCTGAGCTACGGCCTGGGTCTCGGCCTGCTGGCCGGCGTCGCCCATCTCGTCGTACGCAAGTTCGCGCCCTACGCGGACCCCCTGCTGCTCCCGCTGGCCACCCTGCTCAACGGCCTCGGACTGGTGGTGATCTGGCGGCTGGACCAGTCCAAGCTGCTCCAGGCCATCCACCAGGCCGGCGACAAGGCGCCCAACCAGCTGATGTACACGGCGATGGGCATCGCGCTGTTCGTCGTGGCGCTGATCTTCCTCAAGGACCACCGCGTCCTGCAGCGCTACACCTACATCTCCATGGTCACCGCGCTCGTCCTGCTGCTGCTCCCGCTGGTCCCCGGCCTCGGCCTGCCCGTCTACGGCGCGAAGATCTGGATCCACGTCGGCAGCTTCTCCATCCAGCCCGGTGAGTTCGCGAAGATCGTCCTCGCGGTCTTCTTCGCCGGCTACCTGATGGTCAAGCGGGACGCGCTCGCCCTGGCCAGCCGCCGCTTCATGGGCCTGTACCTGCCGCGCGGCCGCGACCTCGGCCCGATCCTGGTCGTCTGGGTCATCTCGATCCTCATCCTGGTCTTCGAGACCGACCTCGGCACCTCGCTGCTGTTCTTCGGCATGTTCGTGATCATGCTGTACGTCGCCACCGAGCGGACCAGCTGGATCGTCTTCGGTCTGCTGATGTCCGCGGTCGGCGCCGTCGGCGTGGCCAGCTTCGAGCCGCACGTGCACCAGCGCGTCCAGGCCTGGCTGAACCCGCTGCACGAGTACAAGCTGAGCCGGTCGGGCGCGCCCGGCATGCACTCCGAACAGCTCCAGCAGGCCCTGTGGGCGTTCGGCTCCGGCGGCACCCTCGGCTCCGGCCTCGGCCAGGGCCACTCCGACCTCATCCGGTTCGCCGCCAACTCCGACTTCATCCTCGCCACCTTCGGCGAGGAACTGGGCCTGGCCGGCCTCATGGCCATCCTGCTGATCTACGGCCTGATCGTGGAGCGCGGCGTGCGCACGGCGCTGGCCGCCCGCGACCCGTTCGGCAAGCTGCTCGCCATCGGCCTGTCCGGCGCCTTCGCCCTCCAGGTCTTCGTGGTCTCCGGCGGTGTGATGGGCCTCATCCCGCTGACCGGTATGACCATGCCGTTCCTGGCCTACGGCGGTTCCTCCGTCATCGCCAACTGGGCCCTCATCGGTGTACTCATCCGGATCAGCGACACCGCCCGCCGGCCGGCCCCCGCCCCCGCCTCCAACCCCGACGCCGAGATGACCCAGGTGGTCCGCCCGTGAACAAGCCCCTGCGCCGGATCGCGATCTTCTGCGGCCTCCTCGTCCTCACGCTGCTCATCCGCGACAACTGGCTCCAGTACGTCAAGGCCGACGGCCTGAAGAACGACGAGAACAACCGCCGCGTCACCATCGCCCGCTACTCCACCCCGCGCGGCGACATCATCGTCGGCGGCACCCCGATCACCGGGTCCACCGAGACCAAGAGCAACGGGCTCAACGACCTGAAGTACAAGCGCACCTACAAGAACGGCCCCATGTGGGCGCCGGTCACCGGCTTCGCCTCGCAGTCCTTCGGCGCCACGCAGCTGGAGAGCATCGACGACGGCATCCTCACCGGCAACGACGACCGGCTGTTCTTCCGCAACACCCTGGACATGATCACGGGCAAGCCGAAGCAGGGCGGCAACGTGGTCACCACGCTGAACGCGGCCGCGCAGAAGGCGGCGTACAACGGCCTCAAGGGCCACGGCAAGGGCGCCGTCGTCGCCCTGGAGCCGTCCACCGGCAAGATCCTCGCGCTGGCCTCCTACCCGTCGTACGACCCCTCGTCGTTCGCCGGCACCTCCGCGGCGGACGGCAAGGCCTGGAACAAACTCCAGAAGAAGAACGACCCCAGCGACCCGACGCTGAACCGGGCACTGCGCGAGACCTACCCGCCCGGCTCCACCTTCAAGGTGGTCACCGCGGCCGCCGCACTGGAGAACGGCCTGTACACCTCGGCCGACGAGAACACCGACTCGCCGGACCCGTGGACCATGCCGGGCACCACCACCCCGCTGCCCAACGAGGGCCACATCCCCTGCAAGAACGCCACCATGCGCGTCGCGCTGCGGTACTCCTGCAACACCGTCTTCGGCAAGATCGGCGCCACCCTCGGCAACGACAAGATGCTCGACGAGGCGGAGAAGTTCGGCTTCAACAAGGAGCAGTTCACCCCGGTCCGCGCCAACGCCTCGGTGTTCTCCGACGACATGAACCCCTCGCAGACCGCGCTGTCCTCGATCGGCCAGTTCAACACCGCCGCGACCCCGCTCCAGATGGCCATGGTCGCCTCCGCGGTCGCCAACGACGGCAAGCTGATGAAGCCGTACATGGTCGACAAGCTCCAGTCGCCGACCCTGGACACCCTGGAGCAGACCCAGCCGGAGGAGCTGAGCCGGCCGCTGTCCTCGAAGAACGCCCAGATCCTCCAGTCGATGATGGAGACGGTCGTCAAGGAGGGCACGGGCCAGAACGCCCAGATCCGCGGCGTCACCGTGGGCGGCAAGACCGGTACCGCCCAGCACGGCGTCAACAACGCCGGCAAGCCGTACGCCTGGTTCCTCTCCTACGCCAAGACCAGCGACGGCAGCTCGCCGGTCGCCGTGGCCGTGGTGGTCGAGGACGACAACGCCAACCGCGACGACATCTCCGGTGGCGGCCTCGCGGCGCCCATCGCGAAGAGCGTGATGGAGGCGGTCATCAACTTCAAGAAGTGACCCTGCTCACGCCCCCTTCACATCGGTGCACGTTGACATACCGGTCCTGTATCGGGTTACGGGCTTGGCCAGGTCACACAAAGCGAGCCGGGTACGGTAGGCCCGGACGGCAGCTCCGGCGGCACACGTGGTGCCGGTCGGGACCGACGGAGAGGGCTGGTAGGTAGCTATGGAAGAGCCGCGTCGCCTCGGCGGCCGGTACGAGCTGGGCCAGGTGCTCGGCCGTGGTGGCATGGCGGAGGTGTACCTCGCGCATGACACCCGCCTGGGCCGCACCGTGGCGGTGAAGACGCTGCGCGCCGACCTGGCGCGCGACCCGTCCTTCCAGGCCCGGTTCCGCCGGGAGGCCCAGTCGGCCGCCTCGCTCAACCATCCCGCGATCGTCGCGGTCTACGACACGGGCGAGGACTACATCGACGGGGTCTCGATCCCGTACATCGTCATGGAGTACGTCGACGGCTCCACACTCCGTGAGCTTCTCCACAGCGGCCGCAAGCTGCTGCCCGAACGGGCCATGGAGATGACCGTCGGCATCCTCCAGGGCCTGGAGTACGCCCACCGCAACGGCATCGTCCACCGCGACATCAAGCCGGCCAACGTCATGCTGACCCGCAACGGCCAGGTCAAGGTGATGGACTTCGGCATCGCCCGCGCCATGGGCGACTCCGGCATGACGATGACGCAGACCGCCGCGGTCATCGGCACCGCCCAGTACCTCTCCCCGGAGCAGGCCAAGGGCGAGCAGGTCGACGCACGTTCGGACCTGTACTCGACGGGTTGCCTGCTCTACGAGCTGCTGACGGTCCGCCCGCCGTTCGTGGGCGACTCCCCGGTCGCGGTGGCCTACCAGCACGTGCGGGAGGAACCCCAGCCACCGAGCGTCTTCGACCCGGAGATCACGCCCGAGATGGACGCGATCGTGCTGCGGGCGCTGGTCAAGGACCCCGACTACCGCTACCAGTCGGCCGACGAGATGCGCGCCGACATCGAGGCCTGCCTCGACGGCCAGCCGGTCGCGGCCACGGCCGCGATGGGCGCGGTGAACTACGGCGGCTACCCCGACGACCAGCCGACCACGGCCCTGCGCTCCGACGCGGGCGCCCCTGCCACGACGATGCTGCCGCCGATGAACCCGGACGACGGCGGCTACGGCTACGACGAGCGCCCCGACCGGCGCCGCCAGCCGAAGAAGTCGAACACCTCGACGATCCTCCTGGTCGTCGCCGGCGTCCTGGTGCTCGTCGGAGCCATCCTGATCGGCAAGTGGGTCTTCAACGGCGAGAGCGCGGCCAACGACAAGGTGCCGGTGCCGAACTTCGTCGACCAGACGAGGGCGGACGCGAGGTCCATGGCGGAGAACGTCGGCCTGAAGGCGACCTTCACCCAGAAGCCCTGCGAGAACGAGCCCAAGGGCAAGGTCTGCGACCAGGACCCGGCCAAGGGCACCGAGGTCGAGAAGGGCACCAGCGTCACCCTCACGGTGTCGACGGGGGCGCCGAAGGTCCTGGTTCCGGACGTGACGGGCCTCACCTTCGACAAGGCCCAGTCCCAGCTGACGGACAAGGGCTTCAAGGTCGAGCAGAAGACCGAAGTCTCCGACCGGCCCGAGGGCGTCGTCATCTCCCAGGACCCCACGGGGGACAAGGAGGTCGAGAAGGGCTCGACGATCACCCTCACCGTCGCCAAGCCCGCCGAGAAGGCCACCGTCCCCCAGGTCACCGGCCAGTCCTGCGAGGACGCCAAGAAGCAGATGGAGGCGAACAACCTCACCGGCGAGTGCACCGAGGTGCCCAACACCGACCCCAACCAGGCCGGCAAGGTCATCTCGACCGTCCCGGGCCAGGGCCAGCAGGTCGACAAGGGCTCCAAGGTGACCATCCAGATCGGACAGCAGGTCCAGCAGCAGAAGACCAAGGTGCCCGGCGTGCGCGGCAAGACGGTGGCGCAGGCCACGCAGATCCTGCAGCAGAACGGTTTCAACGCCATCGCGTTCAACGGCACCAACGACCCCAACGCCCTCGTCGTCGACCAGGACCCGAAGCCGGGAACGCCGGTCGACAACCCCGACGCCACGCAGATCACCCTGACCACCTTCGGCGGCGGAGGCAACAACAACGGCGGCAACAACAACGGCGGCCTCTTCGGCTGACCGCCCGGCCGACCCCGAGCCCGACGAACGGAGCCTCGGTTCCCCACCCCAGGGGAACCGAGGCTCCGTCGCATCCGGCCCCGCCGCTCAAACGCACATCTGCTCGCACTTCGCTCGTGTCTTCACATGTCGGTCATTCGTTGACCGGTCGGGGTGGGGACTCGCGGCTCTCTGCCCTGGCCACCCGGCCCACACGAACAGAAGGGCAGAACATGATCAACGACTCGGCGCTCCTGGAATCGAGGAGCCTGCGCGACAGCGTGCTCGACCGTACGGACGTACTCGACAGGGTGAAGGCACTGTCGCTGCTGCCGGACGGGATGCATGTGACGACCGCGATGGTCGCGGCGTACTTCGAGGTCACCGTCGAAGTTGTCCGTCAGCTGACCAAGCGCCATCGCGAAGAGCTGCAAGCCAACGGCATGGCAGTACTGCGAGGCGCTGACCTGCGGCAATTCGAGAGTGACAACGTGTCACTCTCGACGGACAGTTATCCACAAGCACGTCGGAGCCTCACCATCTACCCCCGCCGCGCCGTCCTCAACGTCGCCATGCTCCTCCGTGACAGCGACGTCGCCCGCCAGGTACGCACCTACCTCCTCGACATGGAGTACCTGGCGCGCACACAGCCTGTGGAAAACTCACCGCAGCCCGACGCCGCCTCCCTCGACGACCGCATCGACCAGCGCATCACGCACATCCTGGGCAAAACCGTCGTCCCCATGTTCAACGCCCTGATCGAGACGTCAGGCGAGCACCGCAGGGAGCTGATCGCGCTCCGGGCAGGCGTCCAGCACATCGAGAGGCGGCTGCAGCAGCACCAGGCGCGTCTGCGGAGGCTGGAGAGCCCCCGCGAGGATCGTCCCCTCGCCGGGGTCATGGCGGCCATGGACGCCATGAGCGGCCGTGAGTTCGAGCACCACATCGCCACGCTTCTACGGCGCGACGGCTGCACCGACGTCGTCGTACTCGGCCGCCACGGAGACCGGGGCGTCGACATCACCGCACTCACCTCCGACGGCCGACGCCTCGTCGCCCAGTGCAAGAGGTTCGCGCCCCACCTGCGGATCACCAGCCCGGAGGTGCAGAAGTTCGTCGGCTCCGCAAAGGTCCTTCACGCCTCGGACGTCGCGCTCTTCGTGGCGACGTGCCGCTTCACACCTGACGCCCTCAGCATCGCCGAGCAGGCCGGCATCACCGTCGTACACCGCGGGCTGCTGGAGAAGTGGGCTGCGGGTGACATGCTCAGGGTCCTGAAGTAGGACCGAGGACGGCAGCAGAAGGCCCGAAGCCGCAAAGGAAGGTTGCGGCTTCGGGCCTCCGCCATGTTAGGTGACCACCCCTGTCCAAGAGGGTCTGTCAGCCCCGCAGCTCCTTCGGCGGCGTCCGCTTGCTGTCCACCTTGTCCACATGCACCAGCTCCCCCCACACCACATACCGGTACCGGCTCGTGTACACCGGCGTGCAGGTCGTCAGGGTGATGTAGCGGCCGGGCTTGGTCACGCCCGACTCCTTCGGGACCGGGGTGAGGACGTCGACGTTGAACTTCGAGGTCTCGGGCAGGATGTCGTAGACCTTGTAGACGTACCACTTGTCCCGGGTCTCGAAGACGATCGGGTCGCCCTTCTCGATCTTGTCGATGTTGTGGAACTTCGCGCCGTGGCCGTCCCGGTGGGCGGCGAGGGTGAAGTTGCCCGTCTTGCCGGTCATCGGCAGGGTCGCCTTGACCGGGTCGACGTAGTAGCCGGCCACGCCGTCGTTCAGGACGTCCGTCGACGTGCCCTTCTTCACCAGGACCTCACCGTTGTGCATGGCCGGCACGTGCAGGAAGCCGATGCCGTCCTTGGTGTCCAGCGCGCCGGGGCCGCCGGGCGCGGAGTGCGCCCACTCGTCGCGGATCCTGTGGCCCTGCCGGTCGGCCTTGCGGTCCGCTATCACATTGGTCCACCACAGGGAGTAGACGACGAACAGGCCGAGCACCAGGCCGGCCGTGATGAGGAGTTCACCGAAGACGCTGACGGCCAGGGCCACCCGGCCCCCGCCCCGCCGGCCACCGCCCCGTCGGCGCGAGCGCGGCGCGGGGCCGTCGTCGGTGTGCTCTGCCGTGTCGTCCGTGGTCGCTGCCACTGTTCATCCGCCCTTTAACTGACGAGCGCATCCGGCTTGCCCTTGCTGCGCGGCCGTTCCTCGACCATCTTGCCCCAGACGATCAACCGGTACTTGCTGGTGAACTCCGGTGTGCAGGTGGTCAGTGTGATGTAGCGGCCGGGTCCGGTGAACCCCGATCCCTTGGGAACCGGGTCCAGGACACTGATGTTGGCCGGCGACGTCACCGGCAGCATCGACGTCATCTTGTAGACGAAGTAGGTGTCCTGCGTCTCCACGACGATCGGATCGCCCGGCTCGAGCCTGTTGATGTACCGGAACGGCTCGCCATGCGTGTTGCGGTGGCCGGCGAGCCCGAAGTTGCCCGTCCTGGCGTCCGGCATCGCCGTGTTGAGGTCCCCCCGGCCGTAGTGCCCGACCATGCCCTTGTCCAGCACCTTCGTCTTGCTGGTGCCCTCGGCGATCGGCACCACCACGTCCAGCTTCGGGATGTGCAGGATGGCGAAGCCCTGCCCCGGCTCGAAGACCCCCGGGCTGCGCTTGCCGCTCGCCCAGTCGTTCTGCAGCTGGTGCGCCTCGTTGCCCGCCTGCGCGTGGGCCCGGACGTTCGTCCACCACAGCTGGTAGGTGACGAACAGCAGCATCAGCACACCGGTGGTGATGAACGCCTCGCCGATGACCCGGCTGACGACCACACCCGGGCCCGGCTTGCGCGCCCGCGCGAGCCGGCGCGCCTCCACCCGGGTCAGGGGAACGGCCGGCTGCTCCTCGGGCGTCCCGTCCCCTCCCGGTGAGGAACGTCCGGCAGCGTGCACACCGGCCCCGTGGCGGCCTGTGCGCGCTTGGCGTCCGTGGCGGCCTCTGGCGGCCTTTCTGCGGGCCGCGCGGCCGCCCTGGGGGCCTCCGGGCGTCCCGGGCGTTCCGGGCGCCCCTCCGGCCGCTCCGGCCGCTGTGGTGCCCCGTGAGCCTCCTGAGGCCCTGGGGGGCGGCGGCTCGGGGACCCGCAGCCCCATCGTCTCCTCGGTGAGGGAGCCCGCGTACGGCGCCGCCGGGTCGGGCGAGTCGTACGGCACCGAGGCGTACGGATCCGCGGGGGCGTCGTAGCCCTCGGAGGATCCGTACCACTCGGCACCGGACTCGCGCTCGGGGCGCAGCGCGGTCACGCCGTGGCCCTGCCCACCACCGGGGCGAGCCCCGCAGACCTCGCCACGGCACCCTGGTCGCCGCACTCCGCCAGCCAGTTGGCCAGCATCCGGTGCCCGTGTTCGGTGAGCACGGACTCGGGATGGAACTGCACGCCCTCCACGGGCAGTTCCCGGTGGCGCAGGCCCATGATGATGCCGTCGTGGGTACGGGCGGTGACCTCCAGCTCGTCGGGCACGGTCGGCGGCATCGCGGCCAAGGAGTGGTAGCGGGTCGCCGTGAACGGGGAGGGCAGCCCGGCGAAGACACCCTTGCCCTCGTGCTCCACCAGGGAGGTCTTGCCGTGCAGCAGCTCCGGCGCCCGGTCCACCACGCCGCCGTACGCCACCTGCATGGACTGCATGCCCAGGCACACGCCGAAGACGGGGACACCGGTCACGGCGCAGTGGCGCACCATGTCCACACACACGCCGGCCTGCTCGGGCGTGCCCGGCCCCGGCGAGAGCAGCACGCCGTCGAAGCCGTCCTGGGCGTGCGCCGTGGACACCTCGTCGTTGCGCAGCACCTCGCACTCGGCGCCGAGCTGGTACAGGTACTGGACGAGGTTGAAGACGAAGCTGTCGTAGTTGTCGACGACGAGGATCCGCGCAGTCACTGGTTGTTCACCGTCACATCGTTGAAGGGCAGCAGCGGTTCGGCCCACGGAAAGACGTACTGGAACAGGACGTAGACCACGGCCAGGACCAGGACCAGTGAGATCAGCGCCCTCACCCAGGCGTTCCCCGGCAGATGCCGCCAGATCCAGCCGTACATGCCGTCCCTTCCGTCTCACCACGGCACCAGACTCACGCCGCACGCCACCACTCACGCCGTACGCCACCAGACTAACGGCGCGGCGCCCTCGGTTTCCCGGCCTCGGGGAACAGGCCCGGGCGGCTACTTCACGGGCTGGGCGTAGTGCAGGTCCACCGTGCCCGAGTAGCCGGGCAGGGTCACCGTCCCGTCCTCGGTGACCTTCCAGCCGAGGCCGTAGACGTTGACGTACACCATGTAGTTCTGGATCGCGGGGGAGTCCGCGAGCGCCTGCTGGAGCTTTCCCGGGTCGCCGACCGCCGTGATCTTGTACGGCGGGGAGTAGACGCGGCCCTGGAGGATCAGGGTGTTGCCCACGCAGCGCACCGCGCTGGTGGAGATCAGCCGCTGGTCCATGACCTTGATGCCCCGGGCGCCGGCGTGCCACAGCGCGTTGACCACGGCCTGGAGGTCCTGCTGGTGGATGACCAGGTAGTCGGGCTGCGGCTCCGGGTAGCCGGGGAGCTTGGCGGTGGCGTTCGGCGGGGCGTCGTCGAGCGTGACCGTGACGGCCTTCCCCTTGACCGGCCGCGTCCCCGCGCTGTTCTCCAGACCGGCCAGTTTGTCGTCCTGCGCCTTGGTGCTGCCGTCGTCGCTCTCGGCGAGGGACTCGACGTCGTGGCGCAGGGCCGCGTTGGACTCGTCCAGCTCCTTGTTCTTGCGGCTGCGTTCCTGGATGAGGTCCGACAGCTTCAGCAGTGAGGCGTCCGTCCGGATATTGGTGCCCTTGGCCGTGTTGAAACTGGTGAAGAAGATCAGCCCGGCGAGGGCGAAAACGGCCACCGTGAGGATCCGCACGGGCCGGAAACGGGGCGTGCGGGCCGGACTGGATCCGGTCCCCGGAGAGTCGGCAGAATTGCTCAACGTACCCTTATCTCCTTCGGCGCCACGGAAGCACTACGCTAACGGACGCCCGGGGGAGCGCGGGGTTTCCCCCAGCAGTCCCCTTGTACACCCCCGGAGCCAGCCCAGTTCCCCTGCGCGGCCACGCAGCGCATCGACAGGAGAGACCCTCGTGCCGAAGTCACGTATCCGCAAGAAGGCCGACTACACGCCGCCGCCCGCGAAGCAGGCGACGGCCCTGAAGCTGGAGAGCCGCGGCTGGGTGGCCCCCGTGATGCTGGCCATGTTCGTCATCGGCCTGGCCTGGATCGTCGTCTTCTACGTGACCGACGGCTCGCTGCCCATCGACGCGCTGGACAACTGGAACATCGTGGTCGGCTTCGGCTTCATCGCGGCCGGATTCGGCGTCTCCACACAGTGGAAGTAGGGGTAGCCGCCGGGTGAACCGCGGGCCGGATCCAGCTCTGCCCACGGCTATCCGCTGAGTTATCCACAGCCTGCAAAAATTTCCACATACCCCTGGGGAAAACCCGACGATCTGTGGATAACCAGTCCCCCGTTGACACCGGTACGACTGTCACACCACCCCGTCACCACCCCTTTGCCCTCTGCCTGACCTGCACAAATACAGGTGAGCAGCAGGGGGCACAGTTGTTCCCGCACACGGTGCACAAGATTCGGCACACACTGTGGACAACGGTGGACAACGGAGCGGCGACAAGCGGACACGGCCCGTCCTCGCCCCGTCCTCAGGTGAGCTGGACGGTTCTGGCGAGGGTCATGACGACGATGACCGCCAGCACCAGCGCGCACGTCCCGTACTGCACCAGCGCACGCCGCTCACGCGGTGCGTGGACCATCGCGTAGCCGACGATCACACCGGCGACCAGGCCGCCGATGTGGGCCTGCCAGGCGATGTTGGCCCAGCCGAAGGTGATGATCAGGTTGACCACCAGCAGGGCGATGACGGGGCGCATGTCGTAGTTGAGCCGTCGCATCAGGACGGCGGTGGCGCCGAAGAGGCCGAAGATGGCGCCGGAGGCGCCGAGGGAGGGCTGGTTGGGGGCGGCGACCAGGTAGGTGAGCGCGCTGCCGGCCAGTCCGGAGACGAAGTAGAGGGCCAGGTAGCGGGCACGGCCGAGGGCCGCTTCCAGGGGACCGCCGATCCACCACAGGCTGAGCATGTTGAACAGAATGTGGATGTAGCTGCCGTGCAGGAACATCGCGGTCAGCAGCCGGTAGTACTGGCCATGCGCGACGCCCTCGATGCCGCCCAGGAGGGGGACGTAGGCCTGGCCGATCAGCTCGAACCGATTGGTGAAGCGGTCTCCGAGGGACAGCTGGACCAGGAACGCGGCCAGGTTGATGCCGATCAGCAGCTTGGTGATCAGACGCGGGTCGGCGGCCACGCTGCCACCGGCGATCGTCCGGGGCCGGGACGCGGCCGGGGGGTGGCCCGTGCCGGACCCTGCGCGGACGCAGTCCGGGCACTGGAAGCCCACGGAGGCGTCGACCATGCACTCCGGGCAGATCGGCCGCTCGCAGCGGGTGCAGCGGACGCCGGTCTCGCGGTCGGGGTGCCGGTAGCAGGTGGGCACGCTGCTGCGTGCCTCCGACCGGCCGCCTGGCGCCTGTTCCATGGGGTCCCCTCAAGTTCGCTGTGGACGGTGCACGACTCGCCGTGCCAACGCACCGCCCCGCTCATCCTTACGGACGAGCGGGGCGATTGGTTCCCTGCGAGCCGTTGGTTCAGGCCCCGCGGGACTCGATGACGACCGACTCGATGACCACGTCGTTGAGCGGGCGGTCGTTTCGGTTGGTCTTCGTGGTCGCGATGGCGTCGACGACCTTCTGGCTGGCCGGGTCGGTGACCTCGCCGAAGATGGTGTGCTTGCGGGACAGCCAGGCCGTCGGGGCGACGGTGATGAAGAACTGCGAGCCGTTGGTGCCGGGGCCCGCGTTGGCCATCGCCAGCAGGTAGGGCTTGTTGAAGGCGAGGTCCGGGTGGAACTCGTCCTCGAACGTGTAGCCGGGGCCGCCGGTGCCGTTGCCCAGCGGGTCACCGCCCTGGATCATGAAACCGCTGATCACCCGGTGGAAGACCGTGCCGTCGTACAGCTTCGCCGTGGACTTCTCGCCGGTGGCGGGGTGCGTCCACTCGCGCTCGCCCTTGGCGAGCTCCACGAAGTTGCGGACCGTCTTGGGGGCATGGTCCGGCAGGAGCCGGATCTCGATGTCGCCGTGGTTGGTCTTCAGGGTGGCGTAGAGCTGCTCAGCCACGATCTGCCTTCCGTTGTCTCTTCTTGACCCTCCGATCCTCGCACGGCACGCGCCGGGCGTCGCCCGGCGCCCGGCGTCCGGGCGGACATCCGCCGGAATCGGTTGCGGAATTCGGGGTCAGTCCTCTCGGGTCGGGAGCGCTGCGCGGCGATCCGTGGCATTGTCATCGACAAGCTCCCGTTGCTCCGTATTCATCCGCTATCACCCTTCCACCGTCTTCCCGTGACCGTGACCCGGATGCCCGTGCGCACATGCTCACGGGCTCGTCGGCAGGCATGATCCGTAAATGGGTGGAAAGTCGAATTACCGTACGCCACCGAGGAGGAGGAACCCGTGACCCGCATCGACAGCGTGCGCGCCGCGACCGGCTCGGCGAAGGACAGCGTGCTGCACGCCGCGGAAGTGGTGGCGCCCTACGCCGACACGGCCAGGGAAAGGGCCGCGCACTACGCGCACGAGGCACGCGTACGGCTGGCGCCGAAGGTCTCCCTGGCCGCCGACCAGGCCCGTGTGCAGTACGGCGCCCATGTCGCCCCCCGGCTGGAGCAGGCCCGCACGCAGGCCATGACACATGTGCCGCCGAAGCTAGACCAGGCCGCCCGGCAGGCCGCCAAGTACTCCAGGCCGCGGATCGAACAGGCGGTGGCGGTGTCCCGGCCGCGCATCGAGCAGGCGATGGCCGCGGCCGGGCCGGTCGCGGACGAGGCCACCGCGCGGGGTGCCGCCGCACTGGTCGCGCTGCGCGGCCAGGTCCCGGCCCGGAAGATCCAGAAGCTCGCCCGCAGGCGGAGCCGGCGGGCCCGGGCCGGTCGCGTCGCCAGGGTGATCGCTCTGGTGGGCGTGCTCGCGGGCGGTGCCTTCGCCGCCTGGAAGTGGTGGGACAAGCAGGCCAACCCCGACTGGCTGGTGGAGCCGCCGGCCGCGACCGAGGTCCCCGAGTCCGGTCGGCTGTCCTCGGTGGACGGCAGCGGCCAGTCGGTCCTGGACCCCGAGGTCGAGGCGAAGGAGGCCGAGGAGGAGGCGGCGGACCGCGACGACCAGGGCTGACCGCGCCCGCCGCACGCTGTCCGGGGTCGCCCGCGTACGTACGGTACGCGGGCGACCCTCCGTTGTGCGGGCTTTCGCGACACGCCCGCGTCAGCGCTGGGTCTCCGCGTCAGCCTTGGGTCTCCGCGTCAGCCCTGGCTCAGCGGCTGCTCCGCCCAGATCGTCTTGCCGCTGTCGCCGTAGCGGGTGCCCCAGCGCTGGGTGAGGCTCGCGACGAGCAGCAGTCCGCGGCCACCCTCGTCGTAGGTACGGGCCCGGCGCAGATGCGGGGCGGTGCTGCTGCCGTCGGAGACCTCGCAGATCAGCGACGAGGTGTCCCGGATCAGCTGCAGCACGACGGGGTCGGCGCCATAGCGGATGGCGTTGGTGACCAGCTCGCTGGTGATCAGCTCGGTGGTGAAGGCGACGCCCTCCCCGAGCCCCACTCCCGCAGCCGGCCGGCCGCGCGTTCCCGGGCGGGCGCGACGGCCTCCGGGTCGCGGGGCAGCTCCCATGAGGCCGGCCGGCCGGCGCCGAGGCGGTGGGGGCGGGCGAGAAGAAGAGCCACGTCCTCGGCGGGCTGGGCCGGTACCAGGTGTGTGATCACGCGGTCGCACACGTCTGGAGCGACTCCGCCGGGCGGGCGAGCAGTGCGTGCAGTTCGGCCCGTGCCGTCTCGGGGCCCTTGGCGGAGGCGTGCAGGAGCCCGTTGGTGTAGAGCGCGAGACGGCTGCCCGTCGGAAGAGGGAACTCGGCTGCCTCGAACTTGATGCCGCCCTGTCCCAGCGGGGGACCGGACGCCACCGCGAGCTGCTCGACATGGCCGTCGGGGTGGACCAGAACCGGCTCGGGGTGGCCCGCGGAGGCGATGGCGCAGCGCCCGGAGACCGGGTCGTAGGCGGCGTACAGGCAGGTGGCGCCCGCGACACACCGCCCGCGTGGGCCGCCTCCTCCTGGTCCAGTGTGATCACGATGTCGTCGAGATGGGTGAGCAGCTCGTCGGGGGCCAGCTCCACGGCGGCCAGCGTTCGTACGGCCGTACGCATCCTGCCCATGGTCGCGGTGGCGCGGATACCGGTCCCGACGACATCGCCGACGGCCAGGGCGACCCGGGCTCCGGAGAGCGGCACGACGTCGAACCAGTCGCCGCCGATGCCCGTGGCGCTCGTGCTCTGCAGACAGCAGGAGGCGATGTCCACGGCCTGGTGCTCGGCGGCGTGGTCGGGCAGCAGGCCGCGTTGCAGGGCGAGGGCGGTCTGCCGCTCCCGGCTGTAGCGCAGGCAGTTGTCCAGGCAGACGGCGGTGCGGGCGGCCAGGTCGCGGGCCAGGTGGACATCGGCCTTGTCGAAGGTGGGGTGGGGGCGGCGCCGGGCGAAGGTCACCAGGCCCAGGGTGGTGTCGCGGGCCACCATGGGGACGAGGAGTGCGGCACGGTCCGCGGGCGGCTCGCCCGTCCCGTTCGGTGTCGCTGTCCCGGTTCCGTTCGGCGGTGACCGGTCCTCGTCCGGGGCGTCGGGCGTCGGGGAGACGTCCCCGCGGGGCTCGCCGTCCTCCAGGACGCGCCCGGTCAGCGAGTCGCGCGCGACGGAGTGCACGCCGCCGGTCGCCGCGCCCGGCTCCGCCGGGCAGTCGGGAGCCGAAGCCGACGCGGCACGACGGAACTCGATGGCGCCGCCGCCCGGTTCGGTTGCCCCGCCGCCGGGCCCGGTCCCGCTCCCCTCGGTGTTCCACACCTTTGCGAGGAGGTCGACGGTCACGCGCTCGGCGAAGCTCTCGGTGGCCAGTTCCGCCAGCTCCCGTGCGGTGTGCCGGACGTCCAGGGTGCTGCCGATCCGTGCGCTGGCCTGGCTGAGCACCGCCATCCGGCGCCGTGCCCAGAACTGCTCGGTGGTGTCCAGGGTGGCGGCGGACACCCCGAGGAGTTCGCCCTGCGGGCTCCGCACCGGGGAGAGCGTGACCCGCCATGCGTGCTGCGCGCCGTCCAGCGTGAGCGTGCTCTGCCACGACTCGGGCTCGCCGGTCCGCATCACCCGGCCGACGGCCTCGGCGAACTCGTGGCCGCCCTCGATGGGGACCCCGGGCTCGATCTCCCCGGCGAGCAGCCCCAGCAGCGCCTCCGGCGGCCGGTTCACGACCAGGGCGGCGGCGTGGTTCAGCCATGCCAGCCGGCGGTCCCTGCCGAAGAAGACGACGGGGACGGGCAACTGGTCGAGCAGGTGCCGCTCGCGCGCGACGGCCAGGGCCAGGCCCTCGTCACCGGCGCATCGGATTCCGCACGGATCGCCTCCGCTCGCACCGTGCCCGTCCATGCGCCGCACACCTGCTCCGTCCCGCCGACCGTCCTCTATGCACCGTTGACGCGCCTTTGAGTCAAAAATGCCCCTTCAGGGCGCACCGTGTGAGGTTGATCGGGACGGGGATCCAGCGGCGGCCGCCGTGCGCGCCGACTGCGCGAAAAAGCCCACCCGGCCAGCGTTTCCGCAGGTCAGGTGGGCTTTGATGCGGTGGAGCCTAGGGGAGTCGAACCCCTGACATCTGCCATGCAAAGACAGCGCTCTACCAACTGAGCTAAGGCCCCGAAGAGGAGCATCCGCCCGGACGAACCGCGCGCCGGTCGGGTGCCGCAGACCAGAGTACCGGGTCACCCCCCGGATCTCGCAAAAAGATTGGGGGTCCCCGTTGCCGACCACTCTCCGTAAGATGCTCCGCGTGGTTCGCTACAGCGAACCACGGTAGTCGGGGAAGCGATGGGGAGACGCAATGGACGCCGCACAGCAGGAAGCCACCGCGAGAGCGCGGGAACTGCAGCGGAACTGGTACGGGGAGCCGTTGGGCGCGCTGTTCCGTAAGCTCATAGACGACCTGGGGCTCAACCAGGCGCGCCTGGCGGGGGTACTGGGGCTGTCGGCGCCGATGCTGTCACAGCTGATGAGCGGCCAGCGCGCGAAGATCGGCAATCCGGCGGTCGTCCAGCGGGTGCAACTGCTGCAGGAACTCGCGGGCCAGGTGGCGGACGGCAGCGTCAGCGCGGCCGAGGCGACCGAGCGCATGGATGAGATCAAGAGGTCACAGGGGGGCTCGGTGCTCAGCAACGTCACGCAGACGACCAGCAGTTCGGGAGCGCCGACGGTCAAGCGCGTGGTCCGTGAGATCCAGTCGCTGCTCCGCTCCGTCGCCGCCGCCGGCGACATCATCGAGGCGGCGGACAGCCTCGCTCCCACCCACCCCGAACTGGCGGAGTTCCTCCGGGTCTACGGCGCCGGCCGCACCTCGGACGCGGTCGCCCACTACCAGACCCACCAGAACTGACGCCGCGAAAGGCGTCGCGGCGCGTATCGCGGGGGAGGCAAGGGGGGTGACCGCAGGGGGAGGAGCGACGCACAGCCATGGGTGAGGTCTTCGCCGGCCGGTACGAGCTGGCCGACCCGATCGGCCGCGGCGGGGTCGGCGCGGTCTGGCGCGTCTGGGACCACCGGCGCCGGCGGTACGTCGCCGCGAAGGTGCTGCAGCAGCGCGACGCGCACTCGCTGCTGCGCTTCGTGCGGGAGCAGGCGCTGCGGATCGACCACCCCCATGTGCTGGCACCGGCCAGCTGGGCCGCCGACGACGACAAGGTCCTGTTCACCATGGATCTGGTGGCCGGTGGCTCGCTGGTCCACCTGGTCGGCGACTACGGCCCGCTGCCCGCGCCGTTCGTCTGCACTCTCCTCGACCAGTTGCTGTCGGGACTCGCCGCCGTGCACGCGGAAGGTGTCGTGCACCGCGACATCAAGCCCGCCAACGTGCTCCTGGAAGCCACCGGCACGGGCCGCCCCAGACTGCGGCTGTCCGACTTCGGCATCGCCATGCGGCTGGGCGAGCCCCGGCTGACGGAGGCCGATCTCGTCGTGGGGACGCCCGGTTACCTCGCCCCGGAGCAGATGATGGGCGCGGAACCGGACTTCCCCGCCGACCTGTTCGCCACCGGCCTGGTCGCCCTGTATCTGCTGCAGGGCGCCAAGCCGGACGCCAAGGCGCTCGTGGAGTACTTCGCGGAACAGGGAACTCCGAGTGCTCCCAAGGGCGTTCCCGAGCCGTTGTGGCAGGTCCTGGCGGCACTGCTGCAACCGGACCCGCTGGCCCGGTTCCGTACGGCCACAGGGGCGCGCAAGGCCCTCGCCGCGGCCGCCGAGCTGCTGCCGGAGCCGGGGCCGGACGAGGAGCACATCGAGGTCTTCGACCAACTCGGCCCCCTGCCGCCGGGTTTCGGTCCGAACGGCCCCGAGCGGACCCTCGGCGCCGGCGGATCCGACGGTGCCGAGGAGTCCGGGACAGGCCGGACGCCCACCCGTGCGCTGCCGTCCGACGAGGACACCGGCAGTTTCCGCCTGCCTCCGCCGGTACGTCCCCAGGAGCCCGCCTCTGCGGCCTCCGCCGCGTCCGCTGCCTCTGATGCCCCTACTGTCCCTACGGCCTCGTACACCGCCGAGGACCCGCGCGTCCCCCCGCGGGCGGTTCCTCTTCCGGCGGCTCCCCCTCCGGCGCCGGCGAGCTCACCGCACCGCGCCGCACCTCCCCGTCGCCCCGGTCCGCCCGCCAAGGTGGCGATCCCGCTGCTGCTCCTCGCGCTGGTCTGCTACGCCGTGGGGTTCTGGGCACTGGCCCGGTTCTGAGGGCCGCCGCCCGGTCGTCGCCCTACCTGGCCCCCGCCCGCCGCCGGGCGGCCACCGTCCACACCCCGAGGACGAGCAGCAGGACGGTCCCCGCGCCGATGCCGCCCACCGCGAGCGCGCGCAGCGCGGCGGAGCCACCGCCGGCACCGGCCTCGGTCGCCGCCCGTCGGTCCCCGGCCGTGACCTCGAACAGGTGCCGCGGCTCGGAGCGACCCGCGTACCCCGGCCCCGGCCGTGCCGTACCGTCCACCCGCACCCGCAGGGTCAGGCCGTAGGGGTCATCGCCGAAGGTGCCGGCGGTCTGGGCGGCGAGGTGCACGACCAGGTAGTAGGAGCCCGCGAACCGCATGGCCTTCACCTGGTCGGCGAATCCGTAGCGGTTGGCGTAGGCGACGGGAGGCAGGGGCACGAGCGCGGCGGAGGCGGGCCGGCCGCTGTAACCGGCGTACGCGTCCTCGACGTAGCCCCGGACCGGGTTGTAGAGCGACAGCGTCAGCGCGCCGTCGGCGTAGCCGCTGCCGCCGCCGGCACCGCCCAGCTCGGCGAGGGCGTTCAGCTGCTGTCCCCAGTCCACCGGCACCCGGTAGAAGAGCGTCTGACCGGGCCGGATCCGGTCCCGCCAGACCCCTTGGCCGACCGTCGCGGCCCGGGCGAAACCGGAGCCGCCCGCCCGGTCCACCGCGTGCCCGCCGGCCGGCTCCGGCGAGGCCGAGTCCCATGTCTGCGGCGCCCTCGTCGCACCGGACCGCTCCAGGGCCGGCTCCGTCACGGCGGCCAGCTCCAAAGGCCAGGCGTCCGGCGAGGAGCCCGTGGCGGCGATGCGTTCGACAAGGACGTAATACGCACCGGCTCCCCGGCACAGCGCATGGCCCGGGGATGCTTCGCGCGTGCCCCACGCGGCGATCGGGTGCGCGCTGCGGCTCGTACCGAAGCGGGTGGCCTGGTAGGAGCAGGCGTTGCCCTGGGCGTCCCGCACGGAGACGCGCAGGCCGTCGGTGGCGGAGACCGTGGTGCCCGTGCCGGGGACGGCGGTGGCGGAGAGGTAGGCGGTGGAGGTGGCGTCGAGGTCGAGGCGGTAGTAGAGCCTGCCGTTCGCCGGCAGGGAGCTCCTGTAGACGCGGCCGGGCTCCAGGCTCTTCGCGCCCGAGGTCGTGGTGGCCCCGGCGACGGACCCGGCGCCGTCGGTGAAGCCGTATCCGCCCGGCGTGCCGTCCGCGACCGCGCTCGTCACCGGTACGGCGGCCACCACCAGGCCCAGCACCGCCACGACGACGGCGAGGCGTACGACGACGGCCCGCCCCACCGAAACCGGCAGCCCCACCGAAACCGGCGGCCCCACCGAGGCCGGCCGTCCTGCCGAGACCCGCCGCTTCGCCATGGGCCCCCGTCCAGCCGTGGGCCGTCTCATCCCGCGCCCCCTCGCGTTCGCCGCCGCTTCGGACGTCGCCCATCCTGCCCCGCACAGCGTTGCGCCATCCGCGCGTTCCGTACGAGCGTCCGAAACACCCGCCTCACGAGGTGACCGCTACCTCAGAAGCCGCGACCTCGCAACACAAAGCCCCGACCGCAACGGCGGTCGGGGCCTGCTCAGTCTGGGATGTCGGTGCTCACGAACCCGTGGGCACGGAGTCAGTCGCCTCCGTCCACAGATCCTGCTCGGCGCGATCCGCCTGGATCTGGCGGTACACGAGGAGCCCGCCGATGGCGGCCAGTGCGACCAGGAGAAGCTTCTTCACCGCGCGACCTCGTCTTTCCTTGACGTAGGGGACCTCTGGCGCCCGACTATACACACCGGCCGATACCGATCGGTGACCTGCGTGGGCCGCCGACTCTCCGCACTTTCTCGCCCTTCATGCGTCCATCCGAGTGGTGTTCATCCGAAGAACGACGCGCCACGAGCGTCGGTCCACCACTTCGCGGGGCTCATACACATCATGAGCAAAGTACGCAAATCGCCCAACCCGAAAGTGAGGGGCCATGGACCAGCACAAGGTCGTCAAGCTGTGGACCGCCATCGTCACCGCCTTCCTCGCGCTCTGCACGGCGCTCGGACTCATCACCACGACGGCCGGGGCGGCGAACGCCGCGCCGCAGTCGGACAAGGCATCCAAGAGCACCAGCACCCGGCTGCGGGCGCTACCGGAACAGGCGACGTCCTCCCCATGGTCCAGGACCCATCTTCGGTCCCTGCCCCCCACGATGAAGCAGCGGATCCGGGCCGAGGCCCACGGAAAGTCCCCCAGCTGCCGGCACCGCCCGCTGGGCGACAATCCCTCGCTGGCCACCGATCCGCAGTGCGCCCCCGCCGAACCGCCGGCCCGCCCCACCATTCCCCTCCAGCGCTGACAGCGCCGGCCCGGCAGCGCCGGGCCCCCGCAACCCGCACCCATTGACGTAACGGCGAACTGCGTACAGCATCTCCGGAACCGAAACCCACGAGGATCCCCGGCCACCCCCGGCCGGGGATCCTCGCGTTTCCCCGCCGTCCCGGACCCGCACCCCCGTGTCAGTCCCCCCGCACCGCCTGTCAGCGGCGTGACAGTCGGGTGTCAGGGCCGGCGTCCGCCGGATCACGGTCAGCCTCGCTCGGCATACCTGCGGCACCCCGCTCGCCTTCCTGAAGGTGCACCCAAAGATCGCCCAAGCCATCCTGCGGCACAGCCAGATCAGCATGACCATGGACGTCTACACGCACGTCGTCGGCGACAGTGAGCGCGAAGCGGTGGGCATGCTCGCCGAGCCTCTGGAAGACCCACTGATCGGGACAGGAATGGGCGAGCTTCACTTCAGCCGTTGCACCGAGCCGCGATGGACCTGGGACATCCCCTACATCGCGCCCGGTGCCAAGGGCACCTACTGGGTTCTCGGGCCACTCCGATCCGAGTGGGTAGGACAGGTAGCCACAGTGCAGGAAGCCATCACTCTGGTGGTCGACCGCCTGCCTCCTGCCTGCGGTCCTGCCTTCATGGGCACCCCTGAAGAACTCGCCGCCCATGAGGCCACGAAGCCGGGTCAACAGAAAGGCGACGCTCAGACACAGAGCGGCTGATGTCACCCGTAGATGTCAAAGACCCCCAACCATGATCGATTGGGGGTCTTCGTGCTGGTGGGGCTAACAGGATTTGAACCTGTGGCCTCATCCTTATCAGGGATGCGCTCTAACCAACTGAGCTATAGCCCCGCCGCGCTCTGCGGTGTGTGTCCCGCGCGCTGACTCCTGAAGATTAGCGCACGAGGCGGGCAGTCCCAAAATCGGTTGTCGGGGGACCGTCAGCGGACACCTGGAGCGCTCGTCACTCGTCCTCGGCCAGCGTCAGCTCGATGCCGCCGACGAAGCCCGCGGAGAGGTTGTAGATGAACGCCCCGAGGGTCGCCAGGGCGGTCGCCAGGACGACGTCGATGACCGCGATGATCGCCGTGAACATCAGAACATGCGGCAGCGACAGGAAGGACTGCAGGTCGAAGCCGTTCGACTCGTTCGAGCCGGTCGCCTCCGAGATGGTTCCGCCGACCGTCGAGAAGACGCCCATGGCGTTCATGACCATCCACAGCACGGCGGCCGCCACGATCGTGCAGATGCCCAGCGCGATGGAGAGCAGGAAGCTGACCTTCATCACCGACCACGGGTCGGCCTTGGCCACGCGCAGCCGGGCCTTGCGGGTGCGCGGCGCCGTCCGGGCACCCGTGCGCGGGCGGCGCACGGAACCGGCCTGGGGTGCGCCGGCGGCGGCTCCCGCGGCAGGCGGGTAGGCCTGCGGCGGGTGGTACGGCCCCGCCGACTGCTGCGGCTGCCGCTCGCCCGGCAGCGGGGAGGCCGCGCCGTGGCTCGGCGGGCCGGCCTGGGCCTGCGGGCTCTGCGGGCCTCGGGTGTCCGTCACCGTTCCCCCCTGGGATCCGTGAGTGTGGGGTGCGTGCGCGTCGGCCGCGGGCGGCTTGATCGCCTTCAGGTTGGTCGTGTGCGAATCCGTCGCACGCGCGGCGGAGCCACGGCCGCCGCCGTCCGTCTCCGTACCAGTGGAGGTACCGGCCGATCCGGCGCCCGTGGCTCCGCTCACGATGACTCACTCCTCGTGCCTACTCGGCCGAGGGCGCCTCACCCTCGTCCGTGCCGGTGCTCGCGGCACCCTCGGCGGTCTCGTCCACGGCCACGTCGCCGTCGACCTCCTCCGCCTCGCGTCCCGCCTCGGCGTTGCGTGCGATACCGACCACGGCATCGCGCTTGCCCAGGTTGATCAGTTGGACGCCCATGGTGTCACGGCCCGTCTCCCTGACCTCATTGACCCGCGTACGGATCACACCGCCCGAGAGCGTGATGGCGAGGATCTCGTCGGTCTCCTCGACCACCAGCGCGCCGACCAGCGAACCACGGTCCTCCACGATCTTGGCGGCCTTGATGCCGAGGCCACCGCGACCCTGGACGCGGTACTCGTCGACGGCGGTCCGCTTCGCGTACCCGCCGTCCGTGGCAGTGAACACGAACGTACCGGTTCGAACAACATTCATCGAGAGCAGCTCGTCGCCCTCGCGGAAGCTCATGCCCTTCACACCCGAGGTGGCGCGGCCCATGGGACGCAGGGTGTCGTCCGATGCGGTGAACCTGATCGACTGGGCCTTCTTGCTGATCAGCAGCAGGTCGTCGTCGGCCGAGACGAGTTCGGCACCGATCAGTTCGTCATCGGTTCCGTCCTCCCGCTCACGCAGGTTGATCGCGATGACGCCACCGGAACGCGGCGAATCGTAATCCTTCAGAGGCGTCTTCTTGACCAGTCCGGCCTTGGTGGCCAGCACCAGGTACGGGGCCGCCTCGTAGTCGCGGATGGCGAGGATCTCGGCGATCGCCTCGTCCGGCTGGAAGGCCAGCAGGTTCGCCACGTGCTGACCGCGCGCGTCCCGGCCGGCGTCGGGCAGCTCGTAGGCCTTCGCCCGGTACACCCGGCCCTTGTTGGTGAAGAACAGCAGCCAGTGGTGCGTGGTGGAGACGAAGAAGTGGTCGACGATGTCGTCTTCCTTCAGCTTCGTCCCGCGTACACCCTTCCCGCCGCGCTTCTGGGCGCGGTAGTCGTCGGTCTTGGTCCGCTTGATGTAGCCGCCGCGGGTGACCGTGACGACGATGTCCTCCTCGGCGATCAGGTCCTCGATGGACATGTCGCCCTCGTACGGGATCAGCTTGGTCTGGCGGTCGTCGCCGTACTTCTCGACGATCGCGGCCAGCTCCTCGCTGACGATCCCGCGCTGGCGGACCGGGGAGGCCAGGATCTCGTTGTACTCGTTGATCTTCGCCTGGAGTTCGTCGTGCTCCTGGACGATCTTCTGCCGCTCCAGTGCGGCCAGGCGCCGCAGCTGCATCTCGAGGATGGCGTTGGCCTGGATCTCGTCGATCTCCAGGAGCTCCATCAGACCGCCACGCGCGATCTCGACGGTATCGCTGCGCCGGATCAGCGCGATGACCTCGTCGATCGCGTCCAGGGCCTTGAGCAGACCGCGCAGGATGTGCGCCCGCTCCTCCGCCTTGCGCAGCCGGAAGCGCGTACGGCGGACGACGACCTCGATCTGGTGCGTCACCCAGTGGCGGATGAACGCGTCCAGCGACAGCGTGCGCGGCACGCCGTCCACCAGCGCCAGCATGTTGGCGCCGAAGTTGGTCTGCAGGTCGGTGTGCTTGTAGAGGTTGTTCAGGACGACCTTGGCGACCGCGTCCCGCTTCAGCACGATCACGAGCCGCTGGCCCGTGCGGGAGCTCGTCTCGTCGCGGACGTCCGCGATGCCGCCGACCCTGCCGTCCTTCACCAGGTCGGCGATCTTCTGCGCCAGGTTGTCCGGGTTCACCTGGTACGGCAGCTCGGTGACCACCAGGCACTGGCGGTTCTGGATCTCCTCGACCTCGACCACCGCGCGCATCGTGATGGAGCCGCGACCGGTGCGGTAGGCCTCCTCGATGCCCTTGCGGCCCACCACCAGGGCGCCGGTCGGGAAGTCCGGGCCCTTGATCCGCTCGATGAGCGCGTCCAGGAGTTCCTCGTGCGAGGCCTCCGGGTTCTCCAGGTACCACTGGGCGCCGGCCGCGACCTCGCGCAGATTGTGCGGCGGGATGTTGGTCGCCATGCCGACCGCGATCCCGGCCGAGCCGTTGATCAGCAGGTTCGGGAAGCGGGAGGGCAGGACGGTCGGCTCCTGGGAGCGGCCGTCGTAGTTGTCCGTGAAGTCGACGGTCTCCTCGTCGATGTCACGGACCATCTCCATCGACAGCGGCGCCATCTTGCACTCGGTGTAGCGCATGGCCGCCGCCGGGTCGTTGCCCGGCGAGCCGAAGTTGCCGTTGGAGTCCACCAGCGGCATCCGCATCGCCCACGGCTGCGCGAGGCGCACCAGTGCGTCGTAGATGGAGCTGTCGCCGTGCGGGTGGTAGTTGCCCATGACGTCGCCGACGACACGGGCGCACTTGTAGAAGCCGCGCTCGGGGCGGTAGCCGCCGTCGTACATGGCGTACAGCACACGGCGGTGGACGGGCTTGAGGCCGTCCCTCACGTCCGGCAGCGCACGCGAGACGATGACGGACATCGCGTAGTCGAGATACGAGCGCTGCATCTCCGTCTCGAGCCCGACGGGCTCGACACGCAGGCCGGTCTCGCCGCCTTCTTCAGGCGTGACAGGGGTGTTCTCGTCGGCCATTGCTGGTGGGGTTCCTTCCTGGTGCGGTCAGCTGAGACCGACTCAGATGTCGAGGAAGCGGACGTCCTTGGCGTTGCGCTGGATGAACTGGCGGCGGGCCTCGACGTCCTCGCCCATCAGGACCGAGAACAGGTCGTCGGCCTGGGCGGCGTCGTCGAGGGTGACCTGGCCGAGGACGCGGTGCTCCTGGTCCATCGTCGTCACGCGCAGCTCCTCGGCGTTCATCTCGCCGAGACCCTTGAAGCGCTGGATGGAGTCCTCGCGCACCCGCTTGCCGCGCTGCCGTCCCATCTCGATCAGGGCGTCGCGCTCGCGGTCGGAGTAGGCGTAGTCGACGTCGTCCTTGCCCCACTTGATCTTGTACAGCGGGGGACGGGACAGGAAGACGTGGCCCGCCTCGACCAGCGGCCGCATGAAGCGGAACAGGAAGGTCAGCAGCAGGGTGTTGATGTGCTGGCCGTCGACATCGGCGTCCGCCATCAGGATGATCTTGTGATAGCGGAGCTTGTCGATGTCGAAGTCCTCGTGCACACCCGTGCCGAACGCGGAGATCAGCGCCTGGATCTCCTGGTTCTGCAGGATCTTGTCGATGCGCGCCTTCTCGACGTTGAGGATCTTGCCGCGGATCGGGAGGATCGCCTGGTACTCCGGGTTGCGGCCGGACTTGGCCGAGCCGCCGGCGGAGTCGCCCTCGACGATGAAGATCTCGCACTTGGTGGGGTCGTTCGACTGGCAGTCGGAGAGCTTGCCCGGCAGCGACGCGGACTCCAGCAGACCCTTGCGGCGGGTCAGGTCACGGGCCTTGCGGGCCGCCACACGCGCGGTGGCCGCCTGGATGGCCTTGCGGACGATGTCCGCCGCCTCGTTCGGGTTGCGGTCCAGCCAGTCGGTCAGGTGCTCGTAGACCGCCCGCTGCACGAAGGTCTTCGCCTCGGTGTTGCCCAGCTTGGTCTTGGTCTGGCCCTCGAACTGCGGCTCGCTCAGCTTCACCGAGATGATCGCGGTCAGACCCTCGCGAATGTCGTCACCCGTGAGGTTGTCGTCCTTCTCCCGCAGCAGCTTCTTGTCGCGCGCGTACTTGTTGATCAGGGAGGTCAGCGCGGCACGGAAGCCCTCCTCGTGCGTACCGCCCTCATGCGTGTGGATGATGTTGGCGAAGGAGTACACGCCCTCGCTGTAACCGTTGTTCCACTGCATCGCGACCTCGAGGGACAGGCTCTTGTCCTTGTCCTCGGCCTCGAGGTCGATGACGGAGGGGTGCACCGGCTCTCCCTTGCGGGAGTTGAGGTACTTCACGAAGTCGACGATGCCGCCCTCGTAGTGATACGTGACCGACTTGACCTCGGCCTTCTGGTCCGCACCCGCCTCGTCCGCGCCGGAGGTCGCCTTCGCCGACTCGCGCTCGTCGGTCAGCCTGATCGTCAGACCCTTGTTCAGGAACGCCATCTCCTGGAAACGCCGCGAGAGCGTCTCGAAGGAGTACTCGGTGGTCTCGAAGATGTCCGGGTCGGCCCAGAACGTCACCGAGGTTCCGGTCTCGTCCGTCGCCTCGTGCTGGGCGAGCGGAGCGGTCGGGACGCCCAGCTTGTAGTCCTGCGTCCAGCGGTGGCCGTCGGTCCTGATATCGACCGAGACCTTGGTCGACAGGGCGTTGACCACGGAGACGCCGACACCGTGCAGACCACCGGAGACCGCGTAGCCACCGCCGCCGAACTTGCCGCCCGCGTGCAGCACCGTCAGCACGACCTCGACGGCCGGCTTGCCCTCCGAGGGCACGATGCCGACCGGGATGCCACGGCCGTTGTCGACGACGCGTACGCCGCCGTCGGCCAGGATCGTCACATCGATGGTGTCCGCGTGCCCGGCCAGCGCCTCGTCGACGGAGTTGTCGACCACCTCGTACACGAGGTGGTGCAAGCCGCGCTCACCGGTCGAACCGATGTACATGCCGGGTCGCTTGCGGACCGCGTCCAAGCCCTCGAGGACGGTGATGGCGCTGGCGTCGTACGAGGCCGTCACCTCACCGTTCGATGAGGTCGAAGAGGCGGCCGGGTCAGCGCCGGCGTCGGTGGACGGGATGTTCTCGTTGGGGTTGCCGGAATCGGCCACGAAGCGCCCTTTCTGGCACAGCACGAGCCAGGCTCCTGGGGGTGCCGGAGCGGCTGCGGCATGTTGCGTTGGTAAGCCTTGATCAGCGTTGCTCAGCGTTGCTCAGCTTTTCCCGGACGGTCCCCACGTTCGGGGCGGGATCGGCTTCCAGTCTACCGGTAGCGCCGACAGTGATGGGGGTTTGCCGGTACCTGAGTCCGCATGTGGCGCCCTGAACCGGTCTCCGCCGGGTCCCGATATGCGGAAGGGGGCTCCAAGAGGCTCACAGCGGCACTCAGCGCTTCCGGCCGTCAACCCTTCGCTACTCAGGGGTCAGGTAGCTGTTCGCAAGAGCGTGCGGTTGCACGCCGGACCGCGGCCGGGCGCCCGCCGGCCGGCCTCTACGACGGATTTTTGTGAGGTCCGTCACCCATAGGTGTCGCGGGGCCCGACGCTGCCGGGCGCGCGCAGCGGACCGTACCGACGAGCGCCGCCACCGGGACCGTTCACCTTGATCAGCCGGACCGCGCCATGGCCCAGGTCCTCGTTGAGACGGGCCACCAGCGTCGGGGCGAGCAGGCGCAGATTGGTCGCCCACGCCGTCGAGTCGCAGCGCACGCTCAGCACCCGCTCGTCCTCGTCGTACTTCTCCGGCTCACAGTGCTTGGCCACGTCCGCGCCGACGATCTGCGGCCAGCGCCCCATCACACCGCCCACGGCGGCCGGGGTCTCCCAGCCGCGCTCGGTGATCAGCCGGTTGATCGCCGAGCCCAGCGCCATCGGATCACGGCCGTCGGCGCGCACACCCGAGCGCAGCCCGCCGCGCCTCCCCTGCCGCTTCTGCTGCGCCGCGTCCCCCCGCGCGCGTGCCGCCTCCTTCGCCGCGCGCAGCGCCACCCGCGCCAGGTCGACACCAGAGGGCTCGGCCGTCTTCGGGGCGTCCACCGAGGACGGCTTCCGGGACGAATCCTCCGGGGACGTCTTCCGGCGCACCGGGTCGTGCTCGCCGCTCATACGCGCTTCGCTCATACGCGCTCCACCGCCCCTTCCGACACGGAGAACCGCGTACCCGCCAGCACATGCGGCACGTCGTCGTCCACCGCGGCGGTCACCAGGACCTGCTCACCGGGCGCGACCAGTTCGGCCAGGCGTTCGCGGCGACGGGTGTCCAGCTCGGCGAAGACGTCGTCGAGGATCAGCACCGGCTCGTTGCCCTCGGCACGCAGCAGGTCGTACGACGCCAGGCGCAACGCCAGCGCGTAGGACCACGACTCACCGTGGGAGGCGTATCCCTTCGCGGGCAGCTGCCCCAGCTTGAGCACCAGGTCGTCCCGGTGGGGTCCCACCAGGGTGACGCCCCGCTCGATCTCCTGCTTGCGGGCGTCCGCGAGCGCGGCCATGAGCTGCTCGAACAGTGCCTCGCGCGTGTGCGCCGCGCCGGGCGCGGACGGCTTGTACTCCAGCGCGACCGGGCCACCCCCGGGCGCCAGCTGCTCGTAGGCCTTGTCGGCCAGCGGCTGCAGCGCGGCGATCAGATCGAGGCGCTGGGCGAGCAGCTCCGCGCCCGCGCGCGCGAGGTGCTGGTCCCACACGTCCAGCGTGGACAGGTCCATGGAACGGCCGCCGTGCCGGCGGGCCAGCGCGGCCGACTTCAAAAGTGTGTTGCGCTGCCTGAGGACCCGCTCGTAGTCGGAGCGCACGCCCGCCATGCGCGGGGAGCGGGCCGTGACCAGCTCGTCCAGGAAGCGGCGCCGCTCACCGGGGTCGCCCTTGACGAGGGCCAGGTCCTCCGGCGCGAACAGCACGGTCCGTACGATGCCCAGCACGTCACGCGGTCTGACCTGGGACGACCTGTTGATGCGAGCGCGGTTGGCCCTGCCCGGGTTCAGCTCCAGCTCGACCAGCTGCTGCCGCTCACCCTGCCTGACCTGGGCGCGGATCACCGCCCGCTCGGCGCCCATGCGCACCAGGGGGGCGTCGGAGGCGACCCGGTGGCTGCCCAGGGTGGCCAGGTAGCCGATCGCCTCGACGAGATTGGTCTTGCCCTGGCCGTTGGGGCCGACGAAGGCGGTGACGCCCGGGTCGAGCGGGACCTCGGCCCGGGCGTACGAGCGGAAGTCGGCCAGCGACAGATGCGTGACGTGCATGGTCGTTCGCCGGCCTCCCTCAGCGTTGCGGACCGCCGGACGGTACCGGGCGGTCCTGGGGCCTGTGGACCCCTGTGGACTACTTCTTCTCTACGGCGTGGCCGCCGAACTGGTTGCGCAGCGCGGCGATCATCTTCATCTGCGGCGAGTCCTCCTGGCGGGAGGCGAACCGCGCGAACAGCGAGGCCGTGATCGCGGGCAGCGGCACGGCGTTGTCGATGGCGGCCTCCACGGTCCACCGGCCCTCGCCGGAGTCCTGTGCGTAGCCGCGCAGCTCGTCGAGGTGCTCGTCCTCGTCGAGGGCGTTGACGGCGAGGTCCAGCAGCCAGGACCGGATGACGGTGCCCTCCTGCCAGGAGCGGAAGACCTCGCGGACGTTGTCCACGGAGTCGACCTTCTCCAGGAGCTCCCAGCCCTCGGCGTAGGCCTGCATCATCGCGTACTCGATGCCGTTGTGGACCATCTTCGCGAAGTGGCCCGCGCCGACCTTGCCGGCGTGCACCGAGCCGAAGTCGCCCTCCGGCTTGAGCGCGTCGAAGACCGGCTGCACCTTGGCGACGTTCTCCGGGTCGCCGCCGTACATCAGCGCGTAGCCGTTCTCCAGGCCCCAGACACCGCCGGAGACTCCGCAGTCGACGAAGCCTATGCCCTTGGCGGCCAGCTCCTTCGCGTGCTTCTCGTCGTCCGTCCAGCGCGAGTTCCCACCGTCCACGACCACGTCACCAGGCTGCAGCAGCTCGGCGAGCTCGTCGATGGTCGACTGGGTCGGGGCACCGGCCGGCACCATCACCCAGACCACTCGCGGGCCCTGTAGCTTCTCCACAAGCTCTTGCAGGCTGTCGACGTCCGCGAGGTCCGGGTTGCGGTCGTATCCGATGACGGTATGGCCCGCGCGGCGAATCCGCTCGCGCATGTTGCCGCCCATCTTGCCGAGGCCGACGAGACCGAGCTCCATCAGTTGTGTCCTTAGGTGTCCGACGTGGCGTGAGGGCACATTCGTACCCGCGCCCGAGCCTAAACCCGGACGCTCGCGCACATCCGTGGGCATACGCGCTCATACGTACGTCCCCACCTGTGACTTCGTCGCACGCCGGCCCACAGGCTGTGGACCAGCGCCGCCACTTCGCGCGGCTCAGCCGCTCAACCGCACCGGCATGATCAGGTACTTGTAGGCCACGTCCGCCTCCGCGTCCATCGCCGGCTTGCCGCTGAGCAGCGCCGGCTTGGTGGAGGTCGTGAAGGACAGCTGGGCCACCGGGGAGTCGATCGCGCTCAGACCGTCCAGCAGGAACGTGGGGTTGAAGGCGATGGAGATGTCGTCGCCCTCGAGCTGGGCGTCGACCCTTTCCACAGCCTGTGCGTCGTCGCTGGAGCCGGCCTCCAGGATCAGCACACCCTGCTCGAAGCTCAGGCGCACCGGGGTGTTGCGCTCCGCGACCAGGGCCACGCGCTTGACGGCCTCCACGAAGGGGGCGGTCTCGATGGTGGCGACCGAGTTGAACTCCGTCGGGAACAGCGTGCGGTACTTCGGCAGGTCGCCTTCGAGGAGCCGGGTGGTCGTCCGGCGGCCCGCGCCCTCGAAACCGATCAGACCTTCACCGGCGCCCGAGCCGGACAGCGCCAGGATCACGCTGTCACCGCTGGTCAGCGCCTTGGCGGTGTCCAGCAGGGTCTTGGCGGGCACCAGGGCGACCGCGGAGGCGTCCGGGTTCTCCGGCTTCCACAGGAACTCGCGGACCGCGAAGCGGTAGCGGTCGGTGGAGGCCAGCGTGACCGTGTCGCCCTCGATCTCGATGCGCACACCGGTCAGGACGGGCAGCGTGTCGTCGCGGCCGGCGGCGATGGCCACCTGCGCGACGGCGGCCGCGAAGACCTCGCCGGGGACCGTGCCCGTCGCGTTCGGCATCTGCGGCAGCGCCGGGTACTCCTCCACAGGCAGTGTGTGGAGCGTGAAGCGGGAGGAGCCGCAGACCACCGTCGCCCGTACACCGTCTGTGGAAATCTCCACCGGGCGGTTGGGCAGGGCCCGGGAGATGTCGGCGAGGAGCCGGCCGGAGACGAGGACTGTGCCCTCCTCCTCGACCTCGGCCTCCACCGACACCCGCGCGGAGACCTCGTAGTCGAAGCTCGACAGGCTCAGCTGGCCGTCCTCGGCCTTCAGCAGGAGGCCGGCGAGAACAGGCGCCGGCGGACGGGCCGGGAGGCTGCGTGCCGCCCAGGCCACTGCCTCCGCGAGTACGTCGCGTTCCACCCGGATCTTCACCGTAAGCCGCCTCCTGCTGTTGCTACTGAGTCCTCCGACTCGGTGTCACCACCCACTGCGACGGGAAGGACACCGGGGACCAGTCTGACGCACGCCACTGACAGTAGGTGCCTGTCGGGGTCAAGTCGCTCCGAGGGACGGTCGGGGTCCGGCGGGCAAGTTGTGCACAGGTCCCGCTTCGAAACGAATTCCGCACTCTCTCTAGTCGGGAGTAGTAGTAGGGCCTGTGGATACCGTGGATAACCACGTTTGCCCAGCTCAGCGCGGAAATTTTGTCCACGGGCCCTGTGGGCGACGGCAGTGGACAACTCGGGGTCTCTGTGGAGAACAGGAAGTTCTGCACACCCCGCCCACAGCCTGAGGTCAGTTCTCCCCAGCTGCGTCCCCAGATTTACCCACGTTTCCCACACCCCAATCCGGCAGCTTCGTGTGACGGCTTTCACTCGACGCGGTGACCGGGGGCGTCGCGTTGCCGAACAGTGGACAGGGATGTGGAGAACGGACGGATCATTGGGGACAACGGGGCGCAGCCTGTGGGTTGCCCGTGGACAACTTCGTGCACAGCCTGTGGATCTCCGCTTCGTCCACAGTCTGTGGAGATCGCTCGTCCACGAGTCCACAGGCTGCTGAGCTGGGGCGATGGCTGCGCCGCGGCATGCCTGTGGATGCCGTTCGGGACAACTTCACAGTCCCCAGGATGTGGACGGAAGAAAGTCACCCAATCTGTGGAGAGCGGCCGTAACCAGGCATTTAATCGAACACCACGCTGTGGCTGGCTGTGGGTGGCGTCGCCCCCGATCGACAGTTCTGGGGTCCGGTCGACGGACTTGGGGGCCGATCGAGAGTCCTACGGGCCGGGCGAGGCCCCGACGCATGCGAGAGGGCGCCCCGGGGAGTCGCTCCCCGGGGCGCCCTCGGCGCTGCTCTGGGCGGCCGTCAGCCGTTCTTGATGCGGTTGGTCAGCTCGGTGACCTGGTTGTAGATGGAGCGCCGTTCCGCCATCAGCGCGCGGATCTTGCGGTCGGCGTGCATGACGGTCGTGTGGTCGCGTCCGCCGAACTGCGCGCCGATCTTCGGCAGCGACAGATCGGTCAGCTCACGGCACAGGTACATGGCGATCTGCCGGGCGGTCACCAACGCGCGCCCGCGCGAGGTGCCGCACAGGTCCTCCACCGTCAGCCCGAAGTACTGGGCGGTCTCGGCCATGATGGCGCTCGCCGTGATCTCCGGAGCCGTGTCCTCGCCGCCGGGGATGAGGTCCTTCAGGACGATCTCCGTCAGGCCCAGGTCCACCGGCTGCCGGTTGAGCGAGGCGAACGCCGTCACCCGGATCAGCGCGCCCTCCAGCTCACGGATGTTCCGCGAGATCCGGGAGGCGATGAACTCCAGCACCTCCGGCGGGGCGTTCAGCTGCTCCTGCACCGCCTTCTTGCGCAGGATCGCGATGCGCGTCTCCAGCTCGGGCGGCTGGACGTCCGTGATCAGACCCCACTCGAAACGGTTCCGCAGCCGGTCCTCCAGCGTCACCAGCTGCTTGGGCGGCCGGTCACTGCTGAGGACGATCTGCTTGTTGGCGTTGTGGAGCGTGTTGAAGGTGTGGAAGAACTCCTCCTGCGTCGACTCCTTGTCCGCCAGGAACTGGATGTCGTCGACGAGCAGGATGTCCATCTCGCGGTAGCGCTTGCGGAAACTGTCGCCCTTGCCGTCGCGGATGGAGTTGATGAACTCGTTGGTGAACTCCTCCGAGCTCACGTACCGCACGCGCGTGCCCGGGTACAGGCTGCGCGCATAGTGACCGATCGCATGCAGCAGGTGCGTCTTGCCGAGTCCCGACTCGCCGTAGATGAAGAGCGGGTTGTACGCCTTGGCCGGCGCCTCGGCGACGGCGACCGCCGCCGCGTGCGCGAAGCGGTTGGACGCGCCGATGACGAAGGTGTCGAAGAGGTACTTCGGGTTCAGCCGCGCGGTCGGCTCGCCCGGGCCGCTCGCCGGCGCGGGCTGCCCGGACGAAGGGCCCACGCCGCCGGTGCCGGACGGGCCCGGGCCCGCGGGCCCCCCGTGGCGCACCGGCCCGGAGCCCGCCGGCGGCTCGGGCAGCTCCCGGCGCCCGGCGTCCCGCTGGTCGTAGTCCCGCTGGTCGTAGTCGCCGCGGGAGGAGTCGTAGTCGGAGCGCGGCTGGTCGTACGGAGCCCGGTCCATCGGTCGCGGACGGTAGTCCTGCGAACCCCGGTAGGAGTCATTGCCGGGTCCGTACGAGTCCTGCGAGCCGTAGGCGTCCTTGGAACCGTACGAGTCCTGCTGGCCGTAGCCGTCGCGCGGGCCGTAGGGGTCCTGCCCACTCGGCGTTGCGTAGGGGTCCCGCTCCGGGAAGCCGAGCCGCTGCTGGTGCCAGCCGTAGTCGTCCTGGCCGGGGCGCGGCCAGGCGCCGGGCTCTGGGCGCTGGTAGTCCGAGGGGTAGGCCGGGCGGGCGGTCGGCAGCGAATCCGTGCTGTCGGCCTGCTGCGGGCCCGTGCGCGTCGGCGGCGGCAGCTGCTCGCCGGAGCCGTCCGGGCGCTGGTCGGCGCGGCCGGTGGGGCGGTGCCTGTCGGGGCGCGGCTCGCCGCGGTGGCGGCCGTAGCCCTCGTAGCCTCCCTGGCCGGTGGGCAGCTCCTGCTCCTCGTAGCGCGAGCCGGGCGCCGGAGGCGTCGGGTTCTGGGGTTCGCCGACGGAGCTGTCGACGGTGATCGCGATACGGATGGGGCGGCCGCACTCCCGGCTCAGCGTGTCGCTGACGACCGGGGCCAGCCGGCCCTCCAGGACGCCCTTCGCGAACTCGTTCGGAACGGCGAGCAGGGCGGTGTCCGCGACCAGCGCGAGCGGCTGGCAGCGGCGGATCCAGTGCTCGTCCTTCGTCTCGACGCCCTGTCCGCGGCCCTCTCCGAGAAGCTGCTCCAGTACTCGCGGCCACACTGCGGCAAGATCGGCGGGTACGTCAGCCACAGGGCACGCTCTCTCACGGGTTCCCACGAACGTGTGGTTCGGGACGGGGCGGGGTGTAAACGGGGGACAAGTCGACGAATGGGAGTCCAGCCACGGTAGTCAGGGCGGCGGCCACGGTTCAAGTTGTTGTCCCCAGCCTGTGGACAAGTGTCTCGCACGTGGTGCTGGTTTGACCGGATGGCGCAGCCCCGCGTACCGTAACCAGGTCGAGTTGTCGATGGCTGCTGCCGCCTGCCTCCGATGGGCACAGATCGCGTCAAGGTGATCGGTAAGCGGTGCACTCGGGCGTTACTGCGAGCTACTCGTGGGCGCACGGTGACAGCCAGGACGGCACCCCGCCACTACCGATTTATTTCTGGAGCCCCCGAGTGAGCAAGCGCACCTTCCAGCCGAACAACCGTCGTCGCGCGAAGACCCACGGCTTCCGGCTGCGTATGCGCACCCGTGCCGGCCGCGCGATTCTCGCGTCCCGCCGTAGCAAGGGTCGCGCCCGTCTGTCCGCCTGATCCCGGTCAGGTCATGACGTCGTGCTGCCCACCGAGAACCGGCTGAGGCGGCGCGAGGACTTCGCGACCGCGGTACGACGAGGGCGCCGGGCAGGACGCCCACTCCTTGTCGTCCACCTTCGTAGCGGTGCCACGGACCCGCACGCGCCAGGGGAGAGCGCTCCCCCGCCGCGTGCGGGTTTCGTCGTGAGCAAGGCAGTGGGTGGCGCGGTCGTGCGCAACGTCGTGAAGCGCAGACTTCGCCATCTGATGCGTGACCGAGTCGCCTTGCTGCCCCCCGGTAGCCTGGTAGTCGTACGAGCGCTGCCCGGAGCCGGTGACGCCGACCACGCACAGCTGGCCCGAGACCTGGATGCCGCCCTTCGACGACTGCTGGGAGGGGGCGCGCGATGAAGTACCCGCTGCTGGCTCTCATCAAGCTGTACCAGTGGACCATCAGCCCGTTGCTCGGGCCGGTGTGCAAGTACTACCCGTCGTGTTCCCACTACGGCTACACGGCCATCGACCGGCACGGTGCGGTGAAGGGAACAGCGCTTACCGCCTGGCGGATCCTGCGGTGCAATCCGTGGTCGCTGGGTGGTGTGGACCACGTTCCTCCGCGCAAGCGTCCGCGGTGGCACGAACTGTTGCGTGACGCCTGGCGTGCACGCAAGGGCGGGCCCTCCGCCGCCGAAACGGCCACCGACGGGATCATCCCGTCGAGCCCGGCCGCGAAGACCTCGTCCCATGCCCAAGGAGCATGATTAGTGGACACGATTGCCAGTCTTTTCAGTTTCATCACCTGGCCCGTCTCCTGGGTCATCGTCCAGTTCCACAAGGTGTACGGGGCGATCTTCGGACCTGACACCGGGTGGGCCTGGGGCCTGTCCATCGTGTCCCTGGTGATCCTGATCCGCATCTGCCTGATCCCGCTCTTCGTGAAGCAGATCAAGGCGACGCGCGCGATGCAGACGCTCCAGCCGGAGATGAAGAAGATCCAGGAGCGCTACAAGAACGACAAGCAGCGTCAGTCCGAAGAGATGATGAAGCTGTACAAGGAGACGGGCACCAACCCGCTCTCCTCGTGCCTTCCCATCCTGGCGCAGTCCCCGTTCTTCTTCGCCCTGTACCACGTGCTCAACGGCATCGCGACGGGCAAGACGATCGGCGTCATCGACGACCAGCTGCTCGCCAGCGCCCGTCAGGCGCACATCTTCGGCGCGCCGCTCGCGGCGAAGTTCATGGACAGCTCGGACAAGGTCGCGGCCCTCGGCGCCTCGCTGACCGATGTCCGGATCGTGACCGCGGTCATGATCGTCCTGATGTCGTTCTCGCAGTTCTACACGCAGCGCCAGCTGATGACCAAGAACGTCGACACGACGGTGAAGACGCCGTTCATGCAGCAGCAGAAGATGCTGATGTACGTCTTCCCGGTCATGTTCGCCGTCTTCGGCATCAACTTCCCGGTCGGTGTCCTCGTCTACTGGCTGACCACCAACGTGTGGACCATGGGCCAGCAGATGTACGTCATCCACAACAACCCCACCCCGGGTTCCAAGGCCCAGGCCGCCTACCTGGAGCGTCTGTACAAGCACGTGACGCACCACGGCAAGACGCGCAACCGGCGTGAGAAGGCCATCGTCAAGGCGATCGTCGTCAAGGGCCGGGACCGCAACGAGTTCGAGCGCAAGTTCATCAACGGCCTGAACAAGGCCGGGCTGGCGGCCCAGACCGACGGCAGCGTGGTGAAGAGCGAGGCCGCCGTCGCCGCGCAGTCCGAGGACGGCACGACCACCACCGCGACCGCCGGTACTCCCCGGCGCCAGCAGCCCAAGCGGCAGACTAAGGCCCAGCGCCAGTCAGGCGGCCCGAAGGCGGCCGGGGCCGGTGACGCCGAGGCCGGTGACGCTGAGACGGACACGCCGGCGACGTCGCTGAGCAAGTCCGACGAGCCGCAGGACGCCCCGCCCGCCGCTGCCGGCAAGTCCGCCCCGAAGTCCGGGAACGGCAACCGCAGCAAGGCCCAGTCCGGGCAGCGCGGCAAGGCGCAGTCCGGGCAGCGCAAGGGTCCGCAGCGGCCCAAGTCCCCGTCCAAGAAGTAAGAAGGAGCCCATCCCGTGACGGAAGGCACCACCTCCGCCGCTGCCGAGGGCGCAGACGCCCTGACCCGCCTGGAGCAGGAGGGCGAGATCGCGGCGGACTACCTCGAGGGTCTGCTGGACATCGCCGACCTCGACGGCGACATCGACATGGATGTCGAGGCCGACCGCGCCTCTGTCTCGATCATCAGCGACACCGACGGCCGTGACCTGCAGAAGCTGGTCGGCCGGGACGGCGAGGTGCTGGAGGCGCTGCAGGAGCTCACGCGCCTGGCGGTGCACCGGGAAACGGGCGACCGCAGCCGCCTCATGCTGGACATCGCGGGCTACCGTGCCAGGAAGCGGTCCGAGCTGTCCGAGCTGGGCGCCAAGGCCGCGGCCGAGGCAAAGAGCAGCGGCGAGCCCGTGAAGCTGAGGCCGATGACGCCGTTCGAGCGCAAGGTCGTGCATGACGCGGTCAAGGCCGCGGGCCTGCGCAGCGAGTCCGAGGGCGAGGAGCCGCAGCGCTTCGTCGTCGTGCTTCCTGCCTGAGCGGTCTCACACTCCACCGGCCCCGTCTGTTGCGCAGGCGGGGCCGCAATCTTGTCAGCCTGGTAGTTCTGGTGGTCGGCGCTGAACGCGCTGATGCGGTACGGAAGGACGGTCCCCGTGACGGAGGCAGCGGAGCTCCCCCCTGCGCCCGAGCAGGCACGTGACGTATTCGGTGATCGTTTCGTGGATGCGGTCCGGTACGCCGAGCTGCTGGCCGAGGCAGGAGTACAGCGAGGGCTCATCGGCCCGCGTGAGGTACCCCGTCTGTGGGAGCGGCACCTGCTCAACTGCGCGGTGCTCTCCGAGGTCGTCCCCGAGGGGGTGACGGTGTGCGATGTCGGCTCCGGCGCCGGCCTGCCGGGTATCCCGCTGGCGCTGGTCCGGGAGGACCTGAAGATCACGCTGCTGGAGCCGCTGCTGCGGCGTACCACCTTCCTCACGGAGGTCGTCGAGCTCCTCGGGCTCGACCATGTGACGGTCGTCCGGGGCCGGGCCGAGGAGGTCATGGGCAAGATCCCGCCGGTCCATGTGGTGACCGCCCGGGCCGTGGCCCCGCTGGACCGGCTGGCCACCTGGGGCATCCCCCTGCTGCGCCCGTACGGCGAGATGCTCGCCCTCAAGGGAGACACGGCCGAGGAGGAGCTGAAGAGCGCGGCCACCGCTCTGAGCAAGCTCGGCGCGGTGGAGACCTCCATCCTGCATGTGGGTGAGGGAGTCGTGGATCCGCTGTCCACGGTGGTGCGCGTCGAGGTCGGGGAGAGCCCGGGCGGTGTGCGCTTCGCGGCCAAGCGGGCGAAGGCGGCCCGGACGGGGCGGACGCGACGCCGTCGCTGACGACTCCTGTGGAGCGGGCGCGATGGTGCTCGTGTCCAGCTTGGCTGATCGGGCGTACTCCACACAAGCTGCCCAACCTGCGCATGACGGAGTGTCGCGACAATTCGGCCACGGCTGCTGTGCATCGTGTTTCACGTGAAACGTCGCTCACTGCTGCACGGCATCATCAACCGTGGTCGCGCTGCGGCCCAACCTCGCGATCGCAAGCCGCTCGGTTCACTCGGAGAGGGAACGGAGTTGTCCACAGAGGTGGATTTCTCCACAGAACGTCAGGCCTCACTGGTTCGCGACCCCGATGGCATGGGAGGCTCTGTTCATTGCGAGCCTGAAGTCGAGGAGAGTGAATCCTTGCGGTCCGACGCCAACATCGCGGGACCGATGACCGATCCGGTCCCCGGTCCCCGTACCGAGTCGATGGGGGAGCATGTTTCACGTGAAACACCACCCCCGATGGACGACACTCCCATCGGTCGTGCTGCCCAACTGGCGGTCGAGGCTCTAGGCCGCGCCGGTGAGGGCCTTCCGCGGCCCGAACAGACCCGAGTCATCGTGGTCGCCAACCAGAAGGGTGGCGTGGGCAAGACGACGACGACCGTCAATCTTGCCGCTTCGCTGGCTCTGCACGGCAGCCGTGTCCTGGTCATCGACCTGGACCCCCAGGGCAATGCCTCCACTGCGCTGGGAATCGACCACCACGCCGAAGTTCCCTCCATCTACGACGTACTGGTGGAGAGCAAGCCGCTGGCGGAGGTCGTCCAGCCCGTCCCCGACGTCGAGGGTCTCTTCTGTGCCCCCGCCACGATCGATCTCGCCGGTGCGGAGATCGAGCTGGTGTCCCTGGTGGCCCGCGAGAGCCGGTTGCAGCGGGCGATCCAGGCCTATGAGCAGCCGCTGGACTACATCCTCATCGACTGCCCGCCCTCGCTCGGCCTGCTGACGGTCAATGCGCTGGTCGCCGGACAGGAGGTCCTCATCCCGATCCAGTGCGAGTACTACGCGCTGGAGGGCCTTGGGCAGCTACTGCGCAACGTCGACCTGGTCCGCGGGCACCTCAACCCTGCTCTGCACGTCTCGACCATTCTGCTCACCATGTACGACGGCCGGACGCGCCTGGCGTCCCAGGTCGCGGAAGAGGTGCGCAGCCACTTCGGTGACGAGGTGCTGCGGACGAGCATTCCCCGCTCCGTCCGTATTTCCGAGGCCCCCAGCTATGGACAGACGGTGCTGACTTACGATCCAGGATCGAGCGGTGCCCTCTCCTACTTCGAGGCGGCACGAGAAATCGCGCTGAAGGGCGTTGGCGTCAGCTATGACCCCATGCGTGCCCACATCGGCGCACAGAGCGACCCGAGCATGGTGGAGGGGATCCAGTGAGTGATCGACGAAGGGGGCTGGGCCGTGGCCTGGGAGCACTGATCCCACCTGCCCCCACAGGAGAGAGGCCGGCGGCTCAGACGGCGGTCGGGGGCGCTGCTTCCACGTCACCCACGGCCGTTCCGGTGCTGACCGCTGACCGTAGCGATCGCGGGGTGGCCGCAGCGAAGGTGACGACGCTGCCCGCTGTTTCACGTGAAACAGCGGAACTGCCGACGAGCGGAAGCCCGGAAGTGCCGGCACCTCCGATGGGTGCCCACTTCGCAGAGATCCCTCTCGACTCCATCACGCCGAACCCGCGCCAGCCGCGCGAGGTCTTCGACGACGATGCGCTCGCCGAGCTCGTCACCTCCATCAAGGAGGTCGGCCTCCTCCAGCCCGTCGTCGTACGGCAGCTCGGTCCCGAGCGGTACGAGCTCATCATGGGCGAGCGACGCTGGCGGGCCTGCCGTGAGGCGGGGCTCGAGGCGATCCCGGCGATCGTGCGGGCGACGGACGACGAGAAGCTCCTTCTGGACGCCCTGCTGGAGAACCTCCACCGGGCGCAGCTGAACCCGCTGGAAGAGGCTGCCGCCTACGACCAGCTGTTGAAGGACTTCAACTGCACTCATGACCAGCTGGCCGACCGCATCGGCCGTTCCCGTCCGCAGGTCTCCAACACGCTGCGACTGCTCAAGCTCCCGGCCGCGGTGCAGAGCCGGGTCGCCGCCGGAGTGCTGTCCGCCGGGCACGCTCGGGCGCTGCTGTCGGTCGAGGACCCGGAGGAGCAGAACCGGCTGGCCCGGCGGATCGTGGCCGAGGGGCTCTCGGTGCGGGCGGTCGAGGAGATCGTGCAGCTGATGGGGGCGCGGCCGCAGGCGGCACCGCGGTCCAAGGGCCCCCGTGCCGGGGCCAGGGTCTCACCGGCCCTGTCGGATCTCGCTACCCGGCTGTCCGACCGCTTCGAGACCCGGGTGAAGGTGGACCTGGGCCAGAAGAAGGGCAAGATCACCGTCGAGTTCGCCTCCATGGAGGATCTGGAGCGCATCCTCGGCACCCTGGCTCCGGGCGAGGGCCCGGTGCTGCAGAAGAGCCTCGTGGAGGGTGGGTCGGAGGAGACGGACGACTGAGGCCCCTTGTACAAGGGGCGGCCTCGGTTGACGGCTGCGCTTCGGAAGCACGACAGAAGGCGCTCGGCTGGGGCGGGCTGTGTCCGGTCTATACCGGAACACGGTCCGTCCTTTGCTTTGAGGCGGTATCGATGGAATCGCATCCTGGATACGATGCGATCGGGTACGGCGCATCCACCCGGCAGCACCTCTGGTTGACGGCCGCTCGTGACATCGCTGGCGCAGGAAGCGAGGATCAGCCTTCATGGGCCGTAGGCTCCTACCGCTCACGCTGGACAACCTCCAGGACCTTCCCAAGCGCTGTCGCGCGTGTGTCTTCTGGGAACTGGATCCCGTCAGTGGGCAAGCCGCGGTGAAGGCAGGTACGCCCGCGCTGGAGAAGGAGGCGTGGATCTCCGCCGTCCTCCTGGACTGGGGCTCCTGCGGCAGAGTGGTCTACGTCGACGACGTGCCGGTGGGCTTCGTGCTCTACGCTCCCCCTGCCTATGTGCCGCGGTCCCTGGCCTTTCCCACGAGTCCGGTCTCCCCGGACGCGGTGCAGTTGATGACCGGCTTCATCATGCCGGGCTACCAGGGACAGGGGCTGGGGCGCGTGCTGGTCCAGACGGTCGCGAAGGATCTGTTGCGCCGAGGCTTCAAGGCCATCGAGGCCTTCGGGGACGCCCGGTGGAAGGAACCCGCCTGTGTGCTGCCGGCCGACCATCTGCTGGCGGTCGGCTTCAAGACGGTCCGGCACCACCCCGCCCACCCGCGACTGCGGCTGGAACTGCGGTCGACTCTCTCCTGGCGGGAAGATGTGGAGATGGCGATCGACCGGCTACTGGGAGCAGTGCAGAAGGAACCGGCCCTTCGGCCGTTGTGAGCGTCGCCCAGCGTCGCTACCCAACACGAATGGGCCGACCCGAGAGGGTTGGCCCATTCGTGTTTCACGTGAAACATGCGCCGTCTGCTCGACGGCCCTGTGTCACTCGGCGATGAAGTCCTCGAGGTCGCGCAGGATCGCGGCCTTCGGCTTCGCGCCGACGATGGTCTTGGCGACCTCGCCGTTCTGGTAGACGTTCAGCGTCGGGATCGACATGACGCCGTACTTGGCTGCCGTACCCGGGTTCTCGTCGATGTTGAGCTTGACGACCTCGATCTTCTCGCCGTACTCGGCGGCGATCGCCTCGAGGGACGGCGCGATCTGGCGGCAGGGACCGCACCAGGCGGCCCAGAAGTCCACCAGGACGGGCTTGTCGCTCTTGAGGACATCCTCCTCGAAGGAGGAGTCGGTCACGTTCTTCAGGGTGCCTGCCACGGCGGGCTCCTTAACTGATGCGGGCGGTGAGGTGGTGGGGGTCTCAGACGGTGGTCTTCTCGGGCTCGGCCTTCTGCTCGTTGTCCGCGAGGGCGGCGAGGAAGCGCTCGGCGTCGAGAGCGGCGGAGCAGCCGGTGCCGGCCGCGGTGATGGCCTGCCGGTAGGTGTGGTCGACCACGTCACCGGCGCCGAAGACACCGGTGAGGTTGGTGCGGGTGGAGGGCGAGGCGACCTTCAGGTAGCCCTCCTCGTCCACGTCCAGTTGGCCCTTGAAGAGCTCGGTCCGCGGGTCGTGGCCGATCGCGATGAACAGTCCCGTCACCGGCAGGTCCGAGAGCTCACCGGTCTTGACGTTGCGCAGCTTCAGTCCGGAGAGCTTCTGCTCACCCTGGATCTCCGCCACCTCGCTGTCCCAGACGAACTTGATCTTCGGGTCGGCGAAGGCGCGCTCCTGCATGGTCTTGGAGGCACGCAGGGTGTCCCGGCGGTGGACGACGGTGACCGACTTGGCGAAGCGGGAGAGGAAGGTGGCCTCCTCCATGGCGGTGTCACCGCCACCGATCACAGCGATGTCCTGCTCCCTGAAGAAGAAGCCGTCACAGGTGGCGCACCAGGAGACACCGCGACCGGAGAGGGCGTCCTCGTTCGGCAGGCCGAGCTTGCGGTGCTGCGAGCCGGTGGTGACGATCACGGCCTTGGCGCGGTGCACCGTGCCCGAGGTGTCCGTGACGGTCTTGATCTCGCCCGTCAGGTCGACGGCGACCACATCGTCCGGGAGCAGCTCGGCGCCGAAGCGCTCGGCCTGGGCGCGCATGTTGTCCATGAGCTCGGGGCCCATGATGCCGTCGCGGAAGCCGGGGAAGTTCTCCACCTCGGTGGTGTTCATCAGCGCACCACCCGCGGTGACGGCGCCCTCGAACACCAGCGGCTTCAGCGACGCGCGCGCGGTGTAGAGCGCCGCCGTGTAGCCGGCAGGACCGGAGCCGATGATGATCACGTTACGGACGTCGCTCACGGCTTGATTCCTCGTCTCTGGACTGGGGCCTACTGCCGGGGGGAGCCTTGCTTGCTGCTCTCACCCCACCCAACGGATCCTAAGGGGCGTGCATTCCCGGTGCGCCCGGGCACACGGAGCTACCTCGATGGAGCGAGTACCGCGCCGCGCGACGAGCAGGCGTTCGCCCTCAGGAACGCGTGTAGGAATGCGAGAGCAGAACCTTGGCGGCGGCCGACGGGCGGTGGACACACGTCGCGTCGACGACGTAGGCCGTGACGTGGGCGCTGCTTCCGGGGGCGTCGGGCAGCACCAGAAGATAGGCGTCCTTGCCGTTGTAGGTGCCCGCCTCGGCGGCGAGTGGGGTCGTGCTGCTGCCCAGGCCCCCCAGGACGCACGGGGGAACCGAGACGGTGGGCGCGCTCTTGAGGATGTTCGGCTTGTCGCTGCCCTGGTCCGAGTCCGCACCGAAGCTGTGCGGCGCGTGGGTGGTGCCCTGCACCGTCTGGGTCTTGTCGAGGAGATTCGTGACCCGGTTCTTGAGCGTCGCCTCGGAGAAGGTGTCCGCGGAGGCGCTGGGCCGGCCGTGAGCCGTGGTGTCGGACCCCTTGTCGTCGTGCAGAGAGGTCAGCACCACGGACGCGACGCCCAGGGCGGCGACGGTGAGGGCGGTGCCGAGCACGGCGACCCTCCGGCGCCCGCGACGCGTGCGGGTCTTGCGGCCCGGTCCGGTGCCGTCGGTGCGAGCGCGGCCCGCCGGACGGTCCGCGAGCGGTGTTTCACGTGAAACAAGCGCGTGATGGCCGTCGCCGTCGTCGTTGCCGGCCCGGTCGATGGCGGTGCCGCCGACGCGTTCGGCGGCGAGAGCCGCGTCGATCCGCTCTGCGACGTCCCTGGGCATCTCCAGGGGCTCCGCCGAGGTCTCGAGCAGCCCTCGGATCTCCTCCAGCGACTCATGGACATCGGCACAAGAGGAGCACTCGTCCAGGTGCCGGAGCAGTTCCTCGGCCCGGGAGGGAGACAGCAGGCCGTCGGTGAGGTCGGAGATCTCGGTGACGTCCGGATGCCCGGCCGTATCCGTCGTGAATGTCACGCTCGCCCACCTCCGCCCTTCACAGCAGATGAATCACTTGGCCCGGTGTCCTGCGCACCTCTGTTCCGGGGTGCCGCTGCTGGTGGGACGGATGTCCCCTGCGCCCGGTTCCGTCCCGTGCCCCGCTCCTTCTTGTCTTTCTCGTCGCCGGGCCCGTCCGGCCGTAGATGGGTGAGCAAGGGCAGGAGCCTGGCTCTGCCCCGGGCACAGCGGCTCTTCACCGTTCCGGTCGGCACGTCGAGGATGCGGGCGGCCTCGGCGACGGGATAGCCCTGCATGTCCACGAGCACCAGGGCGGCCCGCTGGTCGGGCGGGAGGGTGCCCAGCGCCTCGACGAGCTGCCGCTGCACGTCGTTGCGCTCGGCGGGCGCCGAGGCCGACTCGTGCGGCTCCAGGAGCTGCTCCAGCCGCTCGGTGTCGTCCACCGGAGAGGTCTTCCGGGTGGCCGCCTTGCGGGCCCGGTCCAGGCAGGCGTTCACCGTGATCCGGTGCAGCCACGTCGTGACGGCCGACTGGCCGCGGAAGGTATGGGCGGCGCGGTAGGCGGAGACGAACGCGTCCTGCACGGCGTCGGCGGCCTCCTCACGGTCTCCCAGCGTGCGCAGGGCGACCGCCCAGAGCCGGTCCCGATGCCGCCGCACAAGCTCACCGAAGGCGTCGGGGTCGCCCGCCACATGGCGGGCCAGAAGTTCATGATCGGAGACGCCTTCGAGACCCTGCGGCATGCACCTTCACCCCCTCGCCCGACAACCACCGTCAGTTCGACGGTGAGACCTGATCAGGAGGTCACCTTGATGTCCGCCACTCTGGCCCGGTAGGTCCCGTCCGTCTGCAACGGCAGCTTCGTGAGCCAGACCAGGAGGTAGCGCGCGGTGAGGGGGCGAGCGGGCTTGAGTGTCACGCTCGTGCCGGAACCCGAGGCGACCTTGGCATAGCTCCCGAAGGATGTCGGCTCGGCACCCCTGTCCCCGCTCGCGGCACGCAGTTCGACGGACGTCGACCCGACGAACGAGACGGTCACCGTGCCGACCTGCTGGACCTTGCCGAGATCGAGAATGACGCCCAGCCCCGACTTCAGCCTCCCGAAGTCCGCACTCGTGTAGTAGTCGGTCTGCCAGTACGAGCTCGGATCACCGTCAGCGACCTTGCCCGTGTCGGACGACTTCTCGGAGCCGTCTCCGAACGGGTCGAAGTCCCGGACGCTGCTGATGGCGATCGGCTGGGCCGGCTTCGGCTGGTTCTCGTTCTTGTTGCCGCCGTCCTCTGTCTGAGTCTGGCTGTCCTTGGTGGACTTTCCGCCCTGGTCCATGAGGGCGTCGGCGAGCTGCCAGCTGCCCAGGCCCAGAGCGGCGATGAGGAGGGCGGAGACGGCCCACTTGAGGGCCTTGCCGGTGCGGCTCTGCAGTGCGGGCGGCGGAGCCGGGACCGGCTGGCCGGCACCGGGGTGCGGGGCCGGACGACCGTATGTGCCCTGCTGGTAGGAAGTGCCCTGGTACTCCGGCGGCGTGGTGAACGAGGGCTCCGGCGGACGGATCCGCGGCATCTCACCGATCGCCTTCACCAGTTCCTCCGGAGTGGTGCACGGGGACTCGTGGCGGGAGGCGGTGGCACCGTCGTTGGCGAGGGCGCGCATGGAGAGCTCGGACAGACCGCGATGGATACCGGCGCGCACCTGGTCGGGGGCGATGAGGCCGATGTCCTTGGGCAGGCCGGTCAGCCCGTAGGCGTCGTTCTCGTACGGCCAGCGCTGCGTGAGCGCCGCGTACAGCAGGGCGCCGATCGCCTCGGTGTCGGTGCGCTGCGGGGTGTCGGAGCTGATGCCACGCAGCGCGGCGTTCACGGCGAGGCCGCGGATGCGCCACTGGCCGGTGGAGGCGCGCAGCACGGCGTTGGGGTTCAGGCGCAGATGCGCGAGGCCCTCGCGGTGCGCCGCGGCCATGGCGGAGGCGACCTGGCTGACCAACTGGTAGGCGTCGTGCGGCTCCAGCGGCCCGGCGGAGAGCAGTGTCGTCAGTTCGACGGCGTCCGGCAGCCATTCGTGGACGACGTAGACGAGGTCGTTCTCCTCGACGGCGTCGAGGACCTGGACGAAGCGGGGGTCGCCCAGCAGGGCGGAGGAGCGGGCCGCGGCCAGCACGGCGCGGGCGCGGCCGTGGTCCGCGGGCAGGACGTGCACGCCGACGGCACGGCGGAGTTTCTCGTCCACCGCTCGCCAACTGCTGAATCCGTCCAGACGGGTGACGCACTCCTCGAGACGGTAGCGTCTGGCCAGCTTGTGACCGCTGTGCAGTTCAGGCGGTGAGGCCTTCCTTCCGGGAGGCTCGGTCCCGGCGTTCCCCTGTGCCTCGTCGTTGTCCGTGTCCCGCTCCCGGTTCTGGGCCACCCCGTCGGCCGTGGACTGGTCCGCCTCGGCGGTCAGCGACTTGTCGCCGCTGTTGTCTGCCACGTCGACGGCAGCCGTGCTCCGTTCCGCCACCGTCGCTCCTGCCTCCCCATCCATCGCGCGCTGTCCGACGCCGAAACCAATTGTGCCCACAGTCCGACGCTATGCACGACACACAGCTGCGGACGATGGTTGTGCGTGTACCCCCGCCTCAACGTCCCAGACGGCCGCGGACCATGCCGACGAGCGAGTTGAGCTCCTCGATGCGCATCCGGCGGGCGGCGACGAAGAAGACGCCCAGCAGCAGGGCTCCGCCGACCAGCAGCGCGGCGAACGACCCGACGACGCCCTGGCCGAGGGAGTGGCCGATGGCGTAGCAGGCCGCACCGCTGAGCAGCGCCGCCGGTACCGCCGCGATGCACAGCCGGGTGTACGTCCGCATCACACGCGCCCCGTCGAGGTCGCCGCCGAGCCGCTTGCGCAGCCGGTTCCAGGCGACGCCCACGCCGATGGCGTAGGCGAGACCGTAGGAGGCGGACATGCCGATCACGGCCCAGCGGGCCGGGAGCAGGAAGTAACACAGGCCCGAGGCGCTCGCGTTGACCGCGGCCACGATGACCGTGTTGTAGAAGGGGGTGCGGGTGTCCTCGTAGGCGTAGAAGGCGCGCAGGACGACGTACTGCACGGAGTACGGGATCAGCCCGAGGCCGAAGGCCATCAGCATGTAGCCCGTGTTCGTGGCAGCGCCGGTGCCGGCGGAGCCGAAGATCAGCGTACAGATGGGGACGCCGAGGGCGACGAAGGCGAAGGCGACCGGGACGATGGCGACGGCCGTGGTGCGCAGGCCCTGTGAGATGTCGTCGCGGACGGCGCCGGCGTCGCCCTCATTGGCCGAGCGGGAGATCCGCGGCAGCAGGGCCGCCATCAGGGAGACGGTGATGATGGCCTGCGGCAGGCCCCAGATCAGCTGGGCGTTGGCGTAGGCGGCGAAGCCGGTGCCGTCGATGTGCGCCTGGTTGCCCGACGACGTGGACAGCTGGGTGACGACGAGCGCGCCGGCCTGGTTCGCGAGGACGAACAACACGGTCCACTTGGCCAGCGTCATGGCCTTGCCCAGGCCGTGGCCTCGCCAGTCGAACCGCGGACGCAACCGGAATCCGGACTCGCGCAGATACGGGATCATCGCCAGGGACTGCACGACCATGCCGAGCAGGACGCCGACGCCGAGCAGGCGCTGTCCTTCGGGCGGGATGTTGGTGACCTCCATCCCGGAGTGCGCGGCGCTGCCGTACACCCAGATGAATGTGCCGAGCGTGATGATGATGACGATGTTGTTCAGCACCGGCGTCCACATCATCGCGCCGAACTTCCCGCGCGCGTTGAGGACCTGCCCCATGACCACGTGGATGCCCATGAAGAAGATCGAGGGCAGGAAGTACCGGACGAAGGTGACGCCGACCTCGTTCGCCGGCTGGTAGCCGGCGACGGAGTCGGACAGCAGGCGGATCAGATAGGGGGCTCCGAGCACGGCGACCACGGTGAGCACGCTGAGAGCCATCATGACCAGCGTCAGGAGCCGGTTGGCGTAGGCCTCGCCGCCGTCCTCGTCCTCCTTCATGGAGCGGACGAGCTGTGGGACGAAGACCGAGTTGAGGCCGCCGCCGACGGTCAGGATGTAGATCATGGTCGGCAGCTGGTAGGCGACCTGGAAGGTGTCGCCGAGCAGGCCGATGCCCAGCGCCGATGCGATCAGCGCGGAACGGATGAACCCGGTGAGGCGGGAGACCAGGGTGCCCGCCGCCATCACCGCACTCGACTTCAGCAGGCCGGAGGCCTTTCCGCCCTTCTTCGCCGGGGCGGGCGCGGGGGCGGCTGCGGAGGGTGGAGCGAAGGTGCCCATCGGGGCCGGAGCGGGACCGGGTACCGAGGGAGCGTCCATGGACGGGCGCCCGTCCATCGCCTGCGGGGTCTGGTAGCCGTGCGGACCGGGGGACGGGGGCTGGTAGCCCCCCTGCCGGGGGTCGTAGCCCTGCGGCCCGGGGTTCTGGTAGCCGGCCTGGCGCGGGTCCTGGTAGCCGCCCTGCTGCTGGTCGCGGAAGAGGTGGGCGAAGGCGTCCGGTTCGTGGTGCTCCTCGCCGGAGTGGCTGACCAGGTCGTCGACGCCCACGAACTGCGTGGTGCGCGGATCCTCGCCGTACGGCAGGTACTGGGTGGTTCCGGACGGCTCCGGCGGTGGGGTCTGCGCCCAGACGCGAGGGTCGGGGGCGTACGGCGACGGTGGCGGGCTGCCGTACAGAGGCTGCTGCGGCCCGTACGTGCCCGCGGGCGGCGGTGGGTGCGCGGCACGGTCGTACAGCGCCTCGCCGACCGGGTCCTGAGCGGTCAGGTCCTGCGCCTGGTAGGGGTCCTCGGTGTAGGCGTCCTGGAGGTACGTGTCCGCCGGAGGCTGCTGCGGCATCTGACCGTGTTCGGGGGGCGGTGCGTCGTGGTGACCCGAGCCGCCCACGGCCTGGCCGCGGTCACCGTCGTACGGCGCGTTCATGCTTACCCCACCTCATCGTCCCGGGCCCTCCGGGCCACGACATCCTCAACGGTCCACTTTCTCACCCGTGCCGGACGGGTCTGCGCTTTCCGCTGCGGTGTCCGGTGCCGGGTCACTCGCCTGCTCCGGGGCATCTGCCCGGGAACGGGAGCCCGACTCTTCCGTGAGACGTTCGGCGGGGGTCTCGGGGTTCTCCGATCCGCCTGTCTCCGGTCCGGCCGCGCTCGAGGCGGACTCGTCGGGGCCGCCGGAGCCGTCCTCGGCGTCCTTCGTCTCCTGCGCGTCCTCGGCCTTCTCCCTGGCCGCCGCCCGCTTGCGCTGGGTGTACATGCGGAAGCCGGCGAGGACGAGGAGCAGCACCCCACCGCCGATGACCAGCATCACGGTGGCGGTGATCTCGGTGACCTTCACGTCGAAGGTGACGGGCGCGCCGTACACCTGGCCGTCCTGCGTGTACAGCTGGGCGATCACCGTCACGGGGCCGTTGGCGTTGGCCGACGTGGTGAACTTCACGGACTGGCTGTGGCCGCCGGAGACCGCCACCTGCTGTTCCGCGTAGGCCTCGCCGCCGATCTTGAGGCGGGTGGGGTTGGTCGAGGTGAGCCGCAGCACCAGATGGTCGACGCCCTGCACCAGGTTGTTCTGCACGGTCACGGGGATCGTGGCGCTGTGGCCGGAGAGCTTCGTCTCCGACTTGTCGATCAGCTTGACCTCGTCGGTGAGGTCGTCGAGGTAGGCCTCCACCTCGCCCCGGAAGCTCTCCGCCGCGCTCTTCCGGCCCCGCCACGACGTGGACATCTCGCGGTTCATGGCCCGTCCGAACGGCGTGACGACCCGGGACTGGTCGGTGAGTACGACCTTGAAGTTGTCGACCTTGTCCTGCGTCCTGGCGATCACCGCGAAGGCGGAGTGCCGGAGCTCACGCTTGCGCAGTGAGGAGGGGTAGTCCGAGGTCGAGGGGATCGTGGTCGTGGCCGCGGGGTCCGGCTTGGCCTTGGCCGCCGCGGCCAGGTTCTGGGGCTGGGACCAGGTGCTCTGCTGGAGAGCGGTCAGGGCCTGCGCCATGACCTGCGCCTGGCTCGCGCTGGGCATGCGCTGCGGGGCGACGACGACGCTGCGCTGCTTGCTCGTCTGGTTGTTCAGCGCGAGGCTCTGGGCCAGGAAACGCTGCACGGCGAGCGTGCCGGCGCCGGCCCGCGTCATGTCACCCTCGAACGCCTTCGACATCCGTGCGTCGGTGACGACGGCCGTGGTGCCCCCGCCGACCGGGCGGGCCGCGGAGGGCGTGTAGGTCAGGGCGTCGGACTCCTGGATGCTGTCGCTGCGTGCGATGACCTTGTCCGCCCCCGCGGAGGTGGCGACCCTGATGATCGCCGGGTCGACGGCACCGTCCACCGGCCAGGCGAAGTCCGTGTCGGGCTTCACGTGGAGCACGGTCTCCACCGTGCTGCCGGCGACGTCGGTGGCGTCCTTGAGCTGGCTCAGCGATCCGGCGACGCTCGTGCCGCTGTGGGCGATGGAGGCCAGGTCCGGGTCGGCGAAGGGCAGCGCCACGACTTCCTTGCCCGCCACCGCCTGCTGCAGTGCGTCGAGCCACTGCTTGGCCACGGCCTGGTGGGTGCCGGCGACCGGGGTGGAGCCGGCCTTCGTCTGGACGCGGTAGTTGCGCGTCATGGCGTCGACGGACGCCAGCAGATCCGGGTCGATCACCCAGGTGACGTCGAGATCCTTGCCCAGGGTCAGCATCCGCTCCAGCCGGCCGCCGGGGGCGAGGTCCTTGGCGAGGTCGTCGTTGAGGAAGACCGGGGTCTGCTGCGTGCCGGGGCCCGTCTCCGCCGTCATATGGGCGGTGGACACCAGCGGCCACAGAAACGTCGTCTTCGTCTTCGTGTCCGCTTCGTCGGCCTGCCAGGGCAGGAAGGTGTGCTGGATGCCCAGCACCTGCTCCCATGGCTGCGCGGATGTCTGGCCGGACAGCGAGACGGAGAACTCGTAGACCCCGTCCGCGCCCAGGTTCAGCTTGTCGACCGGTACGGAGATGCTGAAGTGCTCGGCGACGCCGGGGGCGAGCTCGGCGAACCTCTGGGCGTACTTGTCGCCGATCTCCGGGCCGTCGGCGATCGGTACGAAATCGGTCCGCCGGGCGACGTCGTCGATCGCGGAGCGGGTGCCCAGTTCCTGGCCGACACGCAGACCCACATGGGCGTCGGTGACCGGCTGCTTGCCGTTGTTCGTCACGGTGCCCGAGACGGTCAGCGTGTCGTCGTCCGAGGGGGCACTGGGACTGAGCGAGTCGAGGGAGACGGCCACCGTGCGCGAGCCGGAGGCGGCCCGGAGCGAGTCCTGACCGGTGGCATGCGCACTGGGAGCGGCCGAGAACTGGAGCAGACCGGCCAGCAGGGGCGCCCCGGCGAGCAGTGTCCCGGCCCGCCGCAGCAGGCGGCGGGCAGGTGAGGGACTGGTCCCCTGGAAGTCTGCCGCCTCGGCCACGCGCTCGCCCGTCCCTCGTCGTCGTCAGTGGTCGTCGGAATGTGCGTCCACGCATGGTAACGATGCGCGCCGAGAGGAAGTGCCACGGAGGCGGCCACAAGATCGGCGGCAAGGCGAGGGCGCCCTGGATATGCCCCTATCCGGGGATGCTGTCCAGTACGTCACAAACACGAGGCTTGTGCACGGCGGAGAGGTGGGCGCGGTGCGAGGAGTGAGCAAAGGAATGAGCAGAAGCCGGCTGCCCGTGGACGTCGCCGCGGTCGGGCGCGTTATGTCGCGGCGGCCCGGCGCCCGGGCCACGTACCCTTTTCTGTTGTGCCGAACGCCAACGATGACACTTCCTCTGCCCTGAGCCAGGCGCAGCAGCGCGCGGTGAGCGAACTGCTGCGAGTGGCCCCCGTCGCCGACGACCTCGCGCGCCGTTTCCAGGAGGCCGGGTTCTCGCTCGCCCTGGTCGGCGGCTCGGTCCGGGACGCGCTGCTCGGCCGGCTCGGCAACGACCTGGACTTCACGACCGACGCCCGTCCCGAGGACGTCCTGAAGATCGTGCGGCCCTGGGCGGACGCGGTGTGGGACGTCGGCATCGCCTTCGGCACGGTCGGCGCCCAGAAGCAGGCCCGCGTCGAAGAGGCCGATCGGTCCTTCCAGATCGAGGTGACGACCTACCGGTCCGAGGCCTACGACCGCACCTCGCGCAAGCCCGAGGTGTCCTACGGCGACTCCATCGAGGATGACCTCGTCCGCCGGGACTTCACCGTCAACGCGATGGCGGTGGCCCTGCCGGAGAAGAGGTTCATCGACCCGCACGGTGGCCTGGAGGACCTTGCGACGCGCGTGCTGCGCACCCCCGGAACGCCCGAGGAGTCGTTCTCCGACGACCCGCTGCGCATGATGCGGGCCGCGCGTTTCGCCGCCCAGCTCGACTTCGACGTCGCGCCCGAGGTCGTCACGGCGATGAAGGAGATGTCCGGGCGTATCGAGATCATCTCCGCCGAACGCGTACGGGACGAACTCAACAAGCTGATCCTGTCCACCCACCCGCGCAAGGGCCTGTCCCTTCTCGTCGACACGGGGATCGCCGACCGGGTGCTGCCCGAGCTGCCGGCCCTGCGTCTGGAGAGCGACGAGCACCACCGGCACAAGGACGTCTACGACCACACGCTGATCGTCCTGGAGCAGGCGATGGCCCTGGAGGAGAACGGCCCCGACCTCACGCTGCGGCTGGCCGCGCTGCTGCACGACATCGGCAAGCCGCGCACCCGGCGCTTCGAGAACGACGGCCGGGTTTCCTTCCACCACCACGAGGTGGTCGGCGCGAAGATGACCAAGAAGCGCATGACCGCCCTGAAGTACTCCAACGAGCTGGTGAAGGACGTCTCCCGTCTCGTCGAACTGCACCTGCGGTTCCACGGCTACGGCACCAGCGGGTGGACGGACTCCGCGGTCCGCCGTTATGTCCGCGACGCCGGACCGCTCCTGGACCGCCTCCACAAGCTGACCCGCTCCGACTGCACCACGCGCAACAGGCGCAAGGCGGCCGCTCTCTCCCACGCCTACGACGGCCTGGAGAAGCGCATCGCCCAGTTGCAGGAGCAGGAGGAGCTGGACGCGATCCGCCCGGACCTCGACGGCAATCAGATCATGGAGATCCTGGGCATCAAGCCCGGACCGGCCGTCGGCCGCGCCTACAAGCACATGCTGGAGCTCCGCCTCGAGAACGGCCCGATGGGGCACGACGCGGCGGTGGCGGCCCTGAAGGAATGGTGGGCCGAGCAGGGCTGAGTGCATGCCCCGGGGCCATGTTTCACGTGAAACATGGCCCCGGGGATGCGAGAGGGGCGACGTTTCACGTGAAACGTCGCCCCTCCGTCGTGAGTCGAGCGGTGTGCTACTTGCTTTCCTTCAGGCAGAGCACCACGTCGTGACCGCCGCCGTACTGGACGTAGGAGATCGTCGCGTCGGTGACGGCCTGGCACTTGTCCTCGTCGGTGGAGCCGTCGAACTTCTGGACCACCTTGTACTGCGCCCCACTGGACGAGCAGTCGACCTCCTTGAGATCCGGGTCGCTCATCGTGCCGTCGTTGTGCATGCAGGCGCCCACCGAGGTGGTCTCCGCGTCGTCGCGGCCCAGGAACCAGCCCAGCCCCAGGGCGCCGCCGAACTTCAGCAGGGCGACGAGGACGGCGACGAGGACACCGCCCACGATGCGCAGTGTCTTCTTGCTGCCGCGCCTCGTCGGCGCGGGCGGCGGCGGAACCGGTGCGCCCTGCTGCTGCGGGAACGGGGCGTAGGGCTGCTGCTGCGGGGGGTACGGCTGGCCGGGCTGCTGCCCCATCGGAGCGGAGGGCGCCTGGGCGTACGGGTTCTGGCCCTGGGGCGGCGGAGTGGTCACGTGGGAGTCCCCCTGGAACATAGACAGGATGACGCGGACATGGCGTCGAGATAAGACGCACGTAAGCTACAGTCCGCCAGTGACAACCCAGTACTCCGTAGGGGGTCTGTGTCATTGATGTGACACTTACTGGCGTTCAAACCGGGCCATAGCTCCCGCAACGACCCCGTAGATCACGGCCACCGTGACCACGAGCACGGCCGAGCGGCCGTCCGGTGGCAGCATCAGCGCGGCGACGCCCGCGGCGCCCACGAAGGCGACGTTGAACAACACGTCGTACACGGAGAAGACCCGGCCGCGGAAGCCGTCCTGGATCACCGACTGCACGATCGTGTCCGTGGAGATCTTGGCCCCCTGGGTGGTCAGCCCCAGGACGAAGGCCGCGACCAGCAGCGGGCCGGTGGCGAACGGAAGGCCGAGGGCGGCCTCCAGGACGGCGGCCGAGCCGGCGCACACGGCGATCCAGCGGGCCGGGCCCAGCCGTCCCGCCGCCCACGGGGTCACCACCGCCGCGGCGAAGAATCCGGCACCGGAGAACCCCAGTGCCAGTCCGAGCAGCCGCAGGCCCTCACCGGTGCCGGACGTCAGGCCGTAGCGGCACAGCATCAGCACCATGACCGTGAGCGCGCCGTAGCAGAACCGCATCAGCGTCATCGAGGCCAGCGCCCGGGCCGCCGCCCTGCGGGGCGGCGCCACGAGATGGCGTACGCCGGCCGCCAGCTCGCGTGCGGTGCCGGTCAGCGCGGCGCCCAGTCGCGGCCGCGCCGGGCCACGGTCGGGGCCGAGCAGCTCCGGAGCCATCAGCAGTGACACGAGGGCCGAGCACAGATAGAGGGCGGCGCCGAGCAGCACCACGACCGCGTCGGAGTCCGCACCCACCAGGCGCACGAGGAAGGCGAGACCGCCGCCCGCGAAGGCCGCCAGGGAGCCCGCCGTGGGCGACAGGGAGTTGGCCATCACCAGCCGCTCGGCGTCGACCACCCGAGGCAGCGCCGCGGACAGCCCCGCGAGGACGAAGCGGTTGACGGCGGTGACGCACAGCGCCGAGACGTAGAACAGCCAGTCCGGGACGGCGGCCACCATCAGCACGGCCGCCGCCGCCGCCGTCACCGCGCGCACCAGATTGCCGTAAAGGAAGACCTGGCGGCGCCGCCAGCGGTCCAGCAGGACCCCGGCGAAGGGGCCGACCAGGGAGTACGGCAGCAGCAGCACCGCCATCGCCGAGGCGACCGCGGCGGCCGAGGCCTGATGCTCCGGGGAGAAGACGACGTAGGTGGCGAGCGCGACCTGGTACACGCCGTCGGCGCCCTGGGAGAGCAGCCGTATGGCGAGAAGGCGCCGGAAATCCTTGAAGCGCAGCAGGACGCGCAGGTCACGGACGACGGCCATGAGGCACAGCCTCACATACGGGAAGGGTCCCCGGGTCCGGTACGCGTGGCGTACCCGGCCCGGGGACCCAACAGCCCTGGCAGGAGCGGTTTTTCAGCGCTCGACGTCGCCGCGGATGAACTTCTCGACGTTCTCGCGGGCCTCGTCGTCGAAGTACTGGACCGGCGGGGACTTCATGAAGTACGAGGACGCCGACAGGATCGGGCCGCCGATGCCGCGGTCCTTGGCGATCTTCGCGGCGCGCAGGGCGTCGATGATGACACCGGCGGAGTTCGGGGAGTCCCAGACCTCGAGCTTGTACTCCAGGTTCAGCGGAACGTCGCCGAAGGCACGGCCCTCCAGGCGGACGTAGGCCCACTTGCGGTCGTCGAGCCAGGCCACGTAGTCGGACGGGCCGATGTGGACGTTCTTCTCGCCGAGGTCCCGGTCGGGGATCTGGGAGGTGACGGCCTGGGTCTTGGAGATCTTCTTGGACTCCAGGCGCTCGCGCTCGAGCATGTTCTTGAAGTCCATGTTGCCGCCGACGTTCAGCTGCATCGTGCGGTCCAGGATGACGCCGCGGTCCTCGAACAGCTTCGCCATGACGCGGTGCGTGATGGTGGCGCCGACCTGCGACTTGATGTCGTCACCGACGATCGGCACGCCCGCCTCGGTGAACTTGTCCGCCCACTCCTTGGTGCCGGCGATGAAGACCGGGAGGGCGTTGACGAAGGCGACTTTGGCGTCGATGGCGCACTGGGCGTAGAACTTCGCCGCGTCCTCGGAGCCGACCGGCAGGTAGCAGACCAGGACGTCGACCTGCTTGTCCTTGAGGACCTGGACGACGTCGACCGGCTCCTCGGCGGACTCCTCGATGGTCTGGCGGTAGTACTTGCCGAGACCGTCCAGGGTGTGGCCGCGCTGCACCGTCACACCGGTGGAGGGGACGTCGCAGATCTTGATGGTGTTGTTCTCGGACGCGCCGATGGCGTCCGCGAGGTCCAGGCCGACCTTCTTCGCGTCGACGTCGAACGCGGCGACGAACTCGACGTCCCGCACGTGGTAGTCGCCGAACTGCACGTGCATCAGGCCCGGGACCTTGGACGCCGGGTCGGCGTCCTTGTAGTACTCGACGCCCTGCACCAGCGATGCGGCGCAGTTGCCCACGCCGACGATGGCTACGCGAACCGAACCCATTCCGGTTGCTCCCTGTGTGTACTCGGTGAAGCCCCGACGGGACCTCACGTGGCGGTGTCGCCGGGCGTATCCGGCCGGGAAGGGTCCCCGGTCCGGGGCAGGCCGCCCGTCGCTCCATTGGTGGTGTCCTGCTGAGCGGTCCCCCCGGTGGCGGAACCCTTCAGGTCCCGTCCGGCCCGCTCGCTCTCGATGAGCTCGTTCAGCCAGCGCACTTCGCGCTCCACGGACTCCATCCCGTGGCGCTGGAGCTCGAGGGTGTAGTCGTCGAGGCGCTCCCGGGTGCGCGCGAGGGAGGCACGCATCTTCTCCAGGCGCTCCTCCAGCCGACTGCGGCGGCCCTCGAGCACGCGCATGCGTACGTCGCGCGACGTCTGCCCGAAGAAGGCGAAGCGCGCGGCGAAGTGCTCGTCGTCGTACGTGTCGGGGCCCGTCTGGGAGAGCAGCTCCTCGAAGTGCTCCTTACCTTCTGCCGTCAACCGGTAGACGATCTTGGCGCGACGTCCCGCGAGTGCAGCCGCGACGGTGTCCTCGGAGGTGCTCCCCGGCTCCTCGATCAACCAGCCGTTCGCGACCAGCGTCTTGAGGCAGGGGTAGAGCGTCCCGTAGCTGAACGCACGGAACACACCCAGTGACGTATTGAGTCGTTTGCGCAGCTCATAGCCGTGCATCGGGGACTCGCGGAGCAGGCCGAGTACGGCGAACTCGAGGATTCCGGAACGCCGGCCCACTGTCGCCTCCTCTCTGCCGCGACCCGGTGGTGGCGGGCCACCCCGGGTGCCGTGACGGTCTTTATGTCGCCCTGATGTATCGACTCGATACATCACGACGATAGAACGGCGCTGCGCATGCGACAAGGGGTGACATGGTGAACGGGATCACATCACTGTTTCGGTGCAGGCAAGTTGCCTGATTTGGGGTGAACTTCGGGACCCGGTGGGTTTCGGCGGTGCGTAGTCTGTGCGCCATGCAGACCACCGGGAACCGAGTGACGCCTGGGGACGTCCTCGTCCCCGGTGCAGTACGGGTGAATGCGCGACCGGCCACATCCGTACTTCGGGGGGACCGGAAACCAGCCGCCGTTTCCAGGCGCGCAAAGGTGCGCCTGCCCGAGGAGTAGTCGTTCGATGAGCGAGCACCGTCGCAAACCGCCGCAGCCGCAGGGAGGCGGACGTGCCGCGGCCCGACGCGGCCAGTCCGGTTCGTCCTCCGGCCGCCGTGCGGCACCGCGAGGCGCCACCGGGTCACCTGCCGACTCCTATGGGTCCACGTCCTACGGGTCGGGCTCGTACGGTGCGGGAGGTGAGGGCCGCCCGGCCGGCGGGCGCGCCGAGGCCCGCCGGGCGGCGCAGAGAAGCGGTGGCCGGCGCAGAGGGGCCGGCCCCGGCGGCCCGAACGGGCCGGGGCGCGGCCGGGGGCGCACGGGTCCCCCCGCCAGGAAGCGGTTCATCGACTACCCGCGGGCGGGCAGGTACGGCTGGCGTCGCTGGGTGCCGTCCTGGAAGCTGGTCTCCGGACTGTTCATCGGCTTCATCGGGAGCCTGGTGGCGGTGGCCGGCATCGGCTACGCGATGGTGAGCGTGCCCAACGTCGCCCAGACCGCGACGGCGCAGAACAACGTCTACCTCTGGTCCGACGGGTCGCCGATGGTCGCGACGGGCGGTGAGACGAACCGCCAGATCGTCAACCTCTCGCAGATCCCCGAGGCGATGCGGTGGGCGGTCATCTCGCAGGAGAACAAGACCTTCTACACCGACAGCGGCATCGACCCCAAGGGCATCGCCCGCGCGGTCTTCAACATGGCCACCGGCGGTCAGACGCAGGGTGGTTCCACGATCACCCAGCAGTACGTCAAGAACGCGCGGCTGGACGACCAGTCCCAGACGGTCTCCCGCAAGTTCAAGGAGATCTTCATCTCGATCAAGGTGGGCGCCACCGTCAAGAAGGACGACATCCTGGCCGGCTACCTGAACTCCGCGTACTACGGCCGGGGGGCGTACGGCATCCAGGCGGCCGCGCGTGCGTACTTCAACAAGGAGGCCATCCAGCTGAACCCGGGTGAGTGCGCCTTCCTCGCGGCGACGCTCAAGGGCGCCACGTACTACGACCCGGCCGGCTCCGTCTCCATCGACCCGGCCGCCACGCCCGAGGCCAACGCCAGGCGCGCCACGGCACAGATGCAGGACACCCTGGACAAGATGGTCAAGTACGGCCATCTGAGCGCCGCCGAACGGGCCAAGTACACCAGGCTCCCCCACTGGGAGAACCCGCGGTCCAACACCAGGCTGAGCGGTCAGATCGGCTACCTCGTCGACCTGGCCAACAGCTATCTGGTCGCCCACAGCGACGAGACGCACATCACCCAGGAGCAGCTGCAGCTGGGCGGCTACACGATCAAGACGACCTTCGACAAGAAGAAGGTCAACGAGCTCAAGAGCGCGGTCGAGAAGGTCCAGAAGGCCAACATCAAGCCGAAGGAACGTCCGGACACCGACACCCACGTCCAGTTCGGCGGTGCCTCGGTGGACCCGGCCACGGGGGCCATCAAGGCGATCTACGGCGGTGAGGACTGGACGAAGCACTTCACCGACAACGCCGACGCCACCGGCGCGCAGGTGGGCTCGACCTTCAAGCCGTTCGTGCTGGCGGCAGCGATGCGGGACGGCGTCCGCGACCCTCACGGGGACCCGACGCAGGCGCAGGACGAACGGACGCAGGTCTCGCCCAAGAGCCGCTTCAGCGGCAAGAACAAGCTCAAGATCAAGGACTACGACGGGACGGTCTGGAAGAACGAGAAGGGCGAGGAGTGGCTGCAGACCAACGACGGCAATGAGTCCTACGGGAACCCCCCGAACTACATGATCGATCTGCGCGAGGCGATGCGGGAGTCGGTGAACTCCGCGTTCGTCCAGCTGGGCATGGACGTGGGTCTGGACAAGGTCAAGCAGGCGGCCCTGGACGCGGGTCTGAAGGAGGACAGCCTGGCCGGCACCAGCTACCCGTCCTTCTCCATCGGTATCTCCGACCCCAGCGCGATCCGCATGGCCGGCGCCTACGCCACGTTCGCGGCCAGCGGCAAGCAGAACGACCCGTTCTCCGTCCTGGAGGTCAAGAGCAAGGACGGGCCGGTCTACAAGCACACGAGCAGCACGAAGCAGGCCTTCACCGCGGCGGTCGCCGACAATGTGACGGACGTCCTCAAGACCGTCGTCGAGAGGGGAACGGGTACCAACGCCCAGCTGCCCGGTCGCGAGGTGGCCGGCAAGACGGGCACCACCGACGGCAACAAGTCCGCCTGGTTCGTGGGCTACACCCGGCAGCTGTCCACCGCCATCAGCATGTTCCGGATGGACGACAACGAGAAGAACAAGTCGCGCACCTTCCTGAAGATGTACGGAACGGGCGGCCAGAAGAAGATCCACGGTGCCTCGTTCCCGGCTCAGATCTGGCACGACTACATGTTCCAGGCGCTCAAGGGCCAGTCGGCCGAGCCGTTCCCGGCGCCCGAGCCCATCGGGGAGATCGTCAACGCCGCTCCCAGCCCCACGCCCACTCCCTCGGCCACCCAGACCCAGGAGTCGAGCCCGACGCCGACGCCCACGCCCAGCGCGACGAACACCAGCCCGTCGCCCACGCCGACCCAGTCGAACTGTGGCTTCTTCGGCTGCTCGGACACCGGCGGTCAGAACGGCGGCAACGGCACCGGAGGCACCGACACCGGCGGCACGGACGGAGGCTTCCCCTCCCCGACGCCCACCGCCACGGAGACCAGCACCGGAGGCACCACCCGGGGCAACGGAAACGGCGGCTTCTTCGGAGGCACGAGCAATTAGCCGTGAGGCCGTGAGTCCTCGATCCGGCGCCGTCCGGTAAGGACGTTTCACGTGAAACATGGGCCGTCGCACCGTCCAGGTGCGGCGGCCCACGGCTTTTCCGAGACGCGTACGGCAGGATGGCGGCATGCCCAGTGCTGAATCGACGCAAGCGAGCGTGCACGAGCCCGCCCCCGGCCCGGTGCGGCCGACCAGGGAGGACGAGGTCGCCGCGGCCGGCAGCGAGCTGATCGGCGGTCCTACCGGGCGGCGCGCCCTGCTCGGGACGTCCTGGTGGACTCCGGTGCGGGTCGTCGCGCTCGTCGCGATCGGCATGTTCGCCCTCGGACTGGTCCAGAAGGCGCCCTGCTACCACAGTGCCTGGTTCTTCGGGGCCAGCTCGCAGTACACGAAGGCCTGCTACTCGGACATCCCGCACCTCTATCAGGGGCGCGGCTTCGCCGACGGTCTCGTGCCCTACTTCGACAAGCTCACCGGCGACATGCCGTACCTCGAGTATCCGGTGCTGACCGGTGTGTTCATGGAGGTGGCCTCCTGGCTGACCCCGCACAGCGGCACCATCCAGCACCAGGAGCAGTGGTACTGGATGGCCAACGCCGGGATGCTGATGGTCTGCGCGGCCGTCATCGCCGTCTGTGTGGTCCGCACGCATGCCCGGCGGCCCTGGGACGGTCTGCTGGTGGCTCTGGCGCCGGCCTTCGCGCTGACCGCGACCATCAACTGGGACCTGCTGGCGGTCGCCCTGACGGCCGCCGCGATGCTGATGTGGTCCCGGCGGCGCTCCCTCGCCTTCGGCGTCCTGCTGGGGCTCGCCACGGCCGCCAAGCTCTACCCGGTGCTGCTGCTCGGCCCCCTGCTCGTGCTCTGCTGGCGGGCGGGCCGATGGCGGGACTTCGGCAAGGCCCTGGCGGGAGCGGTCGTCGCCTGGTTGCTGGTGAACGTGCCGGTGATGGCCTTCGCCTCCGACGGCTGGTGGCAGTTCTACAGGTTCAGCCACGACCGGGGCGTCGACTTCGGCTCCTTCTGGCTGATCTGGGCCCAGAACTCCAGCAGTCCGCCCAGCACCGACTTCGTCAACACCGTGGCCACGCTGCTGGTGGTGCTGTGCTTCCTCGGTATCGCGGCGCTGGCCCTGTTCGCTCCCCGCCGCCCGCGCTTCGCCCAGCTGGCCTTCCTGGTGGTGGCGGCGTTCATCCTCACCAACAAGGTCTACTCACCGCAGTACGTGCTGTGGCTGGTCCCGCTCGCGGTGCTGGCCCGTCCGAAGTGGCGGGACTTCCTCATCTGGCAGGCCTGCGAGGTGGCGTACTTCCTCGGCATCTGGATGTACCTCGCGTACACGACCAGCGGGGACGCGCACAAGGGACTGCCGACCGACGGCTATCACTGGGCGATCGCCGTGCATCTGGCGGGGACGGTGTACCTGTGCGCGGTCGTCGTCCGCGACATCCTGATGCCGGAGCGGGACGTGGTGCGCCGCGGCGGGGACGACGATCCTTCGGGCGGTGTCCTCGACGGTGCGCCGGATGCCTTCGTCCTCGGCACCTCAGGCCATTCCCGGCTCCACGCGGCACACTTCGACGGGCCCCCGGTGGAGTGGGGCAGTCGGATCCCGGCCCCACCCGACGACCGTTCGCTGTGAGCGAACGGCGCTGAGGGGGCTTCAGGAAGAGCGAAGGCCGTACACGGCAGGCATCGTGTACGGCCTTCGGCGTGGCTGGGCCGCTCAGCGGTCCACGAGCCGGTCGAACTGCGTGGTGGTGTGCCGCAGATGGGCCACCAGTTCGTCCCCGACCTTCGGCTCCGGCGCGTCCGAGGGCACGAACAGGATGGAGACCTGCATGTGCGGGGGCTCGGCGAACCAGCGCTGCTTGCCGCCCCAGACGAACGGCGAGAGGTTCCGGTTCACCGTGGCCAGCCCGGCCCGTGCCACGCCCTTGGCGCGCGGCATGACGCCGTGCAGCGCCTTGGGTGCCTCCAGGCCCACTCCGTGCGACGTGCCGCCCGCCACGACGACGAGGAAGCCGTCGGAGGCCGCCTTCTGCTGGCGGTAGCCGAAGCGGTCGCCCTTGGCCACCCGTGTGACGTCCAGGACCGCGCCGCGGTACTCGGTGGCCTCGTGGTCACCGAGCCACAGCCGCGTGCCGATGCGGGCGCGGAACTGGGTCTGCGGGAACTGCTGCTGCAGCCGGGCGAGCTCCTCGGCCTTGAGGTGGCTGACGAACATCGTGTGCAGCGGAAGCCGTGCCGCGCGCAGCCGGTCCATCCAGCCGATCACCTCCTCGACGGCGTCCGAGCCGTCGGTGCGGTCCAGCGGCAGATGGATGGCGAAGCCCTCCAGGCGGACGTTCTCGATGGCGGCGTGCAGCTGGGGCAGGTCCTGCTCGCTCACGCCGTGCCGCTTCATCGAGGACATCACCTCGATGACGACGCGCGCGCCGACGAGGCCGTACACGCCGTCGACCGACGACACCGAGCGGATCACCCGGTCGGGCAGCGGCACGGGCTCCTCGCCGCGCCGGTAGGGCGTCAGCACCAGCAGGTCGCCGCCGAACCAGTCCTTGATCCGTGCGGCCTCGTAGGTCGTGCCGACGGCGAGGACGTCCGAGCCGAGCCGGGTGGCCTCCTCCGCCAGCCGCTCGTGGCCGAAGCCGTAGCCGTTGCCCTTGCAGACCGGGACCAGCCCCGGGAACTGCTCCTGCACGTGCTTGTGGTGCGCCCGCCAGCGCGCGGTGTCGACGTAGAGCGTGAGCGCCATGGCCGGACCCGGAACCTTTCTCGTGGCTGCGGTGAATCAGAAGTGTGGGGATTGGCGACGGTGTCGATGCGGAGAACGCGAGGTCAGCGACGCGACATGTAGATGTCGAGTGCCTTGTGGAGCAGCTTGTTCAGCGGGAAGTCCCACTCGCCGAGGTACTCGGCGGCCTGCCCGCCGGTGCCGACCTTGAACTGGATCAGGCCGAACAGGTGGTCGGTCTCGTCCAGCGAGTCGGAGATGCCGCGCAGGTCGTAGACCGTGGCGCCGAGGGCGTAGGAGTCGCGCAGCATCCGCCACTGCATCGCGTTCGAGGGGCGGACCTCACGGCCGATGTTGTCGGAGGCCCCGTAGGAGTACCAGACGTGGCCACCGACGATCAGCATCGTCGCCGCGGCCAGGTTCACGCCGTTGTGCCGGGCGAAGTACAGCCGCATGCGGTTGGGGTCCTCCGAGTTGAGGGCCATCCACATGCGCTGGAAGTACGACAGCGGGCGCGGCCGGAAGTGGTCGCGCACGGCCGTGATCTCGTACAGCCGCTGCCACTCCTCCAGGTCGTGGTAGCCGCCCTGGACGACCTCGACACCCGCCTTCTCGGCCTTCTTGATGTTGCGGCGCCACAGCTGGTTGAAGTTCTTGTGCACCTCTTCCAGGGACCGGTTGGCGAGCGGCACCTGGAAGACGTAGCGGGGCTGGACGTCGCCGAAGCCGGCGCCCCCGTCCTCGCCCTGCTGCCAGCCCATACGGCGCAGCTTGTCGGCGACCTCGAAGGCGCGGGGCTCGATGAAGTCGGCCTCGAGGTCGCGCAGGCGCTTGACGTCCGAGTCCTGGATGCCCCTCTTGATGGTCTCCGAGTTCCACCGGCGGATGATCACCGGCGGGCCCATCTTCACCGAGAAGGCACCCTGCTGCTTCAGATGCGCCAGCATGGGCTGGATCCAGTCGTCGAGGTTCGGCGCGAACCAGTTGATGACCGGGCCCTCGGGCAGATAGGCGAGGTAGCGCTTGATCTTGGGCAGCTGACGGTAGAGGACCAGGCCCGCACCGACCATCTCGCCGGTGCGGTCGTCGAACCAGCCGAGATTCTCCGAGCGCCACTCCGCCTTGACGTCCGCCCATGCCGGGACCTGCATGTGACTCGCCGCCGGCAGACTCTGGATGTAGGCCAGATGCTGCTCTCGACTGATGGTCCTCAGGGTCAGGCTCATTCGGGGCGCTCCTCGGGCTGGCGTGTCCCCATGGGTTCAGGGGCTCCGGCTCTCGCGCCGAAGCCTACTGCGCCCCGGGAGCGCGCACTCTGGCCGCACGCAACCTTCGCCCCGGCCCATTGGCCGGGGCGTGCTGCGGGTCGGACGGACGGCGCCCGCGGGGTCAGGCGGACGCCGTCCGGGACAGGAGCGGCCGGGATGCCCGGCGTCAGCTGATGACACCGCCGAAGAGGCCGCCGTGTGCCATGCCGAGGAAGAAGCCGATCGCGGCGGCGCCGAGGCCGAGGATCAGCCCGAAGCGCTCGCGCGTGGTCACGGAGATCCACTGGCCGTACGCCCCGGTGAGGATGCCCGCCAGGCCGGCCCAGGAGCTGACCAGATGCAGGCCGTGGAAGAGGAGCCCGGTGATGAAGGCGAGCACACCCAGCACCAGGGTCACCGCGAGCAGGGTGTCCTGCAGCGGATGGGACTTGCCGTCCGTGGCGAAGAGCCCGTTGCTCGCGGCGGTGTTCGGTCGCATCGTCTGTGCCATGGGCACCTCCAGCGAAAAGCGGCGCATCGTAGCGCCGTGCACACCCGAGGTGTCCAGGTTGCCGGGTCCTGCGCCCCGATTTCAACCGGAAGCGGGGGTGCGGGTAGTCTGTACCCTCTGCACTCGTGTCTGCCCGGACCGAAGCCAGGGCAACCTGGGGACGGCCCGGAGATTCCGTCGGCCGACCCCGATTGTCAGTGCCGGCTGATTTACTGGCAAGCACGATTGCGTACGCATCACAACCCTCCTGCCACGGAACGACCGTGGCCGCTGAGTCCAAAGGAGGTGGGTTCCACATGCGTCACTACGAGGTGATGGTCATCCTCGACCCCGACGTCGAGGAGCGCGCTGTCTCCCCGCTGATCGAGAACTTCCTCTCTGTCGTCCGTGACGGCGGCGGAAAGGTCGAGAAGGTCGACACCTGGGGCCGTCGTCGTCTCGCGTACGAGATCAAGAAGAAGCCCGAGGGCATCTACTCGGTCATCGACCTGCAGGCCGAGCCTGCGGTCGTCAAGGAGCTCGACCGCCAGATGAACCTGAACGAGTCGGTCCTCCGGACCAAGGTCCTCCGCCCCGAGACCCACTGAGCCCTCCCGCTCAGCCGGTCTCGGGATTCGAGTAGCAGCACAAGCAGCCAGCAGCACACCCGCCGAGAGGTTCCCCATGGCAGGCGAGACCGTCATCACGGTCATCGGCAATCTTGTCGACGACCCCGAGCTGCGCTTCACCCCCTCCGGTGCGGCGGTCGCGAAGTTCCGTGTCGCGTCCACACCCCGCACCTTCGACCGCCAGACGAACGAATGGAAGGACGGCGAGAGCCTCTTCCTGACCTGCTCGGTCTGGCGCCAGGCGGCGGAGAACGTCGCCGAGTCGCTCCAGCGAGGCATGCGCGTGATCGTGCAGGGCCGGCTGAAGCAGCGGTCCTACGAGGACCGTGAGGGCGTCAAGCGCACGGTCTACGAGCTGGACGTCGAGGAAGTCGGCGCCAGCCTGCGCAACGCCACGGCCAAGGTCACCAAGACCAGCGGCCGCGGTGGTCAGGGCCAGGGCGGCTACGGCGGCGGTGGCGGCCAGGCGGGCGGCGGCTGGGGCGGCGGCCCCGGCGGTGGCCAGCAGGGCGGCGGTGCTCCCGCCGACGACCCGTGGGCGACCGGCGCTCCCGCCGGTGGCAACCAGGGCGGCGGCTGGGGTGGCGGCTCCGGCGGCGGTGGCGGCTACTCGGACGAGCCCCCCTTCTAGGCCTGCGGCCGGCCTTCCGGGGCCGGGCCTGGGTCGGGGTGGGCCGTACCCACACTTCTTGATCACACAGGAGAAACACCATGGCGAAGCCGCCTGTGCGCAAGCCTAAGAAGAAGGTCTGCGCTTTCTGCAAGGACAAGGTCACGTACGTGGACTACAAGGACACGAACATGCTGCGGAAGTTCATTTCCGACCGCGGCAAGATCCGTGCCCGCCGCGTGACCGGCAACTGCACGCAGCACCAGCGTGACGTCGCCACGGCCGTCAAGAACAGCCGTGAGATGGCGCTGCTGCCCTACACGTCCACCGCGCGCTAAGGGAAGGGTGACCTACTCATGAAGATCATCCTCACCCACGAGGTCTCCGGCCTCGGTGCCGCGGGCGACGTCGTCGACGTCAAGGACGGCTACGCTCGCAACTACCTGATCCCGCGGAAGTTCGCGATCCGCTGGACCAAGGGTGGCGAGAAGGACGTCGAGCAGATCCGTCGTGCTCGCAAGATCCACGAGATCCAGACCATCGAGCAGGCCAACCAGGTCAAGGCCCAGCTCGAGGGCGTGAAGGTCCGCCTGGCCGTTCGCTCCGGCGACGCCGGCCGTCTCTTCGGTTCCGTCACCCCGGCCGACGTCGCCTCGGCGATCAAGGCCGCCGGTGGTCCCGAGGTCGACAAGCGTCGCATCGAGCTGGGTGCGCCGATCAAGACCCTGGGCGCCCACGAGACGTCCGTGCGTCTGCACCCCGAGGTTGCCGCCAAGGTCAGCATCGAGGTCGTCGCCGCCTGAGCGCTGCGCGCTGATTGAGCAGTCGGGAAAGGGGCCGCACCCATCGAGGGTGCGGCCCCTTTCCACGGGCGTGGCGCTTCCATGGATGGCTTTTCCACAGGCGTGGCCCGTTTTTTCCACCGCCGTCACTCGCCATGTGGCGCTGGGTGTTTCACGTGAAACCTGACAGGCATGGTGTTTCACGTGAAACGGTCAGCGCGTCGCACCGGTGACGATCCAGCGGCCCGAACGCGAGCGCAGCCACAGCGTCAGCAATCGCACGGTCATCATCAGCGTCATCGCAGCCCAGAGCGCCGTGAGCCCGCCTCCGAGGATCGGCACGAGCAGCGCCACCGGCGTGAAGACCACGAGGGTCACCAGCATGGCGCCCGCGAGGTAAGGCCCGTCTCCAGCACCCATCAGCACACCGTCGAGGACAAAGACCACGCCGCAGATCGGCTGGGAGAGCGCCACCATGAGCAGCGCGGGCAGCGCCGCGTCCTTGACCACGGCGTCGCTGGTGAACAGAGGCAGGAAGAGCGGGCGGCTTGCCAACACGAGGAGCCCGAGGACGACTCCGACCGCCATGCCCCACTGGACCATGCGGCGGCAGGCCTCACGCGCGCCCCGGGGATCGTCGGCACCGAGGTAGCGCCCGATGATCGCCTGCCCGGCGATCGCGATCGCGTCGAGCGCGAAGGCGAGCAGGCTCCACAGGGACAGGATGATCTGGTGGGCGGCGATGTCCGCGTCGCCGAGGCGGGCAGCGACCGCCGTGGCGATCATCAGGATGGCCCGTAGCGAGAGGGTGCGGACGAGCAGGGGAACTCCGGCCTGTGCGGACGCCCTGATGCCGGCGGCGTCCGGGCGCAGAGAGGCAGCGTGTCTGCGGGCTCCGCGGATGACCACGGTGAGGTAGACGGCGGCCATGCCCCACTGGGCGATGACGGTGCCCCAGGCGGAACCTGCGATGCCGAGTCCGGCGCCGTAGACGAGGCCTGCGTTGAGGGCGGCGTTGGCGATGAAGCCGACGACGGCGACGTAGAGCGGTGTCCGGGTGTCCTGCAGTCCGCGCAGCACACCTGTGGCGGCGAGCACCACGAGCATGGCCGGGATGCCCAGGGCGGAGATGCGCAGATACGTCGTCGCGTACGGAGCTGCCGTGTGCGAGGAGCCGAAGAGGTCGACCAGGACGGGTGCAGTGGGCAGGACGACCGCGATGACGGTAGCGCCGAGCAGCAGGGCCAGCCAGATGCCGTCCATGCCCTGGCGGATGGCGGCCTGGAGATCACCCGCGCCGACACGTCGGGAGACGGCGGCCGTGGTGGCGTAGGCGAGGAAGACGAAGACGCTGACGGCGGTCGTCAGCAGGGCCGAGGCGACACCGAGTCCGGCGAGCTGCGCCGTTCCGAGGTGGCCGACGATCGCGCTGTCGGCCATGACGAAAAGCGGCTCGGCGACGAGGGCGCCGAAGGCCGGGACGGCCAGCGCGACGATCTCTCGGTCGTGCTGACGTCGGCCGGCCGTAGGGCGTGCGGGGGCCTGTGTCATGGGCACCAATCTAATCGTCCACAGGTAAGTGACGCAAAGGCCTTGCACCCCTTACTTGTCGTCTCGTGCTGCGCACTCGTACGCACCGTTCGAACCGATCTTGGTCCGACGGGGAAAGTTTTTCTTCTGCACAGCCAGTGGACGGCAATGATGCAGGTCAGAAGGGTCCTGGGGAATTCGGCGAGGCCTTGTTCACAGCACTGTCCACCGGGTCGTGCACAGGTTTGGGGGAGTTCTCCACAGCATCCGGTCGCTCGTCCACATGGCCTGTGGATAACCAGATTGGCTGACGGTGCCCGGGGGCCTACCGTAGTCCGGCGCGCGCTCCGTCCGCAGGCTTCCAAACCGTCATAAAAAGACGGGCCAGAAGCGGAGTCGGGCTTCTCGAATTGTCAGTGCCGTGCCGTAGAAATGAGGGGCACGGCGAGGTCCGCTCGGCGGACGGGAGGAGGTCGCTCGGTGAGCATTTCCGAGCCCCTGGACGACCCGTGGGCCGGCAGCGGACCCAGTGATCGTCTGCCCGCCTCCCGGCGTCGGCCCGACCAGGTCCGCGGCCGCGACGAACAGCACGACCGCGGCCCGGACGACGGGAAGTGGGACAGCGGCTCGTCGTTCGAGCGCGTCCCCCCGCAGGATCTCGACGCGGAGCAGTCCGTCCTCGGCGGGATGCTCCTGTCCAAGGACGCCATCGCCGACGTCGTCGAGATCCTCAAGGGCCACGACTTCTACAAGCCCGCGCACGAGACGATCTACCAGGCCATCCTCGACGTCTATGCCAAGGGTGAGCCGGCCGACCCCATCACCATCGCCGCCGAGCTCACCAAGCGCGGTGAGATCAACAAGGTGGGCGGCGCCTCGTATCTGCACTCCCTGGTGCAGACCGTGCCCACGGCGGCCAACGCCGCGTACTACGCGGAGATCGTCCACGAGCGCGCGGTCCTGCGCCGCCTGGTCGAAGCGGGTACGCGGATCACACAGATGGGATACGCGGCCGACGACGACGTCGACGAGATCGTCAACCGTGCCCAGGCCGAGATCTACGCGGTCACCGAACAGCGCACCAGCGAGGACTATCTGCCGCTGGGCGACATCATGGAGGGCGCACTCGACGAGATCGAGGCGATCGGCTCGCGCAGCGGGGAGATGACGGGTGTGCCCACCGGGTTCACCGACTTCGACTCGCTGACGAACGGCCTGCACCCGGGGCAGATGATCGTCATCGCCGCACGGCCTGCGATGGGTAAGTCGACGCTCGCGCTGGACTTCGCGCGGGCCGCGTCGATCAAGCACAACCTGCCGAGCGTCATCTTCTCCCTGGAGATGGGCCGCAACGAGATCGCGATGCGTCTGCTGTCCGCGGAGGCCCGGGTCGCCCTGCACCACATGCGCTCGGGCACGATGACCGACGAGGACTGGACGCGGCTGGCCCGCCGCATGCCGGATGTCTCGGCTGCTCCGCTCTACATCGACGACTCCCCGAACCTGTCGATGATGGAGATCCGCGCCAAGTGCCGGCGCCTGAAGCAGCGCAACGACCTCAAGCTGGTCGTCATCGACTACCTCCAGCTGATGCAGTCCGGCGGCTCCAAGCGCGCCGAGAGCCGCCAGCAGGAGGTCTCGGACATGTCCCGCAACCTCAAGCTGCTGGCCAAGGAGCTGGAGGTCCCGGTCATCGCGCTCTCCCAGCTCAACCGTGGCCCCGAGCAGCGCACCGACAAGAAGCCGATGGTCTCCGACCTGCGCGAGTCCGGCTCCATCGAGCAGGACGCCGACATGGTCATCCTGCTCCACCGCGAGGACGCCTATGAGAAGGAGTCGCCGCGCGCCGGTGAGGCCGACCTGATCGTGGCCAAGCACCGCAACGGCCCGACGGCGACGATCACGGTCGCCTTCCAGGGCCACTACTCGCGGTTCGTGGACATGGCGCAGACCTGACCGGTGCCCGTGGGCGGGTAGCCTCCGCTGCCCAGGCCGCCACGGGTGAAATCCGCTCGACGTGCACGGGTGTACCGGATGGACTGAGGGCATGACGACACCTCAGGACGAGCTGCTTCCGAGTACCCGCCGGGCCCTGCTGCACCGGATCGCGGTCGCCCAGGCCGAGGGGCGGGCACCGTCGCTCGTCGCTGCGGTCGCCCGTGGCGGGCGGACGGTCTGGCATGGCGCGCGGACGTCGGTGGACGGCCATGCGCCGGACGAGAACACGCAGTACCGCATCGGCTCGATCACCAAGACCTTCACCGCCGTGCTCGTGCTGCGCCTGCGCGACGAGGGCCTCCTCGATCTCGTGGACCCGCTGGAGAAGCATCTGCCGGGAACCGGTGCGGGGGAGGCGACGGTCGGGGATCTGCTGGCGCACACCGGCGGCCTGGCTGCCGAGTCGCCCGCACCCTGGTGGGAGAGGACCCCTGGAACACTTCGCCCCGAACTCTCCGATGTGCTCGGCGAGAAGCCGCTGCGGCACCCGGTCGGACGACGGTTCCACTACTCCAATCCCGGCTACACCGTCCTGGGCGCACTCGTCGAGAAGCTGCGCGGCGCCGCGTGGGAGGACGTCCTTCGGCGGGAGGTACTCGAGCCCCTGGGGCTGCATCGGACAAGCACTCGACCGCAGGCGCCCCATGCCGGTGGCTGGGCAGTGCACCCGTGGGCCGACGTGATGCTGCCCGAGCCCGCCGAGGACCTCGGGCGGATGGCCCCGGCCGGACAACTCTGGTCCACCACGGGTGACCTGGCCCGGTTCGCCGTCTTCCTCGCCCAGGGGGACGACCGGGTGCTGAGCGCCGAGTCGCTGCGCGAGATGCGGCAGCCGTCGGCCCCGCCCGAGGACGTGGACGTGGTGACGGGGTACGCCTACGGGCTGGGGCTGGAACTGCGGAGGTCCGGCGAGCGGCTGCTGGTGGGGCACTCGGGGTCGCTGCCGGGCTTTCTTGCCTTCCTGACCGTCGCCATCGAGGACGACGTGGCCGTCGTCGTGCTGGCCAACTGCACCTCAGGCGTGCCGCTGGCCACCGTGGGTGCCGACCTGGTCCGCATCGTCGCCGACGCCGAACCGCGGATTCCGGAGCCCTGGCGGCCGCTGCCGGAGGCGGAGCCGTCCGTGCTGGAGCTGGCGGGGCAGTGGTACTGGGGGACGTACGGCTTCGGCCTGCGGCTGACGGCCGACGGGCTCCTCTCCCTGGAGCCGCTGTCCGGCACCGGCCGGCGTTCGCGGTTCCGGGCGAACGGTGACGGCACCTGGACCGGGCTGGAGGGGTACTACGCCGGAGAGCTGCTGCGGCCCGTACCGCGGGCCGATGGCTCAGTGGACCATCTGGACCTCGGGTCCTTCGTGTTCACGCGCCAGCCCTACGACGAGAACGCGTCGGTTCCCGGTGGAGTCGACCCGGCGGGATGGCGCGGCATCGAGTAGTCCGCCTCTCGCTGAAGGGGCCTGTTTCACGTGAAACAGGCCCCTTCAGCGCCTTTGTGACGGGAGCTGTCGTCATAGCGGAAGCTTGAAGCCGATGTGTGAGGCCACGAAGCCGAGCCGCTCGTAGAAGCGGTGCGCGTCGGTACGTGTCCTGTCGGACGTCAGCTGCACCAATTGACAGCCCTGGCGCCGGGACTCCGCGATCGCCCACTCGATCAGCTGGGTGCCCAGCCCGCTTCCCCGCTCGTCGGCATGGATGCGCACGGCCTCGATGATCGAGCGTGTCGCCCCCCGCCGCGACAGGCCGGGGATGACCGTCAGCTGGAGTGTGCCGACGACGCTGCCCTCGCGGACGGCGACGACCAGGTGCTGGTTCGGGTCCGCGCTGAGCCGTTCCAGTGCGGCCAGGTACGGGGCGAGGTCGTCGGGGGACTCCCGCTGGGCACCCAGCGGGTCGTCCGCGAGCATGGCGACGATGGCCGGGACGTCGCCGGTGACGGCCTCCCGTATCTCGAGATCTCCCATGACCGCACCCTATGCGGCAGCTGGGGCCTTCAGGGACTCGACAACCCGGACCAGCGGTGCCAGCTCCGGGTTCTGCGCGGCCTCGTCGAGCGCCTCGCGCAGGGCGGCGTCGTTGGTCGGCCGGGCCTCCCCCAGGAGCTTGAGCCCGGCCTTGGTGACGTTGGTGTAGATGCCGCGGCGGTCGGTGGGGCACAGGTACCGCTCGAGCAGCCCACGGTCCTCGAGCCGGGTGACGAGCCGGGTGGTGGCGCTCTGGCTGAGGACGACCGCGTCGGCCACCTGCTTCATCTGCAGATGGCCGCCCTCGCCGTCGTGCTGGCGGCTGAGCACGTCGAGCAGGGAGTACTCGCGCACGCTCAGGCCGTGCCCCGACTGCAGAGCGCGCTCGATGTGCGCCTCGATCCTCCCGTGGAGCAGCGAGAGAGCGCACCAGCCCTGGGCGAGAGCGGTGAGCGCTGGGTCCGTCGCTGTCATGGGCGTCTCCTCCATCCCGAGCGGTTGACTCCCAGGATAGAGCAGCATCGCAATAGCCCTCGTTTGCCATTAGCCCGCGTATGCAATTATTGTTGAAGCATGCAAAGCGCACCTGCAATCGTCTGGGAAGGTGTCCCCTCATGCCTCTCGCGCTTCTGGCCCTCGCGATCGGGGCCTTCGGGATCGGAACGACCGAGTTCGTGATCATGGGCCTGCTACCCGAGATCGCGGGCGACTTCGCCGTCTCGATCCCGACCGCCGGTCTGCTCGTGACCGGCTATGCGCTGGGCGTCATGTTCGGCGCCCCGTTGATGACCGTGCTCGGCACCAAGATCCCTCGCAAGCGGATGCTGATGCTTCTGATGGGACTGTTCATCGCCGGGAATCTGCTCTCCGCGCTGGCTCCCGCCTTCTCGGTCATGCTGATCGGCCGGGTGGTCGCCTCACTGGCACACGGCGCCTTCTTCGGCATCGGTTCCGTCGTCGCGGCGGACCTGGTCGCGCCGGACAAGCGGGCCGGTGCCATCGCGATGATGTTCACCGGTCTGACCGTCGCCAATGTCGTGGGTGTTCCGCTCGGCACCCTGATCGGACAGGCCGCCGGATGGCGCATCACCTTCGGCATCGTCGCCGGACTCGGTGTCGTCGGCCTGGCCGGCATCGCCAGGCTCGTCCCCGAGGTGCCCAGGAGCGAGACAGTGCGGCTGCGCCACGAACTGGCCGCCTTCAAGAACACGCAGGTGCTGCTGGCCATGGCGATGACCGTCCTCGGCTTCGGCGGTGTCTTCGCGGCCATCACCTACATCGCGCCGATGATGACCCATGTCGCCGGCTTCTCCGACGGCTCCGTCACCTGGCTGCTGGTCCTCTTCGGTCTCGGCATGGTCGGCGGGAACCTCGTCGGCGGCAGGTTCGCCGACCGGGCTCTGATGCCCCTTCTGTACGTATCCCTCGGCGCCCTGGCCGTGGTTCTGGCCCTCTTCACGCTCACGGCCCACCACAAGATCGCGGCTGCCGTGACCATCGTCCTGATCGGTGCCCTGGGCTTCGCGACCGTACCGCCGCTGCAGAAGCGCGTCCTGGACCAGGCGCACGGTGCACCGACGCTGGCCTCGGCCGTCAACATCGGCGCCTTCAACCTGGGCAACGCGCTGTCCGCGTGGCTCGGCGGGCTGGTGATCGCGGCCGGCTTCGGCTACACCGCCCCCAACTGGGTCGGCGCGGCTCTCGCGGCAGGCGCTCTGGTCCTCGCCGTCCTCTCGGCGGCCCTGGAACGCCGGGGCAGTACGCCGAGCACCGTCGTCCTCGGTTCCACCCCCGTCGATCAGCCGACCGCCGTCCGTCAGTGATCCCTGGCCGGGCGTCGCGGGGCCAGGGCCGTCCCCGCACCGTCCGGCTCATCCTCGCCTCACCTTCATGAGCACCACCGACAAGGAGAATCTCCGATGAGCACCACCACCGTCGCCCCGCTGACCATCCAGGACGCGGAGACCCTCGTCGCCGCCGCCCGCAGCGCGGCCGAGGCAGCCGGTGTCACCGTCAGCGTCACCGTGCTGGACGCAGGGGGCCACCTGCTCGCCTTCCGGCGCGATGACCGGGCCGTCCTCATCTCCGGAGAGACCAGCACACGCAAGGCCTACACGGCCCTCCAGCTGGACACCCCGACCGCCGACATCGTCGACGCCGTGCAGCCGGGTGGTCTCTTCCACACCCTGCCCACCGCGCTCGACCGGCCGCTGCTGTTCATCGCGGGTGGGGTACCCGTGCGGCGCGACGGCCGCCTGATCGGAGCGATCGGCGTCGGCGGCGGCGCGCCGGAGCAAGACCACGCCTTCGCCGTCACCGCGGTGAAGGCGCTGGCCTGACGCTCACCCCGCCGCCACGGTCAGCGGAGCGAACCGGCGAGTCCAGTCGCCGGGGAGCTCCGCGATGCCGTATGTCATGACCGAGTTGAAGGCGATCGACGCCAGGCCGCGCTGCTTCACCCAGGTCAGCAGTTCCTCGTGACGCACATCGATGTCGGTGCGCAGAGGGCGGTCGGTGTGCGCGGCGAGGGAGGCGATCAGCGCCTTGGCCGTCTCCGTGTCCCGGGCGATCAGCGGGCCCACCACGTGGGTGTCCATGTTCGGCCAGGCGGCCGCGTACCCGGTGATCCCGTCGCCGTCCTCGGCGACCCGCAACTGGTCGGCGAACGCGGGCAGCCGGATGATCAGAGGGGTGCGGTCGGCGCCGAACACCTTCTCGTCCAGAGCGAGGATGCCGGTGAGGTCCTCGGCGGTGGCCGCTCGGGTGGTGACGGCGGACGGCGAACCGTCCGGAGTGAAGCGGCCCCGCACCATCTCGGCCCGGCCAGTGACCTTGAAGCCGAGCTCCTCGTACAGCGGACGGCCGTTCGGCGTGGCGTGCAGGGTCAGCGGGGTGGTGCCCATCGTCGAGACGACGTGACGCATCAAGCGGCGGCCGATGCCCTGACGGGCGTGCCGCTCAGCGACCAGGACCATGCCGATGGCGCCCAGCTCCGGTCGCTCCTGCGGTCCGTACTCCGTGACGACGCAGGCGGCGACGAGCCCTCCGTCGGGGTCGTCGATGCCGTATCCCTTCCCGGAGCTGAGGAGGAAACCCCACTTGTGCTCCTCGCGCGGCCACCCCCGGTTCTCGGACAGGTCGGCGCAGGCGGTGAGATCGCGGAGCGTCAGACGGCGGATGGGCAGAGCGGCAGGGGAAGGAGTCGACACGCAGGTCAGGCTGTCCGACGGGTGTCGTCCCCGTCCACTCCTTTCGAGACGGACGTACGTGCTTTTGGCCATCCCGTGGGGCTCCCTACGGCACGCGGACAGACGCCGGGTGTTTCACGTGAAACGTACGGCGCTCGGTCAGCCCAGGTCCGGCGCGTGCATGGCCCGGACACCCTCGATGTTGCCGTCCAGGTAGTGCCGCAGGGACAGCGGGACGAGGTGGACGGAGGCGATCCCCACCCGGGTGAACGGCACCCGCACGATCTCGTACTCGCCGGCGGGCTCGTCCACCTCGGGACCGTGCCGCAGAGAGGGGTCCATCGACTCCAGACGGCAGACGAAGAAGTGCTGCACTTTGACACCGGTCGCGCCACCGTCCGCGCCGATGTGTTCCACGGTGTCCACGAAGCAGGGCACGACGTCGGTGATCTTTGCGCCGAGCTCCTCGTACACCTCTCGGTGCAGGGCGTCGACGACGGTGGTGTCCCCCGGCTCGACCCCGCCTCCGGGGGTGACCCAGTAAGGATCGACACCGGGCTTGGTGCGCTTGATCAGGATCAGGTCGTCGCCGTCGAGGAGAACGGCTCGAGCGGTGCGCTTGACCACGGGTCGGACGGTCATGGGAGAAATGTGGCCCGGTTGGTTCCACGTGAAACATCGCGAAACGTCAGCAACCGAGTTCGCTGTGTGAGGGGCGTGCGGAGGGTCTCAGCACCACTGCGAGGCCGCCCGTAACAGCCACTCGTGGGCACGGGCGATGTGCGGCATCGCCAGTGTGCCGGTGCGGACCACCAGGAAATACGTACGCAGGGGCGGCACCGCCGGTTCATGGAGGGCCACCACGTCTCCCTGCTCCAGGGCGGAAGCGCACAGATAGCGGGGTAACACCGCCAATCCGGCGCCCGCCACGGCACAGGCCAGAACCGCGCGCAGGTCGGGGGCGATCACAGTGCCGGACACGGTCGGCCGGGAGTCGAAGACAGACGCCCAGTAACGGGAGACGAAGGGCAGCGACTCGTGGACCTCGACCAGAGGGACGTTCTCCAGAGCGGGCACGTCCTTGCCGTGCAGCGTCATGGGGCCGATCTCGTGGGCCCGGCGCGGGGCGGCGACCAGGATGTGCTCCTCGTCGCACAGCGGAGCCGCCGTGAGCAGGGCGCCGCGCGGCCGGGCGGTGCTGATGGCGAGATCGTGGTGCCCGGCGGACAGCCCTTCCAGGACCTCTTCGGCGGTCCCGAAAGAGGCCCGGAGGGCGAAGCCCTGTCCGTCCTCGCCGGTCAGCTCGGTCAGCGCGGGCAGCGCCCGTTCCGCGGTGAACTCGGGCGGCCCGGCCAGATGCAGCGTGCGGAAGGAGGACTCGTCGTCGAGGCCGGACTCGGCTATCTCCACCAGGGCGTCCAGATGGGGCGCGGCCTTGTGGGCGAGTTCGTCCCCGATGGATGTCGGCGTCACCCCGCGGGCCTGGCGCAGAAACAGGGGGCGGCCCAGCTGCCGCTCCAGCGTGCGGATCTGGGAGGTGACCGCCGGCTGGGAGAGGCCGAGCAGCGCTGCCGCACGGGTGAAGGATCCCGCCCGGTGCACGGTCACGAACGTACGCAGCAACGCCAGGTCCACGCCTCGCCCTCCCCTTGCGGCGCCTACCCCTCCCGACCCCCCCGGCCGCGCACAACTATAAATATGTCGATAGGTCTCTGTCGCTACCGTGATTGGACACTGACGCAGAGTCAACTAGCCTTGTTCGCGCGGTTCTTCGCGCGCGGAACCGAGGGCGGTCCGAGCCACGAGGGGGGAGGCTCGGACCGCCTGTCATGGCGAGGCCGAGGGAGAGGCGGTCACTGCGCCGTTTCGTCCAGCGCGCGCAGTACATCCGCCACCAGGTCAGCGGGGTCCTCGGCGCCGACGGACATCCGGATGAAGCCCTCCGGGACCGCGTCCCCGCCCCAGCGCCCGCGCCGCTCCGCCGTGGAGCGCACCCCGCCGAAGCTCGTCGCGTCGTCCACGACCCGCAGGGCCTCGAGGAATCGGTCGGCCCGGGCACGCGAGGGCAGGGTGAAGGACACCACGCACCCATAGCGCCGCATCTGCTGTGAGGCGATCTTGTGCGAGGGATCGTCGGGCAGCCCCGGATAGCGCAGGCCGGTCACCTCGGGGCGCCCGCGCAGTGCCTCGGCGAGGGCCAGGGCGGTGGCGTTCTGCCGGTCGACGCGCAGCTGGAGGGTGGCGATCGAACGATGTGCGAGCCAGGCCTCCATCGGTCCCGGAATCGCACCGACGATCTTGCGCCAGCGGCGTACGGCCGCCATGGCCTCGGCGTCGCGGCCGGCGACGTAGCCCAGCAGGATGTCGCCGTGCCCGGTGAGCTGCTTGGTGCCGCTGGCCACCGAGAAGTCCGCGCCGAGCTCCAGTGGCCGCTGCCCCAGGGGTGTCGCCAGGGTGTTGTCGACGGCGACCAGTGCCCCGCGCGTATGTGCCGCCTCGACCAGCCGGCGGATGTCGCACACGTCGAGACCCGGGTTCGAAGGGGACTCGATCCACAGCAGCCGGGCTCCGTCCAGCACCTCCAACTGGGCGTCCTGCCCGGTCGGGGCGGTCCGCACCTCGATGCCGTACGACTGGAGCTGGTCGCGCACCAGAGGCAGTGCCTGGTAGCCGTCGCTGGGCAGCACCACCGCGTCGCCCGCGCGCAGCTGGGAGAAGAGCACCGAGGAGATGGCCGCCATGCCGGAGGCGAACACCAGCGTCTCGACGCTCTCGTGCCCGGGGGCCTCGAGCTCGCCGATGGCCCGCTCCAGCAGCGTCCAGGTCGGGTTCTCGTCACGGCCGTAGGTGTACGGGCCCGTCGGGTCGCCCGGCAGATGGAAGTGGGCGGCGAACACCGGTCCGGGCAGCGTCGGTTCGTGTTTGACCGGCTCGGGGAGTCCGGCCCGCACCGCGCGCGTGCCGTCGCCGGCGCCGGCGGGAAGACCGGTCTCCTTCCGTGTTCCTTCCCTACCGTAGGCGCCGTCCGCAGCGGAATCGCTCATACCGCCCGTCCCTTCACACGCTCTCGTACCGCGGCCGGCAGCCCCGGGCTCGCTGCCTCCACCATCTCAGGACACGCTCGGGCAGCGTCCGGACCCCCGTGGTGCGCCTGCGGCGCGGGTCGGCCGGTGAGCCCGAGCGCGGCGCGGTCGCGGGGGCCGGCCTCCTTGGTCAGTCATCGTCCGGCAGAACCATGTGCAGTGCCCAGGAGACGACCGAGACGATCAGGCCGCCGACGACGGCCGTCCAGAAGCCCTCGACATGGAAACTGAGCTCGAGCTTGCCGCACACCCACGACGTCAGCAGCAGCATCAGCGCGTTGACGACCAGGGTGATCAGGCCGAGCGTCAGGATGAACAGCGGAAAGGTCAGCACCTTCACGATGGGCTTGACCAGGAAGTTCACCAGGCCGAAGACCAGGGCTACGACGATCAGCGTGCCGGCCTTCTTCGCGGTGCTGTCACCGGTGAGCGTGATCTTGTCGAGCAGCCAGACGGCGACCGCCAGTGCGCCCGCGTTGGCGATCGTCTTGACTACGAAATTCTTCATGTGTCTGATCGTGGCAGAAGAGATCGATCACGGATACGGGCGAGGACGATGAAGGTATTCCGGCTGGACGAACTGGAGGCCGAGCGGGCCGCCAACGAGGGCGCCTATCTCCAGTTCCTGCGGGAACGGAACATGTCGGTCGGTCTGTACGCGCTGAACGCGGGCGAGCACGACCCGCAGAAGCCGCACCACCAGGACGAGGTGTACTTCGTCGTCAGCGGCCGCGCCTCGATCACGGTCGGCCTGGAGACGACCGAGGTGGCCCGCGGCAGTGTGGTGTACGTACCGGCCGGGGTCGCCCACAAGTTCCATCACATCAGCGAGGATCTCAGGGTCCTGGTGGTCTTCTCTCCGCCGGAAGCCTGAGGCGCCCTCTCAGGGTTCCCTAGGGGAACGGTCAGGGGAGGACAAGGGTGCGAAGCCCCCGCCGGAGCCGCTGACGGCCATAGCATCGGGTGCAGGACATCGACAGTGCCCGGCACCATGGGGTGCGGGGCACCGACGGACACCGGCACTGGGCCGGCGGAGAGGTAAGGACGAGGGCAATGCGAGAGATCTTCGCGGGTCTGCCGTGGTGGGTGAAGTGGATCGCGGTGCCGGTCATCGCCCTGGTCGTCTTCGGCGGCCTGATAGCGAGCGTGGTGGGCTTCGTGATCGGTCTGCTGTTCAAGCTGCTGGTCTTCGTGGCCCTGGTCGGCGGCCTGATCTACATCGTGCGGAAGTTCATGGCGGGGTCCTCCTCGCGCGGCGACTGGTGAGTACGCAGGGGCACCGGTGATCGGTAACAGGAATCGCCGGTTCCCTCGCGGGAGGGAAGTTTCCCGGACAGGCCGTCCACAAGCGGTGGTGGGCGGATAGGGTCCGGGCATCGACGTGGGGGCAGGACCCCCGCGGGCAGCGTTTCCCCACCCGTGTTTCCCCGCACGGGCTGCCCCCTCGTGCTACGGGAGTGACCCTTGGCCACGGTTGACACCGCACCCGCAGGACCGCACGCGCGTCCCGGCCCCCTGACGCCGTCCCGTTCCACGGGACTCCCCGCACAGCCGCGCTCCGCGCCACCGGTGGAGCAGTCCTACGCGAGGGCGCTGGAGCAGCAGGCCGCTCAGCCGCAGCAGACCCTCATCGGCTCGGTGCAGCGCGCGATGCGCCTGCTGGAAACCGTCGCGCGCCACGAGTACGGCGCCCCGGCGAAACAGCTGGCCCGTGAGACCGGCCTCGCTCTTCCCACCGCCTACCACCTGTTGCGCACCCTGGTCCATGAGGGCTACCTGTACCGCGACCGGGGGCTGTTCTTCCTGGGCGAGGCGGCCGAGCGACTCGGCAGCAGCGGAGCCGCGCAGAAACGTCGCAGCACGATCGTCGAGACGCTCGCACAATGGCGTGATCTGATCGGTGCTCCCATGTACTACGCGACGTACCGGGACGGCGAGATCGAGGTCATGAGCGTCTCCGACACCCCGGCCAACCCGGCGGTGGAGGAGTGGGCCGGCTTCCGGGAGACCGGGCATGCGCACGCCGTCGGCCAGTGCCTGCTGTCCCAGCTGGACGACGGTGCCCGCCGCGACCACCTCGACCGCTATCCCGTGCGGTCCGTCACTCCGTACACGGTCCGTGACAATCACAGCTTCCTGCGGCGTCTGGAACGGATGCGCCGGATGCAGCCGGTGACGGAGCGGCAGGAGTACGCCCTGGGGACGGTCTGCGCGGCCGTCCCCATCACGGTGGGCGCGACGGCTTTGACGATCGCCCTGTCGCTTCCCGCCCACCAGGACGACCGGCTGATGACCGCGGCGCTGCAACTGCAGCACGAGGTGGAACGGTGTGCCGGCGCCCTCGCACTCGCTATCAGTATCTGAAAACTTACTCCTTGTGATCTGTTGTGTACGTTCAGCAAGATGCCACCAGTGTCACGGGGATGATTCCCGGCCAGTCGACGGCAGATGACGGGGTAGCGATGCGCGAGTCCGTACAGGCAGAGGTCATGATGAGCTTTCTCGTGTCCGAGGAGCTCTCCTTCCGCATCCCGGTGGAGCTGCGGTATGAGACCTGTGATCCCTACGCCGTGCGGCTGACGTTCCACTTGCCCGGAGATGCCCCCGTGACCTGGGCCTTCGGGCGGGAGCTGCTGATCGACGGGGTGGGCACACCGTGCGGGGACGGCGATGTCCGAATCTCGCCCGCGGACGCGGACTCGCTGAGCGAGGTCCTGATCCGCCTTCAGGTCGGCAGCGACCGGGCGCTGTTCCGTTCCTCCACGGCACCCCTCGTGGCGTTCCTGGACCGCACGGACAAGTTGGTGCCGCTGGGCCAGGAGGGCGCTCTGGCCGACTTCGACGCGCACCTCGACGAGGCGCTGGGGCGCATTCTGGCCGAGGAACAGAGCGCGGGCTGAAGCGTTTCGGCAACGGGCCGTGTGCGGTGGCGTAACGCTTCACCGCGTACGCCGGTCACATGAAGCGGCGGGAGATCCGGTGCCCCGGGATCACCGCTTGCGGCGTCGTCCTCTGCCGCCGCGCGCGGGAGCCGGCACACCGGGCATCGCGCGCGCCGGCGTCGGCCCGGTACTCGTACGGTCGGCCGAGACCACGAGTGCCGCCAGGGCCGTGGTGACCGGCACGGAGGCGACCAGGCCGATCGAGCCCACCAGCGTGCGGACGATCTCCTCCGCGACCAGCTCACTGTTGGCGACGGTCCCCACGCTGCTCTGCGCGATGGAGAAGAGCAGCAGCAGCGGAAGCGCCGCGCCCGCGTAGGCGAGGACAAGGGTGTTGACGACGGACGCGATGTGGTCCCGGCCGATGCGGATGCCCGCGCGGTACAACCCGCGCCAGCCCATGGCCGGATTGGCCTCGTGCAGCTCCCAGACCGCCGAGGTCTGCGTCACGGTCACGTCGTCGAGGACGCCGAGCGAGCCGATGATGACCCCGGCGAGCAGCAGACCGCTCATGTCGATCGACGGGTACAGGCCATGGATCAGACCGGTGTTGTCGTCGGTGTTGCCGGTGAGCGCGGCCCAGCCGATGAACAGTGAGCCGAGGATGCCGATCAGCACCAGCGAGATCAGCGTGCCGAGCACCGCCACCGATGTGCGGGCGGACAGGCCGTGACACATGTACAGGGCGATCAGCATGATGGCGCTCGCCCCCACCACGGCCACGAGCAGCGGGTTCGAACCCTGCAGGATGGCGGGCAGGACGAACAGGTTCAGCACCAGGAAGCTGACGGCCAGAGCGATCAGCGCCATGACGCCCCGCATCCGCCCCACGACCACGACGGCGAGCGCGAAGACACCGGCCAGCAGCGCCATCGGGAAGCGCCGGTTGACGTCGGTGACCGAGTACTGAAGTTCCTTCGGCGCGGAGGGTTCGTAGGCGACCACGACCTTCTCGCCTTGGTGCAGCTGCCGTGACTGGTCCGGCTGCACGATCTCGGTGAAGGTGCGCCCCTTGTCGTTGCCGGTGTCGACACGGACCGTGGCCTTCTTGCAGGTACCGGTCGCCTGGGCTTGCGCGGAGGATCCCTCGGCCGTCGAGGTGTCGCCGGTCGGCGTGTCCCCGGAGGCGTTCACCGACTTGCAGCTCACCGCCACCACTTCGGTGACCGTGGCCTGCCGTGTCTGCCGGTCGAAGCCCACACCGGTGCGCTGGTGCGACGGCGCGCCGCCGGGCCAGAGCACCACGAGCCCGACCACGACCGCGGCGGCGAACGGGATCAGGATGGCCGCGATGACCTTGCGGAGGTGCTGGGAAACGGGGGCGGCCGGTCCATGGCTGTGGCTGTGCGCGTGCCCGTGCCCGCCGCCGCTCCCGGGAGGGGGCCCATGGGGGGACTGCTGTGTCGTGGTCACCACCAGATCATCGCAAGAACGGCAGAGGCCCACTGTTCACCGCGCCACAAATGACGCTAGCGTGTAGACACCTTTGCACACGCGGGAGCTCGGAGCACCGGGCTGAGAGGGCGCTGACCTTCGTCTTTGCGATGTTTCACGTGGAACGAGTGATGTTTCACATGAAACGTCGGCAGACGAGAACCGCTGCGTCGACCGCCGAACCTGTTACCGGGTAATGCCGGCGTAGGGAGTAGGTCTCATGACCAACAAGGACGTACGCACGCCTGCCTCCGCTCAGGACGAGAAGTCCCAGGAGGCCGGGAAGTCCATCGGCTGGCACAAGGCGTATGTCGAGGGTTCACGCCCCGACCTGCGGGTGCCGGTCCGTCAGGTGCACCTCACCAACGGGCAGTCGGTCACGCTGTACGACACCTCGGGCCCATACACCGATCCGCTCGTCGACACCGATGTCCGCAGGGGCCTGTCACCGCTGAGGGGGAACTGGGTCATCACCCGCGGCGACACCGAGGAGTACGCGGGCCGTCCCGTACGCCCCGAGGACGACGGGATCAAGCACACCTCGCCGCGTGGAGGCCTGCGCAACCTCGACGCGGTGTTCCCGGGCCGGCCGCGCCAGCCGCGGCGGGGGCGTGCCGGCCAGGCGGTGACGCAGCTCGCGTACGCGCGCCGCGGGGAGATCACGCCGGAGATGGAGTTCGTGGCACTCCGGGAGAACGTTTCTCCCGAGGTCGTCCGCGAGGAGATCGCGGCGGGCCGCGCGGTGCTGCCGGCCAACGTCAACCACCCGGAGATCGAGCCGATGATCATCGGCAAGCGGTTCCTGGTGAAGGTCAACGCCAACATCGGCAACTCCGCGGTCACCTCATCCATCGAGGAGGAGGTCGAGAAGATGACCTGGGCGACCCGCTGGGGCGCCGACACGGTCATGGACCTCTCCACCGGCCGCAACATCCACACCACCCGTGAGTGGGTGCTGCGCAACTCCCCCGTCCCCATCGGCACAGTGCCGCTCTACCAGGCCCTGGAGAAGGTCGACGGCAAGGCCGAGGAGCTGACCTGGGAGATCTACAAGGACACGGTCATCGAGCAGGCCGAGCAGGGCGTGGACTACATGACGGTCCACGCCGGCGTGCGCCTGGCGTATGTGCCGCTGACCGCGAACCGCAAGACCGGCATCGTCTCGCGCGGCGGCTCGATCATGGCGGCCTGGTGTCTCGCGCACCACAAGGAGTCGTTCCTCTACGAGAACTTCGAGGAGCTCTGCGAGATCCTCGCCGCCTACGACGTCACGTACTCCCTGGGCGACGGCCTCAGGCCGGGCTCCATCGCGGACGCCAACGACGAGGCGCAGTTCGCGGAGTTGCGCACGCTCGGGGAACTCAACCGCATCGCCAGGCGTTTCAACGTACAGACCATGATCGAGGGCCCGGGACACGTCCCGATGCACAAGATCAAGGAGAACATCGACCTTCAGCAGGAGATCTGCGATGAAGCTCCGTTCTATACGCTCGGCCCGCTGACGACGGACGTCGCTCCGGCGTACGACCACATCACCTCCGGCATCGGTGCGGCGATGATCGCCTGGTGGGGCACGGCCATGCTCTGCTACGTCACGCCCAAGGAGCACTTGGGCCTGCCCAACCGTGACGACGTCAAGACCGGCGTCATCACCTACAAGATCGCCGCCCACGCCGCCGACCTCGCCAAGGGGCACCCCGGTGCGCAGGAGTGGGACGACGCCCTGTCCGACGCCCGCTTCGAGTTCCGGTGGGAGGACCAGTTCAACCTCGCCCTCGACCCGGACACGGCACGGGAGTTCCACGACGAGACCCTCCCGGCGGAACCCGCCAAGACGGCCCACTTCTGCTCGATGTGCGGCCCGAAGTTCTGTTCGATGAAGATCTCGCAGGACATCCGGCGTGAACACGGCACCAGCCGGAGTGAGATCGAGGAGGGCATGGCTCAGAAGTCGAAGGAGTTCGCGGCCGCGGGCAACCGGGTGTACCTGCCGATCGCCGACTGAGCGCGGCGAAGCGTCACGGTGGTCGTTCTGGTCCGGGGGCACCGCTTGTGCCGCCCGGACCAGCCGGTGCCGTAGCCGACTGCCCCTGCGGGAGCGGGCCGGTGCGGCCCCGGGGGCTGGTCACTCCGGCTGGTGCTCGGGCCCTCCGAAGTCCGGGCTGGTGAAGTCGGGGCTGGAGAAGCTCGGACGGGAGCCCGGGACGCCGTCGTCGGGGCTGCTGAAACCGGGCCGGCCGTAGCCGAGTTGCGGGATGCGGCCGCTCGGTGCCGACGGGTCCGTACGGTGTGCGGCCGAGCCGGAGGCGGCGAGCGCCTCGCGCAGGAACGGCACGATGCCGCGTTCGAGCAGGGCGTCGTGCCAGGCCTGCCTGGCCCGGGCGAGTTCCGCGCCCAGTTCGCCGTACGGTCCCGTCTCGGGCGAGGGGCGGTTGCGCAGGGCAGTGAGCAGCAGCCCTGTGCCGGCGACGACGATCGCGGCCGCGGTCACGGCGCCGAACACCCAGCCCGCCGTGACCATGGTCCGGGCGAAGGCGGGGGCCGGATCCAGCATCTCCAGGATGTAGCCGACGAGCAGGAAGAGGGCCGCCGCGACTCCGGCGAGCACGGGGGCGAGCACCGCGACGACGGCGCCGGCGCCCGCGCCGGTGGGCTCGGCGACCTCGCCCATGGTGGTGGCGAGCCCGGTGGCGGCCGCGCCCAGGTCCGCGGAGCCGGTGTCGCCGGCGGACGACGGGGTGGACGGTGCGGGCCTGCGCAGTTCCTCGCGGACCTTCACGTAGTGGTGGTACTCGGTGGCGGCAGCCGCGGTGATCAGAGCGGTGGCGTTGAGCGCCATGGTGCGCAGCTGTTCGCTGTTGAGCCGCTGGCCGAGCGCGGCCAGTTCCGGGCGGTGTGGGGCGGAGCGCAGCGCCTCATCGAGGATCCGCTCGTATTCCTGGCGGTCCTCGCTCAACAGGTGCTGCGGAACGCTGTTCATGTGCATCCCCCGATGCTCCGTAGGGCTTGGGGCTCGCACGGCGGCGAGCCGTCGGGCAGAAACGGAGGGGAGCCTGCTACGGATAAGCCGATGGTAGAGCCGTGACGGCGCGCGGTGACAGGGGGTTTTCACAAATTGGGTGCCATTGGGTGCCCGGCCGTGCCCGGGTCCGGCGGGGGAAGCTCGCGCGGTGAACGGTCAGGCGTCCAGCGGAAGTTGCTGGACCAGCAGCTTTCCGGCCATGGTCACGCCGCCGTCCATCGCGATGGCCAGTCCGTCGGCGTAGACGTGCGGTCCCTCCACCACGGGGCCCGCGGTGTCGTCGCCGTCCTCGGAGCCGACTTGGCCCAGCAGGTAGGGAATGGGGCTGTGGCCGTGAACGATGCGGGTGCCGCCGTACGTATCGAGGAGGGAGCGCACGGCGTCGGCGCCGCCCTCGTCGCGGAAGGAGAAGCGTTTGGTGAATTTGCGGAACAGATCCCAGCACTCGTCCGCGTCGTTGCGCGTGAGCGTCTCGTGGACGGTGTCGTTGACCTCTTCGGTCGAGTCGCCGTAGTCGAGGTAGGCGGTGGTGTCGGAGTGCACGAGCAGATAGCCGTCGACCTCCTCGATGGCGTCGAGGCGGGCCATCCACTGCAGGTGGTGGTCCTGGAGGCGGTCCATGTCGGACTTCTGGCCGCCGTTGAGCAGCCAGGCGGCCTGGAAGGTGGCGGTGCCCGCCCCGGAGTTGACGGGGGTGTCGCCGAACCGCTTGGCGCCCAGCAGCAGCAGTTCGTGGTTGCCCATGAGGGCCTTGCAGTAGCCGCCGGCCGCGGCGGCCTCGGCGGACAGCCGCATCACGAGGTCGATGACGCCGATGCCGTCCGGGCCGCGGTCGGTGAAGTCGCCGAGGAACCACAGCCGCGTGGTGCCCGCGCACCACTGGCCGGCGGAGTCGATGAGGCCCTGTTCCTGCAGGGCGGCGACCAACTGGTCGAGATAGCCGTGCACGTCCCCGACGACGTACAGCGGGCCGGGCCCGGTGACGGGCTGGGCGGCCGGTGCGGGGACCGGGTCCACGGTCACCTGGAGTGTGTCGCCGCGGTTGATGACGGGAAGGTCGCGCTGGGTGGGCGTGTACGCGTCCGGGTAGCCGTCCTCGGTCGGCGGGAGGGTCTCGGCGGGGTGGGTGTTGTGGGCGTACGGACCGGTCTCGTTCACATACGCGGGTACCCGGAAGTCGCGCAGCGTCGCCGTCCGCTCCACTTCGGGTCCCTGACCGGCCCCCTGAGTCATCGACCCCTCCACCATCGCGCCGCATCTGCACCGCTTCGGACTGCCTGGTCGCAGCGGCCCGCGGTGTCGTGGGCCCATCATAGGAATGCGGATCGCGCCATGTGATGACCCAGGGGTGGTGAATCGGAGCAGGACTGCGGTTCACCGCGGCTTTCGCCCCGATTGGGCCGTCTTCGGCGATCCCGCGACCGGCTGCCCCCAGTGCTCCCCGGGCTTCTCAGTGCCCCTCCGGTGCGCGTGGCGGGCTGACGGTCGTGCGCGGTGGGCGCCGCTGGGACGAGGTGCGCACGATCAGCTCGGTCGGTATGACCTGCTCGACCGGGTGGTCGGAATCGACTCCCTCGATGGCGTCGATGAGCAGCTGTACCACCGCCGTGCCGATGCGGCGCGGCTTGAGGGAGAGCGTGGTGATGGGCGGGTCGGTGTTGGCATACACCGTGGACTCGCTGCAGCAGACCAGCAGCAGGTCGTCGGGTACGCGCAGGCCGTAGCGGCGGGCGGCGGCGAGCAGGTCGGTGCCGTTCGGGTCGAACAGCCCGTAGACGGCATCCGGCCGGTCGGGGCGGGCGAGTAGCCGGTCTGCGGCGACGGCGCCCGCGCAGGGGTCGTGGGCGGGATAGGCCTCGTACACCGGGTCCTGGCCGACGCGCTCGCACCAGTGCAGGTAGGCGGTGGTCGACAGGTGGGTGTAGGTGTCGGTGGTGGTGCCGGTGAGCAGGCCGATGCGGCGGGCGCCGGCCTCGGCCAGGTGGTCGAGGATGTCGAGCACGGCGGCCTCGTGGTCGTTGTCGACCCAGGCGGTGACCGGGAGCGAGCCGGCCGGGCGGCCGTCGCTGACCACCGGTAAACCCTGCCGGACCAGTTCGCTGACGACCGGATCCTGGTCGGAGGGGTCGATGACGACCGTGCCGTCCAGGGCGACGTTCGACCACACGTCGTGGCGTGAGGTCGCGGGGAGGATGACGAGGGCGTAGCCGCGGGCGAGCGCGGCGGAGGTGGCGGCGCGGGCCATCTCGGCGAAGTACGCGAACTCGGTGAAGGTGAAAGGTTCATCCCCGTACGTCGTCACGGTCAGGCCGATGAGGCCCGACTTGCCGGTACGAAGGGTGCGGGCTGCGGCCGAGGGTCGGTATCCCAGCCGGTCGGCGACCTCGCGGACATGGCGCCGGGTGGCGTCCGGGAGCCGGCCCTTGCCGTTGAGGGCGTCGGAGACGGTCGTGATGGAGACTCCGGCGGCGGCGGCCACGTCTCTGATGCCCGCCCGGCCCGGCCGGCTGCCTCGACGTGAGGTTTCCGCGCGGCTCACCTGGTGCTTCCCTGCTGCTGTCATGGCGAGCCGATAGTAGGGCTCATGGGGTGGGGTAGTGCGGACGCATATGCACGCATTGACAGGCACGTTTCTGCATGGTCATCTCTGCTCAACTGCCTTAGAAAACAAGCCGGTTACGCGTTGGAATGCCAGGAGATGACGCGGTGGCGCGCGTGCGCCTGGCGTGCCTCCGAGGTCTCGAAGAGGTCTCAACTCACCTTCACGAGGGATGCGCGCCACGGCGCGAGCCACCGGCGCGTAGATATATGTGCGGCGCGCCCCTCGTATCCGTACAAATTCGTACGATGGTGCCACTGATGCAGCCGATGCCTGTGTGACAGGCCGGGTCGGCGGCCGGACGGGAGTGATAGGGCCTGCCCCATTCGCACGGGCGCCCAATCCTCATAAGGTGTGCAGTATTGGAAGCCGGTGTGGTCACGAGGAGGACTGCGGTGAGCGAGACGAGCCCGAAGCTGCGCGCCGAGCTGGAGGGTATCCCCACCTACAAGCCGGGCAAGCCCGCCGCGGCCGACGGCCCGGTGGCGTACAAGCTGTCCTCCAACGAGAACCCGTACCCGCCGCTGCCGGGCGTCATGGAGACGGTGACGACCGCCGCCTGCTCCTTCAACCGGTACCCGGACATGGCGTGCACCGCCCTGACCGAGGAGCTGGCCGAGCGTTTCGGGGTGCCGGTCTCCCACGTCGCTACCGGCACCGGCTCCGTCGGTGTCGCCCAGCAGCTGCTCCAGGCCACCAGCGGCCCCGGCGACGAGGTCATGTACGCCTGGCGTTCCTTCGAGGCCTACCCGATCATCACGCAGATCAGCGGGGCGACCTCGGTGCGGGTCCCGCTGACGCCGGGCGATGTGCACGACCTGGACGCGATGGCGGACGCGATCACCGACCGCACCCGACTGATCTTCGTCTGCAACCCCAACAACCCGACCGGCACGGTGGTGCGGCGGGCCGAGCTGGAACGCTTCCTCGACCGGGTGCCCGGCGATGTCCTGGTGGTGCTCGACGAGGCCTACCGCGAGTTCATCCGCGATGCCGAGGTGCCGGACGGTGTGTCGCTGTACCGGGAGCGGCCCAACGTCTGTGTGCTGCGCACGTTCTCCAAGGCTTATGGCCTGGCCGGGCTGCGAGTGGGCTTCGCGATCGCCCATGAGCCGGTGGCGGCGGCGCTGCGCAAGACGGCGGTGCCGTTCGGGGTGAGCCAGCTGGCCCAGGACGCGGCGGTCGCCTCGCTGCGTGCCGAGGACGAGCTGCTCGGCCGGGTCGGCTCGCTGGTGGGCGAACGTACGCGCGTGGTCGACGCGCTGCGCGCGCAGGGCTGGACGGTGCCCGAGACGCAGGCCAACTTCGTGTGGCTGCGGCTGGGGGAGCGGACGATGGCCTTCGCCGAGGCGTGTGAGCAGGCGGGCGTGGTCGTCCGGCCGTTCCCGCGCGAGGGTGTGCGGGTGACCGTCGCGGAGACCGAGGCGAACGACATCTTCCTCAAGACCGCGGAGGCGTTCCGCAGGGAGGCCTGAACGGCCGTCCCGGTCTTCTGATCTGCCCCTAGTCCTCGACAGGTTCCACGCGTACCGGGTCGCCGGCGCGCATGGTCGCCAGGCGGCGGGGGTCGCCGTCGATCCGGCCGAGGACGTTGCACGGGCTCGCGAGGCGGCACTCTCCCTCGAACTCCGTTCGGGGGAGACCCCAGCCTTGCGAGATCGGCGTGGGTCCATAGGGGAGGGCCAAAGCGTCACCGTCGGTCCAGAAGGCGACCGTGCCGGGGGCGACGACCTGCTGGGCGCCCGTTTCGCGTGGAACACGGACGCCGGTGTCGAAGTAGACCTCCTCGCCCCAGGTCTGGGCGGTGGAGACCAGGGGCAGCTCCTTGGCGAGTGCCCGGGGTGTCGTCGAGGGTCGCGGTGAGGTGTCCCGCGGGCCAGGAGATCCGTATCTGCACGAGGTGCAATTCAACAAGCTGTTGAAGTTCTTGCCAAGACCTTGACGTGACGGCGAAGGGGGACCCCCGGGTTCCCTGCCGAAAATCAGTGCGTCATAATTGCTTGTGAATGTGAACGCGTTCACAAGCGAGTTCCGATTGCTGCCTTGTTGTGTGGGACACATCGGGGCAAACCGTCGCCGTGACCACGGCGACGTAAGGAGAGTGACGACGTGAACCTGGCTTTGGCGCCGGAGACACTGGCGCGCTGGCAGTTCGGCATCACGACCGTCTACCACTTCCTGTTCGTTCCCCTGACGATCTCCCTGGCCGCCCTGACGGCCGGGCTGCAGACCGCCTGGGTGCGCACGGAGAAGGAGAAGTACCTCAGAGCGACCAAGTTCTGGGGCAAGCTCTTTCTGATCAACATCGCCATGGGTGTGGTCACCGGCATCGTGCAGGAGTTCCAGTTCGGCATGAACTGGTCGGACTACTCCCGCTTCGTCGGCGACATCTTCGGTGCCCCGCTCGCCTTCGAGGCACTGATCGCGTTCTTCTTCGAGTCCACCTTCATCGGCCTGTGGATCTTCGGCTGGGACAAGCTCCCCAAGAAGATCCACCTGGCGTGCATCTGGATGGTGTCCCTCGGCACGATCCTCTCGGCGTACTTCATCCTCGCGGCCAACTCGTGGATGCAGCACCCCGTCGGCTACCGGATCGACAAGGCCAGGGGCCGCGCCGAACTCACCGACTTCTGGGCCGTTCTGACCCAGAACACCGCACTCAGCCAGGCCTTCCACACCCTCTCCGCCGCCTTCCTCACCGGTGGCGCCTTCATGGTCGGCATCGCCGCCTACCACCTGCTGCGCAAGAAGCACGTGAGCACGATGAAGACCTCGCTGCGGCTCGGCCTGGTCACCGTCGTCATCGCCGGCCTGCTCACCGCCGTCAGTGGTGACACCCTCGGCAAGGTCATGTTCAAGCAGCAGCCGATGAAGATGGCCGCCGCCGAGGCGCTGTGGGACGGACAGAAGCCGGCTCCGTTCTCGGTCTTCGCCTACGGCGACGTGGAGAAGGGCCACAACACGGTCGCGATCGAGATACCCGGCCTGCTGTCCTTCCTGGCCGACGACAACTTCAGCTCCTACGTCCCCGGCATCAACGACGTCAACAAGACCGAGCAGCAGAAGTTCGGACCCGGCGACTACCGGCCCAACATCCCCGTCACCTTCTGGGGCTTCCGCTGGATGATCGGATTCGGCATGGCGTCCTTCGCCATCGGCCTGGCCGGACTCTGGCTCACTCGCAAGAAGTTCATGCTGCCGCAGCATCTGCGGGTCGGGGAGGACGAGGTGCCGCACCTGGTCCTGTTCAGGAACAAGGCACTCGGCCCGCAGCTGACCACGTGGTACTGGCGGATCGCGATCTGGACGCTCGCGTTCCCTCTGATCGCCAACTCCTGGGGCTGGATCTTCACCGAGATGGGCCGCCAGCCGTGGGTCGTCTACGGCGTGCTGCAGACCCGGCACGCGGTCTCCCCCGGCGTCTCGCAGGGCGAAGTCATCACCTCCATGACCGTCTTCACGCTGCTCTACGCCATCCTCGCCGTCGTCGAGGTGAAGCTGCTCGCGAAGTACGTCAAGGCCGGCCCGCCGGAGCTCACGGAGGCCGACCTCAACCCGCCCACGAAGATCGGCGGCGACATCCGTGACGCCGACAAGCCGATGGCCTTCTCCTACTAGGCCGAGGGAGGCACAGTCATGGAACTGCACGACGTCTGGTTCGTCCTCATCGCCGTCCTGTGGACCGGATACTTCTTCCTGGAGGGCTTCGACTTCGGGGTCGGCGTCCTCACCAAGCTGCTCGCCCGGAACCGGGCCGAGAAGCGGGTACTGATCAACACCATCGGCCCCGTCTGGGACGGCAACGAGGTCTGGCTGCTCACCGCGGGCGGCGCGACCTTCGCCGCTTTCCCCGAGTGGTACGCCACGCTCTTCTCCGGCTTCTACCTGCCGCTGCTGGTCATCCTGGTCTGCCTGATCGTCCGGGGCGTCGCCTTCGAGTACCGGGCCAAGCGGTCCGAGGAGAACTGGCAGCGCAACTGGGAGACCGCCATCTTCTGGTGCTCGCTGATTCCCGCTTTCCTGTGGGGCGTGGCCTTCGGCAACATCGTGCGCGGGGTGCGGATCGACCGGAACCTCGAGTACGTCGGCAGCGTCGGCGACCTGCTCAACCCGTATGCGCTCCTCGGCGGGCTGGTCACCCTGACGCTGTTCACCTTCCACGGCGCGGTGTTCACGGCGCTGAAGACCGTCGGCGACATCCGGGAGCGGGCGCGCAGGCTGGCCCTGCGTGTGGGCCTCGTGACGGCCGTCGTGGCCCTGGCCTTCCTGCTGTGGACGCAGGCCCACTCGGGCAACGTCCGGAGCCTGGTGGCGCTGGTCGTGGCGGTGCTGGCCCTTGTCGCCGGACTGTTGGCCAACCAGAGCGGGCGGGAGGGATGGGCGTTCGCCCTGTCCGGTCTCACCATCGTGGCCGCCGTGGCGATGCTCTTCCTGTCGCTCTTCCCGAACGTCATGCCGTCCACGCTGGACGCGGACTGGAGCCTGACGGTCACCAACGCCTCGTCCAGCCCCTACACCCTGAAGATCATGACCTGGTGCGCGGGGATCGCCACGCCGATGGTCCTGCTCTACCAGGGGTGGACCTACTGGGTGTTCCGCAAGCGGATCGGCACGCAGCACATCGCCGAAGCCGCGCACTGAGTCCGACCGGGGTGTGTTTCACGTGAAACACACTGAAACACACCCCCTGGACCGAAGGGCATGTTTCACGTGAAACCCATCGATCCGCGTCTCCTCCGCTACGCCCGGGCCACCCGGCACTTCCTGATGGCCGTCGTCGCCTTGGGGGCCCTCGGCGCGGGCCTGGTCATCGCGCAGGCCATGCTCATCGCCGACGTGGTGGTCGGCGCCTTCCAGCACAGGATGACGGTCGGCGAACTCCGCACTCCCCTGTTGCTGTTGGTGGCCGTCGCCTGCGGCCGAGCGCTGGTCTCCTGGCTCACCGAGCTCGCCGCGCACCGGGCGAGCGCTGCGGTGAAGTCCGAACTGCGCGGCCGGCTGCTGGACCGAGCGGCGGCCCTGGGTCCCGGATGGCTCAGCGGGCAGCGGACCGGCTCGCTGGTCGCGCTGGCGACCCGCGGTGTCGATGCCCTGGACGACTACTTCTCGCGCTATCTGCCACAGTTGGGGCTCGCGGTGGTCGTCCCCGTGGCGGTGCTGGCGCGGATCGTCACCGAGGACTGGGTGTCGGCGGCCATCATCGTCGGCACCCTTCCGCTCATCCCCGTCTTCATGATGCTGATCGGCTGGGCCACGCAGTCCCGCATGGACCGCCAGTGGCGGCTGCTGTCCCGGCTCTCCGGGCATTTCCTCGACGTGGTCGCGGGACTGCCGACCCTGAAGGTCTTCGGCCGGGCCAAGGCGCAGGCGGAGTCGATCCGGCGCATCACGGGCGAGTACCGGCGCGCGACCCTGCGCACCCTGCGGATCGCCTTCCTCTCCTCCTTGGCACTGGAGCTGCTGGCCACGCTGTCGGTGGCCCTGGTCGCCGTGACGATCGGCATGCGGCTGGTCAACGGCGACATGGACCTGTACATCGGCCTGGTCATCCTCGTCCTCGCGCCGGAGGCCTACCTGCCGCTGCGCCAGGTCGGCGCCCAGTACCACGCCGCGGCGGAGGGACTGGCGGCCGCGGAGGAGATCTTCGCCGTGCTGGAGACACCGCTGCCGCAGTCCGGTGCGGCGGCCGTCCCCTCCGGGGCGCTGACCTTCGAAGGCGTGCGCGTCCGCTATCCCGGACGGTCCATGGACGCCGTGGCCGAGGTGTCCTTCTCCGTGCGGCCGGGGGAGACGGTCGCGCTCGTCGGGCCGAGCGGCGCCGGCAAGTCGACCCTGCTCAACGTCCTGCTGGGCTTCGTCCGGCCCACCGAGGGCCGGGTGTGCGTCGGGGGAGCCGATCTCGCCGACCTCGATCTGGAGCAGTGGCGGTCCCGCATCGCCTGGGTGCCGCAGCGGCCGCACCTGTACGCCGGAACGATCGCCGAGAACGTACGGCTGGCACGGCCCGACGCGGACGAGACCGCCGTACGCAGGGCGCTGGCCGACGCCGGGGCCCTGGAGTTCGTCGACGCGCTGCCGGACGGGACGCGGACCGTACTCGGTGAGGACGGCGCCGGGCTCTCCGCCGGTCAGCGGCAGCGGCTCGCGCTGGCGCGTGCCTTTCTCGCCGACCGGCCGGTCCTGCTGCTGGACGAGCCGACGGCCGCACTGGACGGAGCGACCGAGGCCGAGGTCGTGGCGGCGGTGCGGCGGCTGTCGGCCGGGCGGACGGTGCTGCTCGTCGTCCACCGGCCGGCTCTGCTGGGGGTCGCGGACCGGGTGGTGCGGCTGGACGGCGCCCGGCGGCCCGGCCCGGCGCCTGCCGCGCTGGTGCCCGCGAGCCGTCCGGAACCCATGGCGGAGACGGTGCGGGAAGGCGCGCTCGCTCCGGAGGACGGAACCGGGAACGCGACCGTGGCGGCGACAGGCAGTGTCCTCACCCGGGTCCGTGCGATGTCCGGCCCCCGGCGCGGGCGCCTCACCCTCGCCCTGCTCCTCGGCAGCCTCGCCCTCGGCAGCGCCGTCGGGCTCATGGCCACCTCCGGGTGGCTCATCTCCCGGGCCTCGCAGCATCCCCCCGTGCTCTACCTGATGGTGGCGGTCACGGCGACACGGGCCTTCGGCATCGGACGGGCGGTCTTCCGGTACGCGGAACGGCTGGTGTCGCACGATGCGGTGCTGCGGATGCTCGCGGACACGCGGGTGGCCGTCTACCGGCGCCTGGAGCGGCTGGCGCCCGCCGGGCTGCGAGGGCTGCACCGGGGCGATCTGCTGACGCGTCTCGTCGCCGATGTGGACGCGCTGCAGGACTACTGGCTGCGCTGGCTGCTGCCGGCCGGCGCGGCACTGGCGGTGTCCGCGGCCTCCGTCGCCTTCACCGCGTGGCTGCTGCCCGAGGCCGGTGCCGTCCTCGCCGTCGGGCTGCTCGCGGCCGGCGCCGGTGTCCCGCTGGTCACCGGCGCCGTGGCCCGGCGCGCCGAACGGCGGCTGGCCCCCGCCCGCGGCGCCCTCGCGACCCGTGTGACCGACCTGCTCACCGGGACCGCAGAACTGACGGTCGCCGGCGCCCTGTCCGCCCGTGCCGCCGAGGCGCGACGGGCGGACCGTGCGCTCACCCGGATTGCCTCGCGCGGGGCCACCGCCACCGCGCTCGGTGACGGGCTCACCGCACTGGTCTGCGGGCTGACCGTCACGGCGGCGGCCCTCGTCGGCGCGCAGGCGGTCGCCGGCGGCCGGCTGAGCGGGGTGGCCATGGCCGTCGTCGTCCTCACCCCGCTCGCCGCCTTCGAAGCGGTCCTCGGTATGCCGCTCGCCGTGCAGTACCGGCAGCGGGTGCGCCGCAGCGCGGAGCGCGTGCACGAGGTCCTGGACGCCCCCGGGCCCGTCCGCGAGCCCGAGCGGCCCCGGCAGGCGCCCGCATCGCCGTTCCCGCTCACCGTCAGGGGCCTGACGGCCCGGCACGCGGGGCAGGAACGGGAGGCGCTCACCGGGCTGGATCTGACCCTGGAGAAGGGCCGCAGGGTGGCCGTGGTCGGTCCGTCCGGATCCGGCAAGACGACGCTGGCACAGGTGCTCCTGCGGTTCCTCGACCCGGGGCCGGGCACCTACACCCTCGGTGGGGTCGACGCCCGCGCGCTGGACGGCGACGACGTACGGCGGCTCGTCGGGCTGTGCGCCCAGGACGCGCACCTGTTCGACAGCTCGGTGCGGGAGAACCTGCTGCTGGCGAAGAAGGACGCCACCGAGCCCGAGCTGCGTGACGCGCTGGCCCGGGCCCGGCTGCTGGACTGGACCGACACTCTGCCGGACAGGCTCGACACACTCGTCGGCGAGCACGGCACGCGGCTGTCCGGTGGCCAGCGGCAGCGGCTGGCCCTGGCCCGGGCGCTGCTCGCGGACTTCCCCGTCCTGGTCCTCGACGAGCCCGCCGAGCACCTGGACCTGGAGACCGCCGACGCGCTCACCGCCGATCTGCTGGCCGTCACCGAGGGCCGTACGACACTGCTCATCACCCACCGCTTGGCCGGACTGGAGGCCGTGGACGAGGTGATCGTGCTGGACGAGGGCCGTGTGGTCCAGCGGGGACCGTACACGGAGCTGGCGGCTCTGCCCGGGCCGCTGCGGCGGATGGCGGAGCGGGAGGCGGCGGCGGAGCTGCTGGTGGGCGCGCGGTAGCGGCGCGCTCCCGGAGAACTACGGCCGCTCCCCCAGCAGCTGCTCGATCACGACGGCGACACCGTCCTCGTTGTTGGCGACCGTGCGGCCGGACGCCGCGGCGATCGCGTCGGGGTGGGCGTTGCCCATGGCGTAGGACCGGCCGGCCCAGGTGAGCATCTCGACGTCGTTCGGCATGTCGCCGAAGGCGACGACCTCCTCGTGCGAGATGCCGCGCTCGGCGCAGCACAGGGCCAGCGTGCTGGCCTTGGAGACGCCCGGGCCGCTGATCTCCAGCAGGGCGCTGGGACTGGAGCGGGTGATGGTGGCGCGCTCCCCGACGGCGAGGCGGGCGGCGGTGAGGAAGGCGTCCGGGTCCAGCGTCGGGTGGTGGGCGAGGATCTTCAGGACCGGCTGCCCGGCGGCGACGCTGCCGGGTGCCAGCAGCTCCTCGGCGGGCGCGAGGGCGTCCGGCACCTCCATGTGCAGCTTCGGGTAGTCCGGCTCCTGGTAGAAGCCGTACGTCTGCTCGACCGCGTAGACCGTGCCGGGCGCCGTCTCGCGCACCAGCCGGACGGCGTCCAGCGCGTTCTCGCGCGCCAGTGCGCGGATCTTCACGAAGCGGTGGGCGCCGGGGCCGCCGTGCAGGTCGACCACGGCGGCGCCGTTGCCGCAGATCGCCAGGCCATGGCCGTGGACATGGTCGCTGACGACGTCCATCCAGCGGGCCGGACGGCCGGTGACGAAGAAGACCTCGATGCCCGCCTCCTCGGCGGCGGCGAGGGCGGCGACCGTGCGAGGCGACACCGACTTGTCGTCGCGCAGCAGGGTTCCGTCGAGGTCGGTGGCGATGAGCCGTGGCTTGACGGCGGGAGCACCTCCCGACTCGAGCGAGGTCGAGAGCTGGGGAGAGGCCGGGGGCTCGGGCTGTCGAGTCGCTGAGGTCACCGGGTCATTGTTCCGCATATGCCCGCACGCCCGTGCGGGAGTGTGCACATCTGAGGGGTCGCCTCGGTCACGTCAGCTGGGAGGGCGCTTCCATGGCGATCCGTTCGAACACCTTCTCGTCCGCGGCGAAGTCCGAGTCGGGGATCGGCCAGTGGATCACGAGCTCGGTGAACCCCAGCTCCTGGTGGCGGCCGGCGAAGTCGACGAAGGCGTCGAGGGACTCCAGCGGACGTCCCCGATCAGGGGTGAAACCGGTCAGCAGGATCTTGTCGAGGCCGGCGACGTCGCGGCCGATCGCGGCACACGCGTCGGCGAGCTTCTCGGTCTGGCCGCGCAGGGCCTGCACCGACTGCTCCGGCGTGCCGTTCTCGAACAGCTTCGGGTCGCCCGTGGTCACCCACGCCTGGCCGTACCGGGCGGCCAGCCGCAGCCCTCGTGGGCCGGTGGCGGCCACCGCGAACGGCAGCCGGGGTCGCTGGACGCAGCCGGGGATGGTGCGGGCCTCGTGCGCCGAGTAGAAGTCACCCTCGTACGACACGCCCTCCGTGCCGTCCTCGGTCAGCAGCCGGTCGAGCAGCAGGACGAACTCGGCGAAGCGATCGGCGCGCTCGCGGGGAGCCCAGGGCTCCTGTCCGAGCACGGTGGCGTCGAAGCCGGTGCCACCCGCGCCGATGCCGAGGGTGACCCGGCCACCGGAGATGTCGTCGAGCGAGATCAGTTCCTTGGCGAGGGTGACCGGGTGCCGGAAGTTGGGCGAGGTGACCAGGGTGCCCAGGCGGAGCCGTTCGGTCGCGGCCGCTGCCGCGGTCAGCGTCGGCACGGCACCGAACCACGGGCCGTCCCGGAAGCTGCGCCAGGACAGGTGGTCGTAGGTGTAGGCGGTGTGGAAGCCCAGCTCTTCGGCGCGCGTCCACGCCGAACGGCCGCCCTCGTGCCAGCGGCGGTAGGGAAGGATCACGGTGCTCAAGCGCAGACTCATGGATGCGAGCCTAAGCGGCTGCCGGTGTTTCATGTGAAACCGTCACCGCACGCGGCTGTTCAGCCACGGAGTGAGGCCGATCATGGGGACGCGCTCCTTGTAGGTGCGGTCGCCGGGCAGGGGCACGACCATGCGGTATCCGGGCGGGAAGCGCCGCCCTTTGACGTACGCCATGCCGTCCAGGACGGCGCGGAGAAAGGCGGGGACGTCGTCGCGGGGCAGATCGGGGAACTCGACGCCCTCGACGGTGATCAGTGCGTCGTCCTCCGGGTAGAGCCGCACGGCGATCCGGGGCAGGCCGCCGAACTCGATGAAGGCCTCGTGCGGGAGCGATCCGTCCGGGTCGCTGGTCACTCCGACGCCGGCGGCGCTGCGACGGGAGGTCTGGTCGGCGCCGATGTCGTGGGTCACCTCGATCTCGCGTGCGTACGCGGCGGCGATGGCACGGCAGGCGGTGACGGCGGCCTCGGTGGTGGGCAGGTGGCGGTCCATGGCGACGATCATGCCCGACCCGGGTCAGTGACCCGAGGGAAACCGCAGGTACCGCGGCGGTACGGCCTTGGTCAGCCATACCCCGTTGGCGCTCACGTGGAAGACATGGCCGTCCCGGTGCATGGCGGAGGCGTCGACGGCGAGCACGACGGGGCGGCCGCGGCGGGCGCCGACGCGGGTCGCGGTCTCCCGGTCCGGTGAGAGATGTACGTCGTGCCGGTTCATGGACCGCAGGCCCTCGGCGCGGATCGCCTCCAGGCTGCGGGCCACGGTCCCGTGGTAGAGGTAGGACGGCGGGGTTGCCGGGGGCAGTCCGAGATCGATGTCGATGCTGTGGCCCTGGCTGGCGCGGATGCGGTCGCCCTCGATCGCGAACCGCTGTTTGTCGTTGGTGGCGACCACCTGGTCCAGTTCCTCGCGCGTGAAGGGGAAGCCGTGGGCGGCAGCCGCCGCGATCAGCGCGTCGATCCCCACCCAGCCGCGCTCGTCCAGCGTGAGCCCGATCCTCCCGGGCTGGTGGCGCAGGTGTTTGGAGAGGTACTTCGACACCTTCACGGTGCGTCTTTCGTCCATGCCACCAGCGTGCCGGGAGAGACGAGCCTCACGCAGGTCCTTTTCGCTCCGAAAGGTTTGATCCACAGCCAAGGCATGTTGTCCACAAGCGAACGGGCCTTTCTGTGGACAACCGGCCCGCCGAGCGAGGGCGTCGCGCCGGAGTCGGCTGCTCACGGAGGCCGCACGGCCACGACTCACAGCCGTGGCCGAACCCGTGCCAGCCTGCGCAGCGCCCGGGGAGTGAAACGGGACATCGCGTGGAAGAGGCGCGCCTCCGGTGTCACCGGCACCATCGCCTCGTCGCGTACGACCGCGCGCAGGATCGCGTCGGCGACCTTCTCCGGCGGATAGCCGCGCAGCCCGTACAGCCGGGCAGCGTGCTGTCGGCGGCGCCTTTCCTCCTCCGCGTCGACGCCCGCGAAGCGTGCCGTCGAGGTGATGCCCGTGTTGACGAAGCCGGGGCAGACCGCCGTGACGCCGATGCCCTGCCCGGCCAGCTCCGCGCGCAGACACTCGCTGAGCATCAGTACCGCCGCCTTGGCGGTGCTGTAGGCGGGCAGCGCCCGGGAGGGCTGGTACGCGGCCGCGGACGCGATGTTGACGACATGGCCGCCCTGGCCGCGCTCGGCCATCCGCCGGCCGAACAGCCGGCAGCCGTGGATCACTCCCCACAGATTGACGTCGAGGACGTTCTTCCAGTCCTCCACGGTGTGGTCGAAGAAGGAGCCGGACAGACCGATGCCCGCGTTGTTCACGAGGACGTCCACCACGCCGTACTCGGCGGCGACCTTCTCGGCCAGCTTCTCCATGGCCTGCCCGTCGGAGACGTCCACGGCCTCCGCCCAGGCGGCCGACGCGCCGAGCGGCCGGGCCAGCTCGGCGGTGCGCGCGGCGGCCTCGGCGTCCCGGTCCACCACCACCACGCGCGCGCCGGCCTCGGCGAACGCGAACGCCGTGGCCCGTCCGATGCCACTGCCCGCTCCCGTCACCAGCACGAGCTGCCCGGCGAAGCGGTCGGCGTACTTCCCCGTGGCGGCGGGCCGGGGCCGTCCGCTCTCGGTGGCGGTCACGAACTCCGCGATCCAGGCGGCCAGCTGGTCGGGCCGGGTGCGCGGGATCCAGTGCTTGGCAGGGAGCGTGCGGCGCACCAGCCGCGGGACCCACCGCTCCAGGTCGTCGTACAGCCGCTCGGACAGGAACGCGTCCTCCACCGGGGTGATGAGCTGCACCGGAGCGTGGGCGTGGGCGTCCGTTCGCGGGCTGCGCAGCCGGGTGCGCACGTTGTCCCGGTAGAGCCAGGTGCCGTGCGCGGCGTCCCGAGGCAGGGACGGGGTCGGGTAGCCGCCGCCGGGCACCTTCTCGACGCGCTGGAGGATCTTCGGCCAGCTTCTGCCGAGCGGACCGCGCCAGGCCAGCTCCGGCAGCACCGGCGTGTGCAGCAGGTACACGTACCAGGACTTGGCGCCCTGACCGAGAAGCTGGCCCACACGGCGCGGAGTGGGGCGCTTGAGACGGGCGTTGATCCAGTGCCCGAAGTGGTCGAGTGACGGGCCGGACATGGAGGTGAAGGACGCGATCCGGCCCCGGGTGCGCTCGACGGTGACGAACTCCCAGGCCTGCACCGAGCCCCAGTCGTGCCCGACCAGGTGCACCGGGCGGTCGGGGCTGACGGCATCCGCGACCGCGAGGAAGTCGTCGGTGAGCTTCTCCAGGGTGAACCCGCCCCGCAGCGGCCGCGGCGCGGTCGAGCGGCCGTGCCCGCGGACGTCGTACAGCACGACATGCAGTCCGCCGGGGCCGGCGAGGCGTTCGGCCACCTCGGACCAGACCTCCTTGCTGTCCGGGTAGCCGTGCACCAGGACGACCGTCGGCTGCCGCGGGTCGCCCAGCTCGGCCACGCACAGCTCGACCCCGCCGGTGCGCACCCGGCGTTCCCGTGCGCCGTTCAGCGACGTCACCAGCGTCACCTCTCCTTCACGCAGTGCTCTTCGCCGAGTGCCGTGGGCGACTGTCGCAGTTGTTAGACGGGTCGTCAATAGGGCCGGGTGGACGCGGCTCCACCCGCTGGCGTGAGACCTCAGGGCGCGACCCCTAGGGTTCCCGTAATACTCGAGGTGGAGGCCGAAACGGCTCTGGGGTCTGACGACTCGCGTGGCGCCGGTCACTACCGTCGAAGACGTGACTGTGATCGCGACCGAAAGCCTGAGCAAGCGGTTCCCCCGGGTGACCGCGCTTGACCGGCTCTCCGTGGACGTCGGACCCGGTGTGACCGGACTCGTCGGCGCCAATGGAGCCGGCAAGTCCACACTGATCAAGATCCTGCTGGGTCTGTCCCCCGCCACGGAGGGCCGCGCCGAGGTGCTCGGCCTCGACGTCGCCACCAAGGGCGCCGCCATCCGCGAACGCGTCGGCTACATGCCGGAACACGACTGCCTGCCACCCGACGTCTCGGCCACCGAGTTCGTCGTCCACATGGCGCGCATGTCCGGCCTGCCGCCCACCGCCGCGCGCGAGCGCACCGCGGACACGCTGCGCCACGTCGGACTGTACGAGGAGCGCTACCGCCCCATAGGCGGCTACTCCACCGGCATGAAGCAGCGCGTCAAGCTCGCCCAGGCGCTGGTGCACGACCCGCAGCTGGTCTTCCTCGACGAGCCGACCAACGGGCTCGACCCGGTCGGCCGCGACGAGATGCTGGGCCTGATCCGGCGGATCCACACCGACTTCGGCATCTCGGTCCTGGTCACCTCGCACCTGCTGGGCGAGCTGGAGCGCACCTGCGACCACGTCGTCGTCATCGACGGCGGCAAGCTCCTGCGGTCCAGCTCCACCACCGACTTCACCCAGACCACGACCACCCTCGCGATCGAGGTCACCGACAGCGACGAGCACCCGGACGGCACCCGCGCGGTGCGCGACGCGCTCCACGCGCGCGGTGTGCGGACCGAGGACGGCACCGGCCTGCCGGGCGCGGGACACGTCCTGCTCCTCACCGCCCAGGGCGAGGAGACGTACGACCTGGTGCGGGACGTGATCGCGGACCTCGGCCTCGGCCTGGTGCGCATGGAGCAGCGCCGGCACCACATCTCGGAGGTCTTCCGGGACGACGAACAGCGCGACGGACAGCGGAAGGAGGCGGTCGGCCATGGCAGTTGAGCAGCCTATGAGCGCACCCGTCACGCCGTCGGGTGACCAGACCCGCATCCACAACATCGGCTACCGCACCTACGACGGCCCCCGCCTCGGCCGTGCCTACGCCCGCCGTTCGCTGTACTCGCAGTCCCTGCGCGGTGCCTACGGCCTCGGCCGCTCGGTGAAGTCCAAGGTGCTGCCGATGCTGCTGTTCGTGGTGATGTGCGTGCCCGCGGCCATCATGGTCGCCGTCGCGGTCGCCACCAAGGCCAAGGACCTGCCCGTCGACTACACGCGCTACGCCATCATCATGCAGGGCGTGATCAGCCTGTACGTCGCCTCGCAGGCACCCCAGTCCGTCTCACGCGACCTGCGCTTCAAGACCGTGCCGCTGTACTTCTCGCGGCCCATCGAGACCGCCGACTACGTCCGCGCCAAGTACGCGGCACTGGCCTCGGCCATGTTCGTCCTGACCGCCGCACCGCTGCTCGTGCTGTACGTCGGCGCGCTGCTGGCCAAGCTGGACTTCGCCGACCAGACCAAGGGATTCGCACAGGGACTCGTCTCCGTGGCACTGCTCTCACTGCTTTTCGCCGGCATCGGCCTCGTCATCGCCGCCGTCACCCCGCGCCGCGGCTTCGGCATAGCGGCCGTGATCGCCGTGCTGGTCATCTCCTACGGCGCGGTCTCCACCCTCCAGGCCATCGCCGACGCCCAGAACAACACCGGCGCGATCCCCTGGATCGGCCTGTTCTCGCCGGTCACCCTGATCGACGGCGTGCAGACCGCCTTCCTGGGCGCGACCTCCGCGGCACCCGGTGCCGTCGGCCCCGGCACCGGAGAAGGCGTCGTCTACGTCCTCGTCCTCCTGGGCCTCATCGCCGGTGCCTACGGCCTCCTGCTGCGCCGCTACAAGAAGGTGGGCCTGTGACGACCCTCAGCATCGACCACGTCTCCCGCTGGTTCGGCAACGTGGTCGCCGTCAACGACATCACCATGACGATCGGCCCCGGCGTCACCGGCCTGCTCGGCCCCAACGGAGCCGGGAAGTCCACGCTGATCAACATGATGGGCGGCTTCCTCGCCCCCTCCACCGGCTCCGTCACTCTCGACGGGCAGCCGGTGTGGCGCAACGAGCAGATCTACCGGCACATCGGCGTCGTCCCCGAGCGGGAGGCGATGTACGACTTCCTCACCGGCCGCGAGTTCGTCGTCGCCAACGCCGAGCTGCACGGCCTCGGGGCCAAGGCGGCACAGAAGGCGCTGGCCACGGTCGAGATGGAGTACGCGCAGGACCGGAAGATCTCCACCTACTCCAAGGGCATGCGGCAGCGCGTGAAGATGGCCAGCGCCCTCGTGCACGACCCGTCCCTGCTCCTGCTGGACGAGCCCTTCAACGGAATGGACCCGCGCCAGCGCATGCAGCTGATGGACCTGCTGCGACGCATGGGCGACGAGGGCCGCACGGTGCTCTTCTCCTCCCACATCCTGGAGGAGGTCGAGCAGCTCGCCTGGCACATCGAGGTGGTGGTCGCCGGCCGGCACGCGGCCAGCGGCGACTTCCGCAAGATCCGCCGTCTGATGACCGACCGCCCGCACCGCTATCTGGTGCGCTCCAGCGACGACCGCGCCCTCGCGGCCGCGCTGATCGCCGATCCGTCGACGTCCGGCATCGAGGTCGACCTCGCCGAGGGCGCGCTGCGCATCCAGGCCGTCGACTTCGGTCGGTTCACCGCCCTGCTGCCGCGGGTGGCCCGGGAACACGGCATCCGGCTGCACACGGTCTCGCCGTCCGACGAGTCCCTCGAGTCCGTCTTCTCGTACCTGGTCGCGGCGTAGGAGGCCCATATGTACGACCCCACAGTCGCCCGGCTCACCTATCGGGCCCTCCTCGGCCGTCGCCGGGCCCTCATCCTCGGCGCGCTGCCGCTGCTGCTGATCGTCATCGCGGTGGTCGTCCGCGCGCTCACCGGCGCCGACGACCAGACGGCGGTGAACGTCCTGGGCGGGTTCGCGCTCGCCACCATGGTGCCGATCATCGGTGTCATCGCCGGTACCGGCGCGATCGGCCCGGAGATCGACGACGGCTCGGTGGTGTACCTGCTGTCCAAGCCGCTGAAGCGGCCGACGATCATTCTCACCAAGCTGATCGTGGCGATCGCGGTGACCATGGTCTTCTCGGCGGTGCCCACGCTGGTCGCCGGGCTGATCCTCAACGGCAACGGGCAGCAGATCGCCGTGGCCTACACGGTGGCCGCGCTGGTCGCCTCCATCGCCTACGCGGCCCTGTTCCTGCTGCTGGGCACGGTCTCCCGGCACGCGGTGGTCTTCGGCCTCGTCTACGCCCTCGTCTGGGAGGCACTGTTCGGCTCCCTGGTGCCCGGAGCGCGCACCCTGAGCATCCAGCAGTGGTCCCTGGCCGTGGCGCACAAGGTCGCCGGCGGAGACCTGGTCACCTCCGACGTCGGGCTGCCGACGGCGACGGTGCTGCTGGTGCTGGTGACCGTGCTGGCCACCTGGTACGCCGGGCAGAAGCTGCGGGCCCTGACCCTCGCCGGGGAGGAGTGAGGCCTCGCCCGGTCACCGGGCGGTCCTCACCCCGGCCTTGACGGAGGTTTCACCTCCACGCGCGCACACTGGGCACAGCGGACGGACGACCAGGAGGCCGGGATGGCAGGCGAGACGCCGGAGCACGACGGCCGTGGGGCCACCGGCGACGGGTGGGACGACGTGGTCCTCGACGCGGACTTCATACGGGCCGCCGAGAGCACCGAGCCGTCCGCCCGGGCCCGTATGCTCGCCGCCCGCTGGCGCCGCGAGGCACCCGAACCGCAGCCCTGGCGGTCCGACGAGCCGCCCGCGGGATGGTTCTTCAGCAAGGTCCGCCGGCGCGGGTGGCGGCGGCGCTGAGCCATCGCTCGGTGCGCGTTTAATTCGGTGGCGACGGTGGGCGCCGGGACGGCACAGTGGTGGAGTCCGCAGCGCCGGGTCGAGCCGGCGCCACGTTCTGGGAGAGGAGCTGTGGCGATGTCCATGCACGGCAGTACGCCCAGCTCCCGACAGGGCAGCCCGCGGCGGGCTCCGGAGTAGTCCTCACCGCTCCGTCGAGCCCGCCCCGCACGGGGAGCTGCCCGGGGCGGCCGCTTCGAGCACGCGATCCGCTGTCGCGTGGGCCGCCCACCCGGAGGATTGGCCGAGTGGTAAGGCACCGGCTTGGCTCAAGCCGTGGTCGGGGGTGAGACCCCGCGCACGTTCGATCCGTGCATCCTCCGCAGAGACCGAGATCCGCACAGACCGAGACCCGCACAGACCCGAGAACCGGCGAGAACCGAGAGTTCAGCCCAGGAACCGTTCCAGCACCACCGCGATGCCGTCCTCCTCGTGAGAGGCCGTCACCTCGTCCGCGACCGCCTTCAGTTCCTCGTGGGCGTTGGCCATGGCCACGCCGTGCGCGGCCCAGGCGAACATCGGGATGTCATTGGGCATGTCGCCGAAGGCGAGCGTGTCGGCGGCCTTCAGGCCCAGCCGTCGTGCGGCGAGCGAGAGGCCCGTCGCCTTCGACAGTCCGAGGGGGAGGAGTTCGACGATGCCCTCGCCGGCCATGGTGACCGAGACGAAGCTGCCCGCGGCCCGGTGGGCCACGTCGGCGAGCTCGTCGTCGGAGAGGGTCGGGTGCTGGACGTAGATCTTGTTGAGCGGTGCGCTCCACAGGTCCGAGGCGTCCGTGAACGGAGTGGCCGGCAGCGCACCCGTGAGGGCGTAGCCGGGGCCGACGAGCACCTCGCCGTCCAGGCCGTCCCGGCTCGCCGCCAGGTACAGCGGGCCGACCTCCGCCTCGATCTTGGCCAGGGCCACCCCGGCCAGCTGCCGGTCCAGGGTCACCGAGGTCAGCAGGCGCTGCTCCTCGGCGTCGTACACCTGGGCGCCCTGGCCGCAGACCGCCAGGCCCCGGTAGCCGAGGTCGTCGAGGATGTGCCGGGTCCAGGGGACGGCACGGCCGGTGACCACGATGTGGGCGGCACCCGCCGCGGTGGCCGCGGCGAGCGCCTCACGGGTGCGGGGCGATATCGACTCGTCGGAGCGCAGCAGCGTGCCGTCCAGGTCGGTCGCGATCAGCCGGTAGGGGAGGCCGCCGGACATCTCGCCGGCGGCCTCGGGAGCAGGGGCGGTCACTTGGCCACCGGCTCCAGGACCTTCCGGCCGCCGAGGTAGGGACGCAGCACCTCGGGCACGCGCACGGAGCCGTCGGCCTGCTGGTGGTTCTCCAGGATCGCGACGATGGTGCGCGGGACGGCGCACAGCGTGCCGTTGAGCGTGGCCAGCGGCTTGACCTGCTTGCCGTCGCGGACCCGGATCTGCAGCCGGCGCGACTGGTACTCGGTGCAGTCCGAGGTGGAGGTCAGCTCGCGGTACTTGCCCTGGGTGGGGATCCACGCCTCGCAGTCGAACTTGCGCGCGGCCGAGGAGCCCAGGTCACCCGAGGCGACGTCGATGACGCGGAAGGGCAGCTCCAGCGAGGTCAGCCACTGCTTCTCCCACTCCAGCAGCCGCCGGTGCTCCTCCTGCGACTCCTCGGGGGCGACGTAGGAGAACATCTCGACCTTGTCGAACTGGTGCACGCGGAAGATGCCGCGAGTGTCCTTGCCGTGCGAGCCGGCCTCGCGGCGGAAGCACGGCGAGAAGCCCGCGTAGCGCAGCGGCAGGCGCTCGGCCTCGATGATCTCGTCCATGTGGTAGGCCGCCAGCGGCACCTCGGACGTGCCGACCAGGTACAGGTCGTCCTTGTCGAGGTGGTAGACGTCCTGGGCCGCCTGGCCGAGGAAGCCGGTGCCGGCCATCGACTGGGGGCGGACCAGCGCCGGGGTCAGCATCGGGGTGAAGCCGGCCGCGGTGGCCTGCGCCATCGCCGCGTTCACCAGGGCCAGCTCCAGCAGGGCACCGACACCGGTGAGGAAGTAGAAGCGCGAACCGGACACCTTCGCTGCGCGCTCCACGTCGATCGCGCCGAGGAGCTGACCGAGTTCCAGGTGATCCTTGGGTGCGAAGCCCTCGGCGGCGAAGTCGCGGATCGTGCCGTGCGTCTCCAGTGTGACGAAGTCCTCCTCACCGCCGACGGGCACGTCGGGATGCACGAGGTTGCCGAGCTGGAGCAGCAGCTCCTGGGTCTCGGTGTCCGCCGCGTCGCGCTCGGCGTCGGCCGCCTTGACGTCGGCGGCGAGCTGGCTCGCCTTCTTCAGCAGCTCGGCCTTCTCGTCACCGGTGGCCTTGGGGATGAGCTTGCCCAGCGCCTTCTGTTCGGCGCGCAGCTCGTCGAAGCGGACGCCGGACGACCTGCGCCGCTCGTCGGCAGACAGGAGGGAGTCGACGAGCGCGACGTCCTCTCCACGGGCGCGCTGGGAAGCGCGCGCACGGTCAGGGTCCTCACGGAGCAGGCGAAGGTCAATCACGCGGTCAAGGCTACCGGTGCGGCGTTCCCGCTCACGACCCTGTATTCCGAACCGCGCGTCTCGATGCCGTACACGGCCGTACGCACCGTTATGGATGAATTGCGCAGTGTGTCAATAAAGAGATGCTCTGCTCCCCGGAAGGGGGCAGGTCGCGGATGCCTGGTTGACTGGATTTCCTTGTGCGGAACGGGACTTGGCGCCTGTGTTGTCCACAGGGATCCACGTCCTCCGGAAAGTTATCCACAGGCTGTGTGCAAGATCTGTGGACTCCGGAATTGATCACTCCGGAAGCGTCGGCCGGAAGGAAGAATTCCCAGTACAAACCGGCCTGACACCCACTTTCGGGTGGAAAGGGGTCGCCCCAAGAGATGAACCGAAGGAAACGGGTGGACGAAGGGTTACCTACGGGGTGATGGCCCGGCTTGCGAGCCGTAGGGCGATTTGTCGACCGGGTCGCTGCGTGGTGTCGACTTGTCCCCAGGTCGATCAGGGCACCTGTGGATAACTTCTGTGGATAACGAAGATCTGCAGGTAGGACCGGTCGCACTCGGTCAGAAGCGGCTAGAAACGGCCGTCCTGGCAGCGTGCCACCCAGTCCGCCGCCGCCGTGAACTCCCCGTCCGACGTCCCCGTGGACGGCGGCCGTACGTCCGCCACCCCGATGTCCGCACGCGGATAGGAGCCGAGGAAACGCACCTGCAGACAGATCCGCTTCAGGCCCATCAGGGTCTCCGCCATCCGGCGGTCGCTGATGTGGCCCTCGGCGTCGACGCAGAAGCAGTAGTTGCCGATGCCGGCGCCGGTCGGCCGGGACTGCAGCAGCATGAGGTTGATGCCACGGGAGGCGAACTCGCCCAGCAGATCGCGCAGGGCGCCGGGGTGGTCGTCGCGCTGCCACAGGACGACGGAGGTCTTGTCCGCGCCGGTGGGCGCGGCGGGCCGGGCGGGCCGGCCGACCAGCACGAACCGGGTCTGCGCGTTCTCCGCGTCGTGGATGCCCGTCTCGAGGGGCTCCAGCCCGTACCGTTCGGCCGCGAACTCACCGGCGAAGGCCGCGTCGTAGCGGCCCTCCTGGACCAGGCGCGCGCCGTCCGCGTTCGAGGCGGCGGACTCCCACACGGCGTCCGGCAGGTTGGCCCTCAGCCAGTTGCGCACCTGCGGCTGGGCGGCCGGGTGGGCGGTGACCGTCTTGATGTCGGACAGCTTGGTGCCGGGCCGGACCAGCAGCGCGAAGGTGATCGACAGCAGTACCTCGCGGTAGATCATCAGCGGCTGGCCCGCGACCAGCTCGTCGAGCGTCGTGGTGATGCCACCCTCGACGGAGTTCTCGATCGGCACGAACGCGGCCTCGGCGTCACCGGTGCGGACCGCGTCCAGCGCGGACTGCACCGACACGTACGGGACCAACTCCCGGGTGGCCGCCTCGGGAAGCGTACGCAGGGCCACCTCGGTGAAGGTGCCCTCGGGGCCGAGATACGCATAGCTCGCTGGCATGTCCTCACCCTAATGGCCTTGACCGGACTCGGCCCATGTGTCTCATGTGCGCCCCTCCCATGGGTGACCCACCGCGCCCTCCCTTGTGGAGGACGCGAACCCTCCCTCGGAGGACGGCTCTCATCCCTCCAGCAGCCGCTGCCCCACGTACTCGCCCTTGGCCGCCCCGCCCGGCACGGCGAACAGTCCGCTCGCCTCGTGCCGGATGAACTGGGACAGCGCGTCACCCCGGTCCAGCTTGCGCTGCACCGGCACGAAGCCCCGCAGCGGGTCCGCCTGCCAGCAGATGAACAGCAGGCCCGCGTCCGGGGTGCCGTCGGCGCCGAAGCCGTCGTGGTAGGAGAACGGGCGCCGGAGCATGGCGGCGCCGCCGTTCTGGTCGGGCCGGGTGATGCGGGCGTGGGCGTTGATCGGGACGACATAGGAGCCGTCCTCGCCCGTCTTCTCCAGGTCCATGGCGGTCGTCTCGGTGCCCCCGCTCAGCGCCGCGCCGTCGGACTTGCGGCGTCCGATGACGTTCTCCTGCTGGGTGAGCGAGAGCTTCTCCCAGTCGTCGAGGAGCATGCGGATGCGGCGTACGACGGCGTAGGAGCCGTTCGCCATCCAGGCCGGCTCGCCGTTCGCGGGGACGAAGATCCGCTGGTCGAAGTCGGCGTCGGAGGGCTCGGGATTGCGGGTGCCGTCGATCTGACCCATCAGGTTGCGGGCCGTCATGGGCTGCGCGGTGGCACCCGGGGAGCGGTTGAAGCCGTTCATCTGCCAGCGGAGCCGGGCGGCGCTGCCCGCGTCCTTCTGGATCGCGCGCAGGGCGTGGAAGGCGACCAGTGCGTCGTCGGCACCGATCTGCACCCAGAGGTCGCCGTTGCTGCGGGCCTTGTCGAGGTGGTCGGAGGAGAAGTCGGGCAGCGGGTCGAGGGCGGCCGGCCGCTGCTTCCCCAGGCCCGTGCGGTCGAAGAAGCTGTGGCCGAAGCCGAAGGTGATCGTGAGCGAGGAGGGACCGGCGTCCCGGGCGACGTCGGTGTCGTCGTGCGTGGCCGGCTCGCCCGCCATCAGCCGCTCGGCCGTCGCCGACCAGCGGCGCAGCAGCGCGGCTGCCTCCTTGCGGCCCGCGCCTGCCGCAAGGTCGAAGGCGACGAGGTGGCCACGGGCCTGGAGGGCGTCGGTGATGCCCGGCTGATGTTTCCCGTGAAACATCGCCCGGTTCGAGCCGAGCGAGGTGAGCGGGGTGGCTGCGGCGGGTGAGCCGTTCTCCTCGGAGGCGGACTGCCGGGGCAGGCCCGGGACGGCCGGCTCGGGCATGGCCTTCGAGGCCTTGGTCCCGGCCTTGGAGGCCGTGGGCACGGCGGCCTTGGATCCCTCGGGTGTGGCGGCCTTGGAGGCCTTGGGGCGGGCCTTCGGGCTGGACTGTTCGGTCATCGTGGTGCTCAGCCGATCTGCGCGTTCTTGGTGACGGTCACCTGGTCGATGTCGGATGTCCGCACGGTCACGGCGACCTTCCAGTCGCCGGCCATGGGGATCTGCACTCCGCTCGCCGCCCAGTGCCCGGTGGTGATGTGGTCGGGGGCCACCGGCAGCGGCCCGATCTTCTTCGCGGTCAGGGTGAAGGCGACCTTGACCTCGGGGATGTCGAACGCCTGCCCGTCGGGCCGCTGGACGTAGACGTGCAGCTCGTTGCCGCCCACCCGCGCGGGGTCGATGTCGAGCCGTACGACGCCCTTGCCGTTCTGGCCGCCGGTGTCGAAGGTCATGTCGAGGGTGACCGCCCCCGCGGAGGACGAGGAGGAGTTCGAGGAAGCCGCCGAGGAGGTCGTGGCGGCCTTGGCCTCCTCCTCGGTGCGGCCGGGTTCGGTCTGGGTCAGCACGGTGGTGACGGCCAGCAGCACGACGGCGACACCGGCTTCCGCCAGCACGGAGCGGCGCAGCCCGAACCGGTGAGGATCGGCGTCACGCAGCCGCTTCTGCCGTGCCGCGTCCATGGCGGCCCGCTGCCGGGCGAGCTGGGCGGCCCGCCGGGAGTCGCCGCCGGAGTCGCCCTCGGCGGAGCGCGTTCCGCCCGAGTCACCGTCGGCGGAGCTCGTCCCCCCGGAGTCGCCGTCGGCGGAGCTCGCCGCGCCCGTCGCACCCTTGCGTACGGCCGCGGTCTCCTTCCGCTCCGCCTCCTGCGTCCCCTCCACGGCAGGGCTCGTACGCCCCGTCGTCTCCGCCTCGGTCACGGCCCCGGTCGCCGTCTGCGCCAGCCGTCCCGTCCAGCGCCGGGAGAACCAGCCGAGCCCGACCAGCAGCAGCACGAGCCCGATCTTGGCCAGGAGCAGCTGCCCGTAGCGGGTGCCGGTCAGTGCGGACCAGGTGCCGACCTGACGCCAGGCCTGGTAGGTGCCGGTGGCGACCAATGTGAGCACGGACCCGAAGGCGACGCGGGAGAAGCGGCGTACGGCCGAGGCCTCGACCGGGGCGTCCGCGGGCGCCCCGTACAGCGCGACCAGGAGCGCGACGAGCCCGCCGAGCCAGGCGGCCACGGCCAGCAGATGGACGACGTCGACCGGCATCGCGATGCCCGGTTGCAGGCCGACCGAGGCGTGCTCGGCCATCGCCCAGCTCGCGGCGAGGCCGGCGGCGACCACGGTGCCGCCGATCGCGAGCCCGAAGGCCAGATCGCGCTTCTCCTCGTCGTCCCGCTTCTCGTGGGCCCCGAAGAGCACCGCCACGAACAGGGCCGCCGCGGCGAGCAGCAGCAGCCGGGAGACGAGGGCGGCGCCGGTCTTGGTCTGGAGCACCTGCCCGAGCAGGTCCAGGTCGAAGACGTCCCCCACCTTCCCGGAGGTGGTGTAGGAGCCGCGCAGGAGCAGCAGCGCGAGCGTGGCCGCGGTGAGCGCCACCCAGCCGGAGACGACGAGCCGTTGCAGCACCCGTACCCCGGCTCCGCGCCGCCAGCAGGCCAGTACGAAGGCGGCGCCGCCGGCCAGGACGATGAATCCGGCGTACGAGACGTAGCGGCCCAGCCCGTACAGCAGGCCGACGATTCCGCCGCCCACCTCCTGGCCGCCGACCGCGACCGAGGTCTTGGAGGGCGCGCCGACGGAGAAGGTGTAGGCGCCGCCGACGGGGTGGCTGTCGGCGGAGACCACCTGGTAGGTGACGGTGTAGGTGCCGTCGGACAGCCCGGCGCGCAGTCGGACGGCGTACGTGGTGCCGCTGACGTTGGCGGGGTTCCCGGTGTCGACGCGCGCGCCCTTGGGGTCGAGGACGCGCAGTGAGTCGTCGTTCATGGCGACCTTCTCGGAGAAGGTCAGCGAGACCTGGGTGGGTGCCTTGTCGACCACCACCCCCTGCTGGGGGTCGCTGCCGGTCAGCGCGGCGTGCGCGGAGGCGGGTCCGGCACCGGCCAGGAGCATGCCGGTGACGGCGAGGAGCAGCAGCACCAGGGTCCGGATGCGGGGGGCGGTGGTCTGCGTCAAGGCGGTCCCTCCCTCAGTGTCCGGTCGCGGGGTTGTACGTGGCGGACTTCACCGGCATCTCAACCCTCAGGTCGCCGGACTTGGCGAAGTGCAGGTCGACCGTGACCGTCTGGCCCTGCTCGGGCTTGCGCTTGAGCTCGTCGAACATCAGGTGGTTCCCACCGCTGCGGAACACCAGCCGGCCGTGTGCGGGGACGGCGAGACGGTCCACCTGGCGCATCGCCCCGCCGACGGTCTCGTGCACGGTGACGTCGCCGGCGGCGTCGCTGGTGACCGAAGTCAGCTCGTCCACGGCGTCGCCCTTGTTGACGATCGTCAGGAAACCGGCGGCCATCGAGTCCGAGACCGGCTGAGGCATGTAGGAGGAGTCGACGGACAGCTCGGCGCTGCCGCCGCCGGACTCGGAGCCGGAGGCCGAACCGCCGCACCCGGTCAGCAGGAGTGTTCCGGCCAGGACGGCACCGATGACGAAGGGGGCCGCGGCACCCGGGCGCCTCACGGGTTCTCCCCCTTGATGAGCTTGGGGAGGTCCTTGGTGTAGTCGTCGACGGTGGTGTCCTCGCCGTAGACCACATAGCCCCGGTCGGTCTTGGGCGAGAAGGCCATCACCTGGGTGCCGTGCACCGAGACGAGCTTGCCGTTCTTGTCCTTCTTCGTCGGCTCGATGCTGATGCCGACGCTGCGCGCCCCGGCCTGGATGGTGGGGAAGTCACCGGTCAGGCCGATGAACTGGGCGTCGATGCCCTTGAGCCAGGTACCGAGCTCGGCCGGGGTGTCGCGGCCGGGATCGGTGGTCACGAACACCACCCGCAGCTTGTCCTGCTCGGCCTTGGGCAGTGCCTTCTTGGCGACGGCCAGGTTGTTCATCGTCAGCGGGCAGATGTCGGGGCAGTGGGTGTAGCCGAAGTACAGCAGCGTGGGCCGGCCCGCGGTCTCCTTGCGGAGGTCGTACTTCTTGCCGTGGGTGTCGGTGAGCACCAGATCGGGCTTGTCGAACGGCTGGTCGAGGACCGTCGCGGCCTTGTGCGAGGTCTCCTCGGAGACGAAGGTGGCGGGCTTGCTGTTGTCGCCGCTGCCGCAGGCGGAGAGGGTCAGCGTGGCGGCGGCGAGCAGCGCTGCCGCGGCGAACGTCTTCTTACGCATAGAGAAATGTCCCAGATGTGAGATCTCCGGCGCGTGCCGGGGTCGTACGCAAGCGTCGCACGGCCCCGGTACGCGACACGGACGAGCAGGTCAGGCGGCGGTGCGCCGACGGCCGGCGAACACGCCGTACGCTACGCCCGCCGCGCCGATCACGATGCCCACGACGCCGAGCACGCGGGCGGTGGTGTCACTGCCGCTCTTCGAGGCCGCGGTGGTGTCCTGGGCGGCGGGCTCGGAGTCGTCGGTGGCGTTCTGCGCGGTCGCCCCGTGGGCGTCGCCGTCCGAGGCCGCGGCCAGCTGCAGCACCGGAGCCGGGTTGTCGGGCTCGGGCTGTCCCTTCTGCGGCTCCTCGATCCAGCGGACGACCTCCTTGTTGGAGTACGTCTGGAGCGCCTTGAAGACGAGCTGGTCGGTGTCCTCGGGCAGCTGGCCGATGGAGAGCGGGAACTTCTGGAAGTAGCCCGGCTCGATGCCGTCGCCGTCGGCGGTCCAGGTGACCTTGGTGACGGCCTGGGCGATCTTCTCGCCGTGCATCTCGATCGGCTTGGCCAGCTTCGACTTGGTGACGTCGATCTTCCAGCCGTCGATCGGCTCCGGCATCACCGAGGCCAGCGGGTGGTCGGTCGGGAAGTTGACCTCCACCTTGGTGGTGGAGGCGTTGTCGCGCTCGTTGGGGACCTTGAAGTCGACGACGGCGTAGCCGCCCTTGGCGGGCGTGCCCTCGGGCTGCACGGTGACGTGCGCGAACGCGGGGACGGACACGGCGAGGACGGCTGTGCCCGCGAGGGCGCCGACGGTGACGAGGCGAGTGGTCTTGCGGCTGATGGCCTTCATGACAGGTGCACTCCGCTTCGAGTGGGTTCCGGTGGACACCGGTCGCGGTCCGGCGGATGCCGGTGTGCGTGCCGGTGGTGAAGAGGGAGGCGCGTGCGCAGGGCTGACCGCCGGTGCATGGGGGCGGATTCCCCGGAAAACGGGCACGCGCGCGCGTGCCGCACGACGGCGGCCGCTCCCTCCGGCGGAACCCGCTCGATGGCGGTCCTGTGTCCTGTGGGTGCTGGTCGCGTCGTGTCAGGCGGCGAGGGCGAGGGCGGCGGTCGGCGGGCCGCGGCGGATCACCGTGTGCTGGAGCGCGGCAGAGCGCGGTGCGTGGGCCGGGGTGTCGGCGGCGCGCGTGTAACGCGGGCCGGTCGCGGGCGCCGTGGGCAGCCCCGCGCACAAGGCGCGCACCAGCGCGAGCGCCCCGCGCAGGGAGCGTACGAGTGCGCCCTCCACGACTCCGTGCGCCGACAGCTCGATCAGCCGCAGCACGGCGAGGTCGCCGCGGCGCAGCAGCCAGCCCGCGACGAGTCCGGCGAGCAGGTGACCGAGCAGCATGGGCAGGGACGGCAGCAGCGAGGCCGCCGAACCGGTGACGGACAGGGCGTCCGCCGGGTGGTGCACGGCCGAGGTGCCCGGGGCGGGCCCGGGGTAGAGGTGCGCGTCCACGAGGATCCGGTGCGCGCGGGCCGGGGTGATCCCGGCCGGGCCGGTGCCGCACAGGTACCGCGCGGCCTGTTCCACGAGCCCGGCGTCGGACACGGCCTGCGCCGATCCCGAGGACGCCGAGCCCAAGGACGTCGATCCGGACGATCCCATGCCCGCCATGCCGTACTGCCCCAGCCCGAACAGCGTGTGCAGCACGATCTGCCCGACCGTGAGCAGCGCCGCGATCCCCGGCAGCGAGCGCGCCCGCCCGGCGAGCGGCACCACCACGAGAAGGGCCCCCAGGAAGCCCGCGCCCAGTGTCCACAGCGGCACCGTGGCGCAGGAGGCCAGCGTGTGACCGGCCGCGGCCAGCACGACGCAGACCGCGGCGAACACCGCGGCCCGCAGCATCCGGAGATCGCGTCCGGCGTGTGCCGTGCGCGAGTGGGGGGCAGACATGGCGGGCTCATCATCCCACTGGGCGGCCACGGTGCGTACGGCAGGTCCACAAGATGCGGTACGTCCGTCTGGTCACCCTCTGTCCTCCGTGACCCGGCGTCCCCTGTCTTCCGACGGCCTTCCTGCGGCCGGCCAAGTGCCGTCCCACCCGCCGTCTTCCAGCTGTCTTCCGGCCGCAGTCCGAGCTCGCATACACCGATTCCGCCCCCGCCGCATCCGCCGATCGAGCGGTCCGTCGTCAACTCCGTGCTTACGGCCGGGCACGAAGGGCAATACGTATCGGTATGTCGAGCCGCGGCCAGGAGGCTGGAGCATGAGCATCTGGTGGTCCCTCCATCTACGGCGTGACGCTGCCAGCGTGCCGCTCGCCCGGAGGCTGCTCCTCGGCACGATGGAGACCGCGGGCGTCGACCCCGACATCTCCTACGACCTGTCCGTGGCGCTGAGCGAGGCCTGCGCGAACGCCGTCGAGCACGGCGGGGACGGCGAGGACGGCGGCGGCGAGGCCTACCGCGTCACCGCCTACCTCGACGGCGAGAAGTGCCGTATCGAGGTCGCCGACGCGGGCCCCGGCTTCTCTCCCACCGTCCGAAGGGCACCGATCCGCCCCGCGCACGCCGAGTCCGAGCACGGCCGGGGCCTGTGCCTCATCCAGGAGCTCGCCGACCACGTCCACATCGGCAACAAGCCGGGCCGGGGCGGTGCGGTGGTGAGCTTCGACAAGATCCTCAAGTGGCGGCACGGCGCACCGCTGGTGGCGGTGTAGCGAGTCCGGCGCCCGGGGCAGCGCCGTCCGCCGGCGCGGCCCGGCGCGCGGCCGGGCCCATCGCGTACGAGGCCGCCGCCGTCGCGCCGCCCAGCAGCAGCCAGCCGGGCGTGCCCCACTGCACCAGCAGCGAGGTCAGCACCAGCGGGCCGAGGGTGCGGGCCACGGTGACGCCGGTGCCGAAGAAGCCCTGGTACTCGCCGGTGCGTCCGGCCGGCGCCAGGTCGAAGGACAACTGCCAGGCGCCCGCCGACTGCCCCATCTCGGCGACCACCTGCAGCACCGCCCCCGCCACCAGGAGGGCCACGGCCACCTGCGCGGGGACACGGGCCGACAGGGCGAACACCGCACAGGCCGCGAGCATCACCCAGCTCGCATGCCGCACCGCGCGCGCCGCCCCGGTGTTCAGCACGAACAGCGCGGACACCACCCAGTCCGGGGCGCCGGTCCGCTCGGTGATCCACAGCGGCAGCCCGAGGCTGAGCAGCGGCATCCGCAGCAGCAGGACCGTGTTCAGCAGCGTCAGGACGACGTAGGGGCGGTCGCGCAGCACCGTGAGACGCGTGGGCGCCTGCCGGGCCGGGGGCACCGGCGGCACCCGCAGCAGGAGTCCCGCGCACAGCAGGAAGCTCGCCGCGTCCAGCGCGAACACGCCCAGGTAGGCCGCCCGCGTGCCGGTGTGCAGGGCGAGCCCGCCCAGGCCCGCGCCGACCGCCAGGCCCGCGTTGAGCGTCGACTGAAGGTGGGCGAGCAGCCCGGTCCGCTCCGCCGCGGACACCAGGCCGGCCAGCAGCGCCTGCCGGGCCGCGGCGAGCCCGGACTGGGCGGCGGCGTAGGCGCACGCGGCGGCCACGAACGGCACGAAGCCGCGTACGACGAGGAAGGCCGCCACCGCCAGTCCGGTCACCAGCGCCAGCACCACCGCCGTACCGCGTGGCCCGCGCCGGTCCGCGACCCGCCCCAGGGGTACCCCGACGAGCGAGCCGACCGCCCAGGCGACGGTCAGGCCGAGCCCCACGCGCGCGGGCGCCAGCCCGACGACGTGTGTGAAGTAGAGCGCCGAGGTGACGTAGTAGGCGCCGTCGCCGACCGAGTTGGTCAACTGAGCGAGGGCCAGGACCCGTTGCGGCCCCGGAGGCGGAACGAGGGAGACCGTCATACCGATGACACCAGAGGCAGGATGGACCCCTCGGCAGACCCAATGGCCGCCCGTTCGAGTGGTCCACTTGCCCGGACGGGTCAGCAGGGCTCACGCCCCGTCAAGAACCTTCGCCAGCACCGCCAGTGCCTCGGGATACGCCCGCTCCCGGGGCGTTCCGTAGCCGACGACCAGCCCCTGCGGCCGCCCTGCGCCGGAGCCGCCACCGGAGCCGCCACCGGAGCCGCCACCGGAGCCGTCACCGGGACCGGAGGCGGAGCCGGAGCCGTCACCGGGTCCGGGCCCGTGCCAGTGGTCGCCCAGGCGGCCGAGCGCGAGCCCCTCCGCCTGCGCGCGGGCCAGCACCTCGTCCTCGTCGGCGACGTCGATCAGGGCGTGCAGCCCGGCGGCGATCCCGCGCACGCGATGGCGGGAGCCCAGCCGGTCCAGGAGCTGGTCGCGGCGGCGCCGGTAGCGCAGCCGGCAGGCGCGTACGTGCCGGTCGTAGGCGTGGTAGGTGCGGCGGCAGCACCATCCAGCCCAGCCGCAGGGCGGGGCCGAGGGTCTTGGAGGCGGTACCCAGGTACACGACCTGCCCCGGCGCCATGCCCTGGAGGGCGCCCACGGGCTGGCGGTCGTAACGGAACTCGCCGTCGTAGTCGTCCTCGACGATCAGCCCTCCACGCGCGCGTGCCCAGTCGGTCAGTGCCCGCCGCCGCTCGGGATGCAGGGTCACGCCGGTCGGGAACTGGTGCGCCGGCGTGACGACCACGGCGCTCCCCTCGCCCAGTTCGTGTGCGCAGGCGCCCCGGTCGTCGACCCGTACCGGCGCGACGCCCGAGCCGTTGCGCCGCACCACCTCCCGGTGAAAGGGCAGCCCGGGGTCCTCCATGGCGACCGTGCCGCCGTCCAGGACGCGGGTGAGCAGCGCCAGTCCCTGCACATACCCGGAGGTGATCACGATCCGCTCCGGCGGCGCGATCACCCCGCGCGCCCGCCCCAGATAGCTTGACAGCGCCGTACGCAGCTCGATCCGGCCGCGCGGATCGCCGTAGTCGTACGCCAGGGAGGGCGCCGTCGCCAACCAGCGATGCAGCGCGTGCAGCCTGGCCGCCCGCCGGGAATCCTCCACGTCCGGGCTGCCGCGCGGTCAGGTACCGTTCCTGTGCAGTGAGCGGGCGTGAGCCCGATCATTGGCACGCCCCGAACGGTCTTGGGCGCACTGGTCGTCCGCTTTCGCAACCAGGCGGCAACACGGATCCTGTCCGTGGTCCGAGCCGGAAGGGCAGAGTCCCTCACGACCCGGCTTTGTAGTTGCGGCCAAAGGCGACGGAGAGGCCCTGACCCATCACTCCGGTGGAGCAGGGGCCTCGCACGCTGGCGCCGCACCCGGCGTCCCAGATCGCGTAATCACGCCAACCCTGACCCTGCCCAGTGCCGCAAGCCCGTCATCCTGACCATCACACGATCGAGTTAGCAGGCTGGCGCTCGCCCTCAGCCATTCACACTCGTATCAGTCCTTCAGCGACGCCATCCAGGCCTCGACCTCGTCGGAGCGGCGCGGCAGGCCCGCCGAGAGGTTCCGGTTGCCGTCCTCGGTGACCAGGACGTCGTCCTCGATGCGGACACCGACGCCCCGGTACTCCTCCGGCACGGTCAGGTCGTCGGCCTGGAAGTACAGGCCCGGCTCGACGGTGAGGACCATGCCCGGCTCCAGCGTGCCGTCGACGTACGTCTCGGTGCGCGCGGCGGCGCAGTCGTGGACGTCCATGCCGAGCATGTGGCCGGTGCCGTGCAGTGTCCAGCGGCGCTGGAGGCCGAGCTCCAGGACCCGCTCCACCGGGCCCTCGACCAGGCCCCACTCCACCAGCTTCGCGGTGAGCACGCGCTGGGCTGCGTCGTGGAAGTCGCGGTACTTGCCGCCCGGCTTCACCGCCGCGATGCCGGCTTCCTGGGCCTCGTACACGGCGTCGTAGATCTTCTTCTGGATCTCGGAGAAGCGGCCGCTGATCGGCAGGGTGCGGGTGACGTCGGCGGTGTAGTACGTGTGCGTCTCCACGCCCGCGTCCAGCAGGAGCAGGTCGCCGGAGCGGACCGGGCCGTCGTTGCGGACCCAGTGCAGCGTGCAGGCGTGCGGGCCGGCGGCGGCGATGGTGCCGTAGCCGACGTCGTTGCCCTCCACGCGCGCGCGGAGGAAGAACGTGCCCTCGATGTAGCGCTCACTGGTCGCCTCGGCCTTGTCGAGGACCTTCACCACGTCCTCGAAGCCGCGCACGGTGGAGTCGACGGCCTTCTGCAGCTCGCCGATCTCGAAGCCGTCCTTGACCAGCCGCAGCTCGGACAGGAAGACGCGCAGCTCCTCGTCGCGCTCGCCGGTGACCTTGTCGGTCAGGGCCGCTTCGATGCCGGCGTCGTAGCCGCGCACCACGCGGACCGGGCCGGTGGCCTCCTTCAGCTTCTGGGGCAGCTCGCGCACGTCGGAGGCCGGGATGCCGTACAGCTGCTCGGCCTCGGCCAGGGAGTGGCGGCGGCCGACCCACAGCTCGCCCTGGCCGGAGAGCCAGAACTCGCCGTTCTCCCGGTCGGAGCGCGGCAGCAGGTAGAGCGTCTCCCGGTGGCCGCTGGTGCCGTCCGGGGAGGTGGTGGGCTCCAGGACCAGCACGCCGTCCTCGGTCTGGTTGCCGGTGAGGTAGGCGTACTCGACCGAGGAGCGGAAGGCGTACTCGGTGTCGTTGGAGCGGGTCTTCAGGTTGCCCGCGGGGATCACCAGGCGCTCACCGGGGAAGCGCTCGGACAGCGCGGCGCGGCGGCGGGCGGTGTGCTCCGCCTGCTCGATCGGCTTCAGGTCGCGCAGCTCGGTGTCGGCCCAGCCCGACTTCATGTTCTCGGCGAGCTCGTCGGACACGCCCGGGTACAGGCCGTTCTTGCGCTGCTTGATCGGCTCTTCGGACTCGTTCTCCGGGGTCTCCGGGGTGGTGAGCTCCTCCGACACGGTCTTCCTCCTAGGTACGGCACTGGACCACCCCCATCGTACGGTCGTGCGGAAGGGGCCCGAGGCGGCAGCACCTGTTACCGGGAGCACCGGCCGAACCGCAGGGAGCACGGCTCGAACCGCCGGGAGCACCGCTCGAACCGCCGGGAGCACCGCTCGAACCCCGGAGCCCTGGTGGAGCCCTAGTCGAAGCGTGCCGCCAGCAGTGCCACGTCCTCCGCGCCGTCGGTCCTGTCCAGGCCGTCCGGCAGGACCGTGCGCAGCACGTGGTCGGCGACCGCCCCCACGTCGTGGCGCACCGCGCGCGGGACGCTCGCCGCCGCCGCGTGCAGCCGGGCGAAGGCGCGGTCGACGGGGTCGCCGGTGCGGTGCAGCAGCCCGTCGGTGTACAGCAGCACCGTTTCGCCCGCGGCCACCTGGAACTCCACGCTGGGCGCCTCCCAGCAGGCGAGCATGCCCAGCGGCGCGGACACGGACGTCTCCACGAACTCCGTGCGCGGCCCGCCGAGCAGCAGCGGAGGGCTGTGCCCGGCGCCGGCCAGGGTGATCCGGCGCAGCTCCGGCTCGCAGTAGGCGAACAGGGCGGTGGCGGAGCGGGCGGGCTCGGTCAGCCGCAGCAGCAGTTCGAGGTCGGAGAGGACGGCCACCGGGTCCTCGCCCTCCATCACCGCGTACGCCCGCAGGGAGGCGCGCAGCCGGCCCATCGCGGCGACCGCGCCGGGGCCGGAGCCGGTGACCGAGCCGACCGCGAGACCGAGCGCGCCCTCGGGCAGCGGCAGCGCGTCGTACCAGTCGCCGCCCCCGCGCGGGCCGGTGCGGTGCCGGGCGGCGAGCTGGACCCCGGGGACCCGCGGCAGCCGGGTGGGCAGCAGCTCCTCGTACATCGTCGCCATGCACGCGCGCGTGCGCTCGCAGTCGAGCAGGCGCGCCAAGTGCTCGGTGGCGAAGCGGACGTAGAGACCGGCGAGGTGGCGCGGGCGTTCGGCGGGTTCGGCGGGCTCGTCGTAGAGCCACAGGGCGGCGCCGAGGCGGCCGGCGGCCTCGGTGGACAGGGGCAGCGCGTAGCCGGCGGCGTAGCCGAGGCGGACGGCGACCTCCCGGTGGCGGGGGTCGAGGCCGTCCTCGGCGAACAGGTCGGGGCGCACGATCTCGCCGGTGCCGCCGGGCAGTCCGGCGGCGGTGTCGAGGAGCGCGCCGTACGGCATCGCGCCGCGCGGCACGGTCTCGATGTGCCCGAGATCGGCGCGGGCCAGACCCAGCCCGATGGTGGTGCGGGGGCCCAGTCCGTCGTCCGGTTCCAGGACGACGAGACCGCGCCGGGCGCCCACCAGGGCGGCACCGGCGCGCAGGAGTTCCTTCAGGGCGGCGTCGAGCCGGTCCGTACGGGCCAGCCGCTCGGTCAGCTCGTGCAGGGTCGTCAGGTCGGAGACCCAGCCGGCGAGCCGGTCCTGCAGCAGGGCCCCCGGCGGGTACGGGGTGTGAGGGGAGTGCGCGCCGTGCGCGGTGGCGGCCGGAGAGGTGCCCGGGGCTGAGGGGACGGGCGGGACAGTGTGTGCGGGAGCGGGAACCGTTGAATCGATTCCAGCCACTTTCGAAGGGTGAGGGGCGTTCATGGCGTCCGGCTTTCCGACCGGCGCGTACTGCTCGAAAGCATCGCAAACCCCCATGTCTTCTGCGCCGCCAGCAGTGTCTCCACATGTACACGCACTCGTGAGGGGATGTCCAGCATTGTCCTGCCGGGATTCCTGGTGTCCAGGAGCCGGACGGGTCTTCCTTCAGCCCCCTTGCGCAACAACCAAGTTGGCTTGAAACTGCCTCGGGTAACGGTCTATTGCGGTCGACTGGGTTTGCTCCACAGAGCGTCACAGCGGTCGTGATGGGTACGTACTCGGAGAAGGCCAGGGGTGGTTGAGAGCCACCCGGAACCTGGTGATGGACCCGGGCGTCTTAGCCACCGACGACCGTGCCCCATCCTCGCGTGACGGCGGCGGAGAGCAGAACGCGCGACAGCAAAACGCCATGCTCCGCCACCCCACGCCACGCCCGTGCTCCTGGTAGACGCACGGACGGGGCTGCCGCGGAAAGCAGCCAATGCTCGGCCCATAGGGGTACCCCCGCCTGAAGGCAGGGGCGTGATGCGCCAACAGGTACGCACAGTGAAGTGATCGACCCATGGTGTGATGTGGCCCACGGTGTTGCCAGCGGTGCAACGGAAAGGAACGAGCGCTCATGCGCGAGATCCCCGGAAGGCGACGCAGGCTCCTGTCCCGGCGCAGCGACGGGAGGCCTGAGTCGATCAGCGCGGCCCTGACCTTCGCGACCCAGTGGCGGTGGCCGGTACTCCCGGGCGTGGCACCGGACCCGCGGCACCCCGGCCGCTGCGGCTGCCCCGACCCCGAGTGCACAGTGCCCGGCGCACACCCCTTCGACCCCGGTCTCCTGGCGGCCACCACCGACGCCCGGATGGTGGGCTGGTGGTGGACCAACCGGCCCACCGCGCCGATCATCCTGGCCACCGGTGGCACGGCCCCCTGCGCGGTGAGCCTGCCGGCCCTCGCCGCCGCCCGTGCTCTCGGCGCGCTCGACCGCGTCGGCATGCGGCTCGGCCCGGTCGTGGCCTCGCCCACGCGCTGGTCGATCCTCGTGAAGCCCTACTCCCTGGAGCAGCTCGGCGAGCTCCTCCACGCCAAGGACTTCGTGCCCGGCTCGCTCCGCTTCCACGGCCAGGGCGGCTATCTCCCCCTGCCCCCTTCCGAGACCGGGGCCGGGCAGATCCGCTGGGAGCGCGCCCCGCTGCCCGGGTCCGCGTCGCCGTGGGTGCCGGATGTGGAGGCCGTGGTGGACGCGGTCGTGGACGCCCTCACTCGTACGGGTGTGAGCGCGCCCGAGTTGTAGGGGCGTCGGGCGCGCCGGGGTCGTATGCCCGATCTGATCGTTATCGTCCCTTCATGCTGCGTCATTCCGAGGGACAGGGAAGCGGGCGGGGAACCGGGCGCGGAGGCGGACGGGACAGTCGGCGGGACAGCGGGCGGGCAGGCGATCGGGGGCGTCGGCGGGAGCCTCGGCAGGACGCGCGGCGGGGACCTCGGCGGGAGAGCGGGCGCGGAAGCCGGTCCGCGTGGCGCGGTCGGCTGGATGCCCGGCGCGTTCGCCTCTACGCCCTCGTGGCCGTCGTGGCGTGCGCCTTCGCGCTGCCGCTGGCCGTGGCGTCCGCGGGTCAGGTCGGCGACCGGGGCGGTGCGGGCGCGCCCTCCGCCGTACGCCCCCAGCCGCGCGGCGACGGCAAGGTGCCGTCCGCCGAACCCGGCCCGCCCCGCTCGAGCGGGACGCCGACCCCTGCACTGCTCGGCCTGGGCCTGGCGACCGCCGCCCGCTGCGGCCCAGAGGTCTCCTCGCCCGAGGGCATCGAGGCGCAGACCTGCGTGCTGACTCAGGGCGCCGAGAGCTGGGGGCGCACCTACTACCGCAACGCGAGCGGCGAACCCCTGGACGCCGCCCTGACCTTCATGGGCCCCGGCGACCGTACCGTGCAGACGCACTGCGCCCTGGACGGCGCCGACGAGCCGGGGACGTGTGAGACGCCCCGGGAGCACACCCGGGGACTGCCGTCCGCCTACAGCGCCGTCGCGGAGTTCGCCGGACGGGACGGACGGAACGATCGCGGCGGGCGCGGTCCGCTGCTGCTGCGTTCGGGGAGCAACTCACCGGCGAGAACAGGCGGTTGATGCTCGGCTGCGCTCGGTGAGCGACGACGCGGACGGAAAGACCCGGTTGCTGGCGACGGGGGATGCACCAGCAACCGGGCTACTGGAACGGTAACAAGAGATCGGCGGTTCGCAAATTCGATCCCGGCTTTCCAGTCACCTTCTGGGTTGCCTTTCCGGTCACCGACTCGCCTGTCCGGCCCAGGAGTTGTGACTGGAGTCACCCGTTCCGCACGAGATGTCTCGGCTGACCGGTCGGTCAGCCGATGCCGGGGATCGGTCGGGGGGCCGGTGGACCGGCCGGATCGAAATGGACCGGCCGGACCGGGTGGATCGGCCGGAGCGGGTGGAACCGGAGTATCGGCGGATCCGTGGGCCGGCGGATCAGCTGAGGGTGACCTGCCGGTTGGTCAGGCCGCCGCGGGCCCGGCGCTCGTCGGCGGTCAGCGGCGCGTCCGTGGCCAGCGCGGCGGCCAGCCGCTCGGCGAACTCGGCGGCCGGCTTCTCCACGTCCTGCGCGCCGACTTCGCGCGGCAGGTCCCACACGGGCACCGTGAGGCCGTGGGCGCGGAAGGAACCGACCAGGCGGGTGCCCTCACCGAGATTCGAGCGGCCCGCCGCGTGCAGCCGGGCGAGGGCGTCCAGCAGCTGCTCCTCCGGATGCGGCATGACCCAGCGCAGATGGTTCTTCTCCGGCGTCTCGCACCAGTACGCGGCCTCGACGCCCTGCAGCCGCACGGTCGGGATGGCCGCGGCGTTGGCCCTCTCCAGGGACGCGGCGACCTCCGGCGTGGCGTTCTCCGCGTCCGGGACCCAGAACTCGAAGCCCGTGTGCACCACGGGCTCGAAGGGTGTGTCGGCGTCGAGCAGGTCCTGCAGCCGCGGGCCCTCGGTCGGGGCGCGGCGCCCCTGCACCGGGGTGCCGGGCTCGGCCTCCAGGGCGCGCAGGAGGGTGTCGGCGAGGTCGCGGCTGATGTCGCCGGACGCCGTGTCGTTCTGCAGGCCGAGCAGCACCGAGCCGTCGTCGCGGCGCAGAGCGGGCCAGGCCATCGGCAGGACCGTGGCCAGGGTGACCGACGGGACGCCCTCGGGCAGGCCGTCCCGGAGCGTCAGCTCGACCGTGGCGGCGGGCACCAGCTCGCGCAGCGCCACCCAGTCGCACTCGCCGGGAAGTCCCTCGAACGGCCGCTGCACCAGCTCGGTCACCGCGTGCGCCGCGGCCCGGCCGTGACAGGCCTTGTAGCGCCGGCCGCTGCCGCAGGGGCAGGGCTCGCGGGCGCCGACCACCGGGATCTCTCCGTCCGTGAGCTGCGGGCGCTTGGCCTTCGTCTGGGGTCGCTTCTTGGCCATCTGGGTGTCTCCCGGTTACGGCTCGTCTCGTACGGCGCGAGCCTAGTCGTTCACACCCTCAACGACGGGAAGCTGTGGACAAGGCGGCGCATGTGGACAACGGAGGAGCACCCGTACGAACGCGTGGCGGCCTCTCCGGGGGCCACGGGCCGCTCGGTCGGTCCCTGGTCCGGGTCGTCAGTCCAGGTCGTCGAAGGCGTCCGCGAAGTCCAGCTCGGGCAGGGCCGCCACCGCCGGGGCCGCGATGCGGGTGGCGAAGTCGTCGCGACGGTGGCCGACGCGGCCGGCGTCGGGGTCGTGGACGTCGCCGTGGACGACCACCCACACCGTGACCTCGCCGTGGATGTCGTCGCGTACGCCCCAGTCGTCGCAGAGCGCCGTGATGATGTTCAGCCCGCGCCCGCCGTGCGCCGTGACCGAGGGGGTCGCCGGGGCCGGACGGGTGGGGCCGCCACCGTCCGTCACCTCGACGACCAGCCGACCGCACACGTCCACGCGCCACGCGGCCCGTACGTCACCGTCACCGGCCGGCATGCCGCCCAGCGGCCGGCCGTGCTTGCACGCATTGCTCAGAAGCTCGGAAAGGATCAGTACGGCATCGTCGATGACCGATTCCGCCACGCCGCCTCTGCGCAACTGATCGCGCATCCGGCGCCTGGCTTCCCCCACGCCCGCAGGGCCATGGGGTACGGCCATGCTCGACGACGTGGGCACCTCCTGTGCCACCACCAACGCCACCCCCGAGACCTCCTTCGCCCCACGCCACGGTGTGAATGCCCCATTGGCCTGAACCGGAAACCGGCCATTCCGCGTCCGGTGACGCATTCGCAACGATCGAACACACAGCGAACGCGCCGGAGCACTCCCTGTCATGACACGGCAGTATGTGGCTGGATTTCTTGAGGCGTGGCCGAAAACGGAGGATGCGGTCTCCGGTCGCACCGGTCAAGGTCCGCGGCCGATCAGCGGCCGAGCTGTTGCAGGACCGCGCCCGGACGGTTGGTGATGATGGCGTCGACGCCCAGGCCGAGGCAGAGATCGACGTCCTCGGGCTCGTTCACGGTCCACACGTGCACCTGGTGCCCCGCCCGCTTCAGCCGCTCGACGTAGGCCGGGTTACCGCGCACGATCCGGATCGAGGGGCCGGCGATCCGGATCCCCGCCGGGAGCCGGCCGTCCCGGAGCCTGGGCGAGACGAACTGCATCAGATAGACCGTCGGGAGCATCGGCGAGGCGGCCCGCACCCGGTGCAGCGAGCGCGCCGAGAAGCTCATCACACGCACCGGCGACTCCTCCGCCGAGGCCGGGGCGTCCAGGCCGAACCGCTTCAGGAGCACCAGCAGCCGCTCCTCGACCTGCCCGGCCCACCGCGTGGGGTGCTTGGTCTCGATGGCCAGCTCCACCCGCCGCCCGGCGTCGGCGACGAGTTCGAGCAGTCGTTCCAGGGTGAGCACGGAGGTGTCCTCGGGATCCTCCGGCCGCACCTCCCAGTCCGGCTCCTCGTCCCGGCCCCGCCAGAAGGCCCGGGTCCGCCCGGCGCCGAAGTCGAGCGCGGCGAGGTCGGCGAGCTCCAGGGCGGACACCGCGCCGCGCCCGTTCGACGTACGGTTGACCCGGCGGTCGTGCACACACACCAGGTGCCCGTCCGCGGTCAGGCGTACGTCACACTCGAGGGCGTCCGCACCGTCCTCGATGGCCTTGCGGTAGGCGGCCAGCGTGTGCTCCGGGGCGGCCTCGGAGGCTCCGCGGTGGGCGACGACTTGGATGTGGTGCTGCCGTACGTGGGTCACCGCGTCATGGTGCCACTGCGGCGGGGTGCGAGTGACAGCGATCGGGCGTCGATAATTTGTCCGTTTCATGTGAGATGACCTATATAAAGAATGCCATCGGACCCACAGGCACCGCTTATGGTGCTCTGACGGCCCGTGGGAAAAGCTGACGACATACAGATGCACATGCACAGCTGGAGCACGCCGGGTCGTCGGCAGGCGTGACGCGTGACCGAGTGCGACCGACAACAACAGCCGTGGATCGAGGAGAAGAGCTGTGAGCACCGAGAACGAGGGCACCGCGGTACCCCCGGCCCCGTCCGCACCTCCCGTGCCGGTGGAATCTCCCGCAGCTTCCCCGCAGCCGCCCGCCCCCCAGGGGGGCGCCCCCACACCCCCGCCCCCCGGCACACCCGCGCACGGGCCCGACACCCCGGACGCGCAGAACCCGCCGGCCCCGTCGGCACCGCAGGCCCCCGGCGTACAGGCATCCGCCGCGCCCGGCGCCGACCCTCACGGCCCCACCGGTCCTGCCGGCCCCGGCGGCTCGCCCGTCGACGGCTCCTGGCCGCCGCCCCCGCCCCACACGCCCGCCTACCCGGGCGGCGGTGCCGGTGGCGGCGCGGCGGGCGGCCCGGGAGGCGGCTCGGGCGGCTCCGGCTGGGGGTCGGGCTGGGGCTCGCCGTACCAGCAGCCGGCGCCGAAGCCCCAGGGACGCCGCGGCGGACTGGTCGCCGCGGTGCTCGTGGCCGCACTGGTCGCGGGCGGCCTGGGCGGCGGCATCGGCTACACGCTGGCCAAGAAGGACGACACCAGTTCCACCACGGTCTCCGCCTCCGACACCGGCGCCGCGCAGGTCAAGCGTGACCCGAGCTCGATCGCGGGCGTGGCGGCCAAGGCGCTGCCGAGCACCGTCACCATCGAGGCCGAGAGCACCAACGGCCAGGGCGGCACCGGCACCGGCTTCGTCTTCGACACCCAGGGCCACATCGTCACCAACAACCACGTGGTGGCCGACGCCGTGGACGGCGGCAGGCTCACCGCCACCTTCCCCAACGGCAAGAAGTACGACGCCGAGATCATCGGCCACGCGCAGGGCTACGACGTCGCGGTCATCAAGCTCAAGAACGCGCCGTCGGACCTCAAACCGCTCGTCCTCGGCAACTCCGACAAGGTGGCCGTCGGCGACGAGACGATCGCCATCGGTGCCCCCTTCGGCCTGTCCAACACGGTGACGACGGGCATCATCAGCGCCAAGAACCGCCCGGTCGCCTCCAGCGACGGCAGCGGCGACAGCAAGGCGTCCTACATGAGCGCCCTGCAGACGGATGCCTCCATCAACCCGGGCAACTCCGGCGGGCCGCTCCTCGACGCGCGCGGCGCGGTCATCGGCATCAACTCCGCGATCCAGTCCTCCAGCGGCGGCGGACTCGGCGGCTCCAGCCAGTCCGGTTCGATCGGCCTGGGCTTCGCCATCCCGATCAACCAGGCCGCGTACGTCGCCAAGCAGCTGATCAAGACCGGCAAGCCGGTCTATGCCAAGATCGGCGCGTCGGTCTCCCTGGAGGACTCGACGAATGGCGCCAAGATCACCGACCAGGGCGCCGCCGGCTCCGACGCCGTGGAGCAGGGCGGCCCCGCCGCCAAGGCCGGCCTCGAGCCCGGCGACGTCATCACCCGGCTCGACGACACGGTGATCGACTCCGGCCCCACCCTCATCGGCGAGATCTGGACCCACAAGCCCGGCGACCAGGTCAAGATCACCTACAAGCGCGACGGCAAGGAGCACACGACCGAGGTCACCCTCGGCTCCCGAGTCGGCGACAACTGACTTCCCCGCACGCGCGGGCCGTCCCCCGGGGAACAACTGACCCGCACACGCGCGCGCCGACCCGTTACTCTTGTCCCCGCGCCACCGATCAGGCAGGCGCGGGGAGGCGTGCCCGAGCGGCCGAAGGGAACGGTCTTGAAAACCGTCGTGGCAGCGATGTCACCGTGGGTTCAAATCCCACCGCCTCCGCGGCGAAAGCAGCGGGAACGGCCCCTGACCTGGATGTTCGGTCGGGGGCCGTTCTCGTGCCCGGCTACCATGACTGCCCGGTGTTCGCCGTGGTTCCCCGCTCGATCGGGCACAGCCGGGGCACGGGGAACGTTTTGATCCGTAGCTCTATGGGAGAAAGGCCGTTGGCGGTCACACCGGTCGTGGCGCGGCCCTTCGAGGGCACTGCCGAGCATGATCGGTCGCTGTGGTTGCTGTACTCCACTGCTGTACGGCGCTACAGCTTGATCAAGCTCGGCCGGGCATCTGGACGCCCGTATCCCAGGATGCGCGGCAGCACCTCGCGCATGCGCGCCACGTCCGGCGCCGGCGCCCGGAGCAAGGCCTCGACCACGGGATCGGCCAGGCCGAGGGCGTCCAAGGACGAGGAGTCCAAGGTCACCCGCGGCACATCGCCGTCCAGTTCCACTTCGCGTACACAGCCGTAGGCAGTGCCCTGGTCGGGCGTGACGAGACAGTGCGTGTCCATGCCGAGGCCTACTTCCTGCGCGTCGGGCTCGTCGAAGTCGCACATGAACAACAGGGAGAAAGCCTCCTCGTCGTCAGACTCGGCCACCCCGGCCATCAAACAGGCGTTTGCACTACGGCGAGAAGCACCACCCACCTGGTTCGGTTCGGCACTTGGAGCTGCGGCCGGCTGGTGTCAGACGCCGCATGCAGTCCCCACAAGGCTTACCCTGCGGCGACGGTGGCGGCCCAGGCGCGGCGCCCCTCGCCGATGTGCTGCGCCAGATCGAACAGCGTCCACTCCGGGCAGGTCGGCACCTGCACGTCGAGGCTGGGCGCGGAGGCGACCGCGGCGCGGAAGGCGCTCGACCGTTCGTCGAGCAGCTGCAGCAGAACGGGGAACGTGAGTGTCGTTGTCACATGGACTCTCCATCACCGTGTTCCGGCAATCGGACAGTGATTTTCACAGCCGAGGCGGCGAGCGCGCGGCACGGGCCGGGCGCCCTCAGATGACGCCGTGTCCACATTCTGAAACGATCAGTGAGTCACGCAACGCCGCACCGGCAAGGCCTCATTAGCCGCTCTTACCTTGGCGGACATCGTCACACCCATGGGGCACGTGGCGGGCATCGCAGCTCACAGAGCGTGGTGGTCAAGAAGGGGTGTCTCTCGACGAGGGGTGCCCTTCTGCGTGCGATCAGTTGTTGTTGTTCGTCCTGGAGCCCGTTGCTCCCAGTTCCTTCGGCGCCCAGCCGGGAGCATGGACGGCGTCCTTGAAATCGGTCGATTTCATCAGGCCCCGCCAATCCTCCTTGCCCGCGTCACCATCGAGTCGAACGGTGAATTCCTTGACCTGCTGGGAGTCATGGAAGTACAGGACCACGACCTGGCGCTCTGAGCCGCTGTCGTAGAAATCGCCTGTCACTTTTCCGCGGGCGCCGGCGCCGAAACCCTTGATCCAATTCTCGGCGGTCTTTCTGGCCTCTGCCTCACTGCTGTCGCTGGTGGCCAGCTTGCGGAGCTCGTCCGTCCTGCCGTCGGCGATGTCCCACACGAGCTCTTGCATCACGAGCAAAGAGCCGGTGGAGGGGTAGCCGACCACGTGCAACGGCTCGTGGTCGGCGTACGCCTGCTCGTAGGACGCACCCGGCCCTCTGGCATCGGCAGAGCTGCTGTCGAGGACAGCGCATCCAGACGTCAGCAGCATTGCGGCTGCCGGCCATCCGGCCGCTGTATGGCTCCGCTTCGACCTCGGCATCTCACGTCCTTGTTCCTGCGATGGCGCAGCAGTACTCGGCCGCCGGTGTTGCGGTCGACGCGGCTTCGGGACCTGCCGAGGTTACCCGCAGGTAGCCATGCAAGGCAGGGCGGTGTTCCTTCCGTATGGCTCTGTTCCGGCTCCCCGGTCCGGTTCTGTCGCGTTCTTGGTCCGGATCTGTCCGCTATGGATCAGTGCAGGTGACTCATGCCTTGTGAGGCGTTTCTTCACCGCGCTTCTTCACTGTTTCTTCACAGGAAACCCACTGAGTGGACACGCGCTACGCACTCCTTCTTCGCAGTCAAGGGCCCAAACGACTCATTCCAGAACTTCCGAACTTCATGCACGATGTGCCTCCGGCCCGACAGCGGAACGGGGTTCACCGTCGCGTGTCGGCGCCGTGCCGGGGGTGTCCCCGCGCATGATCGAACTGGGGAAGCACATGAAGCAGATGAAGCACAGAAGCGGGATGATCACTGCGGGACTGGCCGCCGCCGGGGCGGCCGTCACCGCTCTTGCCGTCGCGGGGACGGCCTCGGCCAGCGTGACCTTCGACCCGGCCACCGGGACGGGGTTCGTCGGCAAGGGCGATGTCCAGACGGCCTTCGGCTGGAACAACCAGCAACTGCAGAACTCCGCGGCCGGCGTGACGTTCTCGTACGACGCGACCGACGTCTACTCAGCGGTCTGCACCTGGATCACCGGGGAGGGAACGAAGGGGGAGAAGACACACGACATCTCGGTGCCCAGGCACTCCAGTGTGAACAGCGTGATCGCCTACGACGCACGGACGCACAAGCAGATCGACGGCTTCACTCTGACCGGATTCGCCGGCACCACGACGACGGGCACCGTGCCGGTGGTCGGTAACTCCTGTGTCGGCAACAGCGACGGCATCAACTTCAACGGCACGTGGACGTCCGTCTCGCTGGTCTCGTCCGATGCCACCCTGTCCACGGTCTACGGTGGCAACAGCGTGGTGGTCTGGCCGTAGCCGAGGCTCGCAGGCACGCGGACAGGGAGAGAAGACCGGCACGGTCCCTCGCGCGGGGCCGTGCCGGTTCCCCGTGATCCACCCGTGCGGGCACGGCGCCCCCACGGGTCACGGCTCGTGCCATGCCAGGCGGGCCGCCGAGGCGATGGTGGCGCGGGCCTCCCGTTCGGTGAGGCCGGTGTCGACGGCCGCCGCGACCAGGGGGGCGACGAGGTCGGGGCCGATGCCGTTCTCGTAGGCCCGGCAGGCCGCCCAGAACAGGCGGGTGTTGCGCTGGCCCGCGTGCGCGGCGAGGACGAACTGCACCAGGCCCTGGCCCTGTCGGCCCGTCGTCGGCTGCGCGGGGTGGCGGGGTGTGCGGGGCGGTGGGAGGAGGAGCCTCAGCAGGGCCCGTGGGCAGGGGGCGGGTGCGAGGTGGGCGGTGCCGGGGGCGGTGGCGTACACGCCGTGTTCGGTGCGGGAGCCGGGGCCGACCAGGTAGCCGCCGGCGCCGCGGATGTCGATGCCGGGGGCCAGCCGGCCGGCCGAGTTGGGGACGACGACGTCCGGCGGTCCGCTCAGCCACAGATGGCGGCCGCCGCTGGGGGTCATGACCACGACCGTGGGCGGGATGGTGAACAGGTGGCGCAGGGCGATCTCGCGCAGGGCCGCCGGGGCGTCCGTGCCGGTCTTGGTGTCGAGGTCGATGCCGATCAGGTGGTACGGGGGCAGGCCGCAGGCGATGCCGTAGCCGGTGGCCCAGGGCGCGGCGGCGAACAGTTCGCGGATGCGGGCGGGGTCGGTGGAGGCGTCGTACACACCGTGGCCGAAGCGGCCGCACTCGCCGTGGCAGCGCGGCCGGGCCGGGTCGGGTGCGTCGGCGCGGTGCGGGGAGCGCAGGGCCGGGAGTTTCGTCCGGGACAGGGGGATGACGGCCAGTCCGCGTTCGGCGGCTGACAGCGCGTGTGCGAGGGCCAGCGTCGTGGCCTGCCGGTCGATGGTGGCCATGACTTCAGTTTCGTATGCACGTTCGAAGAAGGGAAGGGGGAGGGGGTGGCGCGCCGGGGTGTGCGCGGTGATTTGTCGACGTTCGGGGGATTCGCGTCAGGGGTTTGGCGGAACGCTTCAGCCCTTGCGGCGGTTGGGAGCGGCTGGGGCGGTCCGGGTCCGGTTCGGTGCGCTGTGCGGGCTGTGGGGCAGGAAAGGTAGTGAAGGGGGTTTATCGACTTGTCCTCACGCTTGCGTGCGAATCGCGGCTTCCGGGGTGGTTCGCCGGGGGTCCGTGGGCAATTCTGATCTTGCGACGTCGTGAGAAGCCGCCGGGGCGGTCGGCCAACTGCCCTGGAGACAGCCGTAGTTCAGAGTTCTCAGAGTTCAGGCAGCTTCACGCAGCTTCACGCAGTGTCACGTACTCCGGCAGGCAGCCGGTGCGTACCTCGTACTGGAGGAGCAATATGGCAAGCATCCGTACCGCCCGCGTTTTCGCCGCCGTCACCGCCATCCCCCTCGCGGCGGCCCTCTTCACCGGCATCGCGGCCGCGGACAACGGTGCCTTCGCGGACAACGGATCGAACGCGGGTATCGCCGGCGTCGTCGGCAGCGGGGTCGGCCACAACAACAACGGCAACTCGTCCACCACGCAGCAGCAGGCGGTCGGCTACGGCGCCTCGAACCAGAGCAACACCGCCCAGGTCAACGGCTCCGCGTTCACGGCCATCCAGCAGGGCAACAGGAACGTCGCCATCGACTTCTCCCCCCTGTGGTGAGCCGGGGCGGGCCGGCGCGCACACTGGGGATCCGCCGGCCCTGAACTCGTATGGGTCTGCTCGTGGGGACGCAACACACGTCTGCGCGGCGGTGCTTCGGCCCCGCCGCGCAGGCGTTCGCCGTGCTCGGCGCGGGAGTTCGCCGTGCTCGGCGCGGGAGTTCTCCGTGCGCCGCGCGGGGGGGTGCTCCGTTCTTCCGGCACCCGGCGGAGGGCATCACCCGGACGTCACCCAGGGGTGAACCCGCAGTACGGACCGGTCCCTCGTCCACCTTCAGGAGGTGCGGTCAACCCCACCCCTACAACCTGAGGGGGACTCCGCTTCAGGACCTGCGGGCGATACACCGCGGGGGTCGGCGCTCCTAGCGTGGAGTCATGACCACACCCGTCTGCACCAGCGCGTCGACCGCCGCCGTACCGGCGGCGACGCAGAGCCTGGCGTATCCGTCGTTCTCGTCGTACGTGCGGGCCCGCCAGTCGGTGCTGCTGCGCACCGCCCGGTCGCTGACCGCGAACCCGAGCGACGCGGAGGACCTGCTGCAGACCGCGCTCGCCAAGACGTACGTCGCGTGGGAGCGGATCGAGGACCACCGGGCACTCGACGGCTACGTCCGCCGTGCGCTGGTGAACACCCGTACGTCGCAGTGGCGCAAGCGCAAGGTCGACGAGTTCACATGCGACGAGCTGCCCGAGCCGGAGCCCGCGCCGGGCGCTGCCGACCCCGCGGAACAGCAGGCGCTGCGCGATGCCATGTGGCGGGCGATCATGAAACTGCCCGCACGCCAGCGGGCGATGGTGGTCCTCAGGTACTACGAGGACCTCTCCGAGGTGCAGACGGCCGAGGTGCTCGGCGTCTCCGTGGGCACGGTGAAGTCGGCGGTGTCCCGGGCGCTCGGCAAGCTGCGCGAGGATCCGGAGCTCGGGCTGGTCCGCTGAGGCGGGGCGACCAGGGCCTGCTGACGCGGGCTCCCGAGCCCGCCGAAACGGGTCCCGAGCCCGCCGAGACGGGTCCCGAGCCGGCACCGGCAGGAGGCGTTCGTGCAGAAGGTCACGTGATCGATCGTCCGCCCCTAGTGACATACCACGTGGTATGTGCGCAGAATCAGCGCGACCCCTACTACCGCGTAGGCCATGCCGCTCCGGGAGGACGCCGTGCTGAGCACCATGCAGGACGTACCGCTGACCGTCACCCGCATCCTCGTCCACGGGGCGCTGGTGCACGGACGGTCCCAGATCGTCACCTGGACCGGGGAGGGCGAGCCGCAGCGGCGCAGCTTCGCCGAGGCGGGCCTGCGCGCGGTACAGCTGGCGAACGCCCTGCGCGACGACCTCGGCGTCCGCGGCGACGACCGGGTCGCGACCCTGATGTGGAACAACGCCGAGCACGTCGAGGCGTACTTCGCGGTCCCCTCCATGGGCGCGGTGCTGCACACCCTCAACCTGCGCCTGCCCGCCGAGCAGCTCGCCTGGATCGTGAACCACGCGGCCGACCGCGTGATCATCGTCAACGGCTCCCTCATCCCGCTGCTCGCCCCGCTGCTGCCGCAGCTGAAGACGGTCGAGCACGTCGTCGTCTCCGGCCCCGGCGACCGCTCCCCGCTCGACGGCGCCCCCGCACAGGTGCACGAGTACGAGGACCTGATCGCCGGCAAGCCGACCACGTACGACTGGCCGGAGCTCGACGAGCGCCAGGCCGCCGCCATGTGCTACACCTCCGGTACCACCGGCGACCCCAAGGGCGTGGTCTACAGCCACCGTTCGATCTACCTGCACTCCATGCAGGTCAACATGGCCCAGTCCATGGGCCTGACCGACCAGGACACCTCGCTCGTCGTGGTCCCCCAGTTCCACGTCAACGCCTGGGGCCTGCCGCACGCCACCTTCATGACCGGCGTCAACATGCTGATGCCGGACCGGTTCCTGCAGCCCGCCCCGCTCGCCGAGATGATCGAGCGCGAGAAGCCGACGCACGCCGCCGCCGTCCCCACCATCTGGCAGGGCCTGCTCGCCGAGCTGACCGCCCGCCCCCGTGACGTCTCCTCGCTCACCCAAGTCACCATCGGCGGCTCGGCCTGCCCGCCCTCCCTCATGGAGGCCTTCGACAAGCTCGGCATGCGGGTCTGCCACGCCTGGGGCATGACGGAGACCTCCCCGCTCGGCACGGTGGCCCGCCCGCCGGCGTACGCGGTCGGCACCGACGAGGAGTTGGGCTACCGCCTCACCCAGGGCCGCTTCCCCGCCGGTGTCGAGGCCCGGCTGACCGGCCCCGGCGGCGAACACCTCCCCTGGGACGGTGAGTCGGCGGGCGAGCTGGAGGTCCGCGGCCCCTGGATCGCCGGGGCCTACTACAACGGCCCCGACGCCGAACCGCTGCGCCCCGCCGACAAGTTCAGCGAGGACGGCTGGCTGAAGACCGGCGACGTGGGCACGATCAGTACGGACGGCTACCTCACCCTCACCGACCGCGCCAAGGACGTCATCAAGTCCGGCGGCGAATGGATCTCCTCGGTGGACCTGGAGAACGCCCTGATGTCCCACCCGGACGTCGCCGAGGCCGCCGTCGTCGCCGTCCCCGACGACAAGTGGGGCGAGCGCCCGCTGGCCACGGTCGTCCTCAAGCCGGGCGCCACCGCAGACTTCGAGACCCTGCGCGTCTTCCTCGCCGAGGAAGGGAAGATCGCCAAGTGGCAGCTCCCGGAGCGCTGGACGATCGTCGAGGCGGTTCCGAAGACCAGCGTCGGCAAGTTCGACAAGAAGGTGCTGCGCAGGCAGTACGCCGCCGGGGAACTCGACGTCACGCAGCTGTAGACGTCACGCGGCCGTAGCCCTGGTACAGCCGGCCGCCGGGGCAGGGCCCGCCCTCCGGGGAGACCTGTGAGGGCGGGCCCTCCTGCGCGGCCTGCGAAGGCGGACCCGCCTGGCGGGGCGGGTGCCGGCGCCTGGTGCCGGTGCCCAGTGCCGCAACAGGCAACGTTCGCCCCGTCGCGACGCCCGGCACGCCCTCTCGCCGCACCGGGCACAAGCCCGAGTACGTCCAGTACGAGGGCTTGCGCCAGGCACACCGAGAGCACGCACCGGACGCCGCTCCTTGACGGGTAAACGTCGCCTGCCGCGGCACTAGTTGGTGCCGATGCGGGCCAGCAGATCGACGATCCGCGTCTGGACCTCGCCGCTCGTCGACCGCTCGGCCAGGAACAGCACCGTCTCACCGGAGGCCAGCCGCGGCAGGTCCGCCTGGTCGACGGCGGCCGTGTAGACGACGAGCGGGGTGCGGTTGAGCTGGCCGTTCGCACGCAGCCAGTCCAGGATCCCGGCCCGGCCGCGATGCACCTGCATCAGGTCCATCACCACCAGATTGGGCCGGAACTGCCCTGCCAGCGTCACCGCGTCGCCGTCGCTCGCGGCCCGCGCCACCTGCATGCCACGCCGTTCCAGCGTCGCGGTCAGCGCCAGCGCGATCTCCGCGTGCTCCTCGACGAGCAGCACGCGCGGCGGGTGCTGCTCGCTGTCGCGCGGCGCGAGCGCCTTCAGTAGTACGGCGGGGTCGGCGCCGTAGGCCGCCTCGCGGGTCGCCTGTCCGAGCCCGGCCGTGACCAGCACGGGCACCTCCGCGGCGACCGCCGCCTGCCGCAGCGACTGCAGCGCGGTGCGCGTGATCGGTCCGGTCAGCGGATCGACGAAGAGCGCTGCCGGGAAGGCCGCGATCTGCGCGTCGACCTCCTCGCGCGAGTGCACGATCACCGGCCGGTAGCCGCGGTCGCTCAGCGCCTGCTGGGTGGTGGCGTCCGGGGCCGGCCAGACCAGCAGCCGACGCGGGTTGTCGAGCGGCTCCGGCGGCAGTTCGTCGTCCATCGGCTGCGGGCGCGGCATGTCCGCGACCTCGACGGCACCGCCGGGGCCGTCCAGCGGCTCGGGTCCCTCGGCGGCGTTCTCGTCCGGGGCTCCTATGGCGTACGACCGTCCGGCGCCCTCGGTGGTCTGCGCGAGCCGGGGCTGCCCGGGGGGCGGCGACGGCTGCGCCGGGGCTCCGGGCACCGCCGGTGCGGCAGAGGCCGCGGGGGCCGGGCCCACGGGAGAACCGCCCAGGGACGGCTGCGCCGGGGCCGCCTGCTCGGCAGACGGGTGCGGGCGCCCCGTCTGCTCGGGCCGCTGCTCGGGGCGTGCGGTGGCCGGGTCCGGGGGTGTGCCCAGCTTGCGGCGGCGGCCTGAACCGCCTGGCGTGTGCGGGGGCGGGGTGGCCGACGGCTGCTGCACCTGGGCGGCCTGACGGCTGAACGGCACGCCCTGTCCGAGCGTCCGCACACTGATCGACCGGCCCTGGGTGGAGTTCGGGTCGCCCGCCACGGCGGCCTCGGCCGGCAGCGGCTGAGCCGCCCGCGGAACACCGTCACCGGGGACGGGCGAAGCGACCGGCCCCCCGGAGGCCTGTGCGGCTTGCGGGGCCTGAGGGGCTTGGGCGACGGGCTGTCCGGCGGTCTGCTCGGGCGGCAGCGGGGTGCCGGGGACCGTGCCGTGGGCCGGGGTGCCCTGGGGCGGCGTACCGGAGGCGTTCGGGGGCAGGGGGGCGCCCGCCCCGTTCGGGCGGGCCGGAGTGGCCGGCCCACCCGGCGGCGGTACGACGGCCGCGGCACCGTTCGGCGGTACGGGCGCGGCGGAACCGTTCGGCGGTACGGGGACGCCCGGGCCGGAAACGTCACCGGTGCCGGGCCACGGCTGCGGGGCCGGTGTACCGGCTGCGGGGGTCTGCTGTGCGGCAAGGGGGGATTGGGCGGGGAAGCCCTGGGCCGGGGTGCCGGGTGCCGGGGTGCCCGCTGTCTGGGTGCCGTGCACGGGGGCGGCCTCGGCCGGGAGCGGCCGGCCGGTGGCGGCCTGTTCCTGGACCAGCGGGCCCTGGGCAGACGCCTGCGCCGGAGACTGCTGCGCTCCGGCCGGCTGCCCGGGAAGGCCCTGCACCACCGGACCACCCTGCGCGGGCACGCCGTGTCCGGGCGTTCCCTGAGTTCCCTGCGCGGGCGCGCCCTGCGCCGGTGTCGCGGCGGCCGCTGCCGCGGGCTCCGGCGGCTGGGCCACCGCCCGCCGCCGTCGCCCGGTCGGCGCGTTCGCGGGATGGGGCTGCGGGGGCGTGTGGTCGTCGGCCTGCCCGGCGGCCACGGCGTCGTGCTGCCCCGCGTCGGCACCGGCTCCGGCACCCGCTCCGGGATGGGCGGCCTGCTCCGGAATCTGAACCTGCTGCGGCACTCCCGGCCCCTGCGCCGCCGGCGTGGGCACGGACATGGGCGTCGGCGCGGACTCGGACGCCGGCCGGTCCACGTCGGCGGGCGGCAGGGCGAAGACCGTACGAGAAGCCGCCTCCTGGGCGGCGGCACGCTCGGTCGCCGCCGCGAGGGCACGTCGCCGTCGCCCGGTCGGCTGCTGGGCAGGCGCGGAGGCGGAACCGTCGGTGGAACCGGCGGAAGCGGCGGGGCCGGCCGCGGCATCCGGCGCCACGGGCAGCGCGGGCGGAAGAGCGTGGGGTGCACCGGACTCGCGCCGGGCCCGCCGCCCGCTGGGCGCGGGCATGCCCTGCGGCGGCACCGTGCCGCCCAGGCCGGAACCGGAGGCCGCCGCTCCCGCCGCGTGCTCGGCCGCCGTGACCACGGCGCCCTCGGCCACGGCGGCGTCCTCGGCGGGCCGTCCGCGCCGTCGGCCCGTGCCGCTGGACACCTCGGCTCCCTGGGCCGAACCCTGAGCCTGACCCCGGGCAGGGACCGGCGCGGGCTCCTCGGCCGGACGCCTCCTGCGCCGCCCGGTAGGCGCGGTCCGCCCACCGGAAGCGGATGCGTCGCCCTCGCCGTCGCCCTCCAGGAACGCGTCCGTGGACGCCCGTCGGGCCCGACGCCGTCCACCACCGGAGGCCTGTGCGGGCACGGTGTGCACGGCGACCTCCGCCGAGACCCCTCCACCGGGCACCGGCCCTGTCTCCGGCCCCGAGTTCGCCGCCGGCTCCAGCTCCATCCCGGCTCCCGTGTCCGCGACGGCAGCCGCGACCCCCGCCTGGCCGTGGTGGTCGTGGGCCACGGCCCCGGCGCCGCCCCCGATGGGCACCTCGAGGACGTAGGCGCTGCCGCTCATGCCGGGCACTTCGTGGGTCTGCAGCACTCCGCCGTGCGCCCGGACGATCCCGCGCACGATCGGCTGGTGCACCGGGTCTCCCCCGGCGTACGGCCCGCGCACCTCGATCCGTACCACCTCGCCGCGCTGGGCCGCCGCCACCACCACGGTGTTGTCCATGTAACCGCCCGCCGACACGGGCGCGTTGCCGGTCGCGTCGACACCGGCGACGTCCGCGACGAGATGCGCGAGCGCGGTGGCGAGCCGCCGCGAGTCGACCTCGGCCTCGATGGGCGGCGCGTGCACGGCGAACTGCACCCGCCCGGGCCCGACGAGTTCCACGGCCCCGTCCACGCCGGCGGCCACGACGGCGTCGAGCATGGCCTTGGTCCGGGTGATCTGCTCGCTGCCGACGTCGATGCGCTGGTAGGAGAGGACGTTGTCGATGAGGGTGGTGATGCGCGAGTAACCGGCCGACAGGTGGTGCAGCACCTGGTTGGCCTCGGGCCACAGCTGGCCGGCGTCGTCGGCGGCGAGGGCGGCCAGCTCGCGGCGCAGTTCGTCGAGGGGGCCGCGCAGGGAGCCGCCCAGCAGGGTCAGCAGCTGCTCGTGGCGGGCGGCCAGCGCCTCGTAGCGGTCCTTCTCCCGCTCCCCGAGCGCGGCGTACCGCTCCTCGTTCGCGGCGAGTTCCTCCGCGTGCCGCTCGGTGAGCTCCTCGATCTCGGTGACGTGCTGCTGGCGCAGGGCGGTGAGCTCGGAGGCGTGCTCCTCGGCGAGCTGTTCGAGCTCCTCGGCGTGCCGCTGCTCGGCGGTGGCCTTCTCCTCGGCGAGCGCGTCGTAGGGGCGACGGTCGGTGAAGGTCATGACGGCGCCGACGAGCTGGTCGCCGTCGCGCACGGGTGCGGTGGTCAGGTCGACGGGGACCTTCTCCCCGGCCTTGGACCACAGCACCTGCCCGCGCACCCGGTGCTTGCGGCCGGAGCGCAGGGTGTCGGAGAGCGGCGACTCCTCGTACGGGAAGGGTGAGCCGTCGGCGCGCGAGTGCAGCACGAGGGTGTGCAGCTCGCGGCCGCCGAGCTCACCGGCCCGATAGCCAAGGATCTGGGCGGCGGCGGGGTTGACGAGCACGATCCGCCCGTCGGTGTCGGTGCCCACGACGCCCTCGGCGGCGGCCCGCAGGATCATCTCGGTCTGCCGCTGCGAACGGGCCAGCTCCGCCTCGGTGTCGACGGTTCCGGACAGGTCGCGCACGACCAGCATCAGCAGCTCGGCGCCGGTGTAGCCGGAGCCGTCGTAGGCCTGCTGGCCGTTCTCCAGATGCGCGCTCGTGACCTCGACGGGGAACTCGGTGCCGTCCGTACGCCGCGCCGTCATCCGGGTCGGCTTGGTCCGCCCGCGCGGGTCGATGTGGTCGGGGCGGCGCATGGAGCCGGGGATCAGTTTGGAGTCGAACTGCGGCAGCAGATCGAGCAGCCCGCGCCCCACCAGGGCCGTGCCCGGCGTCTCGAAGGCCTCCAGGGCGATGGTGTTGGCGTTGACGACGGTGCCGTTGGCGTTGACCAGCACCAAGGCGTCGGGCAGGGCGTCGAGTATGGCAGCGAGGCGAGCAGCGCCTCGGGATGGCCTGCTGCTCACGAGACGCTTCCTCCCTGTTACCGCACCTTGCCGACCGCGGGGGTCATCTTGCCAACCGGCCCGCGGCGTGTCACGCGAGCGAGTCTATGCGCTGAGGTTGCGGCGGCGACGCCGGATGAGAGGGAGGTCGCACGAGGAAGTGACGTCGAACCGGTGACCGTACGATTCCGCTGCGCACGACCTCCGCACGACCTTCACCGACTGCGGAATCACGACTCTCACCGACTCCGGGATCCGGGCCGCAGGACCTCAGTAACCGAAGGAACCGAGGTCGGGCAGGAGCGGCACGAGCCGGTCCCAGCGGCCGATCTCGCAGCCGTTGCCGCGGTCGTACGTCGCGTCGACAGGCCGTCCGGCCCAGGTCCCGGTGATGTGGGCGGTGGCCGGCCCGCCGTACTGCATGGTGCAGACGCTGTCCCGCGGCACGGGGGCGAAGGTGTCACGGCCCCAGCGCGTGCTCCGGTCGAGCACCCCGCACGCGCCCCGCACGTCCGGATGGCTCCCACCGCCGGGATGGCAGTACAGCTCGAACGTCCCGTCCCTCCCGCCACCGGCGTGCCGCACGGTGACGGTGAGGTGATCGCCGGCCCGGTCCTCGTCCCGGACGGGCGGCGGCGCGCCGGCCGAGGCGGCGGCGGGCAGGGCGGACAGCGCGGTGAGCGCGACGGCGGAGGCAGAGGCCCCGAGCAGCAGCCGCCGCAACGGGCGGTGCGGGGAGCGTGAGCTGAGCTGCACCATGCCCGGACTAACGCGCCGGGCCCCGGGACGTTGCGCCCCGCGTCGCGGACCCGGCGACGCCGGCCTCGCGACGCCACGGCAAGGACTTTGCCCTGGGCCCCGCCTGCCTAGTACCGTGGGGGGCGATTGGTGACGCCCCGCTCGTGTGTGTCATCATCTGCACGCACCACTCGCGCGCTCGCGTGAGCGGTTGTGCTGGAGGCGTCGCCTAGTCCGGTCTATGGCGCCGCACTGCTAATGCGGTTTGGGCCTTAAAGCCCATCGAGGGTTCAAATCCCTCCGCCTCCGCTCAAGATCACCGAAGCCCCGGTCCACTGGACCGGGGCTTCGTCGTACGGCTCGTACGGGTCGTACGGGTCGTACGGGTCGGACCGTGTGGATCAACGCCCCACCGTCCCCGTGTCCCCGCCCGCTTCCGCCCCGAACCATGTTTCCGCAGGTCACAAGGGGTGTGGGGAATGGATTTCACATGACGGCGGCAGTCATGTAATGTTCTTCCTGTCGCCGCGAGCGGGCCGGAAGGACCGAAAGCGAAGACGAAAAACAGAACAAGCACTCGTAGCTTAACGGATAGAGCATCTGACTACGGATCAGAAGGTTGCAGGTTCGAATCCTGCCGAGTGCGCACAGACCAGAGGCCCCGGAGTGATCCGGGGCCTCTGGCGTTTCAGGCGCGTACAGCAGCGGAGCGCGGTGACCGCGTCAACCGCCGCGGCCCATGGCTCGACCCTAGATCGGGCAGGCCATCGGCCAAAGCCGTTCCGCAGTCATTCCGCCAACCTCGTCGCAACCGACACGGCCTCAACCCCCTCCCCTGTGGGGAAGGGGGTCGGGCGGCTGCCGGGCACGGTGTCCACGGAGACTGCTGCTGTGCGAGGCACAGCTGCTACATGGACCGGCTGGTCAGGTCCCCGGAGGCCGGGTGAACGGCGGCGCGAAATCGCACATCGTGATCGGGTTGCCCGGACCCGGCTCCCCCGGCCCCACGTCGCACGTGCCCTCCTGCACCTGTCCTTGCGCAGTCAGCACGGTGACATACACGTTGTCACCGTGCTCCGCCACTGTCGCGTCGATTACGTTGGACGGACCGCCGGTCGCCACCCACCCTGGTGCAATGGCATGCGGCCCATCAGGCTCCTCAGCCACCGCCAGGACGAACACCCGCCCGTTGCATACCACCGAGACGTACTTGGTCACCCCGTGAATGACCGAGTCGATGTCGAAGCAGCCCTTTGGCACCGGCGGGGGCTTCGGGCAGTTGTGGTCGTGGTCGTAGTCGCACCCGCCGGCGGATGCGATGCCTGCGCGGGCGGTCATGCCGTCTGCTGCCCCGGGCTGCTTGGCAGCCTGTGCTGTTCCGACCCCGACGAACGTCATGGCGACTGCGGCAGCCAGCGACGCGGCAACCCTGCGCTTTTGTTTCACTCCATGCGCTCCTTTCTCTGGCGACAACAGGCCTAAGCCTTTTTGTCGTGGAAACAGCAGGTATATGCCCGGTTGGCGTCGTCCATTTCAGGGTGTGCCCAGCTTTCACTCTCATGCCGCGAAGCAGGAATGAAGGAGCGGCCAGTCCGTCGGCCGGTCTTCTGGTGTCCGGAATGCCAGTGAGGATGACCCAGCCTGAACAGGGTGAGCAGCAGCAGGAGGGGCCTCGTCAGGGGCGGGGGCTTTCTTTCCGAGCGCCACGACGGTAAGCAGCGCCTTGACGCTGGGAGCCGAGCCGTGTGGCACTGCCGGTGTATCCCGCCAACCAGCGAATCGCCTCATCCTGAGCAGGTACGGCAGGCCCGCCAAAGCCATTGCCGACCGATGTCACTCCGATGACGCTCCAATCGCTTTAATTGCCCTTCACGGGTAACGGGCTGCGGGTGGTGTACCGCCATATTGATTGTTCCTCTTCCCATGTCAGCGGGGGAAGTTGTCTTACAGGGTCCTGTGATGCGAGCACTGCGAGGAGCGGCCGACCGGCCCCGGAGAGATCCGGCGCCTTGTGCGTCGGGCGGGTGACGGGGCGTTGTCAGTGGGGGGTCGTAGCCTCGTGAGGGATGGGGCAGGTGTGGAAGTGCTCGGGGTTGCGGTGGGTGGCCGGCGGGCCCGTGCTGGTGTGGGAGGGCGGGCGGTCCAGTGCGCTGACGTGGGGGAAGCGGGTGGCCTTCGGGGTCGTGGAAGGGGGAGTGCGGACATGTGTGGGGGCGCGGGGGCATGTGTGTCCGGTCCGGGCGGTCGTGCCGGGGCGGAGTACGGGGGCTCGGTGCGAGGGGTGCGCGCGGCTGGAGCGGGCGCACTCGGTGGCCGCGGACACGATCGCGGACGACCGGCGGGCGTATCACGTATATCTGGCCTGGTTCGGTGCCGGGATGACCAAGGTCGGGATCACGGCGGTCGAGCGGGGGCCGGCGCGGCTGCTGGAGCAGGGCGCCGTCTGCTTCAGCTGGCTCGGTGCCGGCCCGTTGATGGCCGCGCGCCGGACGGAGGAGCTGCTGCGCGCCGCGCTCAGGGTGCCCGACCGGATTCCGTACGCCGAGAAGCGGGCCGTGCGGTCCAGGCTGCCGGCGAGTCCCGCCGAGCGGGCCGCTGAGATCGAGGAACTGCACCGAAGAGCCGCCACACTCGGTGGCTGGCCGGAGTCGCTGGAGCGGGCGCCGTTCCGGCCCGTCGATCACGTGGCCGTGTTCGGTCTGGACGGGGTGCTTGCCGCCGTCGGCGAGGTGAGTGAGCTCGTCGCGGGCGGGACCGTGAGCGGTGAGCTGGTCGCCGCCGCCGGGCCGGACCTGCATCTGGCCACCGAGCGCGGGGTCGTGGTGCTCGATACGCGGCTGATGAGCGGGTGGGAGCTCGGGCCGGCCGGGCGGGGTGCCTCGAGCGTGCCGGTGCGGCCCTTGAAGGAGGCGAGGGAGGCCAGGGGGGTGCAGGACGGGTTGTTCTGAGGGCGGGGTGGACGCGGTGTGGGGTCCGGGGCGATCGTGGGCCGTATGAGTGATCACGTGCGGGACGCGGGCCCCGCGGATCCCGGTTCCTCCGGGGGCTTTGCGGGTGCCGCGGAGAGCGGGGAAGTGCGGCGCTTCCGGGAGCGGACCGGGGTGCGGGGGCTCGTCGACGTGCACACCCACTTCATGCCCGAGCGGGTGCTGCGCAAGGTCTGGGCGTACTTCGACGCGCTCGGGCCGCTCACCGGAGGCATCGAGTGGCCGATCGCCTACCGGGAGGAGGAGCGGCAACGGGTCGCCCGACTACGAGAGTTCGGGGTGCGGGCCTTCACCGCCATGCTCTACCCGCACAAGCCCGGCATGGCCCGGTGGCTGAACGGCTGGGCGGCCGAGTTCGCCCGCCGCACCCCCGACTGCCTGCACACCTCGACCCTCTTTCCCGAGGACGGCGTGCACACCTACGTCCAGGAGGCGGTCGAGGCGGGCGCGCGCGTCTTCAAGGCGCACGTCCAGGTCGGGGCGTACGACCCCGCCGACGAACTCCTCGATGCCGCCTGGGGGTTGCTCGCCGAAGCCGGCGTCCCCGTGGTGATCCACTGCGGGTCGGGGCCCGCGCCCGGCAAGCACACCGGGCCGGAGCCGATCGCCCGCGTGCTCGCCCGCCACCCCCGGCTGCGGCTGGTCGTCGCCCACCTGGGCATGCCCGAGTACGAGGACTTCCTCGACCTCGCCGAGCGGTACCCGGAGGTGCGGCTGGACACCACCATGGCGTTCACCGACTTCAGTGAACGGTTCGCCCCGTTCCCGCGCCGCGCACTGCCCCGGCTGGCCGGTCTCGGCGACCGGATCCTGCTCGGCTCGGACTTCCCCAACATCCCCTATCCCTACGTCCACCAACTGCACGCCCTGGAACGGCTGGACCTCGGCGACGACTGGCTGAGCGCGGTCTGCCACGACAACGGTGCGCGGCTGTTCGGCCTGGACCGGGACCGTTCCTGAGAGGCCCACCGGTCGGCCCCGAGAGACGCCTGAGCGTTTCTCAGGGAAATCACAGACTTGCCCAAGCGCGCTCTCAGAGGCGGCCGACAGGGTTGCCTCCATGACCACGATCTCGCCCCAGGGGCGCACCGAACTGCTCAGGCCGGACGGGAGCCCCGTCCGGGTGCTTGTGGTGGACGACGAGCAGTCGATCAGCGAACTGCTCTCCATGGCCCTGCGATACGAGGGCTGGCAGATCCGCAGCGCCGGGGACGGACAGGCCGCCGTCCAGACCGCACGCGAGTTCCGGCCCGACGCCGTCGTCCTCGACATGATGCTGCCCGACATGGACGGACTCACCGTCCTGGGGCGGCTGCGCCGCGAGCTGCCGGACGTGCCCGTCCTCTTCCTCACCGCCAAGGACGCCGTCGAGGACCGTATCGCCGGGCTGACGGCGGGCGGCGACGACTACGTCACGAAGCCGTTCAGCCTGGAGGAGGTCGTGGCGCGGCTGCGCGGGCTGATACGCCGCTCGGGCGCCGCCGACCGGCGCTCCGACTCGGTGCTGGTGGTCGGTGACCTGATGCTCGACGAGGACAGCCACGAGGTGTCCCGGGGCGGGCAGAACATCCACCTCACGGCCACCGAGTTCGAACTGCTGCGCTTCCTCATGCGCAACCCGCGGCGCGTGCTCAGCAAGGCGCAGATCCTGGACCGCGTGTGGTCGTACGACTTCGGCGGGCAGGCCAACGTCGTCGAGCTCTACATCTCCTATCTGCGCCGGAAGATCGACGCCGGTCGCGAGCCGATGATCCACACCCGGCGCGGCGCCGGTTACCTGATCAAGCCCGCCGTGTCATGAGCGGACGGCGACGGCCCCGTACGCAGCAGCAGAAGCGACGAGTTCGACAGCCGCGCACGCTGCGCACTCGGCTCGTCGTCGCGTCCGTGGTGCTGATCGCCGTGGTGTGCGCGGTGATCGGCACGGTGACGACGCTGGCGCTGCGGTCGCATCTGTACGAACAGCTGGACGGGAGGCTCAAGGAGGTCGCCGCGCGGGCGTCCGGCTTCATGCCGCCCGGCGCCCACCGGGACAGCGACCACGCCCCCGTGCCGCCGACGGGCAAGGAGATCGACCTCACCCAGTTCGTCACCAAGGGCCCGCAGCCGCAGGGCACGATCGTGGCGGCGGTCGAGGACGGCTCCGTCACCGACGCCAGGGTCGGCAAGAAGGCCAACGACGACAACAACGTTCCATGGCTGAACGCGGAGTCGCTCAGCCAGGCCCAGACCCGCGCTCTCGGCTCCGTCTCCCGGGACGGCCGCATGCACACCGCGGACATCCCCGGTCTGGGCGGATACCGGGTCCAGTACGTGACCGGCCCCAACGGCGCCTACTACGTGGCGATCCCGACCTCCGAGGTCGACAGCACCATCAACGCCCTCGTCCTCGTCGAGATCAGCGTCACCGCCGCCGGTCTCGTCGCGGCCTCCCTCGCCGGAGCGGCCATCGTCGGGGTCGCCGTGCGGCCGCTGCGCAAGGTCGCCGCCACCGCCACCCGGGTCTCCGAACTGCCCCTGCACACCGGCGAGGTGAACCTCAGCGAACGCGTCCCGGAGTCGGAGACCGACCCGCACACCGAGGTCGGCCAGGTCGGCGCCGCCCTCAACCGGATGCTCGACCACATCCACGGCGCGCTGCACGCCCGGCAGCAGAGCGAGACACGGGTACGGCAGTTCGTCGCGGACGCCGGCCACGAGCTGAGGACACCCCTCGCCTCCATCCGCGGGTACGCCGAGCTCACCCGCCGGGGACGGGAGCAGGTCGGGCCGGACACCCGGCACGCCCTGGGCCGCATCGAGTCCGAGGCCGGGCGGATGACGCTCCTGGTGGAGGACCTGCTGCTGCTCGCCCGCCTCGACGCGGGGCGGCCGCTGCGGTTCGAGCGCACCGATCTCGTACCGCTGGTCGTGGACACCGTCAGCGACGCCCGGGCGGCCGGGCGGGACCACACCTGGCGGCTCGACCTGCCCGACGAGCCCGCGCCGGTGTCGGCGGACGCGGCACGCCTCCAGCAGGTGCTGGTCAATCTGCTGGCCAACGCGCGCACCCACACCCCGCCCGGTACGACCGTCACCGCGCGCGTCCGGCGAGACGGGCCGTGGCTGTGCGTGGACGTGCAGGACGACGGGCCGGGCATTCCGCCGCGGTTGCTGCCGCATGTCTTCGAGCGGTTCGCGCGCGGGGACAGCGCGCGCTCCCGTGCCACCGGCTCGACCGGTCTGGGCCTGGCGATCGTGCAGGCCGTGACGGCCGCGCACGGCGGGGCCGTCACCGTCGGCAGCGAACCCGGGCGGACCGTGTTCACGGTGCGTCTGCCGGCAGGTCTGCCCGTGCTTGCGCCGGTCCCGCGGCAGTCCTCGTCCGCGCCCGCCCCCGCGGCCGTCCGGGAGCCGCACTCACAGGCACGGCACAGCGTCACCACATGGGTGCGACAGGGCGGTTGAGAAGAGTCGCTGCCATGCGAACCGACTCTTCTCCCGGCACCCTGCCGGCGCGGGAGCATCTCCCGGCCACAGACGCCGGTACGCCTGTCCTGGACGTAGTGATCCCCGTCTACAACGAGGAGAAGGACCTCCGGCCCTGTGTGCTCAGGCTGCACGAGCACCTCACGCGCACCTTCCCGTACGCCTTCCGCATCACCATCGCGGACAACGCCTCCACGGACTCCACCCCGCGGGTGGCGGCACGGCTGGCGGCGCAGATCCCCGAGGTCGCCGGCTTCCGCCTGGAGCAGAAGGGCCGCGGACGCGCCCTGCGGACCGTGTGGGCCGCCTCCGAGGCGCCGGTCCTCGCCTACATGGACGTCGACCTGTCCACCGACCTCAACGCGCTGCTGCCGCTGGTGGCGCCGCTGATCTCCGGCCACTCCGACCTGGCGATCGGCTCGCGGCTGACCCGCAGCTCGCGTGTGGTGCGCGGCGCCAAGCGGGAGTTCATCTCCCGTACCTACAACCTGATCCTGCGCGGCTCGCTGCAAGCACGGTTCTCGGACGCGCAGTGCGGATTCAAGGCGATCCGGAGCGATGTCGCGCGGGTGCTGCTGCCGCTGGTGGAGGACACCGGCTGGTTCTTCGACACCGAGATGCTGGTGCTGGCCGAGCGGGCGGGCCTGCGGATCCACGAGGTGCCGGTGGACTGGGTCGACGACCCGGACTCGACCGTGCACATCGTGAAGACCGCGACCGACGACCTCAAGGGCGTGTTGCGGGTGGGCAAGGCCCTGGCCACCGGTTCGCTGCCGCTGGACCGGCTCGCCCGCCCCTTCGGCGACGACCCACGTGACCGCGAGATCCAGGACGTGCCCAAGGGGCTGGCCCGCCAGCTCGTCGGCTTCTGCGTCGTGGGTGTCCTGTCCACCCTGTTCTACCTGCTGCTCTACAGCGCCTTCCGGCAGTTCTCGGGCTCGCAGATCGCCAACGCGCTCGCGCTGCTGGTCTCGGCGGTCGCCAACACCGCCGCCAACCGGCGGCTGACGTTCGGGGTGCGCGGCCCCGGTGGCGCGGTCCGCCACCAGGCACAGGGCCTGGTCGTCTTCGGCATCGGCCTCGCCCTGACCAGCGGCTCGCTCGCCGCCCTGAGCGCGGGGACCAGCAGCCCGGCCCATTCCACCGAACTCGCGGTGCTCATCGCCGCCAACCTCGCGGCGACCGTGCTGCGCTTCCTGCTCTTCAGGGCCTGGGTCTTCCCGGAACGACGCGACGAGCAGCCACCCGCCCAGCCGTACGCGACCACCGCCCAGCCGTATCCGGCCATCGCCCAGAAGTACCCGGCCACCACAGAGCCGTACCCGGCCGGCACCCAGCCCCACGCGTCCGCCCAGCCGTACCCGCCCGCGCAGCCGCCCCACCAGCAGCCCTGGCAAGGGGACGCCACCGTGCGGCTGCAGCCGGTGCGTCCGGGTGACACCGATCCGAGGGACCCCCGATGACCACTGACTACGACCGCACGAGCCAGCCGCACGGTGCGGGACAGGCCCCGGCCTCCTGGGGGCCGCCGCCCACGGCTCCCCCGAGCGCCTCGGCCGCCGTGGCCGACAAGCAGCCCCTCGCGCGCCGCCTGTGGCGCGGCCGTCCCGAGGACCCGAGCTGGGCGCGCCCCGCCTTCCTCGGTCTGCTGCTCGCCACCGGCCTGCTCTACCTGTACAACCTCAGCGCCTCCGGCTACGCCAACTCCTTCTACTCGGCGGCCGTGCAGGCGGGCAGCACGTCCTGGAAGGCCTTCTTCTTCGGTTCGCTGGACGCCGGCAACGCCATCACCGTGGACAAGCCGCCCGCCGCGCTGTGGCCGATGGCCCTGTCGGTGCGGATCTTCGGGCTCGGCTCCTGGGCGATCCTGGTCCCCGAGGTGCTCATGGGCGTCCTCACGGTCGCCGTGGTCCATGCGGCCGTACGCCGCCGGTTCAGCCCCGCCGCCGGACTGATCGCGGGCGCGGTGCTCGCGCTCACCCCCGTCGCGGCGCTGATGTTCCGGTTCGACAACCCCGACGCGCTGCTCGCGCTGCTGATGGCGCTCACCGTGTACTGCGTGATCCGGGCGCTGGAGGACGGCCGGACCAAGTGGCTGGTGTGGGCGGGCGTCGCGGTCGGCCTCGCCTTCCTGACCAAGACCCTGCAGGCCTTCCTGATCCTGCCCGCCCTCGCCGTCGTCTACGGCGTCTGCGCGCCCGTGAGGCTGAGGAAGCGGCTGGTGCAGCTCGCGCTCGCGACGGCAGCGATCGTCGTCTCCGGCGGCTGGTGGGTCGCGATCGTCGAACTGTGGCCGGCCTCCTCACGGCCGTACATCGGCGGCTCGCAGAACAACAGCTTCCTGGAGCTGACCTTCGGCTACAACGGCCTCGGCCGCATCAACGGCGACGAGACCGGCAGCGTCGGCGGCGGGGGCGGTACGGTCGGGGGCGGTACGGGCCAGTGGGGGGAGACCGGCTGGGACCGGATGTTCAACTCCGAGATCGGCAGCCAGATCTCCTGGCTGCTCCCGGCCGCGCTGATCCTGCTGGTCGCCGGGCTGGTCGTGACCCGGAAGGCGCCACGCACCGACCTGGCCCGCGGCTCCTTCCTCGCCTGGGGCGGCTCGCTGCTGATGACCGCTGCGGTCTTCAGCTACATGGCGGGCATCTTCCACCAGTACTACACGGTCGCCCTCGCGCCCTACATCGCCGCCGTCGTCGGCATGGGCGTGACCGTGCTGTGGGAGGAGCGGTCCCGGCCATGGGCGTCGCTCACCCTGGCCGCCGCCGTGACGGCGACCGCCGCATGGGGGTACGTCCTGCTCGACCGCACCCCCGATTACTTGCCCTGGCTGAAGTGGATCGTCCTGGTCGGCGGGCTGACCGCCGCGCTCGCACTGATCTTCGTGACCCGGCTCGGCCGGCGCCTCGCCGTCGCGGCGGTCGCCGCGGGCATCCTGACCTCCCTCGCCGGGCCGACCGCGTACACCGTGAGCACGGTGGACTCCGGGCACACCGGTTCCATCCCCACGGCCGGTCCGGCGGGCGCGAGCAGCATGGGCTTCGGCGGCCGGGGCGGCGGCCCCGGCGGGCGCGGCACGGCCGGATTCCCGGGTGGTGGGATGCCGGGCCAGAACGGTCAGAACGGCAACGGCTTCCCGGGCGGCGTCACGGGCGGAACCGGAGGCACGGGCGGAACCGGCGGCTTCCCCGGCGGTGGCATGCCGGGCAACGGCTTCCCCGGTGGCGGGAGCGCCGGCGCCGACGGCCGTACCGGCGAGGGCGGCCGGGCGGGCGGCATGGGCGGTCTGCTCGACGGCGCCCAGGTCAGCGCCACGGCCAAGAAGCTGCTGGAGCAGGACGCGTCGAAGTACACCTGGGTGGCCGCGTCCGTCGGCTCCCAGAACGCGGCCGGCTACCAGCTCGCCACCGGCGACCCGGTGATGGCCATCGGCGGCTTCAACGGCACCGACCCGTCTCCGACGCTCGCCCAGTTCAAGAAGTACGTGGCGGAGGGCAGGATCCACTACTTCATCGCGGGCGGCGGCATGGGCGGTGGAGGCATGGGCGGCAGCGGCACGTCCTCGCAGATCACCTCATGGGTCGAGAAGACCTTCAAGAAGGTCACGGCCGGTTCGGCCACCTTCTACGACCTCACCCGAGAGGTGAGCGGCTGACGGTTCGCCGAGCGGAAGGGGCGGTGCCTGAAGGGGCACCGTCCCTTCTCGTTGTCGTTGTTATACAGCGTATGAGGTTTGCTATATGCCGTAAGGCATGTCGTCGACCCCGCCTCCCCAAGGCCACGCCCAAGCCTCACAGCCAAGTGGACGGCCAAGCTCGGGGTGCCGGTGTCGATCACGCTGGGCATGGTGCTGATGTCCGGCGGACCGGCGTCGATCGCCACGCTCTCCGGGCGCGGGCGTCAACGGCACGCCGGCGGAGTTCGGCAACGGCCGGGGCGTGGCCGTGCTGGGCGCTGTCCTCAACGCGCGGTTCGCGGCGCTGGTGCCGGTGGCGGCGAGTTCGCTTCCCGCGGCGCACTCCGCGGAGGAACGGCGGCAGATCACCCACGCGTTCTCCTCGGGACTTCAGAGGAGCCAGCTGGTCGGCGCGGCGGCCGTACTGCTCGGCGGACTGCTCGCGGCGGCGTTGCTGCACCGGGCGGAGCGGGCAGGGGGAGAACACGGACGCGGAGATGGCGGTCGCCCGGTAGCGCGTGCCGGCGGCACTCAGCGGCCGCTTAGCATGACGAGCATCGGACCGATGGGGAAGGTGCGCCATGGTGAAGGCAGCCGGCGCCAAGGACGCGGCGCGGACCAGTGTCTGGCTGGAGGGCAGGGCGCGCCGGGGCGGGCGCGGCGGCGGGCAGCCGTCGGGGCTCGACCGCGAGCGGATCACCGAGGTCACGGTGCGCCTGCTGGACGCGGAGGGGCTGGCCAAGTTCTCCATGCGCCGGCTCGCCGCCGAGCTGAACGTGACGGCGATGTCCGTGTACTGGTACGTCGACACCAAGGACGACCTGCTCGAACTCGCCCTCGACGCCGCCTTCGGAGAGGTGCGGCTGCCCGACCCGGAGGCCGACGCCGACTGGCGCGACCAGCTGCGCGCTCTCGCCGCCGAGTACCGCGCGCAGCTGGTCCGCCACCCCTGGCTGTCGCCGCTGGCGGGTCGCTATCTCAACATCGGCCCGAACCACCTCGCGTTCTCGCACACGGTGCAGCGTGTCATCCGCCGCGCCGGGCTGCCCGCGCACCGTGTGACGAGCGCGATCTCGGCCGTCTTCCAGTTCGTCTACGGCTACGGCACGATCGAGGGCCAGTTCCTGTCCCGGATCGCGGACAGCGGCATGACGCCGGACGACTACTACGCGCAGGCGATGAACGCGGTGCGGCAGCACCCGCCGGTCGCGGACTACATCCAGCAGTCCAAGGAGATCATGGACGCCCGCGGCGGTGACACGGTCGCGGAGATGCTGGACCGCGACTTCATCTACGCCCTGGACCTGCTGATCGCGGGCATCGAGGCGATGGTCGCCCGGGGCTGATCACCCCTCATCGGCGAGCCGTGCGGGGAAGCCGCCCGTGGCCACCGGTCCCCACCGCTCCGGCGTGATCCGGATGATCGACTTGCCCTGCTTGACCATCGCCTGGCGGTACTCGTCCCAGTCGGGGTGCTCGCCGGCGATGTTGCGGTAGTACTCCACCAGCGGTTCCACGGAGTCGGGCGTGTCGATGACCTCGGCCGTCCCGTCGATCTGCACCCACGGCCCGTTCCACTCGTCGCTCAGCACGAGGACGCTCACCCGTGCGTCCCGCTTGGCGTTGCGGGTCTTGGCCCGCTCCGGATAGGTGGAGACCACGATCCGTCCGGAGTCGTCGACCCCGCAGGTCAGCGGGGAGGCCTGCGGGCCGCCGTCGGCCCGGCGCGTGATCAGCAGGGCCCGGTGCCGGGGCCGTACGAAGTCCAGCAGCTCGTCCCGCGAGACGCGGGTGTTGGTAGCGATGTTCGGTGCCATGGGGGCAGCCTAGGGGCCGGGAGAGCCCCTGTGGCTGACCCTGCTGTGCCTACGCCTGCGGCAGCGAGTCGCCCTGCACCGCCTGGATGTCCAGCTCCACCTTCAGCGTCGTACCGATGGCGGCGATGCCCGCCTGGAGGACCTGGTTGTAGTTCATGGCGAAGTCCTCGCGGCGCAGTTCCGTGGTCGCGCGGAACGCGGCCCGGGTGCCGCCCCAGGGGTCGGCGCCGGTGCCGAGGTAGGCGAGGTCGAGGTCGACCGGGCGGACCACGCCGTGCATGGCCAACTCGCCGTGGACGGTCCAGCGGTCCGAGCCGGCGGCGGTCAGCCCGGTGGAGCGGTAGGTGATCTCCGGGTACCGCTCGACGTCCAGGAAGTCCGGGGACTTCAGATGGCCGTCGCGCATGCCGTTGCCCGTGTCGATGGAGGCGGCGCGGATGACCGCCTCCACACGGGACTTGGTGACCTCGTCCGGGGCGATCTCGATCGTGCCCGAGAAGTCCGTGAACCGGCCGTGCACGCTGGAGATGCCCAGGTGCTGGGCGACCGCGGCGACCGAGGAGTGCGCCGGGTCGATGGTCCACGGCCCCGGCGGCGGCAGTTCGGTGCCGCCCTGGCGGGCCAGCGTCACCGTGCCGACCTGGGCCCGGCCGCCGGCGGTGACGATCGCGCTGGAGGCGGCGGGCGCGTAGCCGACCGCGGTGACGATGACCGTGTACGCGCCCGGCGCCAGCTCGGTGGTGTCCTGTACGGCGCCCTCGGGGTCGGCCTCGGCGCGCAGCACCTGCGTGCCCGTCATGTCGGTCACCGTGACGACCGCGTGCGACACGGCCCATCCGTCCCGGGTGCGGATCCTCGCGGTCAGTCCCATCCCGTTTTCTTCCCTCTCGATTGCTCGTTCGCCTGCGGGGCGCTTCGGCCGGTGCCGGCGTCGCCCCTTCGGCTCACTCGCGTGCAAAGCCTTGCAAATTGGTCATATGAAACCGGCCCGCGGTGGGGCGCACCTCCGTTCGGAGCACGCCCCGCCACGGGCCGGATCCGGACTACTCGCCGGGGTGGGCGAGTTCGATGTCGTGGTCGTCGACACCGCGGCCGGTGACGGTCAGGGCCGTCGCCACCGGCGGGTAGCCCGTCGCGATGACGGTGTACTCACCGCTGTTCAGGTCGGTGAAGGCGTACGCCCCGTCCGTGCCGGTGGTGGCCGTGCCGACCACGTTGCCCGCCGCGTCCACCAGGGTCACGCGGGCGTCCGCGAGGGGACCGTGCGGGGCCCGGACGACACCCTGGAGCTGCGCGCCGGAGTCGAGGTCGATCTCGACCCGGGTGACCCCGGTGCCGCCCACCTCGACCGGTAGCGCCCGCGGGCGGTACCCGATGGCGTTCACCGCGACGGTCACCGCACCCGGCACCAGCTCCGCGAAGGAGAACTCGCCCTGCTCACCGGTGGTCCCGGTGGCCAGCAGGTCACCGCGCACATCGGTGACGATCACCATGGCGTCCTTCACCGGCAGCCCGTTCTCCACGGCCCGCACCACACCCGTCAGCCCACTGGTGCCGCTGAGCAGGATGTCGTACGCCACCGGCTCGCCGTTCACGACGATCGTGGACGCCTGCGGCTGGAAGCCGTCGGCGGAGGCGATCAGGACGTAGGAGCCCGCACCCGGCGCGTCCAGCGCGTAGGCGCCGTCGGCCTGCGCGACCGACCGGCCCAGCTGGCGGCCGGCCAGCGAGATCAGTGTGACCGCGGCCTGCGGCACCGGCGCGCTCTCGGCGCCCCGGACGAAGCCGCGCACGGGGATTGCGCCGCCGGAGCCGGCGGCCGGCTCACCGGGCACCACCGTGGCGACCGCGGCCAGCCGCTGGGTGCCCTCCGGGCCCGCCTCCGTGCCGGCGGTGGCGGCCGCCCAGCTGGGCGCCCGCTCCTCGGCCGGAGCGGACGGCTGAGCCGCGGCGGCCTCGACGGCCGTGGTCTCGGCCTCGGCGACGACCGGAGTCGCGGCCGGGTCCACCGGGGCGCTATCGGCCTCGGCGGCCTGCGCCAGCGCGCCCTTCGTGCGCAACGGGACCTCCTTGATGAACAGCGTGATCAGGAAGGCGACGGCGGCCAGCGCGCCGGCGATCAGGAAGATGTCGGCGATGCCGTGCCCGTAGGCGCTCTCCATGACCGTGCGCAGCGGCTTCGGCAGCGCGTTCATGTCCGGGATGGTGTCGGTGCCGGCGCCGGAGCCGCCCGCGAGCTTGGCGTACTTCGGGCCGAGGTCGGACAGGCCGTCCTTGACGTAGTGGGTGATCCGGTCGGCCATCACCGCGCCGAGCGCGGAGACGCCGATCGCACCGCCCAGGGAACGGAAGAAGGTGACCGTGGAGCTGGCGGAACCGAGGTCGCTCGGGTCCACCTGGTTCTGCGTGCACAGCACCAGGTTCTGCATCATCATGCCGATGCCGAGACCCAGCAGCGCCATGAAGATGGCCATCTTCCAGTAGTCGGTGTCGTACCGGATGGTGCCCAGCAGACCCAGACCGGCCGTCACCAGCACGCCCCCGCTGACCAGCCACCCCTTCCAGCGGCCGGTACGGGTGATGAACTGGCCGGAGACGGTGGAGGAGACGAACAGGCCGCCGATCATCGGGATCGTCAGGATGCCGGACATCGTCGGGGACTTGTCCCGGGCCAGCTGGAAGTACTGGCTGAAGAAGACGGTGCCGGTGAACATCGCGATGCCGACGAAGAGCGAGGCGAGCGACGAGAGCGTGATGGTGCGGTTGCGGAACAGCCGCAGCGGGATGATCGGCTCGCCGGCCTTGGCCTCGACGAGCACGAACAGCACGCCGAGCACGATCGCACCGCCGACCATCGCGGCCGTCTGCCACGACATCCAGTCGTACTTGTCACCGGCGAAGGTGACCCAGATCAGCAGCAGCGAGACGGCGGCGGAGATCAGGAACGCGCCGCCCCAGTCGACCTTCACCTGCCGCTTCACGACGGGCAGGTGCAGGGTCTTCTGCAGCACGATCAGCGCGAGCACCGCGAACGGCACACCGACGTAGAAGCACCAGCGCCAGCCCAGCCAGGAGGTGTCGGTGATGACACCGCCGAGCAGCGGGCCGCCGACGGTGGCGACGGCGAACGTGGCGCCGAGGTAACCGGAGTAACGGCCCCGCTCACGCGGGGAGATCATCGCGGCCATGACGATCTGCGCCAGGGCGGACAGACCGCCGACGCCGACGCCCTGCACCACACGGCAGACGATCAGCATGCCGGGGTTCTGCGAGAGACCGGCCGCCATCGACGCGACGACGTAGATGATGAGCGCTATCTGGACGAGCGCCTTCTTGCTGTACAGGTCGGCGAGCTTGCCCCACAGGGGGGTGGCCGCGGTCATCGACAGCAGGGCGGCCGTGACCACCCAGGTGTAGGCGGACTGGCCGCCGCCCAGGTCACCGATGATCTTCGGCAGTGCGTTGGAGACGATCGTGGACGACAGGATCGCCACGAACATGCCGAGCAGCAGCCCGGAGAGCGCCTCCATGATCTGCCGGTGGGACATCGGAGCGCTCCCCGGGGAGCCTCCCCCATGCCTGGCGTGAGCCCGCACACCGGCTGGTGTGGTCGTTGCCATGGGCTTCCTTTACTTACGTGCTTGCGGGTGTACGGGTGGTCAAAGCGGTCTCTTCGACTACGGGCGCGGCGCGGAGGGCTCGGGGACCCGGACGGCGGTGGACCGGCAGTCGCCGAAGCTGGCGCGCAGCCGGGTCATCAGCCGGATGAGCTGACCGACCTCGTCGTCGGTCCAGTCGCTGAGCCGTTCGGCGAGCAGGTGCGTGGTCCGGCGGGACAGGTCGTCCAGCCGGTCCACCCCCGCGGGCGTCAGGCGCAGGATGCGCGAGCGCTTGTCCGCGGGGTCCGGCAGCCGCTCGATCCAGCCGCGCGCGGCGACGTGTGCCACATGCCGGCTGGTCACCGACATGTCCACGGCGAGCAGCTCCGCGAGCTTGCTCATGCGCATGTCGCCATGGCGGCCGAGCAGCGTCAGCACGGCTGCCGAGCCCGCCGGACAGTCGGACGGCAGGATCCGTCCCATGTCCCGCTTCACGGCTCCGATGGCGCTGAGCTGACGCGCCAGCTCTTCGAACTGCGCCTGCTCGGCCATCACACCTCCCGTAATCGTTGCTTGGGGCAACCATACGGGCGGTTGGTTGCTGCAGGCAAACAAATCGGTGGTCGGTGGCGCAAAAACTTGGCAAAGGCAAGTATTGCGAACGTAAACCCGCAGGTGGACAAGACAGCCCGTCCGGCGTTTGAGGACGAGGCCGTTCAGGCCGAAGCGGGGGTCTGGGGGCGGCAGCCCCCAGGGACGGCCACACCGACTCGGGTACGTGTGAAGGAACAGCGGAAAGAGCCCCCGCGCTTGGGCGGCCCCCGCGTTTTCGCTAGGGTCTCGGGCCATGGCTAACACCCAGGGCCCCCAGGGCAATTACGACCCCGCCGGCAGCACCCAGATGTTCCGCGCGTTCGTCGACGAGGCTCCCCAGGCCGCGCGGCAGCAGGAGACCTCTTCCGGGCCGCGCGTCGGCCTGATCCTCGGTGTCGTCGCCGCCGTGGTCATCGTCGCGGCCGTCGCCTGGCTGGCGTTCAAGTAGACCTGGCGTTCGAGCACAGCTCCCGCCCGGGCGGTCGGCCACCCGCGCCCCCGCCTGGACGGACGACGGCCGCCGGGGCGCCCGCACCGGCGCCTCGACGGCCGTGAGTCCATGTCGTCGTTCCTGCTGCTCCGCCCTGCCTCGGGGCGTCAGTCCGAGATGAGCCCTTCCCGCAGCTGGGCCAGGGTCCGGGTGAGCAGCCGGGAGACGTGCATCTGCGAGATGCCGACCTCCTCGCCGATCTGCGACTGGGTCATGTTGGCGAAGAAGCGCAGCATGATGATCCGCCGCTCCCGGGGCGGCAGCTTGGCGAGCAGCGGCTTGAGCGACTCGCGGTACTCCACCCCCTCCAGCGCCGAGTCCTCGTAGCCGAGGCGGTCCGCCAGGGAGCCCTCGCCTCCGTCGTCCTCCGGGGCCGGGGAGTCGAGGGAGGAGGCCGTGTAGGCGTTGCCGACCGCGAGGCCGTCGACGACGTCCTCCTCCGACACGCCCAGGACCGCGGCGAGTTCGCCGACGGTCGGCGACCGGTCCAGCTTCTGCGACAGCTCGTCGCTGGCCTTGGTCAGGGCGAGCCGCAGCTCCTGAAGGCGCCTGGGCACCCGCACCGACCAGGACGTGTCCCGGAAGAAGCGCTTGATCTCGCCGACCACCGTCGGCATCGCGAACGTCGGGAACTCCACCCCCCGTTCGCAGTCGAAGCGGTCGATCGCCTTGATCAGGCCGATGGTGCCGACCTGGACGATGTCCTCCATCGGCTCGTTGCGCGAGCGGAAGCGGGCGGCCGCGTAGCGGACCAGCGGGAGGTTGAGCTCGATCAGGGTGTCCCGGACGTAGGCGCGCTCGGGGCTGTCCTCGTCGAGCGCGGCGAGCCGCAGGAACAGGGAGCGGGACAGGGTGCGGGTGTCGATGATCTCCGAGGGCGGCAGTGCCGGGGTGGGAGTGGCCGGCAGGGCCGGGGCCGGGACGGCCCCGAGGGCCGCCACGTCGTCGAGGGCGTCGAGCGGCTCGAGCGCCGGGGACGGCGCCTCGCTCTTCATGAGCGTCAGCACCTTGGAGCTGCCCTGGTCTGCGGACATGCCACCCCCTCTGGGTCGCGGGACGGTCGCGGCCGGGCTCCCTGACGAGGAGAACTCAGCCCTCACCTGAATACCGGAGCCGAAGCCACGGCAAACGCGCTTCCCGCAGAATGTCACATGTCGGCAACGCGCTGTAGTGACATGTCGACATCCGATAGGTGAATCCGCCCTGGCAGACAGCGGTCTGACGGCCTTTCGGAACGTCCCTGTCGGAATCTTCCCAGGTGGGCGATTCGCTCGTGACGGTTACGCCTCGATCCTGTTTGCGGATCTCAGCCGCTGGAAGCTACGCGCGAGTAGCCGGGAGACATGCATCTGGGAGACGCCGAGTTCGGCGCTGATCTGCGACTGGGTGAGGTTGCTGTAGTAGCGCAGCAGCAGGATGCGCTGTTCCCGTTCGGGGAGTTGGACGAGGAGGTGGCGGACCAGGTCGCGGTGCTCGACGCCGTCCAGGGCCGGGTCCTCGTAGCCGAGCCGGTCCAGCAGTCCGGGCAGTCCGTCGCCCTCCTGGGCGGCCTCCAGCGAGGTCGCGTGGTACGACCTCCCGGCCTCGATGCAGGAGAGCACCTCCTCCTCGGTGATGCGCAGCCGCTCGGCGATCTCGGCGGTCGTGGGGGAGCGGCCGAAGGTGGTCGTCAGGTCCTCCGTCGCGCTGTTGACCTGGACCCACAGCTCGTGCAGCCGGCGCGGGACGTGGACGGTGCGGACGTTGTCGCGGAAGTACCGCTTGATCTCGCCGACGACCGTGGGCATGGCGAAGGTCGGGAACTGCACGCCCCGGTCCGGGTCGAAGCGGTCGATGGCGTTGATCAGCCCGATGGTGCCGACCTGGACGACGTCCTCCATCGGCTCGTTGCGGGAGCGGAAGCGGGCGGCCGCGTAGCGCACGAGCGGTAGGTTGGCCTCGATGAGCGCCCCGCGCACGCGGGCGTGTTCGGCGGTGCCGGGTTCGAGCTCCTTCAGCTGGGTGAAGAGCAGCTGGGTGAGGGCGCGGGTGTCGGCGCCGCGCCGCTTCTCCGGGGCCGGCGTGGTGGTCGGGTTCGGGTTCGGGGTCGGCCCGGAGGCCTCGGCCTGAGTGGACTCCTCCTGGGGCGGCGCAGTACTGGCCGACACGGTCAACGCCACCTCTTCGTCGATCAACTCATCTGTCAAAAGCGGTCATAGCATCACAAGACAGGTGCATCGTGTTCAAGCACCGCATAAGCACGTGTTGAGGTATGAATTAGGGCATAAGACGCGAAAAATCCCCGCACCGTTCCGGTGCGGGGTCGAGCGTGCAGCCGTCCGGCCGTACGGCTCGGAACGTTCCGGTCATGCGGCCCGGAACGTTCCGGTCATGCGCCAGGGAACGTCCCGGCGGTACGGCTCAGAACTCGTAGTCGGCGATCACCCACGTGGCGAACTCGCGCCACAGTGCGACGCCCGCCTGGTGGGCCGGATGCTCCAGGTACCGCTTCAGGGCGTCGGCGTCCTCCACCGCGGAGTTGATCGCGAAGTCGTAGGCGATCGGCCGGTCGCTCACGTTCCAGCCGCACTCCCAGAAGCGCAGCTCCTCGATCCTGTCGCCGAGGGCGCGGAAGGCCTCGGCCCCCTCCACGACGCGCGGGTCGTCGCGCTCGACACCCTCGTTGAGCTTGAAGAGGACCAGGTGGCGGATCATGAGTTTCCTCCGTTGGTGACCCATGTCATGAAGTCGCCGATGGCCTTGGCGGCGTCCGATATGCCCTCGAACCCTATCTGGACGTAGTCGGCGGCCTTGGCCGGGTCCGTGATGATCACGTACAGCGCGAAGACCACGAGCACATAGACGACGATCTTCTTGGCGTTCACCGCCATCGCGGCCTCCCCTGTCGCTGGTCGCCCCTGGCGTCGGCTGCACGATGATCGCACGAAGGGCCCCGTCCGGCGGACGGGGCCCTTCTACAGCGGTAGCGGAGGGATTTGAACCCTCGGTGACTTGCGCCACACTCGCTTTCGAGGCGAGCTCCTTCGGCCGCTCGGACACGCTACCGAGGGAGACCTTACAGCACAGTGGGCCCGGGGCCGAAATCCGTTTCCCGGGCGCTCGCCCTCACGGAACGTCCGGGCTCAGCGGGTGCGGAAGAACTCGGTGAGCATGCCGGCGCAGTCCTCGGCGAGCACACCCTCGATCACCTCGGGCCGGTGGTTGAGCCGCCGGTCCCGTACGACGTCCCAGAGCGAGCCGACGGCGCCCGCCTTCTCGTCGCGGGCGCCGTAGACCACTCGGTCCACGCGGGAGAGCACGACGGCCCCCGCGCACATCGTGCACGGCTCCAGCGTGACCACCAGCGTGCAGCCGGACAGCCGCCACTGCCCGACCCGCGCGGCGGCCCGCCGGATGGCGAGGACCTCCGCGTGGGCGGTCGGGTCTCCGGTGGCCTCGCGCTCGTTGTGCCCCGCTCCGAGCACGGTCGTGCCGTCACCGGACAGCACGACCGCGCCGACCGGGACGTCCCCGCCCCGGACGGCCGCCTCGGCCTCGCGCAGGGCGAGCCGCATCGCGTCCCGCCAGGGATCGCGGACGGGGTCGGGCAGACGGGGCACGCCGGTCGTGTCCGGTGTTTCCTGCGGGGTCAGCGGACGGTCTCCAGCACCTCCGAGGCGCCCAGGGCCTCGGCGATCGCGCTCAGTGCGTCCTCCGCGGCCAGGGTGCGCAGTTCCTTCTCACTGACGCCCAGGTCGTCGAGGATCTCGCCGTCACCCAGCGGGCTGTGTGTGATGGCTTCGGCGGAAACGGCCTCCTCCTCGTCGTCCTCGGCGGACGCCGGTTCGCCGTCCTCCGTGCCGTCGAGGTCGAGGGAGTCCAGGTCGGGGACGTCGTCACCGGGCTCCCGGCCGAGCAGTTCGTCGGTGAGCAGGATCTCGCCGTACGAACTGCGGGCAGCGGCGGCGGCGTCCGAGACGTAGATACGAGGGTCGTCCTCGCCGTCCACGCGGACGACGCCGAACCACGCGTCCTCCTGCTCGATGAGGACGAGCACCGTGTCGTCCTCGGCCGAGGCTTCCCGGGCCAGGTCGGCCAGGTCGGACAGCGTCTCCACATCGTCGAGCTCTGTGTCGCTCGCTTCCCACCCGTCTTCGGTGCGCGCGAGCAGTGCGGCGAAGTACACCGTGACTCTCCCACTGGTCATAGGCGTGCCGGTTGGGGGTCCCCCCGGCGGAGGTTCTGGGCGGAGAGAGCTGGGCTCCGAGCCCCACCCACTCGGAATCGTGGCAGAAACAAAGCGTTCAGGGGATGTCTTCGACTCCCTGTGTCCGGCTGTTTTGTCGTCTGTCGGTAAAGCACTCACCAGCGCACTCGTTGCCGCCATCTGCGGATCGTACGCGGCTTTGCCCGGCGGGCACGCACGGCCGCCCCGGAGCGTCGGCGCTGGTGTCGGCCTTCTTCCTCGCGGCGTCGGCCTTCTTCCTTCTGAGTACTGCCCCAGTTCTCTTCCCCGTGCCGCCCGTGTTCTCCCGGGTTCCCCGCAGTGGCCTACGAGCGGAACCGGGCGGAACAGTGGTGCACGAGCGCGACGCACGGCGCCGACGGTGCTCGTCGTCCGTGGTGTTCGGCGCCGGATCCTCGAGGGACCGCCGGTCGGGCATGGGCTCACCACCCCCGGTCCCGTCCCTCCCACTTTCCCTCGGACGGCGGGTCCGACGCCACAACAGCGCGGAAGGGAGCGGGCGGACGGTGCCGCGGAGGGCTGGAGCGGGCTGGAACGGGCTGGAACGGGCGGCGGACGGGCCGCAGGTGGTGGCGGGCGACCCGGTTCCGGGCCCGGCTACTGTTGGCTCATGCGTCTCCACGTCGTCGACCACCCCCTGGTCGCCCACAAGCTCACCACGCTGCGCGACCGCCGCACCGACTCCGCGACCTTCCGCCGGCTCGCCGACGAGCTGGTCACCCTGCTCGCCTACGAGGCGACCCGGGACGTGCGCACCGAACAGGTCGACATCAACACGCCGGTCGCCGGGACCACCGGCGTCAAGCTCTCCCACCCGCGCCCGCTGGTGGTGCCGATCCTGCGGGCCGGGCTCGGCATGCTGGACGGCATGGTGCGGCTGCTGCCGACCGCCGAGGTGGGCTTCCTGGGCATGATCCGCAACGAGGAGACGCTGCAGGCCTCCACGTACGCCACGCGCATGCCGGAGGACCTCTCCGGCCGTCAGGTGTACGTCCTCGACCCGATGCTCGCCACTGGCGGCACGCTGGTCGCGGCGATCCAGGAGCTGATCAGGCGCGGCGCCGACGACGTGACCGCGGTGGTGCTGCTGGCCGCGCCCGAGGGCGTCGCGGTGATGGAACGCGATCTGGCGGGCACCCCGGTGACGGTCGTGACGGCGTCGGTCGACGAACGCCTCAACGAGCACGGCTACATCGTGCCCGGCCTCGGCGACGCGGGCGACCGCATGTACGGGGCGGCCGAGTAGCCGAGGCGCGGTCGAACGGCCGGGCCGGGCGTCGTACGGAGATAGGCCCGGCCCGTCGCACGGATCGGTTTCCGGTTTCCGGTGTCCGGCGTCCCCTCAGCAGCCCTTCTTCGCGGTGGACGTCGGCTGCGGTGCGTTCAGGGCGGCCAGGGCCTTGTCGGCGGCCGGCTTCTGGGCCAGCTGCTTGAAACCGTCGCCGATGATCAGATCGACATCGGTGCCCTTGCGGGTGTCGGTGCGGCTTTCGGCGCCCGGGAGCTGGGTGGCCAGCACCGGCAGCGAGGTGTTGAGGGACGACGCCGGGCCGAGCAGTATCCCGGAGCCCTTGATCTTCTTGTCGAACTCCTTGGTCGCGTTGCCCACCTGGCCGATGCGGAAGCCGCGCTTCTTCAGCTCGTCGGCGGTCTGCTTGGCCAGCCCGCTGCGGGGCGTGGCGTTGAGGACGTTGACGGTGATCTGGCCCGGCTTGGGCAGCGCATGGGCGGTGTGCGACGGCGAGGGCCCGGACTTGGCCGCCGCGTCGGTCGCACAGTGCGTCCCGGCGCCGGCCGCCGAGGCCTTCTTGCCGCCGGTGAAGACGTCGATGAGCTGCAGCGTGCCCCACCCGATCACGCCGAGCGCGGCGGCGGAGGCGACGACCAGGAGCACGAGCCGACCGTGCCGCCGGGGCCTGCGCATTCGGGGGTACTTGTTCCCCGTGATCCGGTACTGCCCGCCCATGCCGGGGGGCGTCAGCATGCTCATGGGCGCAGCGTAGTGCGCGGGAGCGGCGATTCCTACTAGATGATCATTGGATCCGGCTCAGCAGAACCCGAAAGGTCCAAACCGTCACCGAATGGCCGGTGCCCGCCGGGCGATCCGGGCCGTGGGCTCGGTCCGGCCGAGTCAGTCCGGTTGGAGTCGGGCCGGTCGGCCGGGCTCGTCGGAGTCGGGTCGGTGGAGGTCGGGCCGGTGGGAGTCGGGCCGGTCGGCGTCAGTCCAGTTCGAGCACGCGTGCGTGCAGCACCTGGCGCTGCTGCAGCGCCGCCCGGACCGCGCGGTGCAGGCCGTCCTCCAGATACAAGTCGCCCTGCCACTTCACGACATGCGCGAAGAGGTCGCCGTAGAAGGTCGAGTCCTCCGCCAGCAGGGTCTCCAGGTCGAGCTGCTGCTTGGTGGTCACGAGCTGATCGAGGCGGACCGGGCGCGGCGCGACGTCCGCCCACTGCCGGGTGCTTTCCCGGCCGTGGTCGGGGTACGGCCGGCCGTTTCCGATGCGCTTGAAGATCACACGGAAAGCCTACCGGTCAAGACCTTCCGGGCGCAGCCTCGCCGCCGCAGTGCGGCTCTGGAAATGCCGCGGCAAACCCGGGCGAACCAGGATCATGGTCGCGGTGAGCCGGCGGCGAGTGGGCCGGGTGCCGGGACCGTCCGCCGTCCCGGCACCCGGCTCGACCGCTCGGCGGTCAGCGGCGGTCGGGTTCGGCGGCGGGCGGCCGGGGTTCGCCCGGCTCGGGCCGATCAGCTTTCTGCCGACGGGGTTCCTGCCGGTGGGCTTCCTTCACAGGTGGGTGCGGCGGCTTGGGCGCGCTGCGGGCGGCCTCCGCACGCACGAGGGCGCGCAGGACCGCGTAAGGATCGACGGGCATGGCTGTACTTCGCTTCCTGGACGTGCTCGGCCGGGCGTGCCGAGCCGGCCGAGCTTGCTGATGAACTGACCGGGCAGGCGTGCCGGCCGGCTCAGCAGCGCAGGACCAGGCAGCGCAGCGCGTGCAAGCGGTACGGAGGGCGCGAGGGCACGCGCGCGTGGGCGGAGCGGTCCGCCGCGTGCGCGGCTACCCGCGTGGACGGGGGCGTGGGCCGCAGGGGCGGTCCACCGGCGCGCACGCTGCCCCGCACGGAGGTGCGCACTGCGGAGTCGGGGGTGTCGTGCTCGGCGGCGGCGCAGACCGGCCCGCCGGTTCCGGCCGGTGCGTCGGCACCGCCGGCCACCGCCGCGAGGGGGACCGCGTACGCCCCGTACGACCCGTAGACGCCGTACGCCGTGACGGGCCCGCCGGGCATCAGGAGGGCGAGCAGCAGCACGAGCGTCCGCAGGCAGACGATCCGGCTCCGCGCGGGTCGCACGGGACGGCGGCCGGTGCGGTCGGTGAGTCCCACGCGGCCGGTGAGACCCACGCGGCCCGTGCGCACGCGTCCCGTGAGGTCCACGCGGCCGGTGCGGCGCACGCCGCCGACGCGGCCGCCCGTGCGGTCGGTGCGTGGTGCGGCGGGTGCTGTGCTCACGTCGGTCATGTCCCCGGCGTCCGTACCCCGTTCACCGTGCCGACCGGCCGAACCGCCCGCGCGGCGTATCCCGCGGGCGGTGGTCGACGGCGTTCACAGCTGACGCGGGACGTTCTCGGCGTGGCGGCGGACGCGGAAGGCGGTGACGATCTCCATGACGCCGACCACCACCAGCCACCAGCCGCCGACCAGCGTGAGCACGGCGACCGATTCCAGCGGCGAGTCGATCAGCACGATCCCGGCGACGAAAGTGACGATGCCGAGGAAGATCTGCCACCCGCGCGCGGGAGCCGTACGGTCGTGAATGGCGGCGATGGTCTGCGTGATCCCGCGGATCAGCCACCCGATACCGATCCACAGGGCGAGCAGCAGAATCGACTGCATGGCGCCCCGGAAGCAGAACAGGCCCAGCAGGATCGACAGGGCGCCGCTGGCGAAGGCCAGCACGCGCAGCGAGGTCGTCCGGTGCGTGCCGAAGGCCGAGACCAGCTGGAGCACCCCGCTGACCACGAGATAGACGCCGAAGAGGACTCCGGCGGCCACCAGCGAGGCACCGGGCCACAGCAGCACGAGGATGCCCAGGATCAGGGCGGCGACGCCGGTGACGAGGACGGCCTGCCAGGCGGTGCGGGAGAGGAAGTGCAGGGGCCCTTCCAACGGCGGTTCGTGCGGCGGTGCGGAGTGCGGCGCGGATGCCTGCGCCGACGCGGACCGGGCGTCCCGTGCCTCACGTGCCGCGTGGATGTGGCGGTCGTCGTACCCCGGCCCTTCCGGGCCGCCGCTCGGTGGCTCGCTCATGCTCCATGCTGCGGACGGGCGCGGCCGGACCGCCACCGCTGACGGTCCGTTCGGCTGACCCGGCCGCCCGCTCCGGCCGCCGACTTCGGCCACCGGCCCGGACACCGGCTCCGGCGGTCACTGCCCGGTGGGCTTCCGCGCCTTGGATGATGTCCTGGCCTTCTCGGCCGCCTTGGCGGCGGCCTTCAACTCCTGCTTGTGCGCCCGCACCCTGGCCAGTGACTCGGGCCCGGTGATGTCCGCGACGGACCGGAAGGACTCCGGCTCGCCGTACGACCCCGCGGCCTCCCGCCAGCCCTCCGGGCACACGCCGAGCTGCTTGCCGAGGAGCGCGAGGAAGATCTGCGCCTTCTGCTTGCCGAAGCCGGGCAGCTCCTCGAGCCGGCGCAGCAGCTGGGAGCCGCTGTCCACGTCCCGCCAGATGGCCTCGGGATCGCCGTCGTAGTGCTCGACCAGGTAGTGGCACAGCGCCTGGATGCGTTTGGCCATCGACCCCGGATAGCGGTGCACCGCCGGCTTGTCCGACAGCAGCCGGGCGAAGGTCTCCGGGTCGAACGCCACGATCTCGTGGGCGTCCAGGTCCACGGTGCCCATGCGCCGGACGATCGTGGCCGGTCCCTTGAACGCCCACTCCATCGGGATCTGCTGGTCCAGCAGCATCCCGACCAGCGCGGCGAGCGGACTGCGGCCGAGGAGCTCGTCGGCCTCGGGGTCCTGGGCGAGGTGCAGGGTGACGTCCATGCCCCGATGATCGCCCGTCAGGCGCCGGGCCGCAGCCGGGCCGCAGCCGGGCCGCAGCCCGGTCGCAGTCGGGTGGCCGCCGGGCGGCTTTCGTGCCGCACCTGCCCTGGTGCCCCGTTTCCGGCGTCCGTGAGCTTGAGTTAGGTTAGCCTAACCTGATCAGATTGGGGTGGGTGGGATGCACACGACGACCGCCGAGATCCATCGCGACGCCTGGGGTATTCCGCACCTGCGCGCCGACGGCCCCCGCGCCCTCGCCCGGGCCCAGGGCCGGGTCACCGCCCTGGACCGCGCCTGGCAGCTGGAGGTCGAGCGGCACCGGACGCAGGGCACCTCGGCGTCCTTCCTCGGCGCCACCGCCCTCGCCTGGGACGTCTTCGCCCGGCGCGCCCGCCTCGCCGACACCGCCCGGCGCTGTTTCGCGGCCCTGGAGCGACAGGACCCGGAGACGGCCGACTGGGTGCGGGCGTACACCGAAGGCGTCAACGAGGGGCTCGCCGAGGGGGCCCGGCGCGCCCCGGAGTTCGCCAGGACCGGCCTCGCCCCCGGCCGCTGGGAGCCCTGGCACCCGCTCGGCGTCTGGCTCGGTGCGCACATCCTCTTCGCCGGCTTCCCGGCCAAGCTGTGGCGCGAGCACGCCCTACGCCGTCTCGGGACCGGCGCGGTCGAGTTGTTCGCCACCGACGGCCCCGGGACCTCCGGCAGCAACGGCTGGCTGGTGAGCGGAGCGCGTACGGTCACCGGGCAGGCGCTGATCGCCGGCGACCCGCACCGCTTCATCGAGGATCCCGGTGTCTACCAGCAGATACGCCTGGCCTGCCCGGAGTTCGACGTGGTCGGCCTCGCCGTCCCGGGCGTCCCGGGCATCGCCCACTTCGGCCACACCGGCACGGTCGCCTGGGCCATCACCAACGCCATGGCCGACTACCAGGACCTCTACCGGGAGCGCCTGCGCCGCACGGGCGCCGGGATCGAGGCGCTCGGCCCCGACGGCACCTGGCGGCGCGCCGCCCGCCACACGGAGACCGTCGAGATCGCGGGCGAGGCCCCGGTCGAGGTGGAGATCGTCGAGACCGACCGCGGCCCCGTGATCGCGGGCGGTCCGGAGGGCTTGGACGGACTGGACGGCCTGACCGGCCCCCAGGCGCAGACAGCGGGTGGCTCGGAGAGTCCGGAGGGCCTGGAGAGCCCGGAGAGTTCGAATGATCCGGAGGACCTGGAGGACCCGGAGGACCCCGAGGGCCCGGAGAGCCTGGAGAGCCCGGAGAGCCTGGAGAGCCCGGAGAGTTCGGATGATCCGGAGAGTGCGGAGGGCCCGCAGAGCTGGGGGGACCCGGAGAGTTCGGAGAGCCCGGACCGTCTGGGCCGCCGGGACCGCCCGGACCGGGACCGTTTCCAGGGACCGGATGACCGCCCCCGCCCGGAGGATCCCCTCGCGCACCCCGTTGCGCTCAGCCTCCGCTACCCGCCCCGCGTGACCTGTGACCTCGGGTTCGGTGCGCTGCTGCCGCTCCTGCGCGCCCGCCGGGTCGGGGACGTCGACCGGGCCTTCGACGCCTGGGCCGAGCCGGTCAACGTCGTCCTGGCCGCCGACACCGAGGGAGGTGTGCTGCACCGGGTCGCGGGCCGGGTTCCGCTGCGCGCCCCGGACAACCGTCAGCGCCCGGTTCCGGCCTGGGAACCCGGCCACGCCTGGCAGGGTTGGCACGAGCCGCCCCGTGCCGGACTGGTCGATGGTGTCGCCGTGATGGCGAACCAGCGCGGCCCCGCCGCCCCGCTCGGCGTCGAGTTCGCCCCGCCGCACCGCGCCGACCGCATCCGCGCCCTGCTCGCCGGGCGCGCCGTATGGTCCGCCGGCGACATGCCGGCGATCCACACCGACACCCACCTCACCTCCGCCGCGCCGCTGCTCGACCACCTGGCGGCCCTGGACGGCCTGTCCCCGGCGGCGGCCCGGCTGCGTGACCGCCTCCTTCGCTGGGACCGGCGCATGGAAGCGGGCAGCGAGGACGCGGCGGCGTACGCGGCCGTGCGGACGGCCGTCGTACGCCGGCTCGCCGCCCACCCGGTCTTCGCCGCGCTCGCCGAACCGCCCGCCTACCCTGAGGTGTTCCTCCCCTGGCTGGCCCTCGTCCCGCGCATCGGACACGCCCTGGAGAACCTCCTCGGGGCGCAGGAGCTGTACGGGATCGACCGTCCGGCGATCGTCCGCGCGGCCGTGGAGGAGGCGGCGGACCGGCCCGCCACGACGTGGGCGGAGCGGCACCGCCTCGCCGCCTGGCGGGCACTGCCGGAGGCCGGGGCGCCGTACGACGAACCCGGCCTGGCCGGCGACCACGACTGCGTGCTGTGCACCTCCGCCGTGCCGGGGCTGACCGACCTCGCCGCACGCGGGCCGGTGGCCCGTTACGTCTGGGACCTCGCCGACCGCGAGAACAGCCGCTGGGTGGTGCCGCTCGGCGCCGACGGCGTGCCCGGCGCACCCCACCACCACGACCAGCTCCCCCTGTGGACCGCCGGAGACCTCGCCCCGGTCGTCACCGACTGGGCCCGCCTGACGAAGGAGACCGGCCTGTGACGACCCCGGAGCCGCACGTGCCGTACGCCTCCGAGCGCGAAGCCGTCCACGAGCAGGTCGTCGACGGCTTCGGCACCGTCCGCGTCCTGCCCCTGGACCCGTGCACCGACGCCGGCACCGTCCACCGCTGGGTGAGCGAGGAACGCGCCGTCTTCTGGGGCATGACCGGCCTGACGCGGAGCCAGGTCGCGGATGTCTACGCCCACATGGACACCCTGGACACCCACCATGCCTTCCTGGTGGTCAAGGACGGCACCCCGGCCGCGCTGCTCCAGACGTACGAGCCGGAGGCCGACCGCGTGAGCGAGTGCTGTCCGGTCCGCCCCGGTGACATAGGAGTCCACCTGCTGCTCGCCCCGGCCGGTGCGGACGGCCACCGCCCCGGCTGGACGGCGGCGCTGCTGCACGTCGTCCTGACCCACCTCCTGCTGGGCCTGGACCGCAGACGGATCGTGGTGGACCCTGACGTGCGCAACGACAAGGCCATCGCCCGCTTCCTGCGGCAAGGGTTCGAAAGGGGACCGGTCGTCGTCCTGCCGGAGATCGTCCTGCCCGACGTGCACCTGCCCGAGAAGCGCGCCCAACTCGCCTTCCTCTCCCGGGAGACGGTCTTTCCCGACGCCAGGGGGAGGACCGTCACCGACCGGTGAGTGATGCGCCGTCCGCGCCCGTACGTATCGGAAGGCCGGCAAGTCCCACAACTGAGAAGTGACGTGACCCGAGGCTCGGCGCGACGGTTGACGCGACGGTTGGCGGTGCTCGGCGCCGTACCGCTCCTGCTCCTCCTCGGCGGTGCGGGCCCCGCCTCGGCCCACGCGGTCCTGCGCTCCAGCGACCCCGCCGACGGAACCGTCCTCAAGACCGCCCCGCCGTCCGTCACCTTGACCTTCTCCGAGTCCGTCGGCCTGCTCGACGACTCCTTCCGCCTGTTCGGCCCCGACGGCCGGCGGGTGCACACACGCGCGAGGCCCGGCACACGCGCGAGGCCCGGCACGCGCCGGGCCACTCGGACACGGCCGAGGTCTCGTTCCCGGCCGGCCTGGGCCAGGGCACGTTCACGGTGGCGTGGCGGGTGGTGTCGGCGGACAGCCACCCGGTCTCCGGCGCCTTCACCTTCTCCGTGGGGAAGCCGTCCCCGACCTCCGCCGCCGTCGACACGGGCCCGGACGAGAACCCGGCGACCGGGGCTCTCTGGGACCTCGCCCGCTACGCCGCCTACGGCGCCGCCGCCCTGCTCATCGGCACGGCGGCCTTCGTGCTGCTGTGCCGCCCGCCGGACCCCGGCCCGCTGCGCCGGCCGCTGGTCGCGGGCTGGTGGACGCTGCTGGCGTCCACCGTCGTCCTGCTGGCGCTGCGGGCACCGTACGAGACCGGTGCCGGCCCGGCGTCGGCGCTCGACCCGGCCGCCCTGGCCCGCACGCTGACCGGCCGCCCGGGTCTGGTGCTGCCGGCCCGTCTGACCCTGCTCGCACCGGTGGCCGTGTTCCTCGTACGGCTGTCCCGACGCGGCCCGTCGCGCGCGACGCCGGCGACGGGCGCCGTCCTGGCGCTCGCCCTGGCCCTGACCTGAGCCGCGTCCGAGCACGCCTCGGCCGGCATCCAGGTCCCGTCGGCTATGGCGTCGTCGGTGCTGCACCTGCTGGCCATGGCCGTGTGGCTGGGCGGCCTGACGGCGCTGCTGACGACCCTCCAGCGGGCGATGGCGGACCCGGACCCTGAGAGCAGCGCCGGCGACGACCCACGGCTGACAGCGACGGTGGCCCGTTTCTCCCGCATCGCGTACCTCGCCGTCGCCGTCCTGGTGGTCACCGGCGTCTACCAGTCCTGGCGCGGCCTCGGCTCCTGGACCGCGCTCACCGACACCACGTATGGGCGGCTGCTGCTGGTCAAACTGGCCGCCGTGGTGCTGTTGCTGGCGGCCGCGGGCGGCTCACGCCGCTGGACCGCACGGCTGGTGACGGCGGCGGGGAGGAGGGGAAGCGCGGGAAGTGCGGTTGGAAGCGCGGCAAGCGTGGGCACGGCAGGGACCGGGAGCGAGGCCGTACAGGAACGGACCCCGGAGCCGGTCGGCGGCCCGTCGCACCCGACGGCGCGGAAGTCAGCGCCACAGCCGGTCTCGCCCTCAGCCCCGCTCTCGGCCGCACCCTCTGGAGCACCGCTCGACGCATCCACTCCCTGCCCGTCCTCCGCACCGGGCGGCTGCCTGCGCGCACTGCGGCGCTCGGTGCTCGCCGAGGTCGCCGTGGCCGTCGCGGTGCTGGTGATCAGTACGGTGCTGAGCGGCACGCTGCCGGGACGGGCCGCCGCCGAGTCCGCCGGAACCGCACCCGCCGCGGGGATCCCGGGTGCCTCCGTCACGACGATCCCGTTCGACACGGGCACGCCCGGCGGCCGCGGCACCGTGCAGATCACCCTGGAACCGGGCCGCGTCGGCCAGAACGCGGTGGAAGCCGTGGTATTCGGCCCCGACGGAGGCCTGTCCACCGTCCCGGAGCTCCGTCTGTCGCTGTCCCTGCCGGCTCAGAAGATCGGCCCGATCGACGCCCGGCTCACCGACAAGGGGGGCTACTGGGGCACCGACTCCCGCAACCTCCCGATCCCCGGCGCCTGGACCGCGAAGGCGACGGTACGGGTGTCGGAGCTGGACCAGACGAGCGGGTCGCGGACGGTGCGGATCCTGCGCTGAGGGGTGTCTCGCCGATCAGGCCGGGCTCGCGGCGACTGGCACCGCTCCCTGATCCGGCCTGATCGACGAGACACCCCTGGAGCCCTACTCGGTTGGCCCGACCGGGGCCTCTCTTCTCCGCTTCCCGTAACTTTGAATATTCCATTGCGTTGGGGTCGATATCGCGAAGTTGCGTTGCCGTGCTGCGGATGCGGACCCCTCCGGCCTGACGGACTGATGAACCATCCGATCGCACATATAGGCCTGGTCGGGGAATTCCTTCACCCGTTTGCCGCGCATCCGGGGAAGTCGGGTGGCGTTAGTTGGGATATGACTAAGGCAACCAGGGCAGGGTACTTCGGTCTGTTCGCGGGCCGCGAGCGGCAGAACGCGAGTGCCGGATGCGCGGTCGCGCTGGGGCCCTACACCTACCTGCCCGCGCCCGTGCATGCGCCGGGCACCATCAACGGCACCCTGACCAGGGGAGATCTCCCGGTCGCACTCGAAGTGACCGAACCGCTGCTGCGGGATTTCCTGGACTCGATCAGCGCGTTGCAAGCCGACCTCGCCCGCCGCTGGGTGGGCCCGGAAGGCCGGTCCGCCGTGCCGCGACCAGAATAACCGGGTTGCTTCATGTATGACGAACGTATCGACGGACGTCTCGGATATTCCACCGATTACCCGTATGTGGAAGACCCGCAGACCGGTCACGCGCAGAGTGATTACCCGTATACCGGCGGATTAGGCGGAAGTGAAACAGGGCGCGGCACCGGGCGGCACCGGGCGCCGACGCAGTTCTTCGCCGGACCCCTGGTGCCGCCGGACTCGGCATGGGACCCCGCCGAGGAACTGGCCTTCATGCTCCAGGACGCGATGGAGCAGCAGCAGCAGCGGCCGACGAGCCGCACGGCGCGGGACGAGCCCGAGCCCGGCGCGCCCGCTGCGAAAAGCGGGAACACCCCCCTGGAGAACCTGCAGGAGATCACGGCGGAACTGCCCCCGCTGAGGGACGTCTCCCGCGGCCACCGAAAGGTCCGTGAACGCAGACATCCGAACATGCTGCGCACCGCCAGCCATCTCATCGCCGCCCTCGCCGCGGTGATCGCCTCCACGGTGAGCTTCTTCGGCGGCATGGTCGCCTACGATCCGCTGCACATCGTCGCGGTGCCCCGCGTGCACGACGGCATCGCGTCCTGGTGGCCCCTGCTGGTGTACGGCCCCTGGCTGGTCGCGTCGCTGTCCGTCCTGCGTGCCGCCCTGCACCAGCGCCGCGCCGTCCACTCCTGGTGCGTGGTGCTGCTCTTCTCGTCCGTCGCGATGCTGCTGTGCGTGGTCCAGGCGCCGAGGACGCTCGTGGACATGTCGGCGGCCGCCCTGCCGGGTCTGGCGTCCCTGGCCTGCTTCCAGCAGCTGGTACGCCAGATCACCCTGACCCGCCCGCCCCGCCGCGCGACCCCCCGCCACCGCCTGAGCCGGCCCGCGCAGCCCGACACCTTCCCCACGCCGCCCAGCATGACCGCCTCGACCACCCCCGAAGCGGGCGAGCCGAAGCCGAAGTCGTCTTCCGCGGCCATCCGGACGAGCTGAGGAGCCAGGAAACAGGACCACACACGACGAGGGCCCCGACCGGATTCCGGTCGGGGCCCTCGTCTGCCCTGCTGGGCGAAGGCGGAGGATACGAGATTCGAACTCGTGAGGGGTTGCCCCCAACACGCTTTCCAAGCGTGCGCCCTAGGCCTCTAGGCGAATCCTCCGCCGGAAACATTACATGACCGAGAGGAGTGCTCGCGAACTCGTTCCTCGCCCCCGGGATCGGGTACTCTTTCGGCAGCCCCTCACGCGGCGCTATCTGACTGAACTCCCCCAGGGCCGGAAGGCAGCAAGGGTAGGTCGGCTCTGGCGGGTGCGTGGGGGGCGCTTGCGTTCCGGGGGGTGTGCCGGGCGGGGTGGGGTCGAGCCGCCGGCCGGGTCGGTCGTCCCCGGCCGGTTGTCAGTGGGCGCCTATAACCTCGTATGCGTGTCCTCTCTCGCGCTGTACCGCCGCTACCGCCCGGAGTCCTTCGCCGAGGTCATCGGGCAGGAGCATGTCACCGACCCGCTGCAGCAGGCGCTGCGGAACAACCGGGTCAATCACGCGTACCTGTTCAGCGGTCCGCGCGGGTGCGGCAAGACGACCAGCGCGCGGATCCTCGCCCGCTGTCTGAACTGCGAGAAGGGGCCGACGCCCACACCCTGCGGCGAGTGCGAGTCCTGCCGCGACCTGGCCAGGAACGGGCCGGGATCCATCGACGTCATCGAGATCGACGCCGCTTCGCACGGTGGTGTGGACGACGCCCGTGACCTGCGGGAGAAGGCCTTCTTCGGGCCCGCTCGCAGCCGCTACAAGATCTACATCATCGACGAGGCCCACATGGTCACGTCGGCCGGTTTCAACGCGCTGCTCAAGGTGGTCGAGGAGCCGCCGGAGCATCTGAAGTTCATCTTCGCCACCACCGAACCCGAGAAGGTCATCGGGACCATCCGCTCCCGGACCCATCACTACCCCTTCCGGCTGGTCCCGCCGGGGACCCTGCGGGACTACCTCGGTGAGGTGTGCCACAAGGAGAACATCCCCGTCGAGGACGGAGTGCTTCCCCTGGTCGTGCGGGCCGGTGCCGGCTCCGTGCGTGACTCCATGTCCGTCATGGACCAGCTGCTCGCCGGTGCCGGTGAGGACGGTGTGACCTATGCCATGGCCACCTCGCTCCTCGGGTACACCGACGGCTCACTGCTCGACTCCGTCGTCGAGTCCTTCGCCTCCGGGGACGGCTCCGCCGCCTTCGAGGTCGTCGACCGTGTGATCGAGGGGGGCAACGATCCCCGTCGGTTCGTCGCCGACCTGCTGGAGCGGCTGCGGGACCTCGTGATCCTCGCCGCCGTACCCGACGCCGCCGAGAAGGGGCTCATCGACGCCCCGGCCGACGTCGTGGAGCGGATGCAGGCCCAGGCCCGCTCCTTCGGCGCCGCCGAGCTGAGCCGCGCCGCCGACCTCGTCAACGACGGTCTGACCGAGATGCGCGGCGCCACCTCGCCCCGCCTGCAGCTCGAGCTGATCTGCGCCCGTGTGCTGCTGCCCGCCGCCTACGGCGACGAGCGGTCCGTGATGGCCCGCCTCGACCGGCTCGAGCGCGGTGTGAGCTTCTCCACGGCCACGGCCACGGCCACGGGCACGGGCACGGGCACGGGCACGGGCACGGGTGCGGGGGCACCAGCCATGGGGTACGTGCCCGGTCCCGAGGCCCACGCAGGGGCTTCCGCTGTCACCGGCGGGTCCGCCGCGGCGGTGCCGCCCGGCGGCGGGGCGGCTGCGGCCCGGGCCGCGGTGCAGGCCGCCGGGGCCGGGGCCGGTGGTCCTGGGGCCGGTGGTGCGGGCACTGGTGGCTCCGGGGACGGCGGTACAGGTGCGTCGCCTGTGGCTGCCCCTCCCGGACCTGTCTCCGGACCCGTCTCCGGGCCTCCTTCCGGACCCGACTCCGCTCCTGCTCCCGTGTCCGCCGCCGGTGACCGTCTTCAGGAGTCGCCCGCGCCCGGTGCTCCGCAGGCCTCGGGGTCTACCGCCGCGACGCCCGGTGCCTGGCCCACGGCCGCGTCCGCGGGCGGTGGGCGGCGTCCCGGGGGCTGGCCGACCGCTGCCGCGCCCGGGACGGGACGGCCGGCGAGCGGTTCACCCGCCCCTGCCCCCACCGCCGCTCCCACCGCGCCGGCGCCCTCAGCCTCCGCTCCCCGGGCGTCCGGTCCGGTCTCCGGCGGACTCGACCCGCGGCAGCTGTGGCCGAACATCCTTGAAGCGGTCAAGAACCGCCGCAAGGTCACCTGGATCATGCTGGACCAGTACGCCCACGTCGCGGGCTTCGACGGGACGACCCTGCAACTCGGCTTCGCCAGCGCCGGGCCACGGGACAGCTTCGTCAGCAACGGCAGCGAGGACGTGCTGCGGCAGGCGCTGGCCGAGCAGTTCCACGTGCAGTGGAAGATCGAGGCGATCGTCGACCCGACGGGTGGCGGGGGCTCCACCCCGTCGGCCACCGGCGGGTACGGCGGAGGCGGCGGATACAGTGCCGGCGGCTACGGCGGCGGTGCCCCGGCCTCGGGCCGGCCCGCGACGGCCACTCAGCCCGCCGCTCCTGGCGGCACCGGTTCTTCGGCGCCGGTTGCGTCCCCGGCCCAGCCGTCGGCGGCCGCGGGCCCGGCAGCCTCAGGCCCACCCGCCGCGGCCCCGTCGCCGCGGCCCAGTGCCCCCGAGCCGCCCCCCGTCGCTCCCGAGGACGACATCCCCGAGGACGACGACCCCGACCTCGACGAGTCGGCCTTGTCCGGTCACGAGCTGATCGTGCGGGAGCTGGGCGCCACAGTGGTGGAGGAGTACACGACCGAGTAGCGCCCGGCGGAGGACGTCGCCCGGCGGAGGACGTCAGCTGTCGGAGAAACGTACGAACGCCGCTCCGCTCCGCCCTCGGCAACCCGCACAAACCGCTCCCGCCTCCTGCCGTTAGGCTGACCCCGTGAAGGTCCTCGTCATCGGTAGCGGCGCCCGCGAGCACGCCCTGTGCCGTTCCCTGTCCCTCGACCCCGACGTCACCGCGCTGCACTGCGCACCCGGCAACGCCGGCATCGCCGAGGTCGCCGAGCTGCACCCGGTCGACGCGCTCGACGGCGCGGCCGTCTCCGCGCTGGCCACGGAGCTCGGTGCCGACCTCGTGGTCGTCGGCCCGGAGGCACCGCTGGTCGCCGGGGTCGCCGACACCGTGCGCGAGGCGGGCATCCCGGTCTTCGGCCCCTCCCGGGCGGCCGCGCAGCTCGAGGGCTCCAAGGCCTTCGCCAAGGACGTGATGGCCGCGGCCGGCGTACCCACGGCACGCTCCTACGTTTGCACGACGCCGGAGGAGGTCGCCGAAGCCCTCGACGCCTTCGGCGCGCCGTACGTCGTCAAGGACGACGGTCTCGCCGCCGGCAAGGGCGTCGTCGTCACCGGCGACGTAGAGGCGGCCCGTGCGCACGCGGCGGCATGCGACCGCGTCGTGATCGAGGAGTACCTCGACGGCCCCGAGGTCTCCCTCTTCGCCGTCACCGACGGCGAGACGGTGGTCCCGCTCCAGCCCGCCCAGGACTTCAAGCGCGCCCTGGACGGCGACCAGGGTCCGAACACCGGCGGCATGGGCGCGTACTCCCCGCTGCCCTGGGCCGATCCCGAGCTTGTCGACGACGTCCTGCGGACGGTGCTGCAGCCCACCGTCGACGAGATGCGCCGCCGGGGCACCCCGTTCTCCGGCCTCCTCTACGCCGGCCTCGCTATCACCGGCAGGGGCGTCCGGGTGATCGAGTTCAACGCCCGCTTCGGCGACCCGGAGACCCAGGTGGTCCTGGCCCGCCTCCAGACCCCTCTCGCGGGCGTCCTGACGGCCGCGGCCACCGGCGACCTCGCCCATCTGGAGCCCCTGCGCTGGAGCGACGACGCGGCCGTCACGGTGGTCGTCGCCTCGCACAACTATCCTGGCACCCCGCGCACGGGCGACCCGATCACCGGCCTCGACGAGGTGGCCGCCCAGGACGCCCCGCACGCGTACGTGCTGCACGCCGGCACCAAGCAGGACGGTGACGCCGTCGTGAGCGCGGGCGGCCGGGTGCTTTCCGTGACGGCGACCGGCAAGGACCTGACCGAGGCCCGCGAGCGGGCGTACACGGCCGTGGACCGCATCCGCCTCGACGGCTCCCAGCACCGTACGGACATCGCGGCGAAGGCGGCGGCCGGCGCGTAGCCCCACCGCGACCCACCGGCATCACCAGGCGCTTCTCGCCCCACAGCACCAGAAGTCTCTCGACACTCGGGCCCCGGACGCGATCCGGGGCCCGAGTGTCGCTGTCCGTCGTCCACCTCTGACCAAAGCCATTCCATCGAGTGAGCAATGGCCCATACGGCTGACGCAGGCCGGGGCCCCAACTAGGGTGCGGCGCAAGCGTTCCGGCACTTGGCCCACCGGCATTGCGATGTCAGTGGCGGGTGCCACAGTGGGGGAGTGAGCAACACAGGGCAGTCAGGACAGTCGGGAGGGGGTGACGTCCGGTCGTGACCGGTATGGGTGTGGAGGTCGGTGTGCAGTCCGCGCGCTCCCGGGCCCTCGCCGTGCTGCATGTACGCAGCCGGGCGCTGGCCGTCGCTCTGCTGCCCGCCGCCCTTGCCGTGATCCTGCTCGCCGGGGGAGCCACCGGTCACCTCGTGGGCAGGGGCTGGGACGTGGCCCGCTGGGTGGTGGGTGTCGTCGCGGTGGTCGTCCTGCTGGCCGCCGCCGGCATCGGCCTGGTCGTCGCCCGCGCCCGCCCCGCCATGAGCCCGACGGTCCCGATCCCCGAGGAGTCCGCCCCGGACCTGTACCGCCTGGTGCGCGACCTCGCCGACCGTCTCGACGTGCCCGCCCCGTCCGCCATAGCGGTCACCCCGGACTGCGACAGCTGGCTGGAGGACCGCACCCATCCGGCCCACGGCCCGCCCCCACAGGCCCGCGGGCACCACGCCGACGGCGGCCGCGGCCGCGACGATCGCGACGAGCCGAACGGGCTGCGCGGCCTGGCCTCGGCCCGCCCCCGCCGTACGGCGGCGGCTCCCGTGCTCGTCATAGGCTCGCCGTTCCTGTGGTGGATGCGCGTCGGCGAGCTGCGGGCCGTCCTCGCCCCCGTGGTCGCCGGTACGGGACCCTCGGCGCACCCGGACATAGCCGCGGCCCGCCGTTTCGTGCGCGGCCTGGACGCGGCGGTGGCCGTCACCTCGGCGCCCGGCCGCCGTCCCCTGGCCGGCCCGGTGTGCGCGGGCATCGGCTGGGTGGCCCGGCTGCTGCTGCGCGGCTGCCGGGAGTACGCGGCCGAGATGGAGCGGGGGGTGGCGGCCGCGGCCGCCGAGCGTGCACAGGCTGTGGACTACGGCCTGAGAATCGTCGCCCAGGAACAGGTGGGCCTGGCGTACGCCGGCTGGGACCGGCTTCTGACCCGGGTCGCGCTCCCCGCCTGGCGCATGGGCCGCTGGCCCTCCCGGCTGGACGCGGGCGTCGTGGCCGCCCTCACCGAGCTGTCCCGCCGCGACCGCCTGGCCGAGGGCTTCGCCTCCCGGCTCGGCGAGCGCCCCGCCTGCGATCTGCTCGAGGAGCCCGGCGCGGTCGACGAGGCCACCTCACTGCTGGCGGCGCGACTGTTCCACGGCGGTCCTGCCGAGCACGGTCCGGACTGGTCCCCGGTGGACTGGCGCGAGTACCCGGAGGAGGTCGTCGACCGCAAGTGGCGCACCGACGCGGCCCGTCTCCACCGGGTCCTGGACAGGCTCGGCGTACGCCGCTCCCCGAGCCGCCCGGTATCCGATCCCCACGGTCCGACCCTGGCCCGCGTCCTGGACCACCTGTCCGCGCAACCGCACACCCCCACCACCGCCTCCCCCCACGCCGCCACCACCCTCGCCCCGCCCCCATCGGCACCCCCGGCCCGGGACCAGGCAGCTTCCATGGCCGAGGACGCCGAGAGCACACCACCGGACGCCGAGCGCACAGCGAACGCCGACCGCACGGGGGACGCCGAGCGCACGACGGGGGACGCCGAGCCCACGGGAGCTGCCGAGCACGCGCCCGACACCGGCCACGCGCCCGACACCGGCCACGCGCCTGACACGGGCCACGGGCCCGACACGGGCCACGTGACTCACACGGGCCACGGGCCCGACACGTGCCGCGTGCCTGACACCGGCCACGCGCCTGACACGGGCCACGGGCCCGACACGGGCCACGTGACTCACACGGGCCACGGGCCCGACACGTGCCGCGTGCCTGACACCGGCCACCAATCCGAAACAGGTCACGCGCCCGATACCGGCCCAGGTGAGGACGGCGACCTGGCGAACGAGCGGAGTGTGGCGCTCGCGGCCGGGCTCAGCGCCGAGCTGGCCCGTGAGGAGGCCGCCGCGCCCGTGCCCACGACGGCACCGCCGGGAGCCGGAGCCGCCGGCCAGATCCCCGGGGCGCTCCCCCTCTGGGACGAGGGCTCGCTCCCGCTGTTCCCCCTCCAGCCGCCGCGCACCGGCCGGGATCTCCTCGCCGACCACGTCACCGCGATGGTCTGCTGCGCGGCGATGGACACCGCCGGTGCCACCCCGGGCCTCGACTGGCTCGACGGTCCCTCCCTCCTGATCAACGGGGAGAGAGCCGTCGACCTCGGCGCCAAGGTCCGGGCGCTGATCGAGGAGGGCGATCCGGTCCCGTTGCGCACCTGGCTGGTCGATTCGGGCATACGTCCGGAAAAGCCCGTACGGCTCGTCTGACCTGGACCGATGTCCGGGGCGCGAGCGCTCTACCGGACCCCTGGCTTCCACTTTCGGTCAATTCACAACGAGTAGTGACAGCATGCGTGCGTAATGTGATGTGCTGGGATCGTTCACGCACCCGGCAAACGCATACGACATACGACAGACCGCACTGCCGCACCACATGTCACGGGGGCACGAGGGAGGGGAACGGCCATGGGATCGGAGCGGATCCGACGCTGGGAGTCGGGAGCACTCGCGCACGCCGTGACGGACCCTTTCGGTCAGGGCCCCGTCCCCTGGCTGCGCGGCAGCGAGACGTACTTCGACGACACGGGCCAGGTCGTCCCGTGGTACGTCGACCCGCAGCCCGGGACCGGCGCGGCACGCGGCACCACCGGCGTGCCGGGAGCGGCCGGGGCGGCGGGAGCAGGCGGGACGACCGCCACCGCCCCCCGGGTGCCCGCCCCCCGCGCCTCCGCCGGCGGCCCCCGCTCGGCTGACGACGTGCGCCGCCAGATCAAGGGCTTCGTCTCCAACGGCCCCGTCACGCCCGGCGAGGCCATCGACTTCCACATCACCGTCGACCCGCCCCAGCAGTTCGGCGTCGACGTCTACCGCATCGGCCACTACAACGGGGACGGCGCCGCGAAGATCACCACGAGCCCGCGTCTGTCCGGCATCGTCCAGCCCCCGCCGCTCACCGCCGACCGCACGGTCTCCTGCCACCACTGGTGGCTGTCCTGGCGGCTGCAGGTCCCGTCGTACTGGAGCATCGGCGCGTACGTCGCCGTGCTGACGACCGCCGACGGCTACCGCTCCCACATCCCCTTCACCGTGCGCGACAACCACCCGGCGGACCTGCTCCTGCTCATGCCCGACGTCACCTGGCAGGCCTACAACCTCTACCCGGAGGACGGCCGCACGGGCGCCAGTCTCTACCACGCCTGGGACGAGGACGGCCGTCTGCTCGGCGAGGCGGACGCGGCCACCACGGTCTCCTTCGACCGGCCGTACGCGGGCGCGGGCCTGCCCCTGCACGTCGGTCATGCCTACGACTTCATCCGCTGGGCCGAGCGCTACGGCTACGACGTCGCCTACGCCGACGCCCGCGACCTGCACGCCGGCCGCGTCGACCCCACCCGCTACCGCGGCCTGGTCTTCCCCGGCCACGACGAGTACTGGTCGATCCCCATGCGCCGCACCGTCGAACTCGCCCGCGACCACGACACGTCCCTGGTCTTCCTCTCCGCCAACACCATGTACTGGCAGGTGGAGCTGGGCCCTTCCCCGTCCGGCGTCGCCGACCGCCTGCTGACCTGCCGCAAACGCAAGGGTCCGGGCCGGCCGGTGCTGTGGCGGGAGATCGACCGCCCCGAGCAGCAACTGGTCGGCATCCAGTACGCCGGGCGCGTCCCCGAGCCGCATCCGCTGATCGTCCGCAACGCCGACCACTGGCTGTGGGAGGCGACCGGCGCGCAGGACGGCGACGAGATCGAGGGCCTGGTCGCGGGCGAGGCCGACCGCTACTTCCCGCGCACCCCGCTCCCCGACCACCAGGACCGCATCCTGCTCGCCCACTCCCCGTACACGGACACCGAGGGCGTCCTGCGCCACCAGGAGACGTCCCTGTACCGGGCCCCGTCCGGCGCCCTGGTCTTCGCCTCCGGGACGTTCGCGTGGTCCCCGGCGCTGGACCGCCCCGGCCACGTCGACGCCCGCATCCAGCGCGCCACGGCGAACCTTCTCGACCACATCTGCAAACGGGACTGACCCTCCGGCCGGCCCTCCCGCCACCCGCTGTCCGAGGCCCGTGTCCGATACGGGAGAATCGAACCATTGGACAGAACCACGGGGAGGAACCGTGTCCGGATTCGTAGAAAAGCCCGAGCCGATCCAGGTTCCAGGCCTGGTGCACCTGCACACCGGAAAGGTGCGCGAGCTGTACCAGAACGAGGCGGGCGACCTCGTGATGGTCGCCAGCGACCGCATGTCCGCCTACGACTGGGTGCTGCCCACCGAGATCCCCGACAAGGGCCGCATCCTCACACAGCTGTCCCTGTGGTGGTTCGACCGCCTCACCGACCTGGTTCCCAACCACGTCATCAGCACCGAGGTCCCCGAAGGGGCGCCCGCCGACTGGGCCGGCCGCACCCTCGTGTGCAGGTCGCTGCGGATGGTCCCCGTGGAGTGCGTGGCCCGCGGCTACCTCACCGGGTCCGGCCTGGCCGAGTACGACGACTCCCGCACGGTGTGCGGCCTCGCCCTGCCCGAGGGCCTCGTCGACGGCTCCGAACTCCCCGCCCCGATCTTCACCCCCGCCACCAAGGCCGAGGTCGGCGAGCACGACGAGAACGTCTCCTACGAGGAGGTGGCCCGCCAGGTCGGCGCGGAGACCGCCGCACAGCTGCGCCAGGCGACCCTCGCCGTCTACGGCCGGGCCCGCGACATCGCCCGCGAGCGCGGGATCATCCTTGCCGACACCAAGTTCGAGTTCGGCTTCGACGGGGAGACCCTGGTCATCGCCGACGAGGTGCTCACCCCGGACTCCTCCCGCTTCTGGCCGGCCGACCAGTGGCAGCCGGGCCGCGCGCAGCCGTCGTACGACAAGCAGTTCGTGCGGGACTGGCTGACCTCCGCCGAGTCCGGCTGGGACCGCAGGAGCGAGCAGCCCCCGCCGCCGCTGCCCGAGCAGGTGGTGGAGGCGACGCGGGCGAAGTACGTGGAGGCGTACGAGCGCCTGACGGGCACCAGCTGGTCCTAGGCCCCGTAGGACACGCCGGTCGCAGGACACGAGAAGGCCCCCCGGCGGAACCGGGGGGCCTTCACTGGAGCGGACGACGAGGCTCGAACTCGCGACCTCAACCTTGGCAAGGTTGCGCTCTACCAACTGAGCTACGTCCGCATTGCGCCGTGGCGCGACGCCAACTATACCCAACCTCGCTCGCGTGCGAGACGCACTGCCGCATGCCGGTTCTCCGCCCCGAGCTTCGAGACGGCCGACGACAGGTAGTTGCGCACGGTCCCCTGCGACAGCGCGGCCCGCTCGGCGATCTCCGCGACGGGCGCCCCGTCGGCGGCCAGTTCCAGCACCTCGGCCTCCCGCGCGGTCAGCGGGGAGTCCCCCGAGGCGATGGCGTCGGCGGCCAACTCGGGGTCGATGTAACGGTTCCCGGCGTGCACCGTGCGGATGATCTCCGCGAGCCGCTGGGCGCTGACGGTCTTCGGGACAAAGCCGCGCACGCCCGCCGCAAGGGCCCGCTTGAGGTGCCCCGGCCGCCCGTGACTGGTGACGATCAGCACCTGGCAGCCCGGCAGTTCGGCCCGAAGAGATGTGGCGACCCTCACACCGTCGGCGCCCGGCATCTGAAGATCGAGCACGGCCACGTCCGGCTCGTGCGCCCGCGCCCGCGCCAGCGCCTCCGGTCCGCTCGCCGCCTCCGCGACGATCACCAGGTCGTCCTCCAGGGCGAGCAGCGCGGCGAGCGCGCCTCGGATGAGGTGCTCGTCGTCGGCGAGCAGCAGCCGTACCGCATCGGTCATGCCATGATCTCTCTCATACTCAGGGGCACTTCGGCGGTCACCCGGAACGTGTCCCCGCCGACATGACCCGCCTCCAGCGTTCCGCCCACCGCCGACAGCCGCTCCCGCAGGCCGGCCAGCCCGGACCCGCCGCGGGCCGCGGGGCCGGCGGCGCCGTCGTTCTGCACGGTCAGCACGACGCGCCGGTCGTCGACGTCCAGTGCGATGTCACATCGGGCGGCGTCCCCGTGCCGCAGCACGTTCGTCGTCGCCTCCCGCACCACCCACCCCAGCGCCGACTGCACCTCGCCGTCCAGCCCGCCGGCCTGCCCGCGCACCTCGCAGCGGATCCCGGCCGCGTCCAACACACCTTGCGCACCGGTGAGTTCGGCCCCGAGGTCGGCCTCCCGGTAGCCCCGTACGACAGCGCGGACCTCGCGCTGCGACTCCTGCGCGATCCGCTGCACCTCGATCATCTGGTCGACGGCCTCTGGCTGCTCGCGCCGCGCCAGCTGCACGGCGAGCTCGCTCTTGAGCGCGATGACGGCCAGGTTCCGCCCCATCACGTCGTGCAGGTCCCGGCCGAACCGCAGCCGTTCCTCGGCGACGGCGAGCCGCGCCTCGACCTCCCGGGCCCGTTCCGCCTCCCACAGCACGGACAGCGTCCAGGCGCCGCAGCGGCAGGCGAGCAGCGAGAAGAGCGCGCCGAAGGCGGCCAGGGCACCGATCATGGCGATCGGGCCCGGCTCGGGGTCGGTCCAGCCGAACGCGGCCATCAGCACCACGGCGAGCACCGCGGAGCCGCGCAGGAACACCGGCGTGGGCAGCGTCAGGCCGTACAGGACGCCGGGCGGCAGCAGCTCGGCGCCGATGGCGAGCCGTACGGCCACGGGCTCGGCGCCGTCGATCGCCGCGAGCGCCAGGGTCAGCGTCAGCGCGACGGCGAGCAGGACGGCGGCGGGGCGCAGGGCCGCGGGCGGCAGCTCGGCGCGGCCCAGGTAGTGGTCGAGCACGGGCCGGGTGCGCCGGGTGGCCTCCGCGCACTGCAGGCAGCCCGTTACCAGCAGCACGCAGCCGGCCGTCAGCGGCGCCGGCCGCCGCTCCAGCCCGCCCACCAGCGGCAGCGCCAGCCAGCACAGGGAGAAGAACCAGGTCGTGGCGTACCAGGTCACCACGGTCTGGAACTCGACCCGCTCGGCCTTGCTGCGCTCCCCCCAGTGGCGCCGCTGCCATCCCCGTATCCGCCCGAACACCACGCTCTCCCCGCCCTGTCAGCCCGTCCCTCAGCGCCGCGGTTCCCAGCGGAACCACCGCCGTACAGCAAACACCGCCAGCAGGGTCCAGGCCACCGCCGTCGCCACCGCGCCCAGCACCTCGTACGCGCTCAGCTGCCCGGTCCAGCCGCCCCGGACCAGCCTGATCGCCGGGGAGAGCGGCAGGAGCTCGCAGACGGACACCAGCCGGTCGGGCAGGACCTCCGCCGGGACCGCCATGCCCGAGCCCAGCATCGACACGAACACCAGCGGCAGCGCGGTGACCTGGGCACTCTCCACGGTCCTGGTGAAGGCGGCGGTGAGCGCGGCCAGCGCGGCGGACAGCACCAGACCCGCCAGCACACCCAGGACCGTCAGACACGGCGCCTCGGGCGCCCCCGCGTCGAGCAGCACCGCACAGCCGACGGAGACGACCACGGACTGCGCGAGGCCGACGCAGACGGCGGGCAGCGCGGTGCCGGTGAGGATCTCGGCGTCGCCGGGTTCGCCCGTGCGCAGCCGCTTGAGGACGAGTTCCTCGCGGCGGGCGACGCAGGTGCTCACCAGCGAGGTGTACACGGCGAAGAGGAACGCGAAGCCGATCGCGGCCGTCACCATGACCGTGCCGGCGTTCAGGCCCCGCGCCTTCAGGTCCATCCGGTCGACCGCGGGCCGCACGCTGAACGGCAGCGTGAGCGGCACCAGCAAGGCCGTGACCAGCGCACCCCGGTTGCGGCCGAGCAGGGTGAGCTCCGCCCGGGCCAGCGCCCGCAGCCGCCGCCCGGCGGGAGCGAGGGCGAGCGTGCTCATGCCGCCGCCTCCTGCTTCCTCGCGATCCCCAGGAACGCCTCCTCCAGCGAGGCCGAGCGCACATCGAGCCCGGCCAGCTCGACCCGCGACCGCTCGGCCCACACCAGCAGCCCGGTGGCCGCCCGCTGCAGCTCCCGCGTCCGCAGCCGTACGAGGCCGCCGTCCACCTCGTGCCCGCACACGCCCAGCTCACCGAGCGGCGGCAGGTCCCCGAGGAAGTAGCCGTCGGGCAGCCGGAAGGAGATCCGCGAGGGCTGGCAGGCGGTCACCTGCTGCGGGGTGCCGGTGGCCGCGATACGCCCCTCGTGCAGGATCGCCAGCCGGTCTGCGAGGCCCTCGGCCTCCTCCAGGTAGTGCGTGGTCAGCAGCACCGTCGTGCCTGAGTCACGCAGGGCACGCACCAACTCCCAGGTGTCCCGGCGGCCTTCGGCGTCCAGTCCGGTCGTGGGCTCGTCCAGGAACAGCACCTCGGGCCTGCCGAGCAGCGCGAGCGCCAGGTCCAGGCGCCGCCGCTCGCCCCCGGACAGCTGCTTGACCCGTACGCCGGCCCGCCCCGTCAGCCCGACCAGCGCCAGCGCCTCCTCCTCCGGCCGCGCCCCGCTCACGCATCCCGCCCACATCCGCGTGGTTTCCGCGACGGTCAGCTCCGAGGGGAAGCCGCCCTCCTGGAGCATGACGCCGGTCCTCGGCCGTACGGCGCCCCGCTCCCGGTACGGATCGTGCCCGAGCACCCGTACCCGTCCCCCGGCCGGCGGGGCGAGCCCCTCCAGCAGTTCGACCGTGGACGTCTTGCCCGCGCCGTTCGTGCCCAGCAGCGCGAAGATCTCGCCGCGGCCCACGGAAAAGGTGATGCCGCGCACGGCCTCGAACCCGCCCCCGTACACGCGCCGCAGGTCGGTGACCTCTATCACGTGTTCGTGTTCGTTCCTGTCCATGACGTCAGCGTCCCGGCGAACGGGGCCCGGCGGCAGTGCGCGGTGTCATCGCTCGGCATGACAAATGTCAGAAGCGGTCCGCAGACGATCCGCAGACGGTGCGCAGATGGTCCGCACACGAAAAAGACCCCGGTCCCTGAGGACCGGGGTCTCACTCCGAGCGGACGACGAGGCTCGAACTCGCGACCTCAACCTTGGCAAGGTTGCGCTCTACCAACTGAGCTACGTCCGCATTGCCTCCGACCGGCTCCCACCGATCGGTGCGAGCACCAGCCTACCTGATCCACAAGAGTGGTCGGGACCGGCGGTGCGGAGCGGGTGACAGGAATCGCACACTGCGCCTTCCCCCTGGAAGGGGGATGTTCTGCTACTGAACTACACCCGCATGCACTCCGTGGGTCTCGGCCTTTCGGCCTCGCCCCTCGGCGCGCTCCAGACATTAGCTGATCAACAGGGGGGTTGCGCAAGTCGGCTGCGTCCAGGGCCCGCTGACGGACCCTGGGATCTCCTCCGGCGCCCGCCCCGCTCGTCGCCCCGCCCTCTCCTGCGCCGCCCCCTGCCCTGCCCGTCACTGGGCCGCGCTGAACGCCTCGTAGACCTTCTTGGGGATGCGGCCGCGCGCCGGCACGTCCATCTTGTTGGCCTGGGCCCAGGCCCGGACGGCCGCGGGGTCGGGGGCGACCTCCGTCTGCCGGTACGCCTTGCCCGACCGCGACCGCTTGCGGCCCGCCTCCACGTACGGCGCGAGCGCCTTACGCAGTTTCTTGGCATTGGCTTGGTTCAGGTCGATCTCGTAGAACTTGCCGTCCAGTCCGAAGGCGATCGTCTCCGCCGCTTCCGAGCCGTCGATGTCGTCAAAGAGAGTGACCACGACACGCTGCGCCACGAATATCGGTCCCTTCGTGCGACACCTCTGCGCCCACCTGCTCCGTCATGACCTTCGGGACATGTGGAGATGTTCGGAGATGTCGGCTGTCCGCCTGTTATCGGAAAAGTATCGGCTGTTGCCAATTCATTTGTACAGTGCCGGGCATTGCGAAGTGAAGCCCCGACTAAATCTCTCCGCGTGTCCCGGTTCAATACCGCTGTCCAGTGGGGAACGCCGAACTTTCCCAGAACTTTTCACAGCACTCCCGGCCGATGGCCGGCCGTGACGGTCGTCACGTGGCTTCCTACAAGTCTACTCGCGTAGAAATTTTGTGCGGGTAGTCTGAAGGGACCTGCTCAGCACCACACACCGGGAGTGCCAGTGGCACGCGTCGTAGTCGACGTCATGCTCAAGCCGGAGATCCTCGACCCCCAGGGCCAGGCGGTGCAGCGCGCACTGCCGCGCCTGGGTTTCGACGGCATCTCCGACGTACGTCAGGGAAAGCGATTCGAACTGGAAGTGGACGGGCCTGTCGACGACGCAGCGCTCGCCCGCATTCACGATCTTGCCGAATCCTTCCTCGCCAACACCGTGATCGAGGACTTCTCCGTCAAGGTCGAGTCCGATGACGTAGCCGCGGAGGCCGCGAAGTGACCGCTCGTATTGGCGTCGTCACTTTCCCGGGCAGTCTCGACGACCGGGACACCCAGCGCGCGATCCGTCTCGCGGGCGCCGAACCGGTCGCGCTGTGGCACAAGGACAAGGACCTCAAGCAGGTCGACGCCGTGGTGCTGCCCGGCGGTTTCTCCTACGGCGACTATCTGCGGGCCGGTGCCATCTCCCGCTTCTCGCCGGTGATGGAGACCGTCATCGAGCAGGCGAAGGCCGGACTGCCGGTCCTCGGCATCTGCAACGGCTTCCAGGTCCTCACCGAGGCCCACCTGCTCCCGGGCGGCATGCTCGGCAACGACCACCTGCACTTCATCTGCCGCGACCAGAAGCTGCGGGTGGAGAACGCCGCCACCGCCTGGACCGGCGACTACAGCGAGGGCCAGGAGATCTTCATCCCCCTGAAGAACATGGACGGCCGGTACGTCGCCGACGAGTACACGCTCGACAAGCTGGAAGCGGAGGGCCGCGTGGTCTTCCGTTACCTGGACGTCAACCCCAACGGTTCGCTGCGGGACATCGCCGGCATCACCAACGAGGCCGGGAACGTCGTCGGCCTCATGCCGCACCCCGAGCACGCCACCGAGCCGCTGATCGGCACCGGCCGCACCGACGGCCTGCCGTTCTTCACCTCGATCCTGAAGAAGCTGGTCAACGCATGAGCAGGACGCCTCTGGACACGGTCGAGCACGCGGCCGCGACCCCCGACGTCGAGCTGCCCTGGGCCGAACTGGGCCTGAAGAAGGACGAGTACGAGCGGATCGTCGAGATCCTGGGCCGCCGACCCACCGGCGCCGAGCTCGCCATGTACTCGGTGATGTGGTCCGAGCACTGCTCGTACAAGTCCTCCAAGGTCCACCTCCGCCAGTTCGGCGAGAAGGCCCCCGAGAACGACGCGCTGCTCGTCGGCATCGGTGAGAACGCCGGTGTCGTCGACGTCGGCCAGGGCTACGCCGTCACCTTCAAGGTGGAGTCGCACAACCACCCGTCGTACGTGGAGCCCTACCAGGGCGCCGCGACCGGTGTCGGCGGCATCGTGCGCGACATCATCGCGATGGGCGCGCGCCCGGTGGCGGTGGTCGACCCCCTGCGCTTCGGTGCGGCGGACCACCCCGACACCAAGCGGGTGCTGCCGGGTGTCGTCGCCGGCATCGGCGGCTACGGCAACTGCCTGGGCCTGCCCAACATCGGCGGCGAGGTCGTCTTCGACGCCTGCTACCAGGGCAACCCGCTGGTCAACGCGGGCTGCGTCGGCGTGATGCGGCACGAGGACATCCACCTCGCCAAGGCCTCCGGCGCGGGCAACAAGGTCATCCTCTACGGCGCCCGGACCGGCGGCGACGGCATCGGCGGCGCGTCGATCCTGGCGAGCGAGACGTTCGACGACGCCAAGCCGTCGAAGCGCCCGGCCGTCCAGGTCGGCGACCCCTTCCAGGAGAAGCTCCTCATCGAGTGCACCCTGGAGGCGTTCGCCGAGAAGCTGGTCGTCGGCATCCAGGACCTGGGCGCGGCGGGCCTGTCCTGCGCCACGTCCGAGCTGGCCTCCAACGGCTCCGGCGGCATGCGCGTCACCCTGGACGACGTCCCCCTGCGCGACTCCACGCTCTCGCCCGAGGAGATCCTCATGAGCGAGTCGCAGGAGCGCATGTGCGCGGTCGTCGAGCCGGAGAAGGTCGACCGGTTCCTGGAGATCTGCGCGAAGTGGGACGTCATCGCCACCGTCATCGGTGAGGTGACCGACGGCGACCGGCTGGAGATCTACTGGCACGGCGGCAAGATCGTCGACGTCGACCCGCGCACGGTCGCGCACGAGGGCCCGGTCTACGAGCGCCCGTACGCCCGCCCGGAGTGGCAGGACGCCCTCCAGGCCGACGACGCGAACAAGCTGCCGCGCCCGGAGACCGCCGAGGAGCTGAAGGCGCAGGTCCTGAAGCTGGTGGCGTCGCCGAACCAGGCGTCCAAGAAGTGGATCACCCAGCAGTACGACCACTTCGTGCAGGGCAACACCGTCCTGGCCATGCCCGAGGACTCCGGCATGATCCGGATCGACGAGAAGACCGGTCTCGGTGTCGCCCTCGCCACGGACGGCAACGGCCGCTACGCCAAGCTCGACCCGTACACGGGCGCGCAGCTGGCGCTGGCGGAGGCGTACCGCAACGTCGCCACGACCGGTGCGAAGCCGCTGGCCGTCTCCGACTGCCTGAACTTCGGCTCGCCCGAGGACCCGGCGGTGATGTGGCAGTTCGCGGAGGCCGTGCGCGGTCTGGCAGACGGCTGTCAGCAGCTGGGCACCCCGGTGACCGGCGGCAACGTCTCGCTCTACAACCAGACGGGCGAGGCCGCCATCCACCCGACCCCGGTGGTCGCCGTCCTCGGCGTGATCGACGACGTGGCCCGGCGCACCCCGGTCGCCTTCCAGGAGGAGGGCCAGCTGCTCTACCTCCTCGGCGACACCCGCGAGGAGTTCGGTGGCTCCGCCTGGTCGCAGGTGGTCCACGACCACCTGGGCGGTCTGCCCCCGAAGGTGGACCTGGAGCGGGAACGCCTGCTGGCCGAGATCCTGATCTCCGCCTCCCGCGACGGCATGATCGACTGCGCGCACGACCTGTCCGACGGCGGTCTGATCCAGGCGGTCGTGGAGTCCGCCCTGCTGGGCGGCAAGGGTGCGCGTCTGGTCGTCCCGGACGGCCTGGACGCGTTCACCTTCCTGCTCTCGGAGTCGGCCGGCCGCGCGATCGTCACCGTGCCGCGCTCGGAGGAGGTCCGCTTCAACGACATGTGCGGCGCCCGCGGCCTGCCCGCCACCCGCGTCGGTGTCGTCGACGGGGACACGGTCGAGGTCCAGGGCGAGTTCGAGCTGACCCTGGCCGAGCTGCGCGAGGCGCACGAGGGGACGATCCCGGCGCTGCTGGCCTGACCCCCGGGCCTGTGACGGCGGGCCCGCACCACCCGTGAGTGGTGCGGGCCCGCCGTCGTGTCCGGGGCGGCTTCCCGGCTCACAGCGCGGGATCGCCGAACTGTTCGAGGAGGGCGTCGACCGGCGTGGAGGCCAAGGCGGAGGACGTGCCGTCGTCGAGGACCTGTTCCGTCCAGATGATCTTGCCGCGGGGGGTGTACCGCGTTCCCCAGCACTGGGCGAACTGCGCGACGAGGAACAGCCCACGCCCGCCCTCGTCGGTGGTCGCGGCCCGCCGCAGGCGCGGAGAGGTGCTGCTGGCGTCCGAGATCTCACAGGTAAGACTGCGTCCGTACAGCAGCCGTACCTCGATCGGCGGGGCCGCGTACCGGATCGCGTTCGTGACCAGCTCGCTGAGGATCAGCTCCGTGGTGAACGCGACCTCCTCCAGCCCCCACTGCTGCAGCTTCTCGCGGCACCAGGCCCGCACCGAGGGCACCACCGCCGGGTCCGGTGGCACGTCCCGCGTGGCCACGCGCCAGGGCGGGAACAGGCGCGTACGTGCCACCAGGAGCGCGATGTCGTCGCGGCGGTGCGGGGTCTTCACGGCGTCGATCAGCGCCTGGCAGGTCTCGTCCGGGGTGCGCCCCGGGGCCCGGCCCAGCACCTGGCGCAGTGTGTGCAGCCCGGCGTCGAGGTCGTGGGCGCTGTCCTCCACCAGGCCGTTGGTGTACAACACCAGCTGGGAGCGCTCCGGCAGCTGCAGTTCGGCCGGCTCGAAGGGGTAGCCCTGCAGGCCGAGCGGGGCCGAGACCGGGATGTCGGGGCAGGTGACCGTCCCGTCCGGAGGGACCACCGCCGGGACCGGGTGCCCCGCGCTGGCCATCGTGCAGGTTCCGGTCAGCGGATCGTAGATCGCGTACAGACAGGTCGTCCCCGCCACGCCCGCCCCCTCGCCGCCGTCGGGGTGGTCCCCGATGGACTCCTCGTGGTCCATGCGGACCACCAGGTCGTCCAGGTTGCCGAGCACCTCGTCCACCGGGAGGTCCAGCGAGGAGAAGTTGTGCACCGCGGTGCGCAGACGCCCCATCGTCGCCGCCGCGTGCAACCCGTGGCCGACGACGTCGCCCATCACCAGCGCCACCCGTGCGCCCGGCAGCGGGATGACGTCGAACCAGTCCCCGCCCACCCCCGCCGCGGCCGGCAGGTACCGCCAGGCCACCTCGACCGCGTCCTGTTCCGGCTGCCCCCGCGGCAGCAGACTGCGCTGCAGTGCCACGGCCATCGTGTGCTCCCGGGTGAACCTCCGGGCGTTGTCGACGGTCACCGCCGCCCGCGCGGTGAGCTCCTCCGCGAAGGACAGGTCCTCCGACCCGAAGGGCTGGGAGTCCTGGGTCCGGTAGAAGTTCGCCACGCCCAGCGCCACGTTCCGCGCCCGCAGCGGCACGGTGATCAGTGAACGTATCCCCAGCTCCAGGGCCTTGTGGCTGCGCTCGGGTTCGTGCTCCTGCCAGCCGCGCGCCCGCCGCAGGTCCGGCTCCAGCACACCCGTGCCCTGCTCGAGTGCCAGCATCTGCGGGGTCCCGGGCGGGAACGCGACGGTGTCGTCCAGAGGATGGACCGGCAGCGCCTCCTGCGCGCCGCCGATCGCCGTGCGCCGCAACCGCCGCCAGTCCTTCGTCCTCGGCTCCCAGCCGTGCAGCACGGGTTCGAACAGATCGACCGTGACGACGTCGGCGAACTGCGGCGCCGCCGCCTCGGCCAGCTCCTGGGCCGTGCGCCGCACGTCCAGCGTGGTCCCGATCCGTGTGCCGGCCTTGTACAGCAGCTCCAGCCGCTCCCGCGCCACCTCGGCCCGGCCCGACACGGCCGCCAGCTCCGTGGTGTCGCGCAGCGTCACCACGCTGCCGCGCAGCTGGTCGCCCGGGAAGGTGGGCCGCTTGTTCACCGCCAGCAGCCGGCCCTCCACCGGATGCACCTCGTCGGTGACCGCTTCCGGCGACGTGAGCAGGTCCATGATCCGTTCGGGTAGTCCGAGGTCGCGGACCCGGGTGCCCTTCGCCTCCTCCGGCAGGCTCAGCAGCCGTCGCGCCTCGTCGTTGGCGAGGAGCAGCCGACCGCGGTCGTCGGTGATCAGCACTCCTTCCCGCACGGCGTGCAGGACCGCGTCGTGGTGCTCGTACATCCCCGCGAGCTCGGCCGGGGCCAGGCCGTGCGTCTGCCGCAGCAGCCGCCGGCCCACCAGCGTCGTTCCGGCTCCGGCCAGTACCAGTGCGGCCGCGCCGGCACCGAGGGTGATCGGCAGCTGCGGCATCCACAGGCGCGCCACGTTCTTGACCGTGAGGCCCGCCGAGACGAGCCCGACGATGGTGCCGTGGGTGTCGGTCACCGGCACCACCGCCTGCACGTCCGTTCCCCTGCCCGCCGGCAGGGGCGGCCCGCCGGCCTGCTCGACGACGGTCCGGCCGTGCAGCGCGGGTTCGAAGGTGCCGACGAACTTCTTCCCGATCTCCTGCGGGTAGGGGTAGGTGTAGCGGATGCCGTGGGTGTTCATGACGACGACGAAGTCCACGCCCGACCGCTTGCGCGCCTGTTCGGCGCGCGGCTGCAGCACCGCCGTGGGGTGCGGGCCGAGCAGCGCCTGTGCCGTGCCGGGGGCACTCGCGAAGGACTGGGCGGCGACCACCGACACGTGGCGCCCCTGCCGGAGGGCGTCGTTCGCCGCCTGGGTCATCACCGCCGCCACCCCGGCCGCGACGAGCAGCAGCACGATCAGGACCTGGAGAAGGAACACCTGCCCGGCCGAGCTGCGCGGGTTGATCAGGCGAGGGAGCCGACGAGAGCGCCCGGCGAGCGGATCATGCGGCTGTGTTCGGGATCGCCTGAAAGGCACCTCCACCTACCCTTCATAGCACTTCCGGCACCGAGTGGCCGACCGGCGGGAAGGCTCTGCCCACCCGCGGGCCGGAGCGGGACGACCGGATACGGCGAAGAGCCCGCCCGCCGGTCAGCCGAGGGCACCTCCGCACACGGTCACGGGTACCCCGTCGGCCGAGCCGGGACTTCGGCGGCCGCAACGACGAGGAAAGGTGCACGGCGCCATCACCCCGGCGCCGCACGGGGAAACGATGTCCGTCGCGCAGACGCGGGCCGTCACCCGTGCCGCGCGGGGCGCGCGGCACGGGGCGGCGAGGAGACCGGGCACGGGCACCCGGCCTGGTGCGCGGGAGCATGGCGGCCGCGCTGAATTCCGCGCACCCGGCGCTCTCGGCGAGGGCGTCACCGTCGCCTCGTGGCCCGCTGGGGCAGGGAACGGCCTGAAGGGCCGGGTGGCGAGGGCATAGGCTCACCGCCATGCCACCGGCCAAGAAGCGCGCCCGCAGCTACGACCCCGCCAAGACCCGCGCCGCCGTTCTCGCGCAGTTGGGCAACGTGCGGGAGGCCGTGCGCGGCCTGACCCCGGATCAGCTGGCCCTGCCCACCCGGCTCGGCGACTGGACGGTGCGCGAGCTGATCGCGCACATCGGCATGGCGATCACCGCCGTCCACCGAGCCCTGGGCCGGCCCGCGCCGCCCGAGCAGGACGTGACGGTCGTGGAGTGGCCCTTCGCCACGGCGGCCGACGCCACCGCCATCGACGCGTTCACCCGAAACGTCGCGGCCGAACACGGCGACCCGGACGCCTACCTCGCAGGCGTCGACCACGGGCTGCGCGCCCTCCTCGCCGAGCACCCCGGCACCCGGCTGCTGACGACCAACGCGGGCGCGCTGCCCCTGGACGACTACCTGGTCACCCGCACGGTGGAGCTCGTCGTCCACACGGACGACCTCAACGCAGCCGTCCCGGCCCTCGACGTGCCGTACGACCGCCAGGCCCTGGCCACCGCCACCCGCCTCCTCGCCGACGCCCTCGCGGCGAAGGCGCCCGGCGGCTCCACCGAGGTGCGCATCCCGCCGTTCGCCGTCGTGCAGTGCGTCGAGGGCCCCCGGCACACCCGCGGCACCCCGCCCAACGTCGTCGAGACCGACCCGCTGACGTGGATCCGGCTGGCCACCGGACGGACGACATGGCGGGACGCGCTCCACGACGCCAAGCTCAGCGCCGGCGGCGACCGAGCCGACATCTCGGGGCTGCTGCCGCTCATGGCGTGAGCGGGACCCGGGGGTCCGGGGGCGGTCCGGGGGCGCCTCCGCCGCCCGAATGGTGTGCGACACCTCACTCATGTCCACCGCGGCAGGGGCCTCCGAGGCGCGGTGGTGGCGTGGGAGCTTCCCGCCGTCGCGCCTGCGGCACGCCGTTGAGCTGCGCAAACGTCGAAAATAAGTCGTCTGCGGCGGGCAAGTGATCCACTTCCGCCGCGCATCCCCAATTCGGACCAGTGCTCGGCCTCGCCTACACTCGGTGGCGTGCCACGTGGTGACGGTCGACTCAATCACGATCTGCTCCCCGGTGAGAAAGGCCCCCAGGACGCGTGTGGCGTCTTCGGTGTCTGGGCTCCGGGCGAAGAGGTCGCAAAGCTCACGTACTTCGGGCTCTACGCCCTCCAGCATCGGGGTCAGGAATCCGCGGGAATCGCGGTCAGCAACGGCTCCCAGATCCTCGTCTTCAAGGACATGGGCCTGGTCTCCCAGGTCTTCGACGAGACCTCACTCGGTTCGCTCCAGGGTCACATCGCGGTCGGTCACGCCCGCTACTCGACCACCGGCGCCTCCGTATGGGAGAACGCCCAGCCGACGTTCCGCGCCACCGCGCACGGTTCCATCGCGCTCGGCCACAACGGCAACCTGGTCAACACGGCGCAGCTCGCCGAGATGGTCGCCGAACTGCCCAAGGACACGGGCGGCCGCTCGACCCGCGTCGCGGCCACCAACGACACCGACCTGCTGACGGCCCTGCTGGCCGCCCAGGTCGACGAGGACGGCAAGCCGCTGACCATCGAGCAGGCGGCCCACACCGTCCTGCCCCAGGTCAAGGGCGCCTTCAGCCTCGTCTTCATGGACGAGCACACCCTGTACGCGGCCCGCGACCCGCAGGGCATCCGCCCGCTGGTCCTCGGCCGGCTGGAGCGCGGGTGGGTCGTCGCCTCCGAGACCGCCGCCCTCGACATCGTGGGCGCCAGCTTCGTCCGCGAGATCGAGCCGGGCGAGTTCGTGGCGGTCGACGAGAACGGCCTGCGCAGCTCCCGATTCGCGGAAGCGAAGCCCAAGGGCTGCGTCTTCGAGTACGTCTACCTGGCCCGCCCCGACACCGACATCGCCGGCCGGAACGTCTACCTCTCCCGCGTGGAGATGGGCCGCCGCCTCGCCAAGGAGTCCCCGGTCGAGGCCGACCTGGTGATAGCGACCCCGGAGTCCGGCACCCCCGCCGCCATCGGCTACGCGGAGGCCTCGGGCATCCCCTTCGGCGCGGGTCTGGTGAAGAACGCCTATGTCGGCCGGACCTTCATCCAGCCCTCGCAGACCATCCGCCAGCTCGGGATCCGGCTGAAGCTGAACCCGCTGAAGGAAGTCATCAAGGGCAAGCGCCTGGTCGTCGTCGACGACTCGATCGTCCGCGGCAACACCCAGCGGGCCCTGGTGCGGATGCTGCGCGAGGCCGGGGCCGCCGAGGTGCACATCCGGATCTCCTCGCCGCCCGTGAAGTGGCCGTGCTTCTTCGGCATCGACTTCGCCACCCGCGCCGAGCTGATCGCCAACGGCATGACCATCGACGAGATCGGCACCTCGCTCGGTGCCGACTCGCTGGCGTACATCTCCCTGGACGGCATGATCGAGGCGACCACCATCGCCAAGCCGAACCTGTGCCGCGCCTGCTTCGACGGCGAGTACCCGATGGAGCTGCCCGACCCGGAGCTGCTCGGCAAGCAGCTGCTGGAGACCGAGCTGGCGGCCGGTCCCGCCGCCACGGCGGCCACCGACGCCATCCGTCGCCCGTAAGCCTCGTAGAAACCAACCCGAAAGATCCCAGGCAATGTCTGCTGTGTCAGATCAGTCGACTCCGTCGACGGGCCGTTCCGCCGGTGCTTCCTACGCGGCTGCCGGAGTCGACATCGAGGCGGGCGACCGCGCGGTCGAGCTGATGAAGGAGTGGGTGAAGAAGACGCAGCGCCCCGAGGTCCTCGGCGGCCTCGGCGGCTTCGCCGGCCTCTTCGACGCCTCCGCCCTCAAGCGCTACGAGCGCCCCCTGCTCGCCTCCGCCACCGACGGCGTCGGCACCAAGGTCGACATCGCCCGGCAGCTGGGCGTCTACGACACCATCGGCCACGACCTGGTCGCCATGGTGATGGACGACATCGTGGTGTGCGGTGCCGAGCCGCTGTTCATGACCGACTACATCTGCGTCGGCAAGGTCCACCCCGAGCGGGTCGCCGCCATCGTCAAGGGCATCGCCGAGGGCTGTGTGCTCGCCGGCTGCGCCCTGGTGGGCGGCGAGACGGCCGAACACCCCGGGCTGCTCGGCGAGGACGACTTCGACGTCGCCGGCGCCGGCACGGGCGTCGTGGAGGCCGACCGGCTGCTCGGTGCCGACCGTATCCGCACGGGTGACGCGGTGATCGCCATGGCGTCCTCCGGCCTTCACTCCAACGGGTACTCCCTCGTCCGGCACGTGCTGCTGAACCAGGCCGGACTGTCCCTGGACGCACATGTCGAGAACTTCGGCCGCACCCTGGGCGAGGAACTGCTGGAGCCGACCAAGATCTACTCGCTGGACTGCCTGGCGTTGATGCGCACCACCGAGGTGCACGCCTTCAGCCACGTCACCGGCGGCGGGCTCGCCGCCAACCTGGCCCGAGTGATCCCGGACACACTGCACGCCGTGGTCGACCGCGCCACCTGGACCCCGGGCCCGGTCTTCGACCTGGTCGGCAGGACCGGCGAGGTCGAGCGGCTGGAGCTGGAGAAGACCCTCAACATGGGCGTGGGCATGATCGCGATCGTGCCGCAGGAGTCGACGGACGCGGCCCTCGCCACCCTGGCCGACCGAGGGGTCGACGCCTGGGTGGCCGGCGAGATCACCGACCGTGGCGAGCACGACACAGGAGCCGCCCTCGTGGGCGACTACGCCTGATCGGCACGATCACCCGGCGATCACGGGGTGACCGCCGGGTGATCCCCGGGTGACGACAGCACGAAACCCGGTCCGGCGCTGGAAGCACCGGACCGGGTGAAGTGCGGAACCTAAGACACGCGTTGGTACGGCCGAGCTGTCGCGGGCGTCAGGCGCCGCGACGGTGTTGCGAGGAGTCGTCCTGCTCGTCCTCGTCGTCGTCCTCGTACAGGTCGGCGTACCGTGCGTACAGGTCATCGTCGTCGTGCTCATCGTCCTCGAAGCGGTCACCGTTCGGTGACTGGTTCGACGTCGATGCGCCCAGCTCCTCGGCCAGGCGTGAGAGGTCCGTCCCACCGCTGTTGTACTTCAGCTGGCGGGCGACCTTCGTCTGCTTGGCCTTGGCCCGGCCGCGCCCCATGGCTCGACCCCCTCAACGACGGGGCTCAACGGCCCCAGAGTCTGACACGCGTTCATGATCCGGAACGGGCTCTCCACAGAGAGACCGGTCCGTAGGGCTTCCACGGTACCTGAGCCCGCGCCCATACGGTACGTCGCCCGCAGGAAGCGCGTGTGCGCAGAACCTTCGAGGCGCCCCGTCCTCGCTGGTCAGTGGCGATTTTAACCAGTTCCTGCCGGGCGACCCGCCGGTGGAAGTGAGAGTTCTCTCCAACTGGCCACCGGCAGGTACCGTCAAGAGCGGGGCATGCCCGGCGTCACCACGCGTGCGCGCTCCGTGTCACCGGGTCCGCGTGGCGCGCGCCTCCGCCATCCGCTGCTCGGCGATCCGGTCGGCCGCGGCGGCCGGCGGAATCCCGTCATCCTTCGCACGTGCGAATATGGCCAGCGTGGTGTCGAAGATCTTCGCGGCCTTCGCCTTGCACCGGTCGAAGTCGAAGCCGTGCAGCTCGTCGGCGACCTGGATGACACCGCCGGCGTTGACCACGTAGTCCGGCGCGTAGAGGATCCCGCGGTCGGCGAGGTCCTTCTCCACCCCTGGGTGGGCGAGCTGGTTGTTGGCGGCGCCGCACACCACCTCGGCGGTCAGCACCGGCACGGAGTCGTCGTTCAGGGCGCCGCCGAGCGCGCAGGGGGCGTAGATGTCCAGGCCCTCGGTGCGGATCAGCGTGTCGGTGTCGGCGACGGCCGTGACACCGGTCGGGTACTGCTCGAGGATCGCCCGTACGGACTCCTCGCGCACGTCCGTGATCACGACCTCGGCGCCGTCCTTGCGCAGGTGCTCCACCAGATGGCGGCCCACCTTGCCGACGCCGGCGATGCCGACCCTGCGGCCGCGGAGCGTGGGGTCGCCCCACAGGTGCTGGGCCGAGGCCCGCATGCCCTGGAAGACGCCGAAGGCGGTCAGCACGGAGGAGTCGCCCGCACCGCCGTTCTCCGGGGAGCGGCCGGTGGTCCAGCGGCACTCGCGCGCCACGACGTCCATGTCGGCCACGTACGTGCCGACGTCGCAGGCCGTGACGTAGCGCCCGCCGAGCGAGGCGACGAACCGGCCGTAGGCGAGCAGCAGCTCCTCGGACTTGATCTGCTCCGGGTTGCCGATGATCACGGCCTTGCCGCCGCCGTGGTCGAGACCGGCCATGGCGTTCTTGTACGACATGCCGCGGGCGAGGTTCAGCGCGTCGGCGACGGCCTCGGCCTCGCTGGCGTACGGGTAGAAGCGGGTACCGCCGAGCGCGGGGCCCAGGGCGGTGGAGTGGATGGCGATGACGGCCTTGAGGCCGCTGGCGCGGTCCTGGCAGAGCACGACTTGTTCGTGTCCTCCCTGCTCCGAGCGGAACAGGGTCTGCAGTACGTCGGACGCGCCGGTTACGTCGGTCACGGTGGTGACTCCCAGGTAAATAGCGGCGAGTGGGGTCGGGCTCCCGTAAGGGTGGCGGGGGCCGTGGCGGAAGATTAGACCCTGATCACCTCCGCGGCGGGCCCAGTGGTCCGGATCACCCTCCCTCGGAGTAGCGTGCCACCCGCGCGTGGGACGATTTGCAGTGGTTTTCCGTCCGTCCGGGCGCGGGCCGTGCGGGTTTCGCCTCCGGTCCGCTGGGGAGGGAGCAGGCGTGCCCAAGGTGTCCTCCGTGGTCGTTCCGTACGCGACCTACTTGCGCGTCTACGAGCCGCTGGCCGCCTTCCCGGAGCCGGAGCGCAGCCACTGGGCGCGCTACGCCCGCCGCCCCGACCGCCCCTCCTACCAGGACGAACTGCGCCGCTCGCTGGCCGATCTGCTGCCCACCCCGCCGGTGGCGGTGCCGGTGCACGAGAGCCGGGACGCGTTCGTGCTCGACGTCGACGGGGTGGTCTGCGTCTGCCCCTGGCGCACCCGGCTGCGGGGCTGGCAGGCCCTGGGTGATCTCGCCGAGGAGCTGCCGGCGGTGGTCCTGGACGCGGTGCTGCCCCCGCTCGTACGACGCCAGGCCACCCAGGACTACGAGCGCTGGCTGGCGGACAACCCGGACGCCCGGCCCTGGATCCGCACGGCGACCTGGCAGGTGCCGCTGAACTGGTTCGTGCTGGTCTCCGACGAGGAGCGGGAGTACGTCAAGGGCGCGGGCGGGCCGGAGACGGCCGGGGACTGCCCGGGCGACGCGCCGCTGCTGCGCTACCGGACGCCGATGGTGCAGGCCCGGCGGCGGGTGGCGCGGGCGCTGCGGGCGCTGCGGGACGCCATCGACGAGAGCCCGCTGATCGACGGGCTGGTGGACGTGGGCCGCTGGCTGGAGGAGTTCCATCCGCGGTCACTGGTGGAACTGGACTACGGCGGCCTGGTGCACGTGCTGCCGGCCGGTGAGCTGGAGGGCGATCACTCGGCCGCCGACGTGGCCGAGGGGATCGAGGCCCTGCGCCTGGGCGACGGGGCGGCGGCGGGCGAGGCGTACGCGCGGCTGGTGGAGCGCTGGCGGGCGGTGCGCGACCTGCGGTCGGCGAACTGATCGCGGCTCGCGCGCGCCCGGAGTGACCTGGATCACGGCTCGAACACCGTCGAACAGCGTACGGTCAGGGGCATTTGAGGGAGCTGACGGGACGTAGGCCCCGATCCGGGCGTTTGTCCCAAGGGTGACGGACGGCACTTACGAGACCCTTGCTCTAGTTGCCCCTCCTCGTGCCAAAATAGGACAAGGAGTTCGGGGAGTGCTCCGTCCGCCCAACTATGCTCCGGCATGGGTGGAATCTCCGCATTGCACGCTTTGGGGGGTCTGGTGACTTCCTGATTGTCCTGTGACTGATCGTCACAGTGGTGTGACTGTCCGCTATGGCATGGTCCATCGGCTTCCGTCGGTGATGAACACCTGGGAGGGCAATTCCATCGGTTTGGCCGACGCGGCTGGACAGATGGTGTAGTTGTAGTGCCGAGGACAAGCCGTTCGTCCTATAACCGACTCGACTCGCGTCCGCCATTTCGGGCAACGCGGGTCAAGGTGCAGAATTTAGAGGAAAGAACCGAGAAGGTTCGGTTCTCCCGAGGAGGCCGCTCATGACCGCTCGCACCCCTGATGCCGAGCCGCTGCTGACCCCGGCTGAGGTCGCCACGATGTTCCGCGTCGACCCGAAGACGGTCACGCGGTGGGCGAAGGCCGGGAAGCTCACGTCGATCCGCACGCTCGGCGGGCACCGCCGCTACCGCGAGGCCGAAGTCCGCGCTCTGCTCGCGGGCATCCCGCAGCAGCGCAGCGAGGCCTGAACAACTCCATAACCGGGCAAACCGGCTGGTCCCCCAACTGGCTGTCATGTCCGGACCCATAGCTCCAAGCGACGCGGGTCCTGCCCCAACAGGTCCCTCGCCCGAGCCGTCAGAGCTCTTCAGGCAATGCAACGGGTGCGTCGTAGATCGCGCTGGACTCCGCCGGGTCCAGCGCGATCTTTTTTGTGCGCTCGACGGGGGCCGGGTGCCGCGTGTGTGAGCGGCCTTGTCGGAGGTTGGGGAGGGGCGTCGGATCCCTGGTGGAGTCCCCCGCCGGAGCCGCGCCGGCCCTTCCCGAGGGCCTCACAGGGCAGTGCAATTGCACATATTAAATCGACCCCTTGTAGGACGGGTGTAAGTACCGCGCTTTCAAAAACTCATGCGGTGACACCCGTCACATGTCAGGACGCTTGTTGCGCGCCGCCTCCGTGCGCTAGAGGAGCTTCCGGTTCCACCGGCCCACGCAGGCACGGGAGTTCGGGTTGGAACCGGTCGTTCGTGCGCCGGTTCACCGAGATCGTCCGGCGGGCCCTCACGCGGTCGAGGGCTGCTCGTCCTCCCACACCGCCTCCAGGACCTCCAGGGCCTCCTCCGGGGCGCCTTGGGCCGTGTCGGGGGCGTCCGTGTCGATCCGGAGGGAGCTCGCCCCGGGGGAGCCGTCCATCGCCAGCCGCAGGAGGTGGTGACAGATGGGGCAGTGGCGGGTGAGATGGCGGTACGACGAGGCGGCCGCGAGGTGCGCACGGAGTAGCGCCCGTGTCTCGTGCCTGGCCGATGTCGCCATATGCCACCTCCAGCGGACCGCACGGCAACGGCAGCCCTGCTTTCTGGGGTACCGAGGGAATGTGACGCCGTCAAGGCCACACCGCACACGAAGGCTCGGTCCGGCCGGCTGGAGTGGGGGGTGTGCGGCTGCCGTCCCCTGGCGGGAGCTGGGGGTGGCCAGGTGCCTGTCGGTCTGGACGGGTTGGGGTGGCCAGGTGGCCGTCGGTCTGGACGGGGTGGGGGTGGCCAGGTGCCTGTCGGGCACGACGAATTGGGGGTGACCAGGGGGCCGTCGGTCTGGATGGGCTGGGGGTCCAGGTCCGGTCGGCTTGGGCGGTCGGGCGTGCGGGTGTGTCGCTGACGGGGTGGGGTGGGCGGGACCGCGGTCGGCTTGGGGGGTGGGGCGTGCGGGTGCCCGTCGGCCTGGACGGGGTGGGGTGTGCGGGGCCTCCGTCTGGGCGGGTGGGGGCGGGCGGGAGCGCCGCTGACAGGGTGAGGACTGTGCGGGTGCCCGTCGGCCTGGACGGGGTGGGGTGTGCGGGGCCTGTCCGTCTGGGCGGGTGGGGGCGGGCGGGAGCGCCGCTGGTGGGGCGAGGGCGTACAGGTGCTCTGCACCTCGAGGGGCGACGCATGGGGAAGGCCCGCATCCAGTGTTGGATGCGGGCCTTGCTTGCGGCCCTGACGCGATTTGCAGTGTCCGATGGCGGCTTCGCCGCGGGCGCGGCCTCCGCCTCGACAGGGCGGGGTGGGTATGAAGAAGGCCCGCATCCGGTGCTGGATGCGGGCCTTGCTTGCGGTCCTGACGGGATTTGAACCCGCGGCCTCCACCTTGACAGGGTGGCGAGCACTCCAAACTGCTCCACAGGACCAGGTTTTGCGGCGCCATTCGTGCGTTGCGCTGCGAGAAGAGACTGTACAGGAGGTGGGGCGCCTGGTCGAACTCACCTAGCGTGCAGGCGCCGTCACCACCTCACGACCGGGACGGAACCGCCGCGTCGATCGCCTTCACGATCCGCTTGTCCGAGACCGGGTACGCCGTGCCCAGCGCATGGGCGAAATAGCTGACCCGCAGCTCCTCGATCATCCAGCGGATCTCCCGCACCTGCTGGGGCACCGGGCGCCCCTGCGGCATCTGCTCCAGCAGCCACGCGTACTCGTCCCGCATCTCCTGGACCTTCTCCATGCGCGTGGTGTCCCGCTGGACGTTCGTCGGCATCTGCTGCAACCGCCGGTCCGCGGCCACCAGGTAGCGCATCAGGTCGGGCAGCCGCCGTATCCCCGCATCCGTGACGAAGCCGGGCTTCACCAGGCCGTCCAGCTGCTGCCGTACGTCCGCCAGGTTCGGCAGCAGCGCGGGGCTGCGCACGGCCTTCAGCCGGCGCTCACAGGCCTGCCAGGCGGCCAGCACCTGCTGCACCTGGCCCACGGTCCGCACGGTCAGGTCCACAATCTCGGCGCGCACCCTGTCGTAGAGCTTCCGGTACGACTCCTCGTCCCACGCCGGCCCCCCGAACTCCGTGATCAGCCGGTCCGCCGCCGCCGTCGCGCAGTCGTCGAACAGGGCCTGGATCGAACCGTGCGGGTTCGCCGACAGGCCCAGCTTCTGCTGGTTGGTCAGCTTCTCGGACGCGAACTTCGCAGGGCTGACCGGGATGTTGCGCAGGATCAGCCGCCGCGTGCCCTTCCACATCGCCTCGACCTGCTCCGCCTCGGTGTCGAAGAGCCGTACGGAGACGGTGTCCGCCTTCGGCCCGTCGTCGACGAGCGCGGGGTAGGCCTTCACCGGCTGGCCGGCCCGGCGGGTCTCGAAGACCCGGGTCAGCGAGCCGATCGTCCAGTCCGTCAGCCCCGTGCGCTCCAGCGACTCGCCGCCGGTGCGCTCCGCGGTCGCCGCCGCGGCCTGGGAGAGGGCCTTGCGCGCCCTCGGCCTCAGCTTGAGCTTCAGGGCTTCGAGGTCCTTGTCCTCGGCCAGCTTGCGCCGCCGCTCGTCGACGACCCGGAAGGTGATCTTCAGATGGTCGGGGACCTTGGCCCAGTCGAAGTCCTCGGCCTCGAACGGCACGCCGACCATGCGCTTCAGCTCGCGCGCCATCGTGGTCGTGAGGGGCTCCTGGAGGGGTACGGCGGTGTCCAGGAACCGCTTGGCGTAGTTCGGCGCCGGGACGTAGTTGCGGCGGATCGGCTTGGGCAGCGAGCGGATCAGCTCGGTGACGACCTCCTCGCGCAGGCCCGGGATCTGCCAGTCGAAGCCCTCGTCGGTGACCTGGTTGAGCACCTGGAGCGGGACGTGGACGGTCACACCGTCGGCGTCCGCCCCCGGCTCGAACTGGTACGTCACCCGGAACTTCAGGTTCCCCTGCCGCCACGAGTCCGGGTAGTCCGCCTTGGTGACCGCCTCCGCCGACTCCCGGATGAGCATCTCCCGCTCGAAGTCCAGGAAGTCGGGCTGCTCGTGCCGCTTCCGCTTCCACCAGGAGTCGAAGTGCGCACCGGAGACCACGTGTTCGGGCACCCGCTGGTCGTAGAAGTCGAACAGCGTCTCGTCGTCGACGACGATGTCCCGGCGCCGGGCCCGGTGCTCCAGCTCCTCGACCTCGCTCAGCAGCTTGCGGTTGTCGGCGAAGAACTTGTGGTGCGTGCGCCAGTCTCCCTCGACCAGCGCGTTGCGGATGAAAAGCTCCCGGCTGAGCTCGGGGTCGATCCGGCCGTAGTTCACCTTGCGCTGCGCGACGATCGGCACGCCGTACAGCGTGACCTTCTCGTACGCCATCACCGCCGCCTGGTCCTTCTCCCAGTGCGGTTCGCTGTACGTCCGCTTCAGCAGATGGCCGGCCAGCGGTTCGACCCACTCGGGCTCGATCTTCGCGTTGACCCGCGCCCACAGCCGCGAGGTCTCCACCAGCTCCGCGGACATCACGAACCGCGGCGGCTTCTTGAACAGCGCCGAGCCGGGGAAGATCGCGAACTTGGCGTTGCGGGCACCCAGGTACTCGCCCCGCCCGCCGTCCCGGCGCGCGCCCGGACCCGAGTCCTTGGACTCCTTCACGTCCTTCATGCCGATGTGCGAGAGCAGACCGGCGAGCAACGAGATGTGGACACGGTCGCTCGGGGCGTCCTGGTCGTTGAGATGGATGCCCATCTGCTTGGCGACCGTGCGCAGCTGGGTGTAGATGTCCTGCCATTCGCGAATGCGCAGGAAGTTGAGGAACTCCTGCTTGCACATCCGCCGGAAGGAACTGGACCCCCGCTCCTTCTGCTGCTCACGGATGTAGCGCCAGAGGTTGAGGAAGGCGAGGAAGTCGCTGGTCTCGTCGCGGAACCGGGCGTGCTGCTGGTCGGCCTGGGTCTGCTTGTCGGCGGGGCGCTCGCGCGGGTCCTGGATGGACAGCGCGGCGGCGATCACCATCACCTCGCGCACGCAGCCGTTCCGGTCCGCCTCCAGGACCATCCGGGCCAGCCGCGGGTCGACGGGCAGCTGGGCGAGCTTGCGGCCGGTCTCGGTGAGCCGCTTGCGCGGGTCCTTCTGCGCCGGGTCGAGCGCGCCCAGCTCCTGCAACAGCTGCACACCGTCACGGATGTTGCGGTGGTCCGGCGGGTCGATGAACGGGAACTTCTCGATGTCCCCGAGACCGGCCGCGGTCATCTGCAGGATGACGGACGCCAGGTTGGTGCGCAGGATCTCGGCGTCGGTGAACTCCGGCCGGGCGAGGAAGTCGTCCTCGCTGTAGAGCCGGATGCAGATGCCGTCGGAGGTACGTCCGCAGCGTCCCTTGCGCTGGTTGGCGCTGGCCTGCGAGACCGCCTCGATGGGCAGCCGCTGCACCTTGGTGCGGTGGCTGTAGCGGGAGATCCGGGCGAAGCCGGGGTCGATGACGTACTTGATGCCCGGCACGGTCAGGGAGGTCTCGGCGACGTTGGTCGCCAGCACGATCCTCCGGCCGGAGTGCGGCTGGAAGACGCGGTGCTGCTCGGCATGGGAGAGCCGCGCGTACAGCGGCAGCACCTCGGTGAACCTGTACTGCTTCTTGTTGAGCGCGTCGGCGGTGTCGCGGATCTCCCGCTCGCCGGAGAGGAAGACGAGGATGTCCCCGGGCCCCTCGGCCATCAGCTCCTCGACGGCATCGGTGATCGCGGTGATCTGGTCCCGGTCGGCGTCGTCGGAGTCCTCTTCCAGCAGCGGCCGGTAGCGCACCTCCACGGGATACGTCCGCCCGCTCACCTCGATGATCGGCGCGTCGCCGAAGTGCCGGGAGAAGCGCTCGGGGTCGATGGTGGCCGAGGTGATGACGACCTTGAGGTCCGGCCGCCTCGGCAGCAGCTGGGCCAGGTAGCCGAGGAGGAAGTCGATGTTGAGCGACCGCTCGTGCGCCTCGTCGATGATGATCGTGTCGTAGGCGCGCAGCTCGCGGTCGGTCTGGATCTCGGCGAGCAGGATGCCGTCCGTCATCAGCTTGACGAAGGTGGCGTCCGGATCGACCTGGTCGGTGAAGCGCACCTTCCAGCCGACGGCCTCGCCCAGGGGCGTGTCCAGCTCCTCGGCCACGCGCTCGGCGACGGTCCGGGCCGCGATCCGGCGGGGCTGGGTGTGCCCGATCATGCCGCGCACGCCCCGGCCCAGTTCCATGCAGATCTTCGGGATCTGCGTGGTCTTCCCGGAACCGGTCTCACCGGCGACGATGACGACCTGGTGATCGCGAATGGCGTCGGCGATCGTGTCCTTCTTCTGGCTGACCGGCAGCTGCTCGGGGTAGCTGACGGCGGGCACGCGGGAGCGCCGGACGGCCATGCGTGCCTCGGTCTTCCCGATCTCCGCCTCGATCTCGGTGAGGACGGCGGCACGGGCCTCCGGCTTGCGGATCTTGCGCGCGCCCTCGAGCCTGCGCCCGAGCCGGTGCGCGTCGCGCAGCGACAGCTCGGTCAGACGGGAGGCGAGGGCGCCAAGGGCGGGGGCGGGATGCGTAGACATACGCGATCCAGGATCTCACCTCGGGGAAATCGCGCGCGAATGATTTGACCGCGGCGTCCGGTGGACCGTACACGGACCGACTCGGCCGGCTCTGTCCGGCCCGAGCGGCCCTCCCACAGGCTGTGCCGCACAGATCGTGCCGCACAGATCGTGCCGCACAGATCGTGCCTCAAAGGTCGTGTCTCAGAGGTCGTGCGGATCCGCTCGCAGCAGGTCCGTGACGGCCTCCTCGGACCAGTGGCCTACGGCGCCGGGGCAGGCGGCGATGTAGGAGGCGATCGCCTCCGCGTCCCAGGCGCCGGCCGCCAGCAGGCCCCCGGCCAGGAAACGGACGTAGGCGGCAGACGGCGGGTTCGAGCGCACGTCGTTCATGCCCCAGGGCGCGGTGAAGGTGAGGACGGGCAGGCCGTCCACCTGGCCGGCGCAGACGAGGGTCTCGTAGCGGCCCGGGCCCAGCACGGCCCGGCCGTGGGCGAGCACCTCGCCCAGGTCGAGACCCGCGCCGGGCTCGCGGTACATCTCCTGAGCCGCGATGTCGCAGAACTGCTCGGTCGACAGCAGGTGGGCCCGTGCCATGACCCGGCCGTCGGCACGCGGGTCGTAGAAAGCCCTGCCGCCTCCCCACACCGCTGACTCGGTGGCGAAGTACAGGGCGCCGGTCAGTTCCACCGGGATCGACCGGGAGGGCATCCGGGGGTCGCGGCACCCCGGATACGTCCGTGCGGATCCCGGCGGTCTGCCGCCCCGGATGTAGAAGGCGAGCCGGTCGAGATGCATGTTCGAGCCGTAGGACGTGTACCAGACCCGCTCCGGGCGCGGGTCGGTCGGTAACGTCCGATCGATGCTGTTCAGGGCCTTCACGCCTGCTGGCTCCTCGATCCGGCGGCGACGCCGCGCGTCCGGTACGGCGGCACGAGTAAGCCCCTCTCCGTGAGTGCCGGAGAGGGGCTTATGCCCTGGTCAGGGCGGTTGTGGCTGGGGCCGGGGTCGAACCGGCGACCTTCCGCTTTTCAGGCGGACGCTCGTACCAACTGAGCTACCCAGCCACGAGGTTTCACGTGAAACCTCAGCGGTCCTGACGGGATTTGAACCCGCGGCCTCCACCTTGACAGGGTGGCGAGCACTCCAAACTGCTCCACAGGACCATGTGGTTGTGTGCAACATTGTTGCACACGGTATTGCGTGCCCCCAACGGGATTCGAACCCGTGCTACCGCCTTGAAAGGGCGGCGTCCTGGGCCGCTAGACGATGAGGGCGGACTACCGGTACTGCTGCTTCAGGATCCGCCCCGGTGGGACGTCAGAAGCATGTGACTCCGCTTCCCCCCGAGAGGTTCCGCTTCTCCCTTGCCCCTGACGGGGGTCGGGACGGTCAAGCCCTGACCGCTGCCCTTGGGCACGACGAGACTGTACTACGGGTTTCGGGGTGCGACCAAACCGAAAAGATGCGTCGCTCAGGGTTGGTTCTCCTCGGGCAGGTGGCGGCTGACCTCGGCCGTCGTCTGGCCCAGGCCGCCCAGCTTGATCGCGTCCCAGGCCTGGAGGCGGTGGTTGTCGCGGTCGAAGTAGAGGATCGACGCCTCGATCGGGGCCGGGTATTCGTGTTCGACCGCCCGCAGCCCGCTGCCGCCCGTCGAACCCTCCATGCGCAGCCGGGTGCCGTACTTCATGACCTCCGTGTCCTCGTGGTGCAGATGGCCGCACAGGACCAGCGGCACCGTGCCGTCCGTCTCGCGGGCCGCCGACGGCTCGTGGGCGACGGCGACGTCGACCGGAGTGCCCCTGGCCTGCTGCTCGCGCAGCGCCGACGCCAGACGGGTGCCCGCCATCTGCTCCGCCGCGTCGCCGCCGGGCACCGCGGAGCGGTCGGGGGTGAACTGGGGGTCGCCGGTGCCGGCGAAGCGCAGGCCCGCGACCGTCTCGGCGCGGCCGTCGTCCAGGACGTGCACGTTCTTCATGCGCTCCAGGTAGCGCTGGGTGGTCATCGAGTCGTGGTTGCCGCGCACCCAGACGTACGGCACGCCCAGGTCCTTCACCGGGTCCAGGAAGCCGTTCTCCGCCGCCGTGCCGTGGTCCATCGTGTCGCCGGAGTCGACGATCACATCCACCTTGTACTGCTCCACCAGCGAGGCGATGATCTTCCAGCTCGCCGGGTTGAGGTGGATGTCGGACACGTGCAGGACGCGGATGGTCGTCGGGTCCGGCTGGTAGGCGGGGAGCGTGGAGGTGACGTCGTAGAGCTTGGTCACGTTCGTCACCAGGCGCGCCAGCTCCTTCTGGTAGACGTCGAACTCGGTGACGATGCTGCGCGCGTTGCCGACGAGGGAGGGCGCGGAGGACAGCAGCCCGGAGAACTTGGGCTCCAGCACGGACTTGGGATTCCAGGTGGCGTACGCCGTCGCCCCGGACGCGGCGAGCAGGGCCAGCGCCAGGCCGCCGGCCGCCAGGGCGCGGCGCGGGCGGCGGTAGACGGCGAGGCCCAGGGCGGTCGCGCCGGAGACCACGGCCACGCAGGACCGTACGGCCAGGCCGAGGGTGCCGTGCTCGACGTCGTGCACGACCTCGTCCTGGAGGCCGGATATCCGCTCGGGGTGGTCGACCAGTGCCTGGGAGCGTTCCGGGTCGAGCTGGTCGACGTTGACGTCCAGGCGGACCGGGGCCACATGGCTGTCCAGGTCCAGGGCGCCGAGCGGGGAGACGTTGATCCTCGTGCCGCCGCTCAGGGAGGGGCGCAGGGCCATCGTCGTGTTCATGGGGCCGACCGGCACCCGTACGCTGCCGACGATCAGCAGCCCCAGCCAGGCACCGGCGAGCACCACCGTGACCAAGCCGAGGGCGCGGAGCCAGGGGTGCGGCTCTGGGGTCAGGGTGAGGGAACGCACCGCCCTCCGTGGGCCGTGCGTGCGGTGCAGCCGCTTCAGGGCTGCGACGGAGACGCGGGCCATTGGTCGCGTATGCCCATGCGCGGCGCCGGATATGCGGGGTGCGGGGGGATGGGGCGTGTGGGACATGCGCCGGTGTGCGGGTGGGGCCGTGTCCGGTCGGGTACCGGACAATGGGCCTGTGCTGGAGATGACGCGCGAGGAGTTCGAGGAACTGGTCGCCGAGGCTCTCGACCGGATCCCGCCGGAACTGACACGGCTGATGGACAACGTCGCGGTGTTCGTCGAGGACGAACCGCCCGCCGACGACCCCCAGTTGCTCGGGCTGTACGAGGGCACGCCGCTGACCGAGCGCGGTGAGTGGTACGCGGGTGTGCTGCCCGACCGCATCACGGTCTTCCGGGGGCCGACGCTGCGGATGTGCGAGTCCCGCGAGGACGTCGTCGAGGAGACCGAGGTGACCGTGGTGCACGAGATCGCCCACCACTTCGGCATCGACGACGCCCGGCTGCACGCCCTGGGGTACGGCTGAGGCACTGGAACCGGCCGCGCCGGGATACCGGGGCCGGCCATGTCCTGCGGCCGGCGCCCGCGCCCGCGTGTCCTCTTGCGGGCAACGGGAGTTGGGCACGGAGACTTCTTCCTCCCGGAGGTGGCTTCCCGTGCGCCCCTTGCCTGTATCCGTCCGACTCGCCGCCGCGGCTCTCGCCGTCACCGCCGCCGCCGGCTGCGTGAGCGTGGGGGAGGACTCCGGCGGCGGGGCCCGGCCGCCGCACTCCGCGGACCGGCGCGGCGGTGGGGCACAGGCCGGGGGAACGGACGTGGCCGGCGGTACGGCGGGACACGCCGGTGGCGCGGGCGACGCCAGGCACGGGCACGGGGAGCAGGAGAAGGGGAAGAAGGACGCGTCGCCGTCCGCGTCGGCCTCGCCGTCGGCCACGGGCAGCGCGTCCGCCGCACCGCCCGGCAAGCGCGCGGTGCCGCCGAAGCCAGGCGCTCCGACCCCGACCGAACCGGTGCCGGCGCCGCCGCAGACGTCCGCCGCGCCGGAGCCGCCCCCGGCCTCGTCGCCCCCGCCGCCGGCCTCGCCGGAACCGACGGTGGCGGAGCCGTCGTCCTCGGCGCACGAGGGCACAGGGACCCAGCTGGAGCAGCGGGAGCCGGCGCCCGAGCCGGGACGGCTGAGCGGCTGATCGGCTGAGTGGCTGTGCGGCTGTGCGGCTGAGTGGCTGAGTGGCTGAGCGGCTGTGCGGCTGTGCGGCTGTGCGGCTGTGCGGCTGACGTGAGGGCCGGCGGGAATACCGATGTGCGGGGCGGGTGTGATGGCGTCGGCCTGTGGGCGGCCGGGGCGCCGGCTCCTGACCGGTGGAGCCGCTGGCCTTCGGGTCGGCCGGGTCTCCGGGCCTGGGGTTGACCGGGCCGCTGACCTGCGGGTACGGCCTCCGGTTTGCCTTGAGGGGCAGTGGGTGCGTATGGTGGCAGATCGTTTGATCCCATTTGCCCGGCGCCCACGCAGAGCGCGCCGTGTGGCGCGTACTCTCCCTTGCCGTGGCGGACCGCATCGAGGCGGTCGTGATGCGAAACACGGAGTTGACGGGCGCGTGCCGACGAGACTCCGGAAGGTTTCGCATTCGCATGTCCATTGCCAGTACTGATCACGTCGTCGTGCCCGAGAGCATCGAGGACGCCCCCGAGACCCACGAGGCCGCCGAGGCTGCCCAGCAGGCCGGGGCCGCGGAGAAGGAGGGGGCCCGCGAGGTCACCTTCGCGGACCTGGGCCTTCCCGAGGGCGTCGTCCGCAAGCTCGCACAGAACGGCGTGACCACCCCCTTCCCGATCCAGGCCGCGACCATTCCGGACGCCCTGGCCGGAAAGGACATCCTGGGCCGCGGCCGCACCGGCTCGGGCAAGACCCTCTCCTTCGGTCTGCCGACCCTGGCCACGCTGGCCGGCGGCCGCACCCAGAAGCACAAGCCGCGCGCCGTCATCCTCACCCCGACCCGCGAGCTCGCCATGCAGGTGGCGGACGCCCTCCAGCCCTACGGCGACGTCCTCGGCCTGAAGATGAAGGTCGTCTGCGGCGGCACCTCCATGGGCAACCAGATCTACGCCCTGGAGCGCGGCGTCGACATCCTCGTCGCCACCCCGGGCCGGCTGCGCGACATCATCAACCGCGGCGCCTGCTCGCTGGAGGACGTGCGGATCGCCGTACTCGACGAGGCCGACCAGATGTCCGACCTGGGCTTCCTGCCCGAGGTGACCGAGCTGCTGGACCAGGTTCCGGCGGGCGGCCAGCGAATGCTGTTCTCCGCGACGATGGAGAACGAGATCAAGACCCTCGTCGACCGCTACCTGACCGACCCGGTCAGCCATGAGGTCGACGCCGCCCAGGGTGCGGTGACGACCATGTCCCACCACATCCTGATCGTGAAGCCCAAGGACAAGGCGCCGGTCACCGCGGCCATCGCCTCCCGCAAGGGCCGCACCATCATCTTCGTGCGCACCCAGCTCGGCGCCGACCGCGTGGCCGAGCAGCTGCGCGACGCCGGCGCGAAGGCCGACGCGCTGCACGGCGGCATGACCCAGGGCGCCCGCACCCGCACCCTGGCCGACTTCAAGGACGGCTACGTCAACGTCCTGGTCGCCACGGACGTCGCCGCGCGCGGCATCCACGTCGACGGCATCGACCTGGTCCTGAACGTCGACCCGGCCGGTGACCACAAGGACTACCTGCACCGCGCCGGCCGTACGGCCCGCGCCGGCCGCACCGGCACGGTCGTCTCGCTCTCGCTGCCGCACCAGCGGCGCCAGATCTTCCGTCTGATGGAGGACGCGGGCGTCGACGCCTCGCGTCACATCATCCAGGGCGGCGCGGCCTTCGACCCGGAGGTCGCCGAGATCACCGGTGCCCGGTCGATGACCGAGGTGCAGGCCGAGTCCGCGGGCAACGCCGCGCAGCAGGCCGAGCGCGAGGTCGCCCACCTCACCAAGCAGCTGGAGCGTGTGCAGCGGCGCGCGGCGGAGCTGCGCGAGGAGGCCGACCGGCTGATGGCCCTGGTCGCCCGGGAGCGGGGCGAGGACCCGGCCGCCGTGGTGGCCGAGGCGCAGGCGGTGGCCGAGCGGGCGGCCGAGCTGTCGGTGCCGGAGCAGCCGGCGGCGCAGGACGTCGACCGCGCCGAGCGTACGGCGGCTTCGTCGTCGTACGACCGTCGTGAGCGGCGGGACGAGCGCGGCGGGCGGACGTTCGACCGCGAGCGTTCCTTCGACCGGGACCGTGACCGGGACCGTGGTGGCCGTTCGTTCGAGCGCCGTGACGACCGGGGCGGTTTCAACCGGGACCGCGACCGGGATCGGGACCGCGACCGGGACCGTGGTTTCGACCGCGGTGACCGGGGCGGGTTCCGCCGGGACGACCGTGGGGACCGGGGCGACCGCGGCGGCCGTTCCTTCGACCGTGACCGCGACCGTGGCTTCCGCCGCGACGACCGGGACCGTGACCGGGACCGTGGTGGCCGTTCGTTCGACCGCCGTGACGACCGGGGCGGTTTCAACCGGGACCGCGACCGCGACCGTGACCGCGCCCCCCGCTCCTCCGACCGTCGGGACGAGCGCGGTGGTTTCCGCCGGGACGACCGTCCGGCCCGCCGCGACGAGCGTGGCGGTCACCGTGGCAGCGACCGTCCGTTCAACCGCGACCGCCAGGGCGACCGCCCCGGCTTCCGCTCGGGTGGCCACGAGCGTCCGTACGGCCGCCGTGACGACCACCGTGGCGGCGGCTCCTTCGGCCGCCGCGAGGACAAGCCGCGCTGGAAGCGCAACGGCTGACACAGGGTGAACGTGAGGGCCCGCACGACCGATGTCGTGCGGGCCCTTTTCGTTGCCCAGTGATGCATGTCACACCACCGGCAAGGGAATTGCTGGGGGCATGACAGATGACACCGGCGCGGCGCGCGGAACGAGCGGGAAGGGCGGGCTGTCGGACGAGGAGCGGCTGGCCCAGCTCGGCTATACCCAGGTCCTGGCCCGCCGCATGTCGGCGTTCGCCAACTACGCGGTCTCCTTCACGATCATCTCGGTGCTCTCCGGCTGCCTGACCCTCTACCTCTTCGGCATGAACACCGGCGGCCCCGCCGTGATCACCTGGGGCTGGGTGGCCGTCGGCCTGATGACGCTGTTCGTCGGCCTGTCGATGGCCGAGATCTGCTCGGCGTACCCGACCTCGGCGGGCCTGTACTTCTGGGCCCACCGGCTGGCGCCACCGCGCTCGGCCGCTGCCTGGGCCTGGTTCACGGGCTGGTTCAACGTGCTGGGCCAGGTGGCGGTGACGGCGGGCATCGACTTCGGCGCCGCGTCCTTCCTGGGCGCCTATCTGAACCTCCAGTTCGGCTTCGAGGTGACCCCGGGCCGGACGATCCTGCTCTTCGCGGCGATCCTGGTGCTGCACGGACTGCTGAACACCTTCGGCGTGCGCATCGTGGCCTTCCTCAACAGCGTCAGCGTGTGGTGGCACGTACTGGGCGTGGCCGTGATCGTCGCCGCGCTGGCCTTCGTACCGGACCACCACCAGCCGACGTCGTTCGTCTTCACGGAGTTCGTGAACAACACCGGCTGGGGCAGCGGCCCGTACGTCGTCCTCCTGGGCCTCCTGATGGCCCAGTACACCTTCACCGGCTACGACGCCTCCGCCCACATGACCGAGGAGACCCACGACGCCTCCACGGCCGGCCCGAAGGGCATCGTCCGCTCCATCTGGACGTCCTGGATCGCCGGCTTCGTCCTCCTGCTCGGCTTCACCTACGCCATCCAGGACTACGGCCGTGAACTCGCCTCCCCGACCGGAGCCCCGCCCGCCCAGATCCTCCTGGACGCCCTCGGGGCGACGGCCGGCAAGCTGCTGCTCCTGGTGGTCATCGGGGCGCAGCTGTTCTGCGGCATGGCCTCGGTGACGGCCAACAGCCGCATGATCTACGCCTTTTCCCGCGACGGCGCGCTGCCCTTCTCCCACGTGTGGCACACGGTGAGCCCGCGCACCCGTACGCCGGTGGCGGCGGTGTGGCTGGCCGCGCTGGGCGCCCTGGTCCTGGGGCTGCCCTACTTGATCAACGTCACCGCCTACGCCGCCGTGACCTCCATCGCGGTGATCGGCCTCTACATCGCCTACGTCATCCCGACCCTGCTGCGCGTGCGCAAGGGCGACACCTTCGAACGCGGACCCTGGCACCTGGGCCGCTGGTCGCAGACGATCGGGATCGTGTCGGTGACCTGGGTCGGCGCGATCACACTCCTCTTCATGCTCCCCCAGGTCTCCCCGGTCACCCGGGAGACCTTCAACTACGCCCCGGTCGCCGTCCTGGTCGTCCTCGGCTTCGCCGCCACCTGGTGGCTCGCCTCGGCCCGCCACTGGTTCCTCAACCCGGCCCACACCCGCACCCAGGCCCGGGAAGCCGCCCACGCCGACGCCCCGGAACCGGCCGACCCCTGATCTCCCTGACTCCGGACCTCAGCCCCCCGCAGAGCGCCCCCCACCGCCCGTACGCCACACTTACGGCCCGGCTCCCGCGATACCCGATCGGAGACTCGGCCTCCTCCGGCTATGCTCGGGGAGGCAACATCGCCTGGGCCCTTAGCTCAATTGGCAGAGCAGTGGACTTTTAATCCATTGGTTGTGGGTTCGAGTCCCACAGGGCCTACGACTGCGGGGGAGGGGTTCACCCCCTCTGACCTGCGAAGAAGGGCCCTGGTCAGCTTCGGCTGGCCGGGGCCCTTCGAGGTCCCGGTGCGCGTGCGTGAGCGGTGCGTGAGCGACTGTGCAGCCGGCGGACGAAGGGACACGGATCGTGGCTCAGCCGAACACTGACGACCAGCCAAAGTCCTGCCGCCCACCTTCGCGTCCATGACAGTGCTGAGGCTGTGGATATCGCACTCCGATACCGACCGGACCGCAGCGGACAAAGCCATTTAGTATCAGGCGATACCGTATCGAATGAAGTAGTCTGGCCGCATGGCCGCCGACGTTCCTCACCGCACCACCGCCTCGCATGCGACCGACCGCCCCGGGGATCCGTCGCCTTTCGCTCTCGGCCTGCTGCTGCGCCGGGCGCACTGGCGCGCGGCCGCGGTGATGGGGGAGGCGCTCCGGCCGCTCGGCATCGAGTTGCGGCATTTCGCGGTGCTGATCGAGCTGGTCAATCACGGGCCCACGGTGCAGCGGGACCTGGTGGCGGCGACAGGGTCGGACAAGGCGGGAATCATGCGGGTCGTGGACGACCTGGAGCGGAAGGGCCTGGCCGTACGCAAGGCCGTTCCGGGCGACCGGCGGGTGCGGGCAGTGGAGATCACCCCTCAGGGGCTGGAGCTCTTCGACGCGGTCCATGTGGCGGCGGAGTCGCCGGCTGAGCGTCTGGTTGCAGAACTGGGGCCCGGCGAGCCCGAGAAGCTGACGGAACTGCTGACCCGGCTTGCTCATCCGGCAGACGGCGAGGCGTGAGCGCGCGGGCGCACCGCTTGCCGGCCGCGTCGGCAGGCTTGGTCTCATGCGGCTTTCCGCGGCGAACCCGGCCTTGAGGGCTGGAGCCGCCGCCGCGAGCCTGCCCCCGGCGGCGGTCGGCCGGGCTTCACTCTCGTCTGAGAGGGCGCAAGCGCCGAGGACGCCGTGTGACCTCCTGGGCAGGGTGCCACACGGCGTCCACGGGCGGGCGGGTCACGCGGCGAGGCGCTCCGTGAGCTCCTTGGCCTTGGTGGTCGCGTCCTCGAAGGCGCGCCTACGGGAAGCCTCGTAGAGGGGGACCAGGTCTGACATGGCCGGGTTGCGGGGGGCCATGGTGAGTTCCGGGACGATGAAGTCGAGGTCCAGTCCGAGGGTGTTCTTGAGGACTGCCTCCAGGTAGTTCTGTACGAACTCGTAGCCCTCGCGCGGGGTGCCCGGAGCGTAGGACCCGCCGCGGCTGGCGACGACGACAACCGGGGTGCCCTGGGCGGAGGGGGTCTCGCCCGCGGTGCGGCCGAGCAGAAGCACGCTGTCCAGCCACGCCTTGAGGGTCGAGGGAATCGAGAAGTTGTACATGGGGGCGCCGATCAGAACGGCGTCCGCCTGCTCCAGCTCCTCGATGAGCCTCACGCGCGTGGCGAACGCGGCGGACTGCTCCGGGGTGCGCTCGGACGGGGCGGCATAACCGGCGGACCAGGCTCCGGCGGTCATGTGCGGGACAGGGTCGGCGGCGAGGTCGCGGTAGATCACCGTGCCCTCGGGGTGCTGCTCCTCCCAGGTCTTTCGGAAGGCGGCCGTGACCGAACGGGACGAGGACGCCTCGCCGTGAAATACGGACGAGTCGATGTGCAGCAGCGTGGTCATGGATTTTCTCCAAGGTGCAGTGCCCGAGGCAGGGCCGAGGGCGGGGATTCATGCATCGAGATAGTCGCACTCGATACGGTATCGAGTGATACCATTTTGAGTGTAACGAAGACAGACCCGTTGAGCAGATGGAGGCGGCCGGTCATGGACGTCTATGAGGCGGTGACGAGCCGACGGGCGGTGCGTGCGTTCACCGGCCGGCCCGTGCCCAGCGGAACGCTGGAGCGGGCGCTGTCCGCCGCGGCCTGGGCGCCGTCCGGATCGAACATCCAGCCGTGGCACACCTACGTGCTGACCGGCGCACCGCTGGCCGAACTCAAGAAACGTGCCGGCGAGCGCCTGGCGTCGGGTGACCCCTGGGACGCTCCGGAGTACGAGATGTACCCGCCCGAACTGAAGTCTCCGTACCGCGAGCGCCGGTCCGCCTTCGGCGAGCAGCGCTACGGCGCGCTCGGCATCGCGCGTGAGGACCTGGAGGCGCGCCAGCGGGCGGCCGCCGCGAACTGGGACTGCTTCGGCGCGCCCGCTGCCCTGTTCTGCTACATCGACAAGGACATGGGTTCGCCCCAGTGGGCCGACGTCGGCATGTATCTGCAGACCGTCATGCTGCTGCTCCGCGCCGAAGGGTTGCACAGTTGCACGCAGATGGCCTGGGCGAAGTACCACAAGACCGTCGCGGAAGTCCTGTCGCCCCCGGATGGGCTCGTCCTCTTCTGCGGCATGTCCATCGGGTTCGAAGACGTCACAGCGGGTGACGCCCGGATGGGCCGGGCGCCGCTCGACGAGACGGTCACGTTCGTCGACGGTCTCTGACGCTCGCCCCTACTCGGTCGGGCAACGACCGTTCGATGCCACATCCACATAGCGGTCCATATGCGATATTGCGCACGTAATACAGACGAAAGGCATGTCATGAAGATCGCAGTCATCGGCGGTACCGGACTGATCGGATCGCAGGTCGTCAAGAACCTGAACACCGCCGGACACCAGGCGGTACCACACTCGAAGTCCACCGGAGTCGACATCATCAGTGGCCAGGGCCTGGACGGGGCGGTGGCGGGAGCCGACGTCGTCGTCAACCTGACGAACTCCCCGACCTTCGACGACGCCTCCCTGGCCTTCTTCCAGACCTCGATGGACAACCTCCTGGCCGCAGCCCGCAAGAGCGGCGTCGGCCACTTCGTCATCCTCTCGATCGTCGGCGTGGACCAGGTGCCGGAGCTGGACTACTACCGCGCCAAGGCGCTCCAGGAGACGATCCTCGCGGCCGGCCCCATCCCCTACTCGATCGTCCGGGCGACGCAGTTCATGGAGTTCATGGACGCGGCCATGTCCTGGACCGCCGACGCCGACACCGTCCGGCTGCCCGCCACGCCCATCCAGCCCATCGCCTCCAAGGACGTGGCCGACGCGGTGGCGGAGGTCGCCGCCGGCGCTCCGCTGAACGGCATCCGCAACATCGCCGGCCCCGAGGTCTTCACCCTGGACGAGCTGGGCCGGATCACCCTGTCCCACAAGGGCGACAACCGCACCGTCGTCACCGACCCCACCGCCGGCATGTTCGCCGTCGTCAAGGGCGACGTCCTCACCGACAGGAACGCCCACCTCGCCCCCACCCGCTACACCGACTGGCTCTCCTGACATCGCCCTCCTGCATGTCCCCTACCAGCCGGGCAGTCCTTTCGCTGCGCCCGCCGGGTATGGCGGCGTGAGTCGGAACGTCGAAGAACCGTCCGGACCCACTTGGCACACCCTGGCCAGGACTTTCAATCCATTGGTCGTGGGTTCGAGTCCCACAGGGCCTACGACTGCGGGGGAGGGGTTCACCCCCCTGACCTGCGAAGAAGAGCTCTGGTCGGCTTCGGCTGGCCGGGGCCCTTGGAAACTGGCGAGACCCGGCCCTCCAGACCGACGAGTCGGCGGGGCTCCGACCGGGCAGGCTGATCCCGTCCTCGCCGCAAACCGACCCGGTCCGTGCCGACGTCGAACGCCGACGCTTCCCGGCCGTGGCCGCATTCACCGCAGCCGGCGTCGCGATGCCCCTCGCGCATGACCAGGAAGCCACAGCGCGCGTGCTCCGCGGCCGCACCGGGGTGGAAGCACCACGTCTTCAGATCCGCATGGCCCGGGCCGACGGCCTGCTGCGCATCGAGGTCGTCGACGACGGCGTGGGCGGCGCGGATCCCGCCGGGGGCACCGGGTTGTCCGGGGTGGAGCGACGGCTGGCGGCCTTCGACGGGATCCTGGCGGTCAGCAGCCCGCCCGGTGGGCCGACGATCGTGATCATGGAGGTGCCGTGCGCGTAGTCGTCGCGGAAGATCTCTTCCTGCTCCGGGAGGGACTGGTCAGGCTCCTCAAGGCGCGTGGGTTCGAGATCGTGGCGGCCACCGACAGCGCGCCGGGCCTGCTCGGCGCGCTGCTGGAGTTCCGGCCGGACCTCGCGATCGTGGACATCAGGCTGCCGCCCACCCACACCGACGACGGGCTCCGTGCGGCGCTGTCCGCCCGCGAACAGATCCCGGGCCTGCCGATTCTGCTGCTCTCGCAGTACGTCGAGCAGATCTACGCCCAGGAGCTGCTCGCCGACCGGGCCGGAGGGGTCGGTCACCTGCTCAAGGACCGGGTGTTCAGCGACGACCAGTTCGTCGACGTGATCCGTACGGTCGCCGCGGGCGGCACGGTCATGGATCCCGAAGTGGTCACCAAGCTGCTCGGCCGTCGCAGCCGCGTCGAACGCGAACCCCTGGCCAGTCTTACCGAGCGGGAACGGCAGGTGCTGGAGCTCATGGCCGAGGGGCGCTCCAACAGTGCCATCGCGAACCGGCTCTTCGTCAGCGAGAAGGCTGTGTCCAAGCACAGCACCAGCATCTTCACCAAGCTGGAGCTGGCCCCCTCCGACGACGACAACCGCCGCGTGCTGGCCGTGCTCGCCTACCTCATGTCCGCGCCGCGTGACGGCCGCACTCCGCCGAGCCACTGAGCCGATCAAGACCGGAACCGTGCCGCCTGGGCCGACGGGCCCAGGCACCGCGCGTAGCTCACTGCTGCCCAGAGCCCAGGGAGGGTCCGTGACCACCACGCCGTTCACGAGCCGCGAAGGAATGACACGCCGCCGCATGCTCGCAGCCGCGCCGGCAGTCGGGGCCGCCGTGTCGATGGGCGTCGCCCGCCGGGCGCAACCCCGACGCCGGACAACGGCCGCTGCCGAGGCGTACCCGAGCATGGAGAAGATCACCTGATCGTGCCACCGGCCGTCGCGCCACTGCGCCGAGCGCAGCACGCCCTTCCTGACGAAGCCCGCCTTCTCCAACGCACGCTGCTCGGCCAGGTTGGCGCACGCAGTCCGTCCAGGCCCGGAGCCGTTCGGCCCTGGTGTGGTCGAAGAGGTACTCGGCCGGAAGTCGCTCGGCCCAGGTGCCTGTGCCGCGGCCGCGCGCGGCCGGCACCAGGCCGATCGTCGGCGTCCAGCAGGTGGAGGTGGCGGCCGCCCCCAGGTGCCGGCGAACCACTCGACCCGGCCCACCGTCCGACCCCGCCTCCGCCACGGAAAGCACGCCGCCGTCGGCGCCGAGCAGGCCGTTCTCCGCGGACTGCCGGCGCAGGCCGGCCGATGAAGCGAAGCCGAACCACTGGTACGGGCCGGTCCCCTCCGGCCCGTCGAACCCGCGCTCGAACAGGTCGAGATCGTCGGCGGTCACCGGGCGCAGCGTGATCTCGTCGGGCATGGGACCGCGCCTGGCGAGGAGCACCGGCACGGCGCCGCCCCGGCCACTTCATGACCCACATCGCCCTGTGGGAGACCGACGACGTCGACCGGCTCGGCCACGTCACCGACACCCGAGTACGCCGGCCCCCGCACCCGCGACCTGTCCTGATCCACAGACGGTGCCGGTGCGGCATGCCGGGGTTTCGGTCGGGGCGGCGGCCGGTCGTGTGAGACTGCCGGTCTCCGGGTCGGTCGTGTGAGACTGCCGGTCTCCGAGAGAGAGTGCGCCGATGCCCCTTCCGTACGTGCTGTTGTCCGCCGCCGTCTCCCTGGACGGCTACCTGGACGACACCGGCCCCGATCGCCTCCTGCTGTCCAGCCCCGCCGACTTCGACCGGGTCGACGAGGTACGGGCGTCGGTCGACGCGATCCTGGTCGGGGCCGGCACCCTGCGTGCCGACAACCCGCGGCTGCTGGTCAACTCGCCCGAGCGGCGTGCCGCCCGAGTCGCCGCCGGGCAGCCGGAGTACCCGCTGAAGGTCACGGTCAGCGCCTCCGGCGAGCTGGCCCCGGACGCGCGCTTCTGGCACACGGGCGGGGAGAAGATCGTCTACTCGACCGACAAGGGCGCCCAGCGGCTGCGCGAGACCGGCATCGCCGCCCACGCCGTCGACATCGTGCCCCTGGGGGACGAGCTCGACTGGCGGCTGCTGCTGGAGCACCTGCACGACGTGCGCGGGGTGCGCCGGCTGATGGTCGAGGGCGGCGGGACGGTGCACACCCAGCTGCTCCAGCGGCGGCTCGCCGACGAGGTGCAGCTCGTCCTGGCCCCGCTGTTCGTCGGGGACCCGCGGGCCCCTCGGCTGTTCGGCCCCGGCGCGTACCCGGGCGGGCGGCTGCGGCTGGTGGAGACGCGGGCCATCGGGGACGTCGTCCTCATGCGCTACGAGCCGACCGCGCCCGGCACCGGGGCCGAGGCCGCCCCCGCGGACCGGCACTGGCTCAGGATCGCCTGCGAGCTGGCGGCGCAGTGCCCGCCGTCGCGGACCGCGTTCAGCGTGGGCGCGGTCGTCGTCGCCGCCGACGGCACCGAGCTCGCCCGGGGCCACTCGCGGGAGGGCGGCGACCCGGTCGTGCACGCGGAGGAGGCGGCGCTGGCCAAGATCGATCCGGCGGACCCGCGGCTGCCGGCAGCCACGGTGTACAGCAGCCTGGAACCGTGCGCCCGACGCGCCTCCCGGCCGCGCCCGTGCGCCCGGCTGATTCTGGACGCGGGAGTACGGCGGGTCGTCACCGCCTGGCGGGAACCGGACACGTTCGTCGAGGCCGCCAACGGGGCCGCGGTGCTCCTGGACGCCGGGGCGGACGTCGTCGTACTGCCCGAGTTCGAGGGCCTGGCCCAGGAGCCGAACCGGCACCTGGGAGGCGAGGCCCTGGCCAGGGCGGAGGAGAGGCGCTGACGGGGGCCCGACGAACGGCCGGACCAAGGGGTGCGCGAGCTGCCTCGTGGATGGCGTACACTGGTGTCATACCGACGCGGGGTGGAGCAGCTCGGTAGCTCGCTGGGCTCATAACCCAGAGGTCGCAGGTTCAAATCCTGTCCCCGCTACTGAAGGCTCAGGGCCGGAATCCGAATGGATTCCGGCCCTGAGCGTTTTCGGTCCTGAGTGCTTCCGGTCCCGGATCTGCTCGGGGAGTCCGCGTCGATCGCGTATGCATCGTGCCCCCGCTGATGACCATCACGCGCAGTGAACGGACGATCCCCCTCCGCATAACATCTGAGACACCATCAAAACCTCTGTGACTCCTGCGATGCAGGCAACTCGCCCGTTTTTCAGTACTCCTGGGCCAAAAGTCCTGGTCAAAAAGGTTTAAGGATCAAGCCGGACGGCTTGGAATCGAGCCCTCCCGTCTATTAACGTTCGATAACGCAGCGCGGTCGTCCCAGCCGTCACAAGAGGCGGCTCCGTGCGCACGCGCCGAATCCCGCGAGGGAACCGGGGAACCACCAACTTGGGGTGAATCGCGCCTCATCCACCGTGACGATACGGCTGGTTGACGCGCGTAGGAGACCTTCCCGCTCCGAACCCGTCAGCTAACCCGGTAGGCGAGACGGAAGGAAAGGAGCACGCCCGAGTGGCGTCCAACCGGCCCGCACCAGAAGCCCCGTTCGTGCCGAACCAGCGCACCGAGACCTTCGGATACGGCGGTCGGCGCCCCGACGAGGGCCCCTGGGAGGAGTGGAACCCCACCGAGGACTCCCTCCGCCCGGTGCGCGGCCGGCACCGCGTCGCCAAGCAGCGCGGCGGCGGGCTCGCCCGCAGCTCCACCGTGCTCGGCGTGGGCGTCATAGCCGCCGTCGGCGCGGGCGGCATGGCCAGCGCCAACACCGGCAAGCCCCCGGTCTCCATCTCCCTGCCCGACCTGCCCTCCGTGGAGTCCCTGCCCGCCGTGGGCTCCCTGTTCCACGACTCCGCCCACGACGACGCCCCCCAGGGTTCCGCGACCGTGCTCAGCGACGTCGGCGTGAGCTCCGCCGAGACCGGGCAGGGCAGCTCCGACGCGGGCGAGGCCCTGCGCAACCGCATCATGGCCCAGGCCGAGCAGCAGGAGGCCCAGGTCGAGACCAAGGCCCAGGAGGCCGCCGAGGCCGCCGCCGCCAAGAAGGCCCAGGAGGCCGCCGCCAAGGCGCAGAAGGAGGCCGAGGCCAAGGCCGCCGCCGAGAAGCAGAAGGCGGAGGAGGAGGCCAGGAGGAAGGCCGAGGCGGAGCGGCTGGCGGAGCTGGCCAAGCAGTACACGCTGCCGACCTCCTCCTACACCATCACCTCCACCTTCGGTCAGGCCGGCTCCATGTGGTCCTCCGGCTACCACACCGGCCTCGACTTCGCCGCGCCCACCGGCACCCTGATCAAGGCGATCCACAGCGGCACCATCACCGAGGCCGGCTGGGCCGGGTCCTACGGCTACCGCACGATCCTCACCCTCGACGACGGCACCGAGCTGTGGTTCTGCCACCAGTCGTCGATCAGCGTCTCGGTCGGGCAGAAGGTGAACACGGGCGACGTCATCGGCCGCGTGGGCGCCACCGGCAACGTCACCGGCCCCCACCTGCACCTGGAGGTCCACCCTGACGGCCAGGCCACCGCCATCGACCCGATGGCGTGGCTGCGGGGGAAGGGCCTCAACCCCTGAGGCCCCGGCCCCGGCCCCGAAGTCCGTTTACGTGATCTTTGCGGTCCGGTCCGGCGAGGCACGGAATGCGCTCCTCCAACCTGGCCGTTGATGTCCTGCATGACTTCTCTACGCAAGCTCGGTTCGTCCGATCTCGAGGTCTTCCCGCTCGCCCTCGGCGGGAACGTCTTCGGCTGGACCGCCGACCGGACGCAGTCCTTCGCCGTCCTGGACGCCTACACGGCCGCCGGCGGCAACTTCATCGACACCGCCGACTCCTACTCGGCGTGGGTGGAGGGCAACAAGGGCGGCGAGTCCGAGACGATCATCGGTCAGTGGATCAAGGAGCGCGGCAACCGCTCCGACGTCGTCATCGCGACCAAGGTCAGCCAGCACCCGGACTTCCAGGGCCTGTCCGCCGCGAACATCAAGGCCGCGGCCGACGCCTCCCTCAAGCGCCTGGGCACCGATTACATCGACCTGTACTACACCCACTTCGACAAGCCCGAGGTGCCGGTCGAGGAGATCATCGGCGCGCTCGACGAGCTGGTGAGGGCGGGCAAGGTGCGGCACATCGCGGCCTCCAACATCTCCGCCGAGCGGCTCCAGGCCTCCCTGGACTTCTCCGACCGCGAGGGCCTCGCCCGGTACGCGGTGCTCCAGCCGCACTACAACCTCGTCTCGCGCGACACCTACGAGGGCGCGCTGCGGGACGTCGCCGAGCGGTACGGCCTGGCCGCCGTGCCGTACTTCGCGCTGGCCTCCGGCTTCCTGACCGGCAAGTACCGGCCCGGTGCGACGGTGGACAGCGCGCGGGCGCAGGGCGCGGCCAAGCACCTCGAGACCGAGCGCGGCCGGAAGGTGCTCGCCGCCCTCGACGAGGTCGCCCGTGCCCATGACGCCGAGGTCGCCACGGTGGCCCTGGCCTGGCTCGCGGCCGAGCCGACGGTGGCCGCCCCGATCGCCTCGGCCCGGACGGTGGAACAGCTCCCGGCGCTGCTGGCGGTGGCGGAGCTGCGCCTGACGGACGCCGAGATCGCACAGCTGACCAGGGCGTCGGCCTGAGCCTCCGGCCCGCGCCGCCGCCCTACGGCTGAGTTCTGTAGGGGTTGTACGGGCCGTACGCGGGGTACGGCGCCACCGGCCCGGGCGCACCGGTGCCGTGCCCCGGCCCGGGCGAACCGGCCCCCGGCAGGCCGGGCCCGTGCAGGCCGGGCCCGTTCGGTTGCGTGTACGCCCCGTGCGCGTACCTCTGGGACTGCCCGTACACCCCGTACACGGGCCAGGGCGGTGCCACGACCCGCACCGGCGGGGCGGTCATCCGGGCCGCGTAGTCGAGCGCGGGCTGGGCCACCTCGCGCCGTCGCCACATCTCGTGGAGGAGCTCACGCTCCCGTACGGCGAAGTCGGCCCCGGCCCGTCCGAGGCGCCCCCGGCGGCGCAGGAAGGCCAACGAGGTCGCGTACGTCTCGTACTGGGCGACGGTCCGGGCCGCCGGCTTGCCGAGATGGTGTCCGGCGTAGTCGCGGGCCAGCCGGCGGGCCCGCATCGAGCCCAGGGCGAACGGCTCGGCCGGCGTGAGCCACCCGGCGGCGGCGTACGCGGGCAGCTCCTCGCGGACGGCCCGCAGCTCGCGCTGCCGGGTCCAGACGACCAGCCAGGTCAGCAGCCCGAACGCGGGCACCATGAAGGCGCCGTAGACCGCGAAGAAGCCGAACTCGCCGAAGGTGGACGAGCCGTTCCAGAACGCGTGCATGCCCATCGCGAGCAGCAGCCCGGCCGGTGGCAGCAGCAGGCGCCGCAGGCGTCGGCGCTCCCCGGTCAGTGTCGCGGCGATGCCGAAGCCGATGCCGGTCAGGACGGTGAACAGGGGATGCGCGAACGGTGACATGACCACGCGCACGAAGAAGGTCGCCGCGGTGACGGAGGCGATGCCCCGGCCGCCGGCCATCTGGTCGGCGCCGAAGGCGGTGCCCAGATAGAGGATGTTCTCGGTGAACGCGAAGCCGGTCGCGGTCACCCCGGCTATGACCACCCCGTCGACGATGCCGGTGAAGTCGCGTCTGCGGAAGAGGAAGACCAGCAGTACGGCGGCGGCCTTCGCGGACTCCTCCACGATCGGCGCTATCACCGTCGCACCGAGGGTGTCCGCGCTCGCCGGGTCGGCGGTCGCCGTCGCTATCCACTTCGTCGCGAAACTGTTGGCGACGATCGCTATCAGGGCCGCCGCGCAGGCGCCCCAGGCGAAGGCGAACACCATGTTCCGCCAGGGCCCGGGATCGACCCGGTCCAGCCAGCGGAAGGCGGCCACCAGCAGCGGTACGGGCAGGACGGCCAGCCCGAGCCCCACCAGGAACCCCTCCGTGCCGGTCTGCCGGCGGACGAGGGCGAGGATGACGAGCCCGGACAGCGCGAGCAGGGCGGCGAGGGCGCCGTACCGCACCCGTCGTCGCTGCCACCAGTGCGCGTGGGGCGGCCGGCCGCCGACGGGGGCCGGGCCGCTGCCGCTGGGCTGCGTCGGGTACGGAGGACAGGTGGCCACGTGATTGACCCTAACGAGGGAGGGCGCCGCCGCGCGACGGTGCCTCGTTGCCAACGGGGAACGGGAACAGGCTCGTCAGCCGGGAACACCGTGCTGTACGCGACGGAAGAGAAGATCGTTCACCACATGTCCCTTGTCCAGTCCCTGGCCCTCGAAACGGGTCAGCGGCCGGAAGGCGGGGCGTGGCGCGAAGCCGCCGTCGGGCTGTGTGTTCTCGTAGTCCGGGTGCGCCGTCAGCACGTCGAGCATCTGCTCGGCGTACGGCTCCCAGTCGGTCGCGCAGTGCAGGACCGCTCCGGGCTTCAGCCGGGTGGCGGCCAGTGTCAGGAACTCCGGCTGGACCAGCCGCCGCTTGTGGTGCCGCTTCTTGGGCCAGGGGTCGGGGAAGTAGACGCGCAGCCCGTCCAGGGAGTCGGGGGTGAGCATCTCGCGCAGCAGGATGATCGCGTCGCCGTTGCCGACCCGGACGTTGGTGAGCCCGTCGCGGTCGGCGAGGGCCAGCAGGTTGCCCTGGCCCGGGGTGTGCACGTCGACGGCGAGCACGTTGGTGTCCGGGTCCGCGGCGGCCATCCGAGCGGTGGCCTCGCCCATCCCGAACCCGATCTCCAGCACGACGGGACGGGCGTTGCCGAACAGCTCGGCCAGGTCCAGCACCCGATGCCCGTCGATGTCCAGCCCCCACTTGGGCCACAGCCGCTGCAGGGCGTCCGCCTGCCCGGCGGTCACCCGGCTCCGCCGCGGCTGGAAGCTGCGGATCCGCCGCTCGAAGTGCGACCCGGCCGGATCGGCCTTGGGCCCGTCGGGAAACCTCGGCTCCCCCTTGGCCCGGGTATGCCGAACGGACACACCGGGGACGTGCGGGGACCCGGGAGCTGGAGACAGGTTCAGGGAGTCAGACACATCAGACACAGTGAAACCGAGTTTACGGGCAGGGCAGCCGGAACCGGCCCGTCCGGTCGAACACCTCACCGACCTCCGCCGTCACCTTCCGACCTCTCCTCCGCCGTCACCTCCCGACCTCCGCCGTCACCTCGCCGAAGCCAGCACCTCCAGCGCCCTCCTCGCCACCTCACGCCCGATCGGCAGCGAGGCCGTCGCCGCCGGAGAGGGCGCGTTGAGGACGTGCACCGTCCGCGCCCCCTCCCGGATCAGGAAGTCGTCCACCAGCGTCCCGTCCCGCAGGACGGCCTGCGCCCGTACGCCGGCGGCCGCCGGCACCAGATCGTCCTCCGCCACGCCCGGCAGCAGCCTGCGTACCGCCTCCGTGAACGCCGCCTTGGACAGCGACCGCCGCATTTCCCCGGTCCCGTACCGCCAGTGCCGCCGTGCCATCCGCCATGCGCCGGGCCAGCTCAGCGTCCCCGCCAGCTCCCGGGGGCGTACGACCCCCCAGCCGTACCCCTCCCGGGCCAGCGCGGGCACCGCGTTCGGCCCGATGTGGACGCCTCCGTCGATGCCCCGGGTCAGATGCACCCCGAGGAACGGGAACGCCGGATCCGGCACCGGATACACCAGCCCGCGCACCAGCTCCGGGCGGGCCAGCTCGTAGTACTCCCCCCGGAACGGCACGATCCGCACGCCCGGCTCGTCCCCGGTCAGCCGGGCCACCTCGTCGCACCGCAGCCCCGCGCAGTTGACCAGGACGCGCGCGCGTACGACGTCCCCGCGCGCCGTACGGACGGCCACCCCCAGCTCGGGCCGCCGGTCCACCCGCACGACGTGCGCCCCGTAGCGGATCTCCGCGCCGGACGCGTCCGCCAGCCGCCGCGCCACCGCCACGTAGTCGCAGATCCCCGTCGTCCCCACGTGGATGGCGGCCAGTCCGCGCACCTCCGGCTCGTACTCCCCGATCTGGGACGCGCCCAGCTCCCGCACCGGGATGCCGTTCTCCCGGCCGCGCTGCACCAGTGCGTGCAGCCGCGGCAGCTCCTGACGCTCCGTGGCGACGATCAGCTTGCCCGTGACGGCGTGCGCGATGCCGTACTCCGCGCAGAACTTGACCATCTCTGCGGCGCCCCGCACCGCGTACCGCGCCTTCAGGGAGCCCGGCCGGTAGTAGATCCCGCTGTGGATCACGCCGCTGTTGCGTCCCGTCTGGTGCCGGGCCGGGCCCGGTTCCTTCTCCAGTACGGTCACGCGGGTGCCCGGCGCGGCGCGTGTGATCGCGTACGCCGTCGCCAGGCCGACGATCCCGCCTCCGATCACCAGCACGTCACAGTCGTAAGCGATGTCCGGCCGCACCCGCTCCACCTCCCGGTTCCGATAGTGCACTGCGCCACTGACAATGCCCTCAAACCGGGAGCCGGCCCCGACGTCCCATCCCCCCTCCGGCCCAGGCCGGGGTCGTCGGCCCCGCCGGCTCAGGCCGGGGCCATCAGCAGGGGCCGTGCCCGCTCCCGCAGCTCGGCCACGCGGGGCTCGTCGCCGTAGGGCTCCAGCCGGTGCAGGAGGTCCTTGACGTACTCGGTGGTGCGCGCCGAGGAGATGCGCCCGGCGACCTCCACGGCCCGTACGCCCTGCTCGCAGGCCGCGTCCAGGTTGCCCGACTCCAGTTCGGCGACCGCGGAGACGACCAGCCGCAGGCCGTGCGAGCGCACGAACTCCTCCGTCGGCTTCGACAGCGCCTGCTCGGTGAAGCGGCGGACCTGGCGGGGCGCCTTCAGGTCGCGGTAGCACTCCGCGGCGTCGGCGGCGAACCGGTCGTAGCCGTAGAAGCCGAGCCAGGTCGGGTCGTTGTCGCCCTCTCGGGACCGCTCCAGCCAGCCCTCGGCGGCCTTCAGGGCCGCGCCGGCGGCCTGGGCGTCTCCCGCGCGCGCGTGGGCGCGTGCCTCGACGAGGCGGAAGAAACTCATGGTGCGGGCCGTGGCCAGGCCGCGGTTGCGCTCCAGGGCGGCCTGCGCCAGGTCGACGCCCTCGTCGCCGAAGCCGCGGTAGGTCGCCTGCAACGACATCGACGCCAGGACGTATCCCCCCAGCGGCACGTCGGCCGCCGCGCGGGCCAGGCGCAGCGCCTGGATGTAGTACCGCTGCGCGGCCTCCTGCTGGCCGGTGTCGAAGGCCATCCACCCGGCGAGGCGGGTCAGTTCGGCGGACGCCCCGAACAGGGCGCGGCCGACCTCGTCGGAGTACGAACCGAGCAGCAGGGGTGCCGCCTCCACCCGTAAACACTCGGGCACCATCGACGAACGCCAGTCGCCGCCTCCGTACTTGGAGTCCCAGCGCCTGGCGTCCTCGGCGGCCTCCCGCAGCTTCCGCACATCGCTGTGGCCGACTTTGATCGGTGCGCCCGAGCCCTCCGCCCCTGCCGCCTCGCGCGCCACCGAGCTGTCGGCCGGGGTTATCAGCCATCGGGAGGCGGGCGTCGCGTATGCGGTCACTGCGAACGATCCGGCGAGCGACTGCCAGATGCCGCCGGAGCCGGCCCGGCGGCCGGCGAGGTCGAGCCGGTACAGCTCCGTCGCCGACTTCACCGCCTGGCCCACGTCCCTGGGGAAGGCGAGGCCCACTTCGGGTGCGGGATCCGCGTCCGCCAGGCCGATCTCGTGGAGCGGCACCGGGCGGCCGAGCTTCTGGCCGATGGCGGCCGCGATGAGGTGCGGCGCCGCTCCCTGCGGCACCATCCCCTTCGACACCCAGCGCGCCACCGAGGTCTTGTCGTAGCGAAGCGTCAACCCGCGTTGGGCGCCGAGGTCGTTGACGCGCCGCGCGAGTCCTGCGTTGCTGATTCCCGCGAGGGCGAGAACGGCGCCGAGCTTTTCGTTCGGCCCGCGTTGCTCCCTGGACATGCGCCACCCCTCGACACAGACGGCCGCCGCGCTGGCATAACCACGCGGCATTCGTAAACCCAGCGTAGTTCGCCGCATCCCAAGCGTTAAGGGGCATTCTTCCGGATGGCGGGATTGTGGCCCGTACGGAAGTACGGGCCCTGCACGGACGGTTGCGGCGTGCCCCCGTTGTGTGGCCGTGCGCCCGTCCGTGCGCTCTTCTCCGGCCATCGGGGGAGCGGTTCCATGGTCCCTGCGTGGGTCGGCCCGCTGTACTGGATCCAGTGGGCTGGGGGACACCGCCGCCTTCATCCCCGCGGGCGGCGGAACGGTCCGGGAGGCGAACTCCGCCTCCCGGACCGTGCGTTGTCCGCGCGCTGCGCAGAGCATGTACGGAGCGTGCGCGCGCCCGTGCCCCCGACGAGGATTTGGCCGAAAACCGACCCCGCTTTCCGCCGCCAATTACGCCTCCTACCACGGTACTTGACGGCGCACGGGGTGTTGAGGGGAGCGCATCAGGGGGCGCATTCAGGTCGCAGCGGCCGTGCCCGGTACGGGCGTTCGCCATCTTCCCGGCAGGCGCGCGGGGGCGCGCACCGCGGATCGAAGGCGGCGCCGCCTCCCCTCCGGCGCGCCTCCTTCGTGGCAGCATGGTGACCCGGTTCATTCGGTGCACTGGTTGTCCACAGTCCGTGGAGGCGTCGATGCGGTGGTTGGTGGGTTGGAGCAGCACCGCCGCGGGCCCCGACCGGATCGGCTCCGCGGGCGCCACCGGGTACGACGGGGAGACCGTGCACCCGGTGGGTTCCCAGCTCCTGTGGGGCGACCCCGACCCGTTGTGGGCGGTCGGCGACTGGCGTCCGGACGAGGTCCGGCTGGTGCGGGTCGACGCGCAGACCAGGATCGCCGTGCTCGGCATCTGCGGCGCCTCGGACGAGCAGCTGCGGGTCGGTCTGCTCGCCGCGCGCGGGGGCGCGCTGCGCCATCTGACCGCCTGGCCCGGCAGCTACACGGCGGTGGTCCAGGTGGGCCGCCGCATCACCGTCTGCGGCGATCTCGCGGGCGCCCGCCCGGTCTTCCACACCCCCTGGGCCGGTGGCACGGCGTACGCGACCGCCGCGCTGCCGCTGGCCGACCTCGTCGAGGCCAACCTCGACTTCGGGCACCTCGCCGCCCTGCTCGCCGCCCCCGACGTACCGGCGGCGCTGCACGACTCCACTCCGTACGAGGGCGTACGGCGCATCCCGCCGGGGCACGCGCTGATCCTGCGAGCCGGGGCGCGCGAGGTCGCCGGGTACGAGCCGGTCGCCTCGCTCGCGGTCGCGGCGCCCCCGGCCGACCCCGACAGCGCGGTCGGCGCGGTGCGCGACGCCCTTGTCGAGGCCGTGCGCGTCCGGCTGTCCGCGCCCCGCCATGTGCCCGAGATCGACCCCGGCCCGGTGCCCGGCATGGGGCCGGCCGAGCGCCGCGCGGCCCGCGGCATGCCGGCGCCGGGCATCGGCGCGGACCTGTCCGGCGGCCCGGCATCCGGAACGCTCGCACTGCTGGCGGCGGGCCTGCCGGGCAACCCCGGCACGCTCCTGGGCCACGGCACCGGCGCCGGCGAGCGCCTGCTCGCCGTCACCTTCAACGACCTCGCCGTCGGCGGGCGGGAGGCCGAGCTGGAGCGGGCCGGGGCGCTCGCCGCCAATCCGCGCCTGCACCACGTCGTGGTGACCGGCGGCGAGGAGGCGCTCCCGTACGCCGACCTGGAGGGGCCGCTGACCGACGAACCCGGGCCGTCGCTGGTCACGGCGGCACGCCACCGCGCGCGCCTGGCCTCGGGCAGCGCGGACCATTTCACCGGCCACGGCGCCCGGCAGGTGCTCGACGCCCATCCCGCGCGCCTGGCCGACCTGCTGATGGACCGCCGCCGGCGCCACCTGGTCCGGCCCGTCGCCGCGCTCGCCAAGGCCGACGGGTCGGTGATGGTCCCCGCGCGCGTGTACAGCGCGGCGCGGCGGCTGGCGCGGACGTCCTACCGCGCGGGACTGGAGGCGCTCGCCGAGCGGCTGCTGCAACGCCGCTTCGACGAACCCTCGGGCGCGGTGGGGGCCTCGCTGGCGGCGCTCACCTGGGCCAGACCCGGGCCCGCGGCACGCTGGCTGACCGGTGAGGCACTGGCTGAAGTATCGGTTCGCCTGCAGGGCGCGACGGGCCGTTCGACGGTCGGTCCGGGCCAGCGGCCGGGGGACTACCGCGCGCGTGCGGCCCTGGCCAGACATGCCGCGGACCTACGGGTCCTGGAGCAGGCCGCGGAGATCCGCTCCCAGCGCCTGCACGCCCCGTTCCTCGACAACCAGGTGGTCCGCGCCGCCCGCGTCCTGCCGGAGGCGCTGCGGGTGCGGCCGGGGGCGCGGGCCGCCATCCTGCGCACGGTCCTGGAGGGCGCCGGAGTGAGCGAGCTGCCCCCCGGCTGGGGAGCCCCTTCGCACGCTCCGTCGGCGGTCGCGGCCCGCGCGGGCCTGCGCGTGGCCGTGGACGACCTGATGGCCCTGTTCGCGACCCCCTTGCTCGCGGAGGCCGGCCTGGTGGAGGCGCGGGTGGTCCGCAAGGCCCTGCGGGCGGCGGCGGAGGGAGAGCCGCTGCCCCTGGACGGGCTGGCCGACCTGGTGTCCCTGGAGGTGTGGCTACGGCGCCTGCTGGCCCGCCGGGGAACCTGCTGGACCGGCACACCCGCGCGCGCACGCGCGGTACCCGCGGGGATCGCGCCGCAGAGGGGGGCGCTGGCGTCCGGGGGATGACCTGGCGATGTCGACCCACCCCCACTTCCTGTGACTCGAACGACCTCCGGTGGCGGATGGTGGCCGGTGGCTGGCGGCTGGCGGCGACGGGCGGTGCGGTACGGCGGTACCGGGAACCTTCCACGGACTCATACCGGGGTGTCCGGCTGGGGGATCGTCCGGTCCCGGCCGAGGCGCCCCGGCGACAAACTCCGTGCCTCGCTCCCCGCACCCGGTGACAATGAGCCGGTGCGGTACAGAATCCTGGGCGTCACCCAGGCGGAGGACGACGACCAGGGCACCGGCATGTCCCGGTACACGGGCATGCACGGAGGGGCCGCGCGGTGAACTCCTGGTCCTTGACAACTGCGAACATGTCATCGGCGCCGCCGCCGACCTCGCCGAGACCCTCCTCACCCGCTGCCCGGGGCTCACGATTCTCGCCACCAGCCGTGAACCCCTGGGAGTGCCCGGTGAGTTGGTGCGCCCGGTCGAGCCGCTGCTGCCCGACCAGGCGCACCGCCTCTTCGCCGAGCGTGCCGCCGCCGCCCGTCCCGACGGTGCCGACGTGCTCGGCGACGAGGAGGCCGTCGCGGAGATCTGCCGCCGCCTCGACGGCCTGCCCCTGGCCATCGAGCTGGCCGCCGCGCGACTGCGGCTGCTCACCCCCCGGCAGATCGCCGACCGGCTCGACGACCGCTTCCGGCTGCTCACCGCCGGCAGCCGCACGGTCCTGCCCCGCCAGCAGACCCCGCGGGCCGTCGTCGACTGGTCCTGGGACCTGCTCGACGAGCGGGAGCGGACGGCGCTGCGCGAGGTGTCCGTCTTCGCCGGCGGCTGGGACCTGGCCGCCGCCGAGGCCGTGTGCACCGGCCCGGCGGCGGACCTCGTCGGGGCGCTCGTCGACAAGTCCCTGATCGTGGCGACCCCGGCCGACGGCGAAGGCGGCATGCGCTACCGGATGCTGGAGACCATCCACGAGTACGCCGTCGAGCGCGCCGCCGAGGTTCCCGAGCTGCGCGCCGCCGCCGAACGCAGACACCGCTCGTGGGTGCGCGCACTCGTCGAGAAGGCCGAACCGCTGCTGCGGTCGGCGGCCCAGCTGCCGTGGATAGCCCGGCTGGAGAACGAGCTGGACAACATCCGCGCGGCCCTCGACCGCGCCCTCGCGGCCGGCGACGAGGAGGAAGCGGGCGCACTCGTCCTCGCCATGGGCTGGTTCTGGTGGCTGCGCAACTACCGCCGGGAGGCCATCGAGTGGGCACAGCGCGTCCTGAGCCTGGGCGCCGCGCGCGACGCCGCCGACGCCCCCGGAGCCTGCTCGGCCGGCGCATCGGACGGACCGGCCCCGGCCGGCAGCGGCCCCGGACTCCCGGCCCCCGCCGCCGGTGCCGACCCCGTGGACGTCCTCCTCGACGCCCCGGACGGGGGACGGGCCACCCGCTGCACGCCCTGCGCATGGACCTGCGGATGCTGCACCTGTTCCTGATCTCCGAGTCCCAGCCGCCGGACGAGGTGCGCGGCGAGCGGTTCCAGCGGTACGTCACCCGCGTCCGGGCCGCCTTCGAGGCCGGCGGTCCCCGGGCGGCCCGGATGCCCGGCATCATCTGGCCGCTGACCGTCTACTACACGAGCACCCCGGACGACATCCGGCCCGCCATGGACAAGGCCGTCGCCAACTGCCGTGCCCACGGCGGGGACTGGGAGACCGGTGTCACCCTCATGTTCCGCACCCACATGGTCGTCGACTCCCCGGGCAACCTGCGCGGCGTCGACGACGACCTGGCGGAGCTGCGGCGGCTCAGCCGGCGCGTGGGCGACCGCTGGATGCGGGCCCAGGTGTGCAGCGCGAGCGGCGAGGCGGCCATGGCGCGCGGCCGATTCGAGGAGGCGCGCGGCGAGTACGAGGAGGCGCTGCGGCTCGCCCACGAGGTGGGCGCGCACGCCGAGTCGCCGTTCCTTCTCGCACGGCTCGCCGAGATCGCCTACCGCTCGGGCGACCGGGCCGGTGCCCTGAGCACCCTGGAGGAGGCCGGTGCGGCGGCCGAGCGGCACAGGGTGGCGGACTCGCGGGCGTTCGTGGCGCTGCTGCGGGCGCAGATCGCTCTGGACGACGGTGACGTGGCGGGTGCGCGCGCGCTGTGGGAGGCGGCCCGTGAGGAGACCGAGCGCGGCACCCCGCCGCCGCAGTTCGAGGCGATGCTGGGCGCGGTCGGCGCCCTCGTCGCGGCCGGGGAGTCCGGCCCCGAGCACGGTTTGCCGCTGCTGGCCGACGCGCTCCGCACGGCCGTCGAGCAGCGGTGCTCGGAGGTGGTCACGGCGGGGCTGGTCGACATGGCGGCCGAGCCGCTGGCCCGCCTCGGCGAGCTGCCGCGCGCGCTCCGACTGCTCGCCGCCGACCACTGGCGCGGCGGCCGCCCCCGTCCCATGCAGGAGCGCGTGGTGGCCGAACGCATCGAGGCCGAGGCCCGCGCGGCCCTCACCGCCGACCGCTGCGCCGCCGAGCGCACCAGCGGCGCCGCCCTCACCGTGGACGACGTCCTGGCCGAACTCGCACAGGCGGTACGGGCCCACCCCGCACGCGGCGGTGACCGGTGCCTACCCGCAGGTGAACCGTGACTGCGCCCAGTCCACGAGCATCACGGTGTCGAAGGGGCGGTGCGGCTCGACGGCCAGCCGTACGGTGCTGCGGCCGGCGAGGTTCACATGGACCGGGACGGCTGGTTCGCCGCCCGCGATCGTCCTCGAACTCCACAGCCGGACGCCGTCGGCGTACACGGAGAAGGTGACCTTGCCGAGCCCGGCCATCAGATCGTCGACACCGACCAGGGCGTCGTAGGCGGAGCACGCGCGGTTGAGGTCGATGGTGACCGAGGAGCGGCCGTGGACGGTCACCCCGTGGGTGTACCGCTCGCCGGCGATCGACAGGCTGTGGCGCTGCCACACCCAGCCGCTGCCGGCCAGCCGCATCTCGGGGCCGGTGCCGTCACCGGTGATGTCGTGGTCCAGTTCGTTCCACTGGTAGACGGCCGAGGCGGGCGGCGGGGGAGGCGTCGGTGTCGGTGTCGGCGTGGGGGTCGGGGACGGCCGGGGCGAGGGCGGCGGCGTGGCTGCGGGCTTCGGGGACGGTGGCCGCGTGTGCGTCGGCGTGGGCGCCGGACGAACCGCGGCGGGGCGCACCGGTGGCTTCGGCCGGGGCGGCGGCGTCGGCTTCGGCGGGGTGGGTGTCGGCGGCTGCGGACTGACGGCCGGCGACGAGGGCGGGGCCGCCGCGGGCTTCCCGGCCGGGGCTTCCTGGCCGGCCAGCGCGAAGGCGACCGCGGCGGCGGCCACGGCGACGACACCGGCCGCGATACCTGCCTTCACCGGTGCGCCCAGCCCCTCGGAGGCCGCGGCACCGCCCCCGGCCCCGGCCCCGCCGCCGGACCCGCTCCCGGCGGCGGCCGCCCCCGCCCCCGCGCCGGCCGCCGCGCCCCCGGCCGAGCCGCCCCCGGCCGAGCCGCTCCCGGCCGAGCCGCCGCCGGCCGCCACGGCGGCTCCCGCCGCGCCGGCGGCACCGGCCGCGCCCGCACCGCCCGCGACGAGGCCCAGCGCCTTGGCGTATCCGGCGGCGCCGAACCAGCCGATGACGGCGACCGGGACGACCGCCGGGATTCCGCTCGCCACCTCCTCGATCTGGACGGCCGCCAGCCGGCACCTGGCGCACTCCTCCAGGTGCTTGCGCAGGCCCCGTTCGGCGCGGGTGCGCAGCTTGCCGCGGGCGTAGCCGCCGAGCTGGTCGGCGTAGCGGGCGCACTCCTCGTCCTCGGTCAGGGCGGTGCTCACATGCGCCTGGAGGTAGGCCTGCTTGAGGCCCTCGCGGGCCCGGCTGGCCAGGACGCGCGTGCCGTTGGCATCCAGCCCGAACAGGGGCGCGACCTGGCTGGGCGACTCTTCCTGGACCTCGGTGTGCCACAGCACGGCCTGCCACCGTTCGGGCAGCGACCGGAACGCCCGCATGGCCATGGACTGCTCGGCCTCGTGCATGGCACGCACATCGGCGCCCAGGTCCAGCCCCGCCCCGAAGGAGCCGGCGGGTGCGGTGTCGTCGGACACCTCGGAGGCGCGGGCGGCCTGCGCGGCGAACACCGCGAAGTCGTCGACCAGTTGCTCGCGCCGGGCCGACTTCGTCCAGTGCGCGGCGACCCGCCGGACCGTGGTGAGCAGATAGGCGCGTACGGCGTGCTCGGGACCGGAACCGCCGCGCACCGCCTGAAGCATGCGGGCGAACACCTCGGCGGTGAGGTCGTCGGCGGTGTCGGCGTCCCGGCAGCAGGTGCGGGCATAGCGGCGCACGGCGCCGGCGTGGCGCCGGTACAGCTCCTCGTACGCGGTGTCGTCACCGCCGCGCATCCACCCGATCAGCTCGGCGTCGGACGGCGGCACCTCCCGCGGAGGCGGCAGCACCCCGTCCTCGCGCCGCTCGCGCTGCGCCGGGACACTGCCGGACACCGGTGCGGCACCCCCGGCCGGGGGACCGCCCGGGGCGGGCGTGCCACCGCGCGAGGCACCGGCCGACCGGTCCTGGTTCGGTACGTGCGGCCGGTCCTGGGGCGCATCCTGGTGCGGTACCTGCGGCGGGCGCGGACCTTCCGCACCCGCCGCGTCGTCACCGCGTGATGCACCCCGCCCGTCAGTGCCCATCGCCGATAGTCCCCGCCGTCAGCCCAGCCGTCCCCGTCACCCGGTCAGACTGCCACAGGGCGATCGGTCAGGACTCAGCAGGAAGGATCCGCCACTCGTCCGTGGGGACTCGCCGCGACGCAGTACTGGAATTCACCCGTACGGGAACGCTCCCTCACCCCACCACACCACACCGTCGCTCCACCGCACCGTGGCTCCACCGCGCGCCGTTCCCGGCTCACGCCGGCCGCGACCGCAACCCCTCCAGCAGGATGTCCAGCAGCCGGGCCGAGGCCGCCGCCTGCTGGTCCGCGTCCGGGAGCGAGGGCGCCGCCGTCGCGATGACCAGCAGCACGTCCGAGACCGACACGTCCGGCCGCAGCTCGCCCGCCGCGCGTGCCCGCTCCACCAGCCGGCCCACGACCTCCAGCAGCGCCGCCGCCCCGGCGTCGTCGTCCTCCGCGTCCGGCGCGAGCGCCCCGGCCCCGTCGGGCACGAGCCGCAGCTCCCCCGGACCCGGCTGGATCCGCTGCTGCGGCACCCGCGCCCCGTCGGCACGGTCCTCGGCGACCCCGACCCGCAGCACCTGCGGCGGCAGCAGCCGCCCGGCACCCGACGCCACCGACGTGCGCAGGAACCGCGACAGCGCCGACCACGGCTCGTCCTCCTGGCCGAGCGCGGCCCGCGCCTGGTCGGTCAGCCGGGCCGTTTCCTCCTCGGCTATGCGCCGCACCAGGACGTCCTTGCTCGGGAACCGCCGGTACACCGTCCCCACACCGACCCGCGCGCGCCGCGCCACGTCCTCCATCGGCGCGCCGTAGCCCAGCTCGCCGAAGACCTCGCGCGCCGCCCGCAGCACGTGCTCGAGATTGCGCTGTGCGTCCACGCGCAGCGGTGTCGTCCGGACCGACCGGCCGTCCTCCCCGCGCCCGTTGCCCGCCGCCGCGCCCATCGCCCCGCCACCGGGTGCGACGGCGGACGCTGTGGACCAATGAGTGTCCTGAGTGTGCATGACTGATCCCCCGGTAATGACGTCTCCCCCCGGAGACTCCCCGCCGCTGAATCCGGGGTGTGCGGAACGGGGATCACGCACGACCGACCCCGCTCGCCGGGACCCGATCAGGCCCCGCGGACTCGTTCGACCACATCCCCCACACCCCGTCGACACACGAACATAGTTGAGAGGGGGTCAATTCAGAAGGGGCAGGTTCCGCACAGAGCGCCCCCCGATCGGAGTACGGGCCGCATACGTCCCGATTGCGTTCCCTGCCACGGCCCACCCGATACCGTCTGACCTGCACGGCTTCCCAGCACTCCGGCGATCTCGCCGACCCGGTGCGGCCCCGGCCCGCGGTCACACAATTCGTCGAGGCTGTGGACAAACGACAGTCACGGGTGCGTCATGGGATGGTGAAGGAACGTGCGCGCATTCTCGTTGTCGGTGGCGGCTACGTCGGGATGTACACGGCCCTGCGCCTGCAGCAGCGGATGAAACAGGAGCTCAGGCGGGGCGAGGCCGAGATCACCGTTGTCACGCCCGACCCTTATATGACGTATCAGCCGTTCCTTCCCGAGGCGGCCGCCGGCGCGATCTCCCCGCGGCACGTCGTCGTGCCGCTGCGCCGCGTCCTCGACCAGTGCCGCATAGTCGCCGGCGAGGTCCAGAGCATCGACCACGCGCACCGCACCGCCACCCTCACCACCCTCGCCACCGAGGAGCGGGGCGGCACCGAGCAGCTGACGTACGACGAACTCGTCCTCGCGCCCGGTGCCGTCTCACGCACCCTGCCCATCCCCGGCCTCGTCGACTACGGCATCGGCTTCAAGACCGTCGAGGAGGCCATCGGGCTGCGCAACCACGTCATCGAACAGATGGACATCGCCTCCTCCACCCGCGACCCCGCCGTCCGCGACGCCGCCCTCACCTTTGTCTTCGTCGGCGGCGGATACGCCGGCGTGGAGGCCCTCGGCGAACTGGAGGACATGGCCCGCTACGCCGCCCGCTACTACCACAACGTCAAACCCGAGGACATGAAGTGGATCCTCGTCGAGGCCTCGGACCGCATCCTGCCCGAGGTCGGCGAGGAGATGGGCCGCTACACGGTCACCCAGCTGCGCCGCCGCAACATCCAGGTGCTGCTCGGCACCCGCCTGGAATCGTGCGCCGACCGCGTGGCCGTCCTCAGCGACGGCCAGCGCTTCCCCACCCGTACCGTCGTGTGGACCGCCGGCGTCAAACCGCACCCCCTGCTGGCCGCCACCGACCTGCCATTGGACGCCCGCGGCAGGCTGAAGTGCACCCCGCAGCTGACCGTCGACGGCGTCGAGCACGCCTGGGCCGCGGGCGACGCCGCGGCCGTCCCCGACGTCACGGCCGCCGATCCCGGCGCCGACACCGCCCCCAACGCCCAGCACGCGGTGCGCCAGGCCAAGCTCCTCGGCGACAACATCGCCCGCTCCCTGCGCGGCGAACCCCTTCAGACATACGCGCACAAGTACGTCGGCTCGGTCGCCTCCCTCGGGCTGCACAAGGGCGTCGCACAGGTCTACGGACGCAAACTGAGGGGCTACCCCGCCTGGTTCATGCACCGCGCCTACCACCTCAGCCGGGTCCCCACCGTCAACCGCAAGGCCCGGGTGCTCGCCGAGTGGACCCTGGCAGGACTGTTCAAACGGGAGATCGTCTCCCTCGGTTCACTGGAACATCCCCGCGCGGAGTTCGAACTGGCCGCCGGTGGAAAGCATCCTCTCGACCCGAACATCAACCCGAAAGGGTCGTCCTGACCGGACCGAGGAACTCCACCGGACGCCCAGGCGTCCCACGGATGTCGGCGCGCGGCGGCCACACTGCCAGACTGGTCCACGACCGGAGGCGGTCGGCCGTCCACCCCCGATGAACCGAGGACGCATTCCGCTGTGCCGCACCCCCCGGGGCAGCGACCACGTGCGGTCACCGCCGCGCGGCCCCACACCCCCGCCGGGCCCGGAGCCGGCCTGAGACGACAGACACGAGGCAAGGATTCGTGAACTTCACGCGCTGGAGCGCCCGGCTCCCCGGAATCCCCGGCACACAGCGCCGCGCCGCAGCGCGGACCGAACTCGCCACCACCACCACCACCGCCGACCGCCGGGCCGATGGCTCCGTACCCGCCGCCCGCGCCGAACACCTGACCGACGGCACAGCCCCCGTGCCCGCCGTCGACGAACTCCCCGCCCGCGAAGTCCTCGACCGGGTCCCCGCCCTCGTCGCCCTCGTCCACGGCCGTGACCACCGCATCGCCTACGTCAACGACGCCTACACCGCCGCCTTCGGCGCACGCCCCCTCGGCGAACCCGCCCGCGACGCCCTCCCCGAACTGCGCGACCTCGGCCTGCTCCCGCTCCTGGACCAGGTCCTGCGCAGCGGCAGGCCCCGCACCCTGAAGTCCCGCAAGGCACCCGACGGCCGCTCCTACACCTTCACCTGCACCCCGGTCAGTGAGGCCGAGAGCCGGTCCCGCACCGCCGGCTCGGGAGTCCTCGTCTTCGCCACCGACGTCACCGACCACGCCGAAGCCGCCGAACGCCTGCGCGCCAGCGAACGCCGCCAGCGCGAAACCGCCGTCACCCTCCAGCGCTCCCTCCTCCCCCAGGTCCTCGAACAGCCCGACGATCTGCGCATCGCCGCCACCTACCAGCCCGGCGGCACCGAAGCCGCCGTCGGCGGCGACTGGTACGACGTCATCACCCTCGGCGGCGGACGCACCGCTCTCGTCATCGGCGACGTCATGGGCCGAGGAGTACGGGCCGCCGCCGTCATGGGCCAACTGCGCACCGCGGTCCGCGCCTACGCCCGCATTGACCTGCCGCCCCACGAGGTCCTCCAGCTCCTCGACGGCCTCGCCGCCGAGATCGACCCCGACCAGATCGCGACCTGCGTCTACGCCGTCCACGACCCCAACGAGGGCCGGCTGGTCTACTCCTCCGCAGGCCACCTGCCGATCTTGGTCCGCGACGAGAACGGCACCGTGCTGCGCGCCGACGAACCCACCGGCCCCCCGCTGGGCACCGGCGGCTGGATGCACTCCTCCGGCTCGGTCCCGCTCGGTCCCGGCGCCACCGCGGTGCTCTACACCGACGGCCTGGTCGAACGCCGCGACGAGGACCTCGACGAGGGCATCACCTCCCTGGAGCGCGCCCTGGCCGGAGCCACCGGCACCCCACAGGTTGTCTGCGACCGCCTGGTCCGCTCGGCCGGTGTGCAGGCCGACCACGACGACGACGTGGCCGTCCTCGTCCTGCAGCACCCCGCCCGCACCGGCCCGGACAGCGAGCTCTTCCGCAACGCCGCGCTGGAACTCCTCGGCGGAGTGGAAGCGGCCCCCCGCGCGCGTGCCTTCGCCTCCGGCGTCCTGACCAGCTGGCGCTTCCCGACCGAGCTGCACGACCTCGGCGTCCTCGCGGCCAGCGAACTCGTCGCCAACTCCCTGCAGCACGGCACACCCCCCATGCGCCTGCGGCTGCGCCGCACCGACCGCCGCCTCATCGTCGAGGTCACCGACGGGGACGACCACCTGCCCAGGCGTCGCCGCGCCGAACCCGTCGACGAGTCCGGCCGCGGCATCGCCATCGTCGCGACCATCGCCTCCAACTGGGGCGCCCGCCGGACCCCGGGCGGCGGAAAGACGGTGTGGTGCGAGTTCACCCTGCCGAGAAAGCAGCCGTAGCGGCCGCGCCGGCCATGGTGGGCCGGGTAGCGGCCGTACGACGGGACGGGACACGGCCGTACGACAACCGGACGCAGCCGCACGACACGGCACAGCGGCGGCCACCACCCGAAGGGCGACGGCCGCCGCTGTGGTCGGGCAGGAGGCTCACGCCTCCGCGTTGACCGCCGGAGCGGCCGCTCCACCGCGCGCCACCACCCGGCTGCGCGCGCCCCACGGTTGGTCCTGTGCGGCGGTGAGCCCCCGCCCCAGCCGCACCGCCAGGACACTGATCCCCAGCGAGAACACCAGGAACGTCACCACATACGGTCCCGGCAGCGATGCGGCCAGCGGGCCGCCCACCGCCGGCCCGACCGCCAGCGCGAGCTGCTTCACCAGGGCGAACGCCGAGTTGTACTGCCCGGCCATGCCCGTCGGCGCCAGGTCGGCCACCAGCGGCGCGAGCGTCGGCGACAGCATCGCCTCACCCAGACCGAACAGCGCGTACGTCGACACGAACGCGGCCGTCGCCATCACCTGGCTGCCGTGCCCGAGCCCCGCGTACGCCGCCGCGCCCCACGCGACCGCCCAGATCACACCCACCGCCGCGATCACCCGCGACCGCCGGCGCCGCTCGACGAACCTCAGCACCGCGAACTGCGCCACCACGATCATCATCGTGTTCGCCGCCAGCGCCGTCCCCAGCGCCGACGTCGATATCCCGGCGGCCTCCACGCCGTAGGCGCTCAGACCCGACTCGAACTGCCCGTAGCAGGCGAAGAACAGCACGAAGCCCAGCACGCACAGCTGGACCATGGCCCGGTTGCCGAGCAGCTGCCTCCAGCTGCTCCGTGCCGAACGTCCGGCGCCGGTCGGCGCCTCCTCGACGCGCGGTGCATGCGGCATCCGCACCGTCGCCATCAGCACCACCAGCAGCAGGAACACCGCCGCCTCGATGGCGAAGAGCAGAGTGAAGGAGGAGACGCGGGTGGTGTCGACGAGGTGACCGCCTATGAGGCCACCGACGCCGAGCCCCAGGTTCTGCAGGAAGAACTGCATCGCGAACGCCCGCGACCGCGTCTCCGTGGTCGAGCAGTCCACGATCATCGTCGCCAGCGCCGGCTGCATCACCGCCTGCCCGGCCCCCAGCGCGCCGGCCGATAGCAGGACGGCCCCCGCATGACCCGCCAGACCCAGGCTCAGCGCGCCCAGCGCGGCCATGACCAGGGCGGCGAGCAGGACCGGCAGCGGGCCGCGCCGCACGATCGCCCTGCCGGCGAACGGCAGCACGATCAGCGCGGCCACGGCGAAGACGGCGAGGACGAGCCCCGCCGTCATGGCTCCCAGGCCCCGCACCTGCGCCACATAGACGTACAGGTAGGGGACGGTGAAGCCGAGCCCGAACGCGCTGAGTGCGTTGCCCACGTGGATCCGGCGCATCGCTGCGCCCATCGCCCTGGTCACGTTCACCTCTCTCCAGTAGTGGTACGGATGGTTGGAGTGCCTCAGTACTTAGAAGCGAAGACTTCGAAACTAAAGTTCGATATCGAAGACTACACCTCGAAGGACTTCGATGCCAGCGCCCTCGTGCGATACTGCGGACATGGGTGAGACCTCCGGCAGCATCGGCGACACCGACGGCATCGACACCGAGCCGACGCTCGAGGAGCAGATCGCCGCCTACCAGCGCGAGTTCCAGGACCTGGACCCCCAGGTCGAGAAGATCGTCTCTGCGCTCTCCCGCCTGAACCGCCGGATGAACGTCGCCTACGGCCGGCAGACCGCCGCCCTCGGCATCAGCAACGCCGAGTGGGAGGTCCTCAAGGCGCTGGTCCTCTCCGGAGCCCCCTACCAGTTGGGCCCGAGCGAACTCGCCAAGCGCCTCGGCCTGACCCCGGCCGCGATGACCCACCGAATCGACCGCATGGTCGCGGAGGGCCTGGTCACCCGGGAGCGCGACGAGTCCAACCGTGTGCGGGTCATCGTCGAGCTGACCCCCGAGGGCCGCGAGAAGTGGCTGGAGGCCATGCGGCTGGCGACGGTGTTCGAGGGTGACCTCCTCCAGGACCTCTCCCCCGCGGAGCGCGCGGTCCTCGGCGAGGTGCTGACCAGGCTCCTGCGCCGGGTCGAGGAGGCCCAGCCGGACGCCGGCGGACGGCTCAGCGACCTCGACTAAAAGATCTTGACAGGGGGCGCTTGACAGCCCTCTCGCGGATCCGTAAAGTTCTTCGGGTTGTCGCGGAGCCTTAACGGTTCTCCGGCAGCACCTCCCGCCGCTCCAGCGGCACCCCAAACCACCAGCACGATCTCCCGAACGGGTTGTTTTCGGCGCGTCCGAATTCAATTCGAAAGGGACTCGTCGACCCGCATCGGATCCACTCAGGGCCCGATTGGGAATCGCCGAGGAGATCCGCTAAGGTTTGAAA